>NZ_AUSW01000001.1 GCF_000471625.1 Psychrobacter aquaticus CMS 56
TTATAATGGTTTATTTGATCGATAAACAAATAACCTAAAATCCAGCAGGTACTGTGCCCATACGCTGGCTAATCGGCTGACCACGACCCAATAAACTACTATAAATAGTCGCGTTTTCCATCACATGCTTCACATAGTTACGCGTTTCAGGAAATGCAATCGATTCGACATACTGATCCGCCGCTAATGAACCATACATTGGCTGCCAGCGTTTGGCATTATTAGGACCTGCGTTGTAGCCTGCTGTGGCGAGGACTGGCTGACTGTTTAACTTACCAAAGATATCACCCATGTACCATGTACCGTAACGGATATTGGTATCGCCGCTATTGGCGCGGCTGGCACTATAAGTCTCGCCTAAATTACGAGCAATATACTTTGCCGTATCTGGCATCACTTGCATCAAACCACTAGCACCAACGTTAGAGCGCGCAGAAGACACAAAACGGCTTTCTTGACGCATAATGCCATAAGCCCAAGCTGGATCAATACCTGCAGACTGACTATAGCGTACGACTGCATCTTGATGCGGCATTGGATGCGACAGTGCTAAGCTATCGACTCTGTCGGTATTATCAACGGCATAAATTGCTCGGTCAAGCCAGCCCATGTCATATGCTTGACGAGCGGCCGCAATGATTAAATTGTCATCGCGATTATCACGAGCCTGCTTCACCGCCCAGTTCCACTCTCGATTGGCATAAGCGCGGCTGGCATCAGCATTATATAAGGCAAAGGCACGAGCAAAGTTGCCATCCTGCATGACACGTGCGCGATCAGCCGTACTAACATTGGGCAAGTTGCTACCGCCTAAGCGACTGGCATCAAAACGCTGACCAATTTTGTCTTTTGCCATTAGACCATAGTAATCATTACTTTTTGCCAAATTCTGATACATTTTTTTGGCGGTATTGCGTTTATTCGCATCGCTTGATTGCTCATAAGCACGCGCCAGCCAATACTGCCACTGACTACCTTTTTGGGTCTCAACATCCATTTTTGCGATGGCTTCCACCACATCATCCCAGCGGCTAAAACGAATCGCTGCCATGGCATAATCTTCCGCTTCTTCAAAATTAAAATCTTCATCTAAACTATTACGGAACCAGTCAACAGCCTCAGCATTAAAGCCATCATCGGTATTATGGTTCATACGCTGCACGCCAAGGATGCGATAAGCATAACGACGGGTTTCATCATTCAACAGTTTGACCGAGCGTTGATTGTCTTGCTTAATATCAAAATCCAACTGTAGCGCGGCTTCACGATAAGACTTTTCAGCCACTCGCCCCATCGCATATAGATAGAGATGTTGATTGGTTTTACTAGCAGGCTCCCTGCCAAAACGGCTAAAGAATGAAGAAGGATTAAGCTGAATCTCACTCAGTGCTGAATAAGCAATCGGTGTCCCAAGACGCGATGACAACGCCATGATGTCGCCGGTCTTACCTTTACGCAGCATACGTTTAAGACGAGAGGCTCTATCTTGATCGTTAATCAATGGGTTATTGTTCATCTCAAGCGCCAACTGCTCACACAAGGCTGGCTGCTTAAGTGTCGTTAGCCAAACATCAGACTTCGCTGCCATGGCACGCATGGTATCGCCACCATTATTAAACCCAAGCGCAACCGCACAGCGCTCGCTTGCATCCGCATTGGTAATCAAATTCGCGACTTGGCGTACAGATGCATAATCGTTTGAGCCAGCTTTGGTCTCAGCAAAATCAGCAACTAGCTTTTCTGCCATGACAGTATCTGGATATTGGCGCACAAACTGTGAGACAGCAGCCGAGCTTTGCGAATTAAGATCTAAATTCATGCGCCAATATGTCGGATACATGGCAAATAAACCGCCACTCATTGCTTGCTCATAATTATAAAGCGCACTGACATCACCGCGATCTGCTGCAATGGCTGCCGCCGTGAAAGAGCTAGCTCCACTGTCTGCTTGAGAACCATTGTTTTGTGAATAGGTACCCTCTTGCTGGTAACTTTCGTCCTCACCCCATGTCAGCTCAGCGCAAGCCACTTGCGACAATCCAAGCGCGCTCACTGCTGTCGCCAGACTCAGCGCACTTACTCTTAGGGTTCTTGTTTTGATTCGCTTTGAGCAACCATATTGATTGGGTGATTCTCTATCCTTGAGGCTATCCTTAATGCCATGAGCAACGCGCAACTTTGTCATACTGACTCTCTTTATTATATCTCTACAATGTGTGAACAGCGATTTGCCAAGTACCGCTAAGCTTATCGCATTCATCATACTATACTCATTGCACTTTCAACCATCACCTTTACCTTTTGTTAATAAATAGGACAGCGAGGAGTAACATAGAAATGATAGCGCGCTGTGATTTCTGCTAAAACCTAGGCTAAGACCAGTAAGCAATTGATACTGTTATAAATAATCGTTCATAGCATCCACCAATTGCTCACGCTAATTTTTCACATTGACGAAGGGTTGTGATAAAATACGCCACTTGTTAATCGGCTACCCTGCTGTACTTTTAGTCAATCATGGACTTATCCTTATGAGTGTTACTGTATTTAATCCCCGCATTAATGACGCTGCTGGTGCTAAAACAACCGCGACAGCGCCTGCTGTCATTGCACTCACAGAATCAAGTTCAGCTCAATCGCCTGTTGATAAAGTCGCGCCTAAAAAAGTGTTTGTAACCACTCAGGGTTGCCAGATGAATGTCTATGACTCTGGCAAAATGCTAGACGTATTGGGTGATTCACACGGTATGGAAGTGACGCACAATATCGATGAAGCCGATGTGCTGCTGATGAATACCTGCTCTATCCGCGAAAAAGCACAAGAAAAAGTCTTTTCAGAATTGGGTCGCTGGCGCAAATTGAAAGAAAAACGTCCTGATCTGGTCATTGGTGTTGGTGGCTGCGTGGCCTCACAAGAAGGCGACAACATTCAAAAACGCGCGCCTTATGTCGACATGGTATTTGGCCCGCAAACCTTACATCGTCTGCCAGAGCTATATGACCAATCAAACGAGCAACGTGACATCGCTCCTAAGAACCGCATTGGTACGATTGACGTGTCATTCCCAAGTATCGAAAAGTTTGACTTTTTACCTGAGCCAAGAGTAGAAGGCTATAAGGCCTTTGTCTCTATCATGGAAGGTTGCTCAAAATATTGCTCATTTTGTGTCGTGCCTTATACACGCGGTGAAGAGTTATCGCGGCCATTAGATGACGTATTGGCTGAGATTGACAGCCTCGCCGCGCAAGGTATCCGTGAAATCAACCTACTCGGTCAAAACGTCAACGGCTATCGCGGCGAAAAAGACGACGGCAGTATTTGCCGATTCGCTGAGCTATTGCATTATGTGTCACACGTCGATGGCGTGGAGCGTATTCGTTATACCACCAGCCATCCACTGGAATTTACCGATGATATCATTGACGCTTATGCACAATTGCCAGAGCTGGTGTCACATTTGCATTTGCCTGTACAAAGTGGCTCGAATGCTATCTTGGCAGCGATGAAACGCAATCACACTATCGATGTTTATATCAATCAGATCAATAAACTTAAAGCTATTCGCCCAGATATTCACTTATCTAGCGACTTTATCATTGGCTTCCCAGGTGAGACCGATCAAGACTTCCAAGATACCTTGAACTTGGCAAAAGAATTGAACTTCGATCACTCTTATAGCTTTATCTATTCAAAGCGTCCGGGCACACCAGCGGCAGAATTGCCAGACGATGTGAGCTTCACAACCAAAAAAGCACGTTTGGCTGAATTCCAAAAAGTTATCATTGACTCAACATTGGCCAAAACTCATGAAATGGTCGGCACTACCACGCGGGTGTTGGTCGAGCAAATCGCCAACCGTCATCCTGATTGCTTAATCGGTACGGCAGACAATACGCGTACGGTTATGTTCCCATATGATGAAAACAAAATGAATGAATTGCTCGGTAAAATCGTCAGCGTGCGTATCACGGATTTTGTCAGTCCGCACATGGTCAAGGGTGAGCTAATCGAGGTACTCGCTTAAAATTTTACACCATAGTTCTGAGTAAATAAAAAAGCCGTTCTCTATAAATAGTGAACGGCTTTTTTTATCAGTGTCTAAATATTGATTATGTCATGAGAAGATATAGTTGCTCCCTTTTAAAAAAAGCACAGCGATACTGAGGGTGAGTTTTTCGCAGTCTCTGTCTGTGACGGAATCATTTTTACAATTTCATTAATTTTCGCTATTAGGGGCAGCCGTGCTCCCTGCCAGAATGCCGCCATCAATCGTGAGCTCAGTACCCGTCACGTATCTTGACTCATCACTTGCCAAATAAAGTGCCGCATAAGCCACATCCATTGCCTCCCCCATATAACCTAGCGGGATGTCTTTGCTAATTGCCTTGATCGCTTCTTCTCGCTCATTACCTTCTCCCAACATAGCGTCCCACATTGGCGTATAGATAGCGGCGGGATGAATTGAGTTACAGCGAATATCATAGCCATTTTGCGCACAATATAAGGCGACTGATTTACTATGGTTTCTGACGCCAGCTTTACTTGAGGCGTAAGCTGCTGCTAAAGGAATACCGACCATACCTGAGCGTGAAGAGATATTAATGATACTTGATTTGCTATTTTTATCTGTTGGACGATTTTTCATCAAAGCTATCGCTGCCTTACAACCTAAAGCCACACCATCTAGGTTTACTTGATGTACCTTGTGCCAACTTGCCATCTCTAAGTATTCAGGGTCATGAGCGCCTGTCGTCTCCAAAAATCCAGTGATACCTGCATTGTTTACGACAATATCTAACCCTTGATAATTTTGTTGAATGTATTGCTCAGCTTTTTGCCAATCGCTTTCGTTTGAGACATCCAGATGGATATATTCTGCTGGTTTTGATTCGCTCCATTGTTGACGCTTTATATTAATATCATGGCAAGAGCGCCTTCCTTTATCATCATTGATATCACTGAATATAACGGTTGCCCCTTCTTTCACAAAAAGCTCAGCAATCGCTTTGCCGATGCCTTGCGCAGACCCTGTGACCAATGCTACTTTATTAATCAATCTCATAAAACTCTCCTTTATGTCTTTTTTCTAATTTCTTTTGCCTATTTGCTTTTATCAGTTGAGTGACGAGTGCTGTCCCAACCATTTAAATTCGGAAAAGCCGTTTACTATGATAGCGAACGGCTTCCCTTCCTTTAATTTTAAAAGTAAATTTAGATCGAATGATCGCTACTCTAAGAACCAGTCAGTTTGTCTTAACTGCTGCTTGGTCTCACGGCGGCGCTTTTTTCGGACAATATCGATATCTTCTTTTTCATGAATACCGCCTTTTCTTAGTAAAGGGTCAAGCGCCAAATAGTTGCGCGGCTTCACTGCGCCTAGCGAGTGCTCAGCACCTGTCGCATCTTGCTGTTCTAACTGCCGCTCAATTTGTTTGGCTTTTTTTAGGGTTTGTTTTAAGCTCATATTGTTACCTATTCTTTAAATCTTCTTAGATACCAATTCCGAAAATCATCTTAGCAAGGAAAACGAGTGCAAATTGTACATCTAGTACATTAAGCGAGTTTGACGAAGCTAAGAGGATTTGCAGGTTTGGTATTAACCTTTAATACACATGACTTGCTTCAGCGTATGTACCACCTCAACCAAGTCCGCTTGATTGGCCATCACTTCATCAATGTCTTTATAAGCACCGGGTATTTCATCGATGACACCTTTGTCTTTGCGACATTCAACGCCATCGGTTTGCGCCTTTAGCTCATCAATAGTGAACGCTCGTATGGCTTTGCCTCGGCTCATTTGTCGCCCTGCGCCATGCGAGCACGAACAAAAAGACTCCTCATTACCCAGACCACGGACGATAAAAGATTTTGCGCCCATCGAGCCGGGGATAATACCAAGCTCACCTGCATAAGCACTGATCGCGCCTTTACGCGTCACATAGACTTGCTCACCGAAATGCACCTCTTCATTGACATAGTTATGGTGGCAGTTGATTGCTTCTTTGGTGAGAGCAAATCGTGGTAATCCCGCTTGTGGCGACTGTAGTGATTTAATCACCAAACGCATCATCTCTCGTCGGTTTTCTAGCGCGTAATCCTGTGCCCAGCCCACTGCTTCGACGTAATCGACAAAGCTGTCAGACCCTTGGGCAAAGTAAGATAAGTCTCGATCTGGCACATGACCAAAGCGCGATTGATGCTCTTTTTTGGCCAGATTAATAAAATACTGGCCGATGCAATTACCGATACCGCGACTACCAGAATGCAGCATGACCCAGACATCATTATTTTCATCCAAGCACAGCTCAATGAAATGATTGCCACCGCCAAGTGTCCCCAATTGCTTCGCCCAAGTACGCTCAAAACCTTTTAGCATTTTAAGTAAACCCGGATGCTTATCAGTAATTGGTTTTAGGCGTTTGCCCAATGGGTCAAGTGTTGAGTTTTTGGCTTGAATTTGCTTGTGCATGTTAAAGCCGACCGGCACTTGCTGCTCCACTATCAAGCGTAATGATTTTAAGTTATCTGGCAAATCGCTGGCCGTTAAAGACAAACGCACGGCATTCATACCGCAGCCGATATCGACACCCACCGCCGCAGGAATAATGGCAGACTTAGTCGGAATCACACTGCCAACGGTAGCACCTTTGCCGACGTGTACATCAGGCATGACGGCAATATGCGAATGAACAAACTCTAACTGCGCCATATTGCGTAATTGCTGTATCGCGCCTTGTTCGATATCTGAGGTGTAAATTTTGACGGGCACGCCATGTTTACTATTTTTATTTAATACTAATTGAATGCTCATTATTTATTATTTCCATTTTTTTATTTTTTTATTTTTAAACCAAATAACGTATTTTTAATTCACCTGTTTTATGATTATTAGACATCAGTTATCCGCCTCAATTAAACAGTGTGTTTAATAAGAAAATAAACTTATGAATAAAAAGTCATAGGCAATAAAATACCGTCTTCTATTAATTGCAAATCAATAGAAATGATGGTCAATTTATTATGGACGCTTTCAAGAAAAATTTTACCGTACCAAAACTTAAACCTAAATATGATGCGCACGGATAGGCATCGACTAGGTGATTGCGCAAGCAACCCTATTGGTAATGACGATAAAATAAAATGCTAGATAAATAGACAGAAACAAGCGCAAAATGGCTTAGCACAGTCATTTTGAACAAGGCAAGACTTAAAAAGGAATAAAGCGAGTAGATACAGGGATATCCGCTGATACTAATAAAATCTATCCTAGTAAATAGGATGTCAGCGGATAGCTAATATATAAATTCAGCCAAACCTTTTTGAAGTCATCATTGCTGTCATATTTTTCATACATTCATACTTTAAAAACGTCTTGATCGTGATATAGGACATGATGATTCCTCCATAGGTAGTGGCCAATGTCAGGGCGACAATAGCAAATTAATTGATATGACTTATACTCTTTTTTTACTTTATAAAAAATCTATAAGTCAGTGGGATTATAATAACGATTTAAAAATTAATGTCAACTATTTATTTTAACTCAGTCTAAATAAATATATTATAAAAAACCAATTAATAAAATAGTTGTTTTGGAT
>NZ_AUSW01000002.1 GCF_000471625.1 Psychrobacter aquaticus CMS 56
AGTCGAGGTATAGGAGCTAGATTCAAGCAGCCACTGAATACGTCTTAAAAAGTTGAGCTGGAATTCTGCCGTGGGCATTATAAAAATCCTCTAAAAGCACAGTAGCTCATTCTAATAAAATTAATACTGGTGCTGTCAAAGCTTTGTATATAAAGTTATCGTATATTCATCGAAAAAAAATTTTTATTTTATAAATAAATCAGTTACTTTATTATTAATCATATTAAAAGATAGTCTAATCACAACGCGTCATTTTAATGACGTTAGGTTAGCTCCTGAACCCATATATTGGGTTATTGATTGATAATAACTTTGTATTGAGGCAATAACATTGATTGTAAAATCCTACGGTTGAGTGCATAGAATTCAACTTGTGGAGCTTATGTACTACTAAAGTGGGTGTTGTACCCTTTAAAGGCTTTGAGTCTATTTAAGCGATTACAGTCAGCGTGCATCAAATATGGGTCATATAAGCAATAGCGATTCCACTCTTCTCAAAAAATCGTCTTTTTGTTCTGTTAATTGGTGATGTGAGTCTTTTAAACATATTCCATCTACTTTAAACCAAGTGTTACTCGTAGAGTCACCGTAAAGATTTTTAGCAAAGTTCTTATCTAGTTTTTCTTTGTCGAAGCGCTCACTTAGTGGATAAATCAGCCCCAAACCTATTAGCTTTTTATTATGTGATTCCATATAAGAGCCGTAAGTATGTAATTGGAAAAAATCAGTTCTATCATAGTCGCTGAAATGACCGGTCATGCGCTTATATTTAGCATCTAACACAACTACATGACCATCTTTTTCTAAAATAATATCTGGAATAATACTTCGTTCAAAACCTATATTTTGGTAGATTCTATACTGCTGAGAGTAAACATGCCACCCTCTAGGAGCAAAGCATTTTTTTAAGATAGTGAATAGATATTTCTCCCATATCTCTGCCATATCTAAAAATAAGGCATCGCCCATTGTATCTGCCATTTCATGCATTGATGATTGTTTCTTATGCTGAATAATATGCCAAGAGAAATCTACTATCTCTTTATAGTTAGCATAAATAGCACCATATTTTATTTTTTGGAATTGGTTCGTGGTGATGACCTTCTTGTTATAGCACGGTACTCTTATTACCTCTTTTACAGCATCACTTAACATACTTTCTGTTAAAGAATAATCTTTGCATAAGATGATGTAAGCTTTCTTTAGAATGGCTACAATTGTACTGTCTACCTCTTTTTCTATCCGCTTTGAGACTACATATTTTTCTTTATAAATAGGTAACACACTTCTTTTTATAGCTATCTTCCCTCTTACAGTACTACTTTTATTTAGCTTTTCTACTTTGTGCTTCGGTAAGCCATGTATATTAATTTTGCTTAAGGTTTTAACCCATATTATGCTTATGATCTTTTTTAAAAGCTCATTATCACTGTTGTCATACAGCTTGTACTCGGAGGTATTGTGTGCAAGCTTAATATTAAATATCTCTTCTAGTAATATTAAGATATTGGCATTACCAAAGCGAGGCTGTACTTCAAAACAATGAGGTTTACCATTGTATTCGAAGTATAATTTTCCAATATATCTACCTGTCAGCCACTTTTTATGAGTATGGCTATAGCTTAACAAGGGTTGCTCATCACTCGCTACGCTAGGGCTAACTCTAAACACATTGGTACTTATAAAGCAGTTGTTAATAACAATTGCCATATTTGCCTCTATATCAATATAAGAGCAATCCCTGACTTTTATAGTGCAAATATCACTTTGCATGAGTAAAAATTTTCTCAGCATTACACATATAATTTTGTACCATCTCTTTGTCCGTATTACCTAAAAAAGCCTCTAACATAGGTTCTATTGAAAACCTCCATAAAATATCTCGCGCTTCTTTATATAATTTTAACTTGCTTCTGCTTTTGCCTGTTAAATTGGCATTTTGTTCATAAATCTTAGGTAACTCAGCAAAAAAAGTATGTCCAATTTGGTAATCTACGCCTAGCTCGTCGATTTCTGTACTTATGTATTCATTTAATAAAGTGCAAGCATCTACAAATTCTTCGATATATTCTGATAGCGTGTCATGTAGATTCTGACTGAGCATATTAGATAAAACGTCTTTATCATAGCCTTTAAACTTCCACAGAAATCGTCTGCGTAAAGCAAAGTCCATACGCTCTACGGAAAAATCAATTTCATTCATGGTTCCGATAATGTATAAATTATCAGGAATAATGAGCGTAATACCTTTAATTGCAGTTTCGATAGGTTTGTTCCGATACTCCATAGCAGAGAATAACTCTCCAAACACACGTGATAAATCCACCCTATTTATCTCATCTAAAATGAGTACATGAGGTAGCTTTATTTTGTTATCTTTGTCAGTAGTTTCAGTTTCTTGGTTTGCTTTTTCGATAATATTGAACAATTGGCCTTTGACAGGAACTGTTTCCGAGCCATCAGAGGTTGATTTTAGTTGGTAGCCTGCTATGAAATCTTCGTAAGAGGTATTTGGATTAAATTGAAGATAATGTATTCGGCCATCTACAACAGTTTTTTTATCTTTAAGGAAGCGCTGTAAGTTTTCTTTTTTATGTAAAAAATGAATAGCAATTAAAGATTCAGCTAAGGCGTTTGCAGAGTGTGTTTTTCCTGTACCTGGAGGGCCATAATATATAG
>NZ_AUSW01000003.1 GCF_000471625.1 Psychrobacter aquaticus CMS 56
AGCGCGCTTTTTTTATATGGGTCAATGTTATGCCTTTTGTTTGGCTTGCTCATGATTTTTGCAAGCCTGTTCTACTATCGTGCGACCAATGGTGTTAGAGATGGTGATGGTGAAGTCCTTGGTAGTCAGTATCGGTTTTTCTGATTGCCAAGATTTGATGACTTTATTGTCCGCACCGTAATTTACGTATGCCCTTCTATAGTAACTGGAATCTTTGCAAGAAATAAGTAACTGCTGATCGCTATGGTGAATATTGTTTTCTTTGTTGGCTTGTGTCTCGTTTTTTTGCGCAGGTTTTTTCTGTGTAGGGTATGTTCTACGAATAGACACCGTGATATTTTCAACATTTTTTTCATCTATGATATTGATGTCGGAGCTTTCGATAGAGTCCAAATCTAAGCTAAAAACTGATCCAGTAGGACTGTCTGCCAACTTTGACCAATTCACTGCTTGTGCGCTGACTGCTAGAGCACCGCTTGCTAATAATACTGATAGCCGTTTCATAGTAAAGCCTTGCTTCTTCTTGTGGGAAGTGGGCCATAATAGCCAACTTGCTATTAGTAGGCAAATTTCTTTTATATATATACTGCTCTGATTATACTCGTAAAATAGAGGCTTTATAAAATGCACAAATAAGCGTTTTAAACATGAGAATACAACTTAGTTATACATCAGTTACGTATCGCCGCCAACATCTGAGCCAGCTCATCACGAGCACCAATAAAGCCATCGATACCTTTTGGTAATAGGTCTTGGGTGACTGTGTCTTGTTGATAAGCAGCACTGAACTCTTCATGTGTTAAGCTCACTCGGGTCATATCCGCCATATCCAGTGACATACTTGATGATAACTGCCGCGTAACCTCTGTATCCATTGCTGCCAGCTCATCGATAAGATTGGGCGCGATGGTCAGTAAATCACACCCTGCTAGGGCCAATATCTGCTCAGTTGAGCGGAAACTTGCGCCCATTACTTGCGTAGAGTAGTTATGTTGTTTGTAGTATTGATAAATACGCTTCACTGATTGTACACCCATATCATCCGAAGCGGGTACGTTTTGACGGTTCTGTTGGCGCTTTTGCCAGTCTAAAATACGGCCAACGAAAGGTGATATCAATGTCACGCCAGCATCTGCACAAGCAATCGCTTGGTGTTGGCCAAAAAGCAAGGTCAGATTACAATGGATACCTTGGGTCTCAAGATAGCGAGCGGCTTCGATGCCTTGCCAAGTAGCGGCCATTTTGATCAACACACGCTCTGAGTCGATACCTGCCTTTTGATAAGCTTCTATAAACTCCAAGGCTTTATCGATGGTGGCCCCAGTGTCATAAGACAAACGGGCGTCAACTTCAGTAGAAACACGACCTTCGATGAGCGCTAAAATATCACAGCCAACCCTTATAGTAAGCGCATCAATCACGGCATCGACATGCCCATTATAACGACTCATGGTTTCAGAAAGCATGCCTTGATTGTCAGAATGAATGAGCGCTTTGGTGATTAGGCTTGGGTTGGTGGTCGCATCGATAGGTTTTAGGCGCGCAATGTCGGCTAGATCACCAGTATCAGCGACAATCGTGGTCATGGTACGAAGCTGTTGTAATGCGCTCATTAGATATCTTTCCTTGTTTAATTACGGAATTACTGTCTTATTTGTAGGGGTATTTGCCATTTATTTTGAACTGTAACATAATTTTGAAGCCATGTTGGCTCGCAGTTTTATCGTGTGTCGTGGTCATATTGTATCACTTTGCGAATATTAGCGGGTTTACAGCATTTACATCCATTTACGCATGGGCACTGAGCACAGTTTTTGTTATAGTAGAGCGGGTCAGCTGTCTGACGGCTGTCTATGTTATTTGATACACGGTTAGCATATAGACACCCATAAAAAATAAGACTAGCAGGGCACAATATTTTTGATAGACCAGTCTATTGCATCTTAAAATCAACACAGTAATACTTACAGAGTATAAAATCAAAAAGGTGAGCGGTAATGAGTGAGCAGTCATCAGAGCAAAACATGGACAATCTAGATCAACCCATCGCAGGTGCTAGCGATACCGCAACTGAAAAAGAGTTTTTAGACAATATTCGTCAAAGTATTGATGCAGTAGACTGTGAAATTCAGACGTTAATCAATGACCGTGCTAAGCTGGCGCAACAAGTGGCTGCCGTTAAGAAAAACCACACTGCCAATCATGCAGCGGCCAACAATAGCAATCCTATTTTTTATCGTCCTGAGCGTGAAGCTCAAGTATTAAAAGCGGTGATGGCACGTAATACTGGCCCGATTGCTGATGAAAAAATGGCGCGTTTGTTCCGTGAAATCATGTCGGTTTGTTTGGATTTAGAAGCGCCGCAGCGCATCGCTTTCTTGGGTCCAGTCGGCACCTTTACCCATGCTGCTGCGCTCAAACATTTTGGTAAAGCGGCTGATACGGTGCCAATGACGACCATTACTGATGTGTTCCGTGAAGTGGAAGCGGGCACAGCGATGTATGGCGTAGTACCCGTTGAAAATTCGTCAGAAGGCGTGGTGAATCACACGTTGGATGGTTTCTTGTCTTCTAGTCTCAAAATCATTGGTGAAGTTGAGCTGCCTATTCATCAAAATTTCTTAGTCGCTGAACACACCAAAATTGACGGTTTAAGCCGTATTTATTCGCATCAGCAATCATTGGCGCAGTGCCGTCATTGGCTAGATGTGAACTTTCCGAATGTTGAGCGGGTTGCTGTATCGAGCAATGGTGAAGCGGCACGACGTTTAAAAAACGAATGGCATTCCGCGGCGATTGCAGGGGATGTGGCGGCGGCGGAATATGATTTACACAAGCTTTATTCAAATATCGAAGACAATCCAAGCAACACCACACGTTTCCTTATCATTGGTCATGAAGCGATTGCACCATCAGGACAAGATAAGACTTCTATTGTCGTATCTGCGCATGACAAAGCAGGGGCGTTGATCGAAATCTTAAAGCCTTTGTCGTACCATGGCGTTTCTATGACCAGTATTGAAACACGGCCTGAACGTCCTAATAAGTGGGCATACGTCTTCTTTATTGATATGAACGGTCATATCGATGAAGCAAATGTCAGTGCCGCTATTGCGGATATTCGCCCGTTGGTAAAAGATGTGCGTATACTTGGCTCTTATCCAAAAGCAGTATTATAAATTGCATAATCGCCATGCCTCTATAATAAAAGCTGTCATAACTAAAACGAATAGGCTTAATCAATAATAGATGTCTCATCACATCTAAGGATAAATCATGCAGCCAACGCAATCGACAAAGTCAAATTTATCACCGCTCGTCCCTGCTTATGACAGTATTTTGGCATTGGCTCCGTATCAGACTGGAAAGCCAATAGAAGAGTTGACGCGTGAATATGGCGTCTCAGATGTGGTGAAATTGGCCAGTAATGAAAATCCGATGGGCTGCTCACCGCATGTGACGTTGGCAGTGACCGAGCAATTGGGTCAACTGGCGCGTTACCCTGATGGCAATGGTCATTATCTCAAGCAAGCGTTGGCTGACTTCAATGATGTCACCGTCGATCAGATAACTCTAGGCAATGGCTCTGACGATTTGCTCGATATTTTGGCACGTAGTTTTGCGGGTGCTTCTGATGCTATTGTTTATAGTCAGTACGCCTTTATTGTTTATCCGATGCTGGCTAAAATGCAAGGCGCAACGGGTATTGAAGTACCAGCGCAGCGCTTTGGTCATGACCTAAAAGCCATGAGTCAAGCAGTTCAAGACAACCCTAATACTAAGATCGTCTTTATTGCCAATCCCAACAATCCAACTGGTACACAACTTGAGCATAATGTGTTGCGTGAGTTTATGGACAGTGTGCCAAGCTCGGTATTGGTGGTATTGGATGAAGCTTATATCGAATATAGTCCTGAAAGTAATAATCGAGCGTTGCTTGACGAGTTTGATAATGTGGTCATCGTCCGCACGTTTTCAAAAGCCTATGGACTGGCCGGTCTAAGGGTTGGTTATGCCTTAAGTTCGGTGGCAGTGGCAGATTTATTGAACCGTATTCGTCAGCCATTTAATGTCAGCCGTGTGGGTTTAGCTGCTGCTGCTGCTGCCCTTCGTGATCAAGACTTTATCGAAAAAACTCGTCAGATAAATGATGAGCAAATGCGTTGGTTAGAAAAGCAGTTTGACGCCCTAGGATTGGGGTTTATTAAATCACATGCCAACTTTATTATGGTAGAAATAGAAGTTGAAATGGAAGACACGACTGCCACCGTGATTTATGAGGCGTTACTTGAGCAAGGTGTAATCGTCCGTCCTTTAGCAGTGTATGGGTTACACAATTGGCTACGTATCACGGTAGGTTTGGCAGAAGATAACCTGCGTTTGATCGATACTTTACATTCTATTTTGACCGAGGATTAATGTGTGTCGTTATATGATTTTAGATAAATGACACAATTCGCTATTCAATTTTATGATACTAACGTTAGCGTACTTTACCAAGACTGACGCTAGTGTGTTCAACGAGAAACGCCGTGAGTAACCAGCAAAAACACCATCAGAATAATAAAAAAACGCTTTTAAATAATCAGTTGTCCCTATTTAGGCAAGTTTGTGTCATTGGCCTAGGACTGATTGGTGCTAGCCTTGCTCAAGCCATCAAAGACAACGGCTTGAGCGCGCGTCTGGTCGCAGTTGATAGGCATGCACCAAGTATCGCCGAAGCGATCCAACAACAGTTGCTGGATACGGGCAGTGCCCGTCTGAGTGATGTGGTCGGTGGTAGTGATTTAATTATCATTGCTGTACCAGTACAAGCGGTACAAGCGGTGTTTGCTGATATCAAACAAGCAATGGATGATGGACAGCTGGCAACGGATTGCATCATTACTGATGTTTGTAGCACCAAGGTTAATATCATTGATGCCGCCAATGCGGTGTTTGGATCGCTGCCTGTAGGTTTGGTGCCTGCCCATCCAATTGCTGGCGCTGAGAATTCAGGGTATCATGCTCGCCGCGCCAACTTGTTTGTCAATCATAGCGTTATCATTTGTGAGCTACCCACGACCAGTGATGTAGCCATTGCGAAACAGCGTCTATTATGGGAGGCAGTGGGCGCAACGGTTATGACAATGGCCGCTGACCATCACGATGCCATATTGGCGCATACCAGTCATCTGCCGCATTTGCTCGCGTTTAATTTGGTTGAGCAGCTGGCAAGTCATGACGACAATTTGGACATGTTTCGCTATGCTGCTGGTGGCTTCCGTGATTTTACTCGAATAGCTGCCAGTGATCCCAAAATGTGGCACGATATATTTTTTGCCAACCAAAGCGCGATTGTCAGCGCCCTTGATGAATATGGTGTTTATTTACAGACCATGCGTCAGCTTATCATCGATAAAGATTCAACCGCCCTGATGGGAATTTTGGGCCGTGCGCAAGCCGCGCGGCGACATTTTGGCCATATGTTAGCCAGCACCCCTTATACGGATACCTCTACCATGTCAGCTTCTTATATTATTACACCTAGCAATACCGTTTATGGCACGATTGCCATTCCTGGTGACAAATCTATCTCGCATCGCAGTATTATGCTTGGTAGCCTTGCGACGGGCATCACACATGTGACAGGATTTTTGGAAGGCGAGGATGCCTTAGCGACATTGCAAGCGTTTCGTGATATGGGTGTGACCATCGAAGGGCCTGATAATGGTAAATTGACCATTCATGGTGTGGGAATGAATGGCTTAAAACCGAGTAAAACCCCGCTGTACATGGGTAACTCAGGTACTAGTATGCGCCTGTTATCGGGTATCTTGGCGGCACAACCATTTGACAGTGTGCTGACAGGTGATACCAGTCTGAGTAAACGTCCTATGGAGCGCGTGGCAGCACCGCTACGTGCGATGGGTGCCGTTATTCAAAGTACGGGTCATAGTGGTACAGCACCACTTAGCATTACGGGTCGAGACAAGATTGGCAAACCGCTACAAGGTATAGACTATGAGCTGCCAGTTGCTTCTGCGCAGATTAAGTCTTGCTTATTGCTGGCGGGTCTGTGGAGCGAGGGCACAACGACGATTGCCCAACCAGAAGTCAGTCGCGATCATACCGAGCGTATGCTATCAGCCTTTGGTTATCCAGTCACTGTCGATGGCAATCGCATCAGTGTAACAGGTGGCGGTACATTAACAGGTGGTGATATCGCTGTGCCTGCTGATATCTCCTCAGCGGCCTTTTTTATGGTGGCAGCTGCCATTAGTCAAGGTAGTGAGCTGACCTTAACGCAAGTGGGTATTAATCCTACCCGTACTGGTGTGATTGATATCTTGAGGTTGATGCAGGCCGATATTACCTTGAGTAATGAGACGCATGTGGGCGGCGAACCAGTGGCAGACATTATGATTCGTAGCTCAAACTTAGTCGGTATCGAGATACCAGAGCATCTGGTACCGCTGGCGATTGATGAGTTTCCCGTGCTATTCATCGCCGCCAGCTGTGCGCAAGGCCGTACCGTGTTGACGGGAGCAAAAGAGCTGCGTGTTAAGGAGTCTGACCGTATTGCAGTCATGGCCGAAGGCTTACAAACGCTTGGTATTGATTGTACGGTCACTGACGATGGCTTAATTATTGAAGGTAAGGGCAGTGAAGATAAAGGGGTTGCAAGTGAAAGCGGGGATATAAATAACAGCCACCCTGTTTTTGGCGGCGGTCAAATTACCTCCCATCACGATCATCGTATTGCCATGAGCTTTGCCGTAGCCAGTTTACGTGCCTCAACGCAAATCACCATCGAAGGTGTTGAAACGGTCAATACCAGCTTCCCCGGCTTTGCGGAACTTGCCAACCAAATTGGTATGTCTATTCAGGTTGATAGCGCAAGCGCTTAGAGCTGTAGAATTTATAACTCAATAAGTTATTAGATATATGAGTAAGGTTAAAGCGCTTATTTGCTAACCTTTAGATAAAATTTATTTCCAACCAGTTGTTATCGGTAGCAATGTGTTGATGTCTATATGGACATCAACACATTGCTTTTTAACTTATATCTTATCTGTAGTAACCCTGCGTTTTTGCCATTGCCTTAATAGGTACTATTATGCGAGGGCGCGCTTTGCTCTAAAAAGTTGTACTGTACTATGACCACCCAAAATGTCATCAAAACACCAGCCGCGCCTATCAAAACAACCAGACGTGGCATCGTAACCGCGCTTATCGCTTTTTCCATATGGGGCGGGTTTCCATTATATTTTAAACAATTGGCTGCCTATGATGCGACTGAGATTATCGGACACCGTATCGTCTGGACATTTGCATGTTTGCTTGTCGTGTTGGTGGTTACCAAACGTTGGGGATGGATCGATACGCTGAAGAAAAATCCAAGATGGATAGCGTTTTCGTTCATATCTGGTTTGATTATCGCAACCAATTGGCTCACGTATGTATGGGCGGTCAATCACGATCGTATCCTCGAAGCCAGTTTGGGGTATTTTATCGGACCCTTAGTAGGCGTGGCGTTATCGATGATTTTATTCAAAGAGCGCCTGCGGACGTTGCAGTGGGTCGCCATTGGTTTTGCCTTATTATCCGTGGTCATTCAAGTAGTTATGATCGGTAGCTTGCCTTGGATATCGTTAATATTGGCCTTTAGTTTTAGTACGTATGGGACGATTCAACGGCAAACCCCACTGACTGCAGTCGATGCGATGTTTGTTGAAACGACGATGCTGGTGCCGATTTGCTTATGGTGGTTTTGGCAGGCAGATGTGGTCAGTAGTCAATTGAGCTTTTGGTTCAGTCCCAACATTTGGCTATTGATGATCGCAGGCCCGATTACCTTGATACCGCTATTGCTGTTTAACAAGTCGACTAAACTGGTGGCTTATAGTATCTTAAGTTTTATGAATTATTTGACGCCGACCTTTATTTTCTTCTTAGCGGTATTTTATTATAACGAGCCGTTTGATTTGCATCGTTTAGCAGTATTTGGTTTGATTTGGCTGGGTCTGCTATTATTCAGTATTGATTTGTGGCGACATCGTCCTAGCAAAGCATTGAAGGCCGAACGCTTACGCGAAGAGGCTTTACAGCAAGGTCAATGAAATTTTGAATTAAAAATAAGCAATGAGGATGGCAGCATGTTTCATACCCAGTCTGATGTGGTATTTATAAAAGGTTTGAAAGTCGAGGCAGTGATTGGTGTTTATGAGTGGGAACGCGCTATCACTCAGCCGTTATTGATTGATATCGCGCTTGAAACGGATATTAGCCAAGCAGCAATCTCGGATAATGTTGACGATGCGCTGAATTATAAAGCGGTCTGTGATGATGTGAGCGAATGGTGCCAAGCCATCAAGGCGAAGCTTCTTGAGCATTTGGCAGGACAAATTGCTGATAAACTACTCGAAAAATATGCTACTCATAAAGTTACGTTAAGCATTGCCAAGCCAACTGCTATTAAACAAGCTGATGCGGTTGGTGTGCAAATCACGCGTCATGCCAAAGCTCCCTCTAATGATGCATAAAGCGCTGGCTGGTTTAAATAGTGACACTTTGGAAAGATATGCACCTGAAGCGTTGCAAGCGCAATTGGTGACGGCCGTACTATTGGCTTTGGGTAGCAATTATCATGCTGAAAAATATTTAGCGATTGTTCGGGAGCGATTGTCGACCTTGGGTGAAATACAACAATCGACAGCTTTTCAAAATCCTGACTTTACAGCGACCCCTGAGTTGCCAAAGCCTGACTATACCAATCAATGTGTCTATCTGTCTCTAAAATTACCTATGACATTGCAGCGGCTACAGCAAACGTTCAAACAGTTTGAATGTGAGTGTCACAGGCAGCGCTTAACAGAACAATCAATGTCTATAAAACAAGTCACGATGGATATTGATATATTGCTCATAAGTTTGTATATCACTACAAATAGCCTAAGCAAAAATAGTGATTCTAAATGGATAGTTATGAACGACCGTTATCCATTTAAAGCGCATGAAAAAGTGGGGATGGAGGAATTAATACAACGAAGTATGTAAATATAGTCAATACGGAATGGAATATATATATACCATATTATGACGCGAGACTGGGATAGTTCTTTTTTGCTGTGCCTACGCTGTCAGAGGCTACAAAAAATACCCCACTTTTACTGACCCTCTTTTGTATCGATCTGACTGTAAGAAGGCTACCTACGTCTGGCAAATGCATGAGCTTGTGGCAATAAAGGGAATATCTTGTCAAACACAAGCGTAAAAACAAAGGTATACACTAAAAAAAATGCCAATAATGCCGCTTCCATGGTAAAAGCAGTCCATAGCCCCACATCGTACCACAGCATATATAACGGCAAACAAATTAAGATTAGTCCACCTTCAAACCCTAGAGCATGAAACGCCCGTATGACAAGCGTACGTTTATGGATTTGCCAGTGTTTTTCTAGCGCTTCAAAAATAGAGTTATAAAAAAAATTCCAGACCACTGCTGCGCCTGAAATCATAATGGCCATGGGCAAAGACTGTATGGCATCGCTACCACTGAGTAGCATCAAAATAAAAGTAGAGAACAAGATAGCCAGTATTTCAAAAACAGTCACATAGACAATACGGCGTTTGATAGGGGTCAATGTATTCAACCGAAACTCCAATGAGCCTTTTGGCTTTTATAAAAAACAAAAAGCCGGTCCGTCCCGGTTAATATGACAATATACAATCAATAGAGCAGTACCACGGTTTCCGTCTGCAGGATTATTATAACAAAATTTTCTGATGAATAAAAATGATGTCAACCGTGGTGGTTATTAGCCAATAAAGTAGCTTACTTTGATTTCCCATCATCAGGCTGGTCGATATCAGCACGCCCAATGATATCTAAATCCTCTAAGCACAATTTGTCGTATTCTTTTTTACAAAAATTAGGATCGAGTTGGCACATAGCAGCTTGTAATTGATCTAAGCGGTTTTCTGATTGCTTGATGTGCTCAAGCATTTTTGCAAAGGCCTCTGTGACTGGATCTTGTGAAAATGGGTCGACACCGTAGGCTTGAAAAGTAGTGGTGCGCTTTGTATCTGACACCGTGTCTTTCGTCTGCTGTCTGTTAGTGTTACCAGCTTGCGCCACTTTTTCTTG
Organism: Psychrobacter aquaticus CMS 56; assembly: GCF_000471625.1. GTDB lineage: Bacteria > Pseudomonadota > Gammaproteobacteria > Pseudomonadales > Moraxellaceae > Psychrobacter > Psychrobacter aquaticus. The sequence goes on from NZ_AUSW01000003.1 coordinate 10,130, forward strand.
CTGTTTGGCATCTTGCACTTTGGTTGTGATGGGGTTGCCTTTGTCATCGTGATGATCTGAGATCATACGCGCCGCACTACCAACCATCGTTGCACCCGCTGGTACAGGCTTTACAACTACCGCATTTGAGCCTATTTTTGCGTTTTTACCGACGGTAAATGGCCCCAAAACTTTTGCCCCAGCGCCAACGGTGACACCATCTTCTAGTGTTGGATGACGTTTGCCATTATTCCAAGAAACGCCGCCCAAAGTCACGCCGTGATACAGCGTGACGTCGTTACCAATCTCAGCGGTTTCACCTATGACGACCCCCACACCATGATCAATAAAAAAACGTCTACCGATTTTGGCGGCAGGGTGAATTTCAATGCCGGTAATAATTCGTGAGCCATATGAGATAACCCGTGCTGCCAGTTTTTGTTCGTGATTCCATAGACAATGTGCACCGCGATGCAAGATAAGTGCGTGAATGCCGGGATAGGTCAATATGACTTCCAGACTATTGCGTGCCGCAGGGTCACGATTGAATACTGCATCAATATCTTCTTTTAAGTCTTTTTTGATGCTGGTAAGCGATTTGAACAATTTGGATGGGAATGACATAAAGCGTCCTATCTATTCGTCGGTAAAATATCGTGACTAAAAGTGTCTTTGTTTCTCTTAAGTTATAGCAGTTTTGTATCATAAAATATAGTGATGAATTATCATATAAAAACTGACACTCATAAATCAATATCAATTTATGAGTGTCAGTTTTCTATAGCCTACGCATAATTAAACGCAATCAGTTGCCGCCGTCTTTTGAGAGTTTGGCCATTAAAGCGCTCAATAACTGGTATTCTTTTTGATCAAGTTGTAGGCGTGAGCCAAGTCTGGACAATCGTGATGGTAATGACTTTAGATGTTCGCTATCAGCCAAACCGCGCTGAACCATAAGCTCAGTCATACGCTGGGTAAGTTGCTGCTGCTGCTGCTGAGTAATGGCTGGTTCATCCCATTGCTGTCGAAGATGGACGTCTAAAGTAGGCTGAACCGCTGCCTCCAACTCATTGTCTCGGCTGCTGGCTGGCTGAGAATGTGTTTGTGCATAAGCGAAGATAAAGCTCGCTATCACTTGTACGGCTGAGGCAACATTCAGCACTGGATAGGCAGGATTGGCATCGATTTGAATATGATAATCTGCATAAGCCAATTCTTCATTGGTCAAACCGCGGTCTTCACGGCCAAATAAGATGGCAATATTTGGTTTGCTTGGGGGCTGAGCGCTTACATTGTCATTAGCTATATCAAGAGTGGATTGCTTATCGATAAAATCAAACATGATATTGGCCGCTTGGGTGGGCGTCACCACAGGGCGCGGCATGTGACGGCTGCGACTGCTGGCGGCAAATACTAGCTGACAGTCCGCTATCGCAGACTCTAGGGTGGGTACTATCACTGCGGATGACAATAAATCGCTACCACCGGCGGCATGAGAAACACTGGTTTCATCAATCGGTAGCTTAGGGTCAACGACAGTCAAACGTGATAAACCCATGGTGTGCATGGCACGGGCTGCCGAGCCAATATTGGCAGGCAAAGTCGTATTAACCATGACTACTTGCAGACAACCGAGATAATCATTCACGCTATGAGCTTTTATTGGGGCGGTAGAGGATGGCAAGTCGTTACGCATTTATTGTCCCAATCGTTGATGGATTTCTTGTTTTGCACGTTGTAGTGCGGTTGCGATATTTTCAATAAGCTCAGCCTGTTCACTGATACGATGGTCACGGCAGAGTGATTGTAATTGGGTGCTAAGGTTCACCAGCTGTGTTGTCCCCAAGTTAGCACTAGCACCTTTTAGGGCATGAGCAATCTCAAAACCATTGGCATTGTCATTTGTTTGTTGAGCGTTTCGCAGTAATGCCACTCGTTGCTGACTGTCAGTGAGATAAACTTGTATCAAATCGGCAAAGTCTTCTTCTAGTAAATCACGCATGTCTTCGAACTGCTCATGATTAATAATTTCTTCATCAGCTTGAAGAAACATATGGTTATTGGGCATTTCATTCATGGTTTTGTATCCAGTTTTTAAAGGTTAAAGCAATAAAATCACTATAATAAATTTTCTAAGGGTAAAGAACATTTAGCTGTAATGAAAGTGTAAGTTGTCTTCACTGACCATGTTCTTTAATTGCTGCAAATTGTCGTCGTTGGGGTAGATGCGCCAATGTTCAGACAGTCCCACATTGGCAATACCAAACACGTCATAAACACTCAGGCCAAGTGGCAAACAGTTGTCATTAATAGAGGCATCCGTATTGCTCAACGCATTGTTGGCGTAACTGTCGTCGTTTGCATAACGGCTATCTTGACTGACATCATTTTCTAACGCCAATAAGTCATTACCATTTTCATCATACAAGCTGCCGCCCATAGCAGGATCATAAGCGCCATTAGGACCGCTACCTTGCTCATCCTGCTCATTGTTATGTCCTAACCGAGGCGCAGGGATAATGTCAGCTTGTGCCGATTTAAGCAACGGTTGCAAACGCGTGAGTAAAGTCATGTCGTTACCATGAACTTTGATGCTGATCTTTTTGAGCCAACGCAAGCGTGCATCCACCATGCTCATCGCGCTATCGAGACGCGCAAACAACCGCCCATCACGCTCGCGTATGCTGCCTTTGATAATAACCACTTCATCGACTTTTAGCTGATCTTTAACACGGTTAAAGCGCTCCGCATAACAGCTAACTTCAAGTCGAGACGTACCGTCATCCAAGATAATCACATTGCGATTACCGAAATTGGCAATATCGATAATTAGTCCTGCAAAATAGCAGCTGCCGTTGTAGCCAGTGTCAGTGAGCTTGTCGAGACGGGCACCTGAGGTATAGCGTTTTAACTCATCCAAATACTCGTTGATGGGATGACCTGTTAGGTACAGTCCCAAGGTGTTTTTTTCCGCTTTTAAGCGATGTTTATCACCCCAGATCAGCTCTGGTGTCATGACGAGTGGCGGCGCGGCAACCACACCATCCATCTCGCCGAACAAGTCCATCATGCCGATTTCGCGGTTTTGACGGTCTTGTTCAGCCGCTTGGACGGCACTTGGCAGCTGACTCATTAATGCGCCGCGAATTTCGTACGCTTCATCGGCTGGCAAGTCAGGTCGTAAAGTGGCAGCAAAGTCATCAAAACAGCCCGCGTTTATCAATCCTTCAAGGGTGCGCTTATTGACTTTTTTGATATCCACTCGGCGACAAAAGTCATATAAATCTTTGAAAGAACCTTCACGTCGGCGTGCTTCGACAATGGATTCAACAGCGCCTTCGCCCACACCTTTGATAGCACCAAGTCCATAAATAATATTGGTCGGCGTATCCGCAACGAAGTGCCACTCACTACGGTTTACGGAAGGATTTACGACGGTCAAACCAAAGTTTTCACGGCAATCGTTGATAAAGAACACTACGTTGTCGGTGTTGTTCATATCAGAGGTGAGTACCGCTGCCATAAATTCAGCAGGATAATATTGCTTTAGATAGGCTGTTTGATACGCCAAAACTCCGTAAGCGGCAGAATGTGAGCGGTTAAAACCGTAACCTGCGAACTTTTCCATCAAGTCAAAGACGCCGCCTGAGGTGACCTCATCAATGCCTTGCGAGGTTGCACCAGTGACAAAAATGTCGCGCTGTTTGGCCATTTCTTCCGGTTTTTTCTTACCCATGGCGCGGCGCAACATATCGGCGCCGCCCAAGCTATAACCCGCCATCACCTGTGAGATTTGCATGACTTGTTCTTGATAGACAATAACGCCGTTGGTGTTTTCTAAAATTGGCTCAAGATTGGGATGGTCATAGATGACTTCTTCGCGGCCGTGCTTACGGTCGATATACATCTCTACCATACCTGCATCGAGTGGCCCCGGACGGTACAGCGCACACATGGCAATAACGTCTTCGATATTGGTCGGCTGCAGTTTGGCTAAATATTTTTTCATACCCATGCTTTCTAACTGAAAGACCGCCGTGGTCTTGGCATCTTGCAAGAGCTTGTAGGCTTTTTTATCATCCAACGGCAGGTCTTCTAACACCAGCGCATCTTTGCCTTCTTTGGCACGGCGCAGGTTGATGTTCTCAACCGCCGCGTTAATCACCGTTAAGTTGCGCAAACCCAAAAAGTCAAACTTTACCAGTCCAACTGCTTCGACATCATCTTTATCGAATTGACTGACACGGTGTCCATCATCATCACAATAAATGGCACTAAAATCGGTGATTTTGTGCGGGGCGATTAATACGCCACCGGCATGTTTACCTACATTTCGACACACGCCTTCAAGCTTAATCGCCATCTCCCAGATTTCAATGGCATCTTCATAATCCATATTGTCAGGGTTAGATATCAAGTCTTTAAGTTGTGGCTCTTGTTCAAGTGCTTGGCTAAGCGTGATGCCGGGTGTTTTGGGAATCAGTTTAGATAATTTGCTGGCTAAAAAGTAGGATTTGCTCTGTACTCGCGCCACATCGCGTACCACTGCTTTTGCTGCCATCGTACCAAAGGTAATGATTTGCGAGACCGCTTCACGTCCATAAGTTTGCGCGACATAATCAATGACGCGATCACGACCTTCAATACAAAAGTCAATATCAAAATCGGGCATGGATACCCGTTCAGGGTTCAAGAAGCGCTCAAATAACAGATCGTAATGGATAGGGTCAAGATCGGTAATATTCAGCGCGTAGGCGACTAGCGAGCCTGCACCAGAACCACGACCCGGTCCGACGGGCACGCCATTGGCTTTTGCCCAGCGGATAAAGTCCATAACGATCAGAAAGTAACCGGGGAAACCCATGGATAAGATCACTTCCAGCTCGTACTCTAGGCGCTCATCATACTTTTGGCGAATATTGCTCCAATTATCAGTACGTGCTTCAACAGGAAATAGCTTGTCTAAACGTTGCGTGAGACCGCGCTGGGATTCTGCTCGAAAAAACGACTCGATTGTCTCACCTTCAGGAACAGGAAAGTCGGGTAGGACGTTAATACCAAGCGTCAAAGTCACATTGCAGCGCGTTGCCAATCGTGAAGTATTGTCAATCACCTGTGGAATATCCGCAAACAACTGCACCATTTGGTCTTGAGTCTTAAGGTATTGCTCATCTGAATAAGTTTGCGGTCGATTTAGATCAGCAAGTACGTAAGAGCCTGCGATACAAACACGTGCTTCGTGAGCATCAAAATCGTCTTGTTCTAAGAAGCGCACGTCGTTATGAGCAATGATAGGAATATTGTGTTTGGCACCCGAGTGAATAGCGGCTTTAATAAAGGCATCTTCCCCTGAGCGATTGGTACGCTTAATCGCAAAATATAAGCGATCATCAAATTGTGCTTGCCATTCTGTTAGCAGCTCATCGGCTTTTTCTGGCATAGAGCCGACCAATGCTTGACCGACATCTGACTTTTCGGTAAATAAAATAATGACACCAGCTGCATGCTCTAAAATATGGCTGCGTTTAATGACTGGTGTGCCATGATTGATGGGGTCAGCACGTCCTTCGGTAAATCCAAGCGATACGATGCGGGTAATATTTTGATAGCCCTCATTATTCATCGCCAGCAGAGTAAGCCGCGTGTCTTCATTCTCCATGATGACTTCACTGCCGATAACCGGTTTGATACCAGCGCCTAGGCAGGCACGATAGAACTTCACCGTCGCATAAAGGTTGGATAAATCAGTCAATGCAAGCGCACGCTGATTGTCAGCAGCAGCAGCTTTGACCAACGGCTTAATGCGCACGATAGAATCGGTGATTGAATATTCGCTATGAATACCAAGATGTACAAATGCCATAGAGGACTCTTACGGATGCGATCAAAAAAATAGGCTGATAAAAAGATTATTATCAAGGGTTTATACTGATAATCTGCGACAAAAAATACAGTGATAGTCGTATTTATTCGCTTTAAATCAGGTCGTGAATGATAGCATTATTTGCCGTAGACAGCCACCGATTCAAGGGCTTTAATCTGAGTGAGGTTAGTAATCATGCTATTTAAATGAGGCACAACATAATATTAAAAATCCCACTAGACTATTAGCGTAGTGGGATTTTTTTAGGGGCGGTATATAAGTCACAAATAAGTACTAATGATTTTACATCAATAACCAACCACCGCCGCATCGACAATACGCGGATCAGATGAGCCATAAACGCCATTAGGGGTAACCATAATCGATTGCGTTGACCCCATGGCGGATTGCGGGCTTACCGTATGTCCCATCGACTCTAGTTTTTTGATGGTATCGACATTGAGCGCTTTTTCGATACGAATCTCATCAGGCAACCATTGGTCGTGAATACGCGGGGCATGAGTCGCCTCAGCGATATTCATGTCATGATCGATGACGTTTGAGATGACTTGGGTGACGGTGGTGATGATACGGCTACCACCTGGGCTACCAGTGACGATATAGGGTTTGCTGTCTTTGAAAACCAGCGTCGGACTCATAGAGGACAGTGGTCGCTTGTTGGCTTCAACGGCATTTGCCTCACCGCCTAACAATCCATAACCATTCGGTACGCCGGGCTTGGCAGAAAAATCATCCATTTCATTATTCAATAAAATGCCTGTCCCTTCAGCGACAAGACCCGTACCGTAAGAGAAGTTGAGCGTATACGTATTCGCTATGGCATTACCGTCTTTATCAACAATAGAGAAATGCGTGGTCTGGTCACTCTCGTAAGGGAGTGGATTGTTGGCTTTAATCGTCGCGGCTGGCGTGGCTTTATTTGGATCAATCAAAGCGCGCAGTTTGTCAGCATAAGCTTGTGACGTTAAGCCGCTGGCAGGGACATCAATAAAGTCGGAATCTCCCAAGTATTCTGCACGATCAGCATACGCCAATTGCATCGCTTCCGCCATTAGGTGAATGGTTTGGGCGCTGTTTTGCCCATAGTCTTTTAGCGGATAGCCTTCTAAAGTATTCAAGATTTGGATGATGTGAATACCACCAGAGGAAGGCGGCGGCATAGAGACAATCTCATAACCACGGTATTCACCTTTTACTGGCTCGCGAGCGATGGCTTCATAATTGGCCAAGTCCTGCAAACTCATACGGCCGCCAGCATCATTGACGGCTTTGACCAGTTTGCGGGCGGTTTCTCCTTTATAAAACCCATCCGCGCCTTGGGCTGCAATCAGCTTGAGAGAGCGGGCAAGTTCTGGTTGTTTGAGACGTTCGCCCGGCTGATAGTCGCTGCCGTCAGCTTTAAAAAACACCTTTTTGGTACTTGGCCATTTCTGCAAGCGATCGCTTAAGGCGGTGAGTGACTCAGATAAGCCAGCAGTGACTTCTATACCGTCCTCAGCCAACGCAATGGCGGGTGCCATGACCTGTCCGCGACTCATCGTGCCATGGTCTTCTAGTGCTTTTAGGAGTCCTGCGACTGTACCGGGGACACCAACCGCTAAGCCATGATAACGAGATAAATCGCTAACGGCATTGCCATCTGCGTCGAGATACATATCACGAGTGGCAGCACTTGGTGCTTTTTCGCGATAATCGAGTGCCACGGTCTTGCCTTGTTTGGCATCGTAAATCATCATAAAACCGCCACCACCAATATTGCCCGCACGCGGCAAGGTCACGGCTAAAGCAAAGCCAACCGCGACTCCAGCATCTACCGCATTACCACCATCTTTTAAAATCTTAAGTCCGATATCAGACGCAAGCGCTTCTTGCGTGGCCACCATGCCGTTCTTTGCCCAAACAGGATGATGAATAGCATCCGCAGAATAGATGGCTTGATCCGCTTGAGCAGTATTGATTGCAGGTTTAATGCCAGTGGTTTTCGCTCGCGTAATGCGCTGATTTTCAGACAATACGATCGGTGCGTCTGCCATGACTGCTAAATTAATTGCACTGGTATTGACGGAGGTGTTGTTGATTGTGTCGCCGTTTATCGAAGCCGTTGTTTCAAGAGCATGGGCGGATACAGACAACAGTAGCGTACTACTGATTAATAAGGCAGTCATTTTGAATGGCATTTGCTTTTGGGATTGCTGGATTTTAGGTGACTGAATGGCGTGATGATGACCAGAAAATAAGTGTGACATCGCAAAGTCCTTTTTACGCGAGTGAGAAAAATAGTTTCATAAGGTTGATAAAGTAATGACGCTACTTGAATAGTAACGAAAATAACCAATGGTAGAAAGTTGTTTATTAGATTTTAAATTTTATGATTATCCTCTGATTTTATCCTACTGTTAGTCATCGCTTTATGACCATGTAGCGATCATGAGATGTTTTATTTAATAATATTTATGAATTAATAAAGAATTCCTTGTAAATAGTGCTCTGATATTACTAAATTGTAACCTTTTGTGCTATAAATACACTTACCAACATACATCTACTATTGACTACTTATCTGAATAAGAGGATTTTATGTCAGCGAACCAAAATAATAATCACGATCGACAGCGTCATGCTAAAAACGCGCCTTATGACTCATCGACAAGTAATGAAAATAGTCACTCATATCAGCCGCGTAAATTAACTTCTATCGCAGGCTACGCCCTACTGCTTAGTAGTGCTTCTTTTGTGCTTGTAGGTTGCCAATCGACTTCAATGCCGTCATCGGCTGCTGGCAGTGCTATAGATTTTAATATCGCTAATACTGCCGACAGCCAAGCACAAGGACGCGCTTTTAACGACAGCTTAACTGCCATAGCCAAGCGCCACGAGCAACTGTTTGACCAAGACAAATACCCTAATACAGATAATCAAGCCAAGTCACACTTACTTGCTGCGATTCGTCAGCATTTGGCAACAGAGCATGTCGCCGTGGCGCAGGCGAGCTATCAAGCAGTGCCTTTTATTGATGCCGATAGTATCGATGCTGGCTCTAGTAGTTTACTGAGAACTATTATAGAAACGTATGGTTACGGGCTTGAGCATTCAGATAGCGAATATGATGACAGTACATCTGATGAAAGTGATGATAGTGAAAGCAGTTATGATGAAAGTGGCTATAATTCGGAAGGTTTGTCAAAATCTAAGTATTCTGAAGAAGAAAGAAAAGCGATTGCGGCGATGGTGAAGTTGCATGCTACGGACTTGATAGAGAATATGGAAGAGGATGAAGATTTAGTGTTTGGTGAAGATGGGTTTAATGGATACGGATATAATAAGGACGGTTACCACCGTCAAGACTACGATAGCAATACGACAGAAGAATATGAATTAGCAGAAAGCGCAGCTGTGGCTGCCGTGTTAGATGAGGCTGGTGAAAATGAAGAGTTGGCCTATAATGATTATGACGAATATGAAGAAGAGGGAAGCGATAATGATAACAGAGGTGGTATTCTTGCAGGAATGTCAGATCTTAAGCTAAAAAATCTGGCAAAAAACTACGAAGCCATGCAGATGGCCAAACAGCAGCCAAAGCCGCTGAATGAAAAAAATACACCAATAGCAGCTACTGGTGTGATTGGTCAAATGCTAAGCATGTTCCATCGCACACCTGAACAAATTGCAGCGACCAATGCTTATCAGTATCAAAACCTCACGTTCAATAGCGTTAGTCAATATAAGCCCAAACAAAGACAGCTACAAAGCGTCTATAGTTACGACTATATGGCACCGACAATCAGCTCATCAATACAGATACCGTTGGCGTTTGATTTTAATAATAGCAGTATTACAGTAGACCCTTCGGCAATCATGCCTATTGTGGCGCTTGCCAAACCTGAGAACACGCCGTTACCTAACCAGATGGCCTCACATACCGTAAGTTTTGGTTTGCCCGAGAGTATCACTACGCAATTACCCTCTGCGGTGATTTATGATGCCGCGATTGCTGCGATACAGAGCAGTATGGCAGAACTAGCACCTGAGCATTTTAGCGCAGTAGACATACGTGACGATCAATTTGCAAAAGAAGTCGGCGCGAATCGAGCGGTAAAAGTATATTTTGGCAGTCAGCAAAGCGGAGAGATGATTGGTAAAACATTAAAATACATGACTCGGTCATTACAGGATTATGTGGATGCCAATCCAAATAAATATCCTGATGGCGCCATGTTAAAAGCCGCGCTTGATAAGTTGGCGCTCTACAATAAAGGCTATCAAAGTGCCGATGTAGGCTCGCTATTACAGCTTATCGAGGCCGTCGGTCCCATCTCTTTTAATCAGACCAATTACTATTACTTAGACAGCTCAGATCGCCTGCTTGCCAAGCAGCAACGTATGAATATCGGTGGTGACTTATTAGGCTCTACAACCACTGTACTAAACCAAATACGCTACGATAAAGCCAGCTTTAATCGCCATATATTAACACCCTTATTAGCAGAGTCTTTTGGTGCAGATGCTAAGCCAGCCATCGACGGCAATGCGTGGATCGCCACCCAACGTCAACAAAAAGATCGACTGCAAACCGCACGTTATGCGCGCTATGATTATAGTTATAGCAGCAGCGAGGATGATAGCGATAGTCGTGATGATGACAGTAGCCGCGAAGAGTACAGCGATGTATACCCTAATTCCGATGTCAAAGAAGATACTGACAGAAGGTCAGAGGATAAATAGCGCTATTTTGTCATATTTAAGCGATTTCTTATTAAGGATAAAAAATGAAAACCGACCATCAAATCATCGCCAGTCATATCTCATCAGCTCTCAAAAAAAACATACTACTAAGCAGTGCGTTTTTGACAGGAGCGCTGTTATTGACAGGTTGTCAATCTACCAGCCTCTCTAGCAATGCCAACCAATCTAACGCCATGACGGCAAAGCAAACGCCAGCAGCGGCCAAAACTGCATTGGCGGCGGCCTTACAAAAACAGCGTCGCCAATCATTCAGTTATCATAGCAACGTTGAGATTAGTAACGATCAGCAATTGACCCATGTTAGTGTCGTAGAAGAGGTTGCGTCAAACGCTGTAGAAGAGTACTGCGAAGAGACGCATGACCAAGCATATGCCAAATTAATCGCTCAAGCAGAAAAACGAAATAAAGAGGTGTTGGACGCCGATTATGACGCTCAGCGAACGGCGCTTAAAGACACTTACCTTGAGTGCAGCGTGGCTTATCAGACATGGGAAGACAATAAGGATAACGAAGATGAGACTGCGGTAACCGTAGCATCCTCTTATCAGCAGTTATTTGACAATTACGATGATAAACCAAAAGCGCTCGATATCAAAAAAGCGGCGCTGCTAGATGCTTATCTATTAAAGCCATTATCGATTAACAGCCAAGGCATCTATCAGCCACTCGCTGGCAAAGCCACCATGCTTGCCAGTGTCCAGTACCATGCGCGCAATCATCACAGCAGTATCAATCAGCCTATTTACATCGATTTCAAAAATGGTGATATTTATTTGTGGGCAGACAATGTTGCGATGTTGAATTCAGAATTTTTAGACGACAAGCTTGGTACTAAGTGGAGAAACAAATGGCTAAAAATAGCGATGGATGATGGCACTTTGCCTAAAGACTTCGGTCGGGAAGTGATAAAAAGCCACTTTGCTGCACTAGACTTAACGTATGAAGCAGCGCCTGTCAGTCAGTTTGACTATGTAGCACCTAGTACGTTGGTATCACTTTCGCCAAAATTACCTGAACATCAGCTACCAGCAATGCAAACAAGCGCGCAAGTCATTCGCCGTGTGCAGAGTGCTGAGAGCTATGATAAATTTTATCAAGATTACATGCGCATCTTCTACAACCGCATCAGTCAAAAATATCCTGAACTGATTAAAGAAAACGAGTCTGACGCAGTGGCCGACACAGATGCTGAAAAATTCACCAGTAAAGCGCTGGTGCAACAACTATTAGCCATGGTAAAAAGTTCTGTGGATAAGGAAGTTGAGGCCACAGCATCAAGTGCAAAGGTGCAAGAGTTGTACGGATTTGATAAACGTGGTCAGCTTAAATGGCAGCATTTGCGTACTGAACTTCCGAGCAAAGCCAAGTCTGACAAGGGTCTGGTCGTAGATGTTATGCAGCAGTATTTCGCGATACAGGCTACAAATATGGCGTTTCCTAATTTACCCAGTGATAAGCAAGTGCCGAACGCGAGTAATAGTATTGATGTGCGACAGTATGGACGCGATCTTATGCAATATTACCGTGATGGCAATGGTACGGCGATGGGTAAGATGATGTTTGGTATGTTGCCGATGGCCAGAGAATCGGTTGAGACTATTGAGTAAGCTTATCATCTGCTGGTAATTGGTTATAGTCGATCCATTCTAAAAAGGTTGCAGTTCTGCTGGGGTGAATTTTATGAAGCATCTGTCACGCTTGCGAACAGCCAGCGAAGAAAACTTATACTAGGGTCGCTAAACAAAGAAGCGCATCGTTCAGACGATGCGCTTCTTTATAGATTAATAGTCAGTTTTATAAATCACTGATCAGACATTAGACATTGTCTATTCATGAAAAATTACATGCCTTTGTGCTCTTTGCCATGCATTTTACGATGCTCTGAGCCTTTATAACCTTTAGCCATTTTATCAGCTTTCATTTTGGCCATTTTTTCACGTTGCTCAACCGTTAATACTTGCGAGATGGCGTGCTCGGTTTGTACGCGCTCAATAAAACGCTGTTTTGTTTTCGCCGCTTCTTGGTCAGCCAAACGGTTAACAGCAGCAGTGTTTAGCGTGCTGGCATTGGTCAATGCTTGCATCTGTTGGTGCATTTGCGCACGCTCGGTCTTATGCTTTTCACGGTCAGCTTTGCGATCGCCCTGTTTTGCTTCCATGATGGCTTTAATTTGCGCCTGTTGCGTCGCTGTCAAATTCAACTGAGACATTGGGCCTTTCATACCGTCTTTTTTCATACCATCTTTATGCTGCATTTTGCTGGTTGCGGGTCTTGTGTCCGTGGTGGCATTCACGCTGGTACATGCCGTAACGGTAAATACGCTAGATAGTGCCAATACTGAACCCAATACTAGTTTTTTCATGAGGACATCCTTTGTATGATTTGGTTTGGTTAAATAAACATTTAGGTTTTATCTTGCAAGTATAATCGAGTGAGCCACCTAAACAATCAACATGCTTGTTATCGATAACCGCTATATTACGACAGTTAAAGGTTACGAACATTTATGAAATATTAAGAAAGGTAACGTTTATAGCGTATGGCTAAGCACTTGCCTGATAATGTGAGTCATAAGGCCATAGTTAAAGCATTTATAAATGAGTACGGTGTTAACTTTGCTTGCTGCAGGACGGTGCTATCTGCACTCGGTTGCCTTGTACTCACTTTAAACTACCTCGACTATATTTAAAGCTTCAGGAGATAGACATGCCAAATATATTACTGGGCGATGATGACGAAGAACTGACACAGTTATTACAAGAATACTTACATAACCACGGTATCGAGTGTGACTGCGTGCATGATGGCGAAGCAGTCATTCAGAAACTAAAAGCGGCGAGCAATAATGTTTCTGCTTACGATTTGCTGGTATTAGATATCATGATGCCAAAAATCGATGGATTGAGTGTACTACGTCAATTGCCAAATATCAGTGATATCCCCGTCATTATGTTGACGGCAAAGGGCGAGGAGATTGATCGTATCATCGGTCTAGAGCTTGGCGCGGATGATTACATTACCAAACCTTGCAATCCTCGGGAGTTGCTGGCACGCATCAATGCTGTGATCAAACGTACGAATGCGGCGGCATCAGAGCACACACCATTGCCAGAGAGTCGGTTGCATCTTGATCAAAATCAGCGCGTTTGTCAGATAGATGGCGTAGCGCTGCAAGTCACTGGAACAGAGTTTGATCTATTGGTCGCGCTGCTCAAACAAAAAGGCGAGGTGGTGAGTAAGACGTGGCTGTCAGAGCATGTCCTACAGCGAGAGTTGCAGCCGTTTGATCGCAGCCTTGATGTCCATGTATCACGCCTGCGTAAAAAACTTCAACCCTTTCACGATGAACCGATAAAAGCGGTTCGCGGGAAAGGCTATCAGTTGGTGCTTTAATGATGGATTCATCGATAGCCTCTTTGATAAAAAAACCGATATTTAAGGTGCGAATCACGCTGTTTTGGCGTCTGTTTTTGAGTCTTTTATTGACGATTCTTATCACTTCTATTTTGTCTATTCGGGTGGAGCATTGGCTGGTTGAAAAAGAGTTGACGGCTCGAATGGATGTACAAATTGATCGCTTATTGACTAAGCGTCAAGAAATGGTTGGGGCATTACAAGCAGGTAATTTGAGAGCGGTCAGACAAATCTACCGTCAAGACCGATGGCTCACCAATCAAATTAGGATTTATGATGAGCAAGGGGCAATCATATTTCCGCGTTATCGTGATAAAGAAGAGCGTAGACAAGAACGTCCGCAAGGTGATCAGCAGGCAGGGCGTCCTTTTATAAAAAAAATGCCCGAACAGCGCAGCCCTCATGATAAATCTGACCAACAGCGCAGTGAAGTAGTAAAAGACAAACCATCTATGCTAAGTAGCGTGCTACAGCCGATGATGCCGAGTAGCGCTACGGTTGCTGATCCTGACAATCGCCCTGAATTGGCGGATATGACGGTTGTGTTACCGAATAAACAGACAGTCATCATACAATTACGCCCACATTTGCGGTTTGCGGACGTGGTAGAGCTACAACGTGAGAATTTTCCGATCCGTTTGCTATTGATTGTGGTTTTTAGTGTTTTGGTCTGTATTTGGCTCAGTCGGACGCTGACTCGCCGCATTCGCCGTGTACAGAGTACGGTACATCGCATGATCGATGGTGATTATCAAGTCAATCCAAATCTGTCCAAAATGGGTGACGATGAGCTGGGATTATTGGCCAAAGATGTGGCCAAGCTCTCGGTGCGACTCGCTGAGAGTGAGCTGGCACGCAAGCAGATGCTCAGTGATATCTCCCATGAGCTGCGCTCACCACTGGCACGTCTCGACGTTGCAACTGAACTGACTCGCGACTTTGCGCCCAATGCCAATCGTTACCTCGACCGTATTGATAAAGAGTCTGCACGGATGAATGAGTTGATTGAGCAAATCATTCATATTCAATCGCTACAAATGCAGCAATATACCATCGATAATTTAGAAAACGACGAGGTCGATATCTCTGAAATCGTCAGTGAGATTGGACAAGATGTGTGCTTTGAATTTCAACATAAGGAAGTGTACTGGCAGTGGCAGCCGCCTGAATCTGCATCGATACTTGCATCGACAGATGCTTGGATGGTGCTTGGCAATCAAGAACAGCTACACAGTGCGCTCGAAAACGTCATTCGTAATGCTTTTATGCATACAGCAGCTGGATCAGTGGTGACTGCTAAAATCAAAAAAGTAGAAATGAACAATAAGACACCTGCTATTCAAATTAGCATAACAGACGAAGGCGGCGGCGTCGCGGATAAAGACGTAGAGCGTATTTTTCAGCCTTTTGTACGTCTAGATTCCGCCCGCCACCGTGAGACTGGCGGCTATGGATTGGGATTGGCAATCGTCCATGCAGTGGTGATGGCACACAAAGGTTCTATCAATGTCTATAATCGACAAGACGGTATACAAGGATTGGTGGTGCAGATTGAGTTGCCTATTAGACAATGAAAGTGATATCAATCTCAAAAATATGGTTCGCTGTGCCAAACTCGTTTTTACTGAGTTCGAAAAAACGATAACTTAAGCAAGATATATTCTTTTAATAGAATATAATGGACAGGCAGTAGTAAAACTCCGATGACCAGTATTGTGACTCTCTATATATTCGGTAATACTAATATATAGAGAGTACTAAAGATTTTACAAGACAAAACGTATTATTCCTTAAATATTCATCCAAATGACTTTCTAAAAAAGCTTCGTGATTATCAGTTTATACCCCGTTTCATTTTGTGATATCTACTCTCTGCGATATAGATTTTATCTCTGATTTTTTAAATCTGACAAATCTGTAAGGGAGTATACCTCATGAATCGCATCTACAAAATCATCTGGAATGAAGCCTTAGGTTGTTTTACCGCAGTCGGTGAGTATGCGAAAGGGCGTGGCAAATCTTCCAAATCTAGTGTTGGATCCAGCACTACTATCAATACAATATCCCATCTATCTTCTATCAATACATTACGCTTGAGTGCCATAGTGCTTGGGCTACTGGCCGCTGGTTTTGGTATGCAGGCGAATGCGACAGGTACTGAGAATCACCATGATGGCGACTATAGTCACAGTCATGGCAGTCATGGAGTTCATTACCATACTACTGGTAACAACAGTCACAACAACAACTCCAATCCTGATGACTCGGAAGGTTCAATAAGTCTAAAATTCGAAGGTGATAATGCTACCACTATTACACGCACTAATGGCGAGACACTTAATATCTTGGGTGGGGCAACTGGAACGCTAACGAATGGTAACATTGGTGTGTTCGGTATTGGTGATACTTTAACCATCCAATTAGCTGAAAATATCGATTTGGGTGCTGATGGTAGCCTCAAAACGGGTGATACTTTGGTAGATAGTTCAGGTATTAAGATTACAACAAGCAATCCGATAAATAATGTTTTGCTGGGTCATAGTGGTTTGAATAATGGTAATAATATTATCACTGGTGTGGCTCCTGGAGCCATTAATGCAACCAGTACTGACGCTGTGAACGGTAGTCAGTTGCATGCTACAAACACAGCGGTCAATACAAACAGTACTGCTATTAGCTCAGGACTCAACTTTGATGGTGACACGGGTGACACTGTTAATCGTCAACTTGGTCAGACGCTCACTGTGAAAGGTGGGGCAACCAACCTATCGGACAACAACATCGGTGTGGAAGCTAATGGTAGCAATGCGTTAACTGTCAAACTGGCGAAAGACTTAACCGGTCTCACCAGCGTGACCACAGGCGACACCCTGTTGAACACGGATGGCGTCCGCTTTCTTGGCGGCAGCACCGTCCGCTTGAGCAGCCAAGGCCTTGACAATGGCGGCAATCAAATCACGAACGTTG
>NZ_AUSW01000004.1 GCF_000471625.1 Psychrobacter aquaticus CMS 56
AAGGAGAGATGCTCAAAAAGACCAACGGCAAACTGCCTAAGTCTAAATTTTTTCAAATCAGCTCACTCCTAGACACATTATGGTTCTTTATTTCTGTTGTCATGCTGTACGTGATTGACCTAACACCACTGGCCATTGCTGTGCCTGCTGCCTATGGTATTTATACCACTTTTGGCTGGGTTTATGGAACACGCTTATTGAAACGTAAAGGCATTCCTGATTCCCCCAAAGACTTGGTAATACCGACTAAATATATTGCTTATAGCCAGTCATTTTCGCTGATATTTTTTGCTTTATGTTTGTTGGTACTAAGTTCACCGTGGTTGCCCATATCTCAATAAAATATTTTTGAACTACAGCTGATACTAAACAAAATGACTATGCTGTCTTATAATGCAAGATAAATATAAAGCCAAAATTTAAAAAATATCTTTAATATCAGTACATTATATAAGTGTTTGTTGAGTGGCATCGCTGTCTGAAATTGGCATAAATGGTTTACAAAAATCATCAATTTAGACTGTTGCGCTTATGAAAAACTGTTATAATTGACCTGTACTCAAAGAATATTGGTAAAAAAATCAAAGTTATCTCTAAGGTAATTTACGGTTATGAACCATGATTTTAATCAAAAAATGATTTGGGTATATAACAATTAATCGGTGATGACACACGTCTCGCCAACAGTTAAAGAGTTAGGAAAATTTATGTCAGATAAAGTTGAAGGCACTGTAAAGTGGTTTAATGAAGCTAAAGGTTTTGGTTTTATCGCTCAAGACAATGGCGGACAAGATGTATTCGCTCATTACAGCGCTATCCAAGGTGGCGGTTTCAAAACCCTAGCTGAAGGCCAAAAAGTGTCTTTCATCTTAGGTGATGGTAAAAAAGGCCCACAGGCTGAGCAAATCGAAGCTATCTAATCAAATTGATAATTGAACAAACTGTCTATCAGTTAGTCCAATTACAATAAGCTTATCAATACGCTAATTTGCTAAAATAATAAAAATACTGTTTCGACTTTAAAAAAGAGCAACCTCTCATCAGGTTGCTTTTTTTATATCATTTTTATATACAAAAATGATATGTGCTAATTGATGACACGTTCTAACGAAGAGATGATAAAAAAGGTTATTGTATGAAGTGGGAAACTTGGTTTTCAATCGATTGGCAGCAAGTGCTAGGTATTTCTTTATCAGCATTAGGATTCTATTTAGGCCTCATGCTATTTACGCGATTGATGGGATTACGGAGTTTCTCTAAGCTTTCAAGCCATGACTTTGCGATGACGGTTGGTATTGGCAGCATACTTGCTTCAACAGTGCTGTCTGATAGACCCTCTTTACTGCAAGGTTTATTTGCTGTTGCGGTGTTATTTTTGATTCAAGGGATGGTTTCGGTCATTAGGCGCAGAGTCAAGCCGCTGAAATCTCTAATAGACAATCAGGCTATTATATTAATGGCGCATGGTGAATATTTTTCGGATAATTTAAAAGAAGCCAATCTAACCACCAGTGATGTCCAAGAAGTGCTGCGTAAAAATGGTATTAAATCCAAAACGGAAATATTTGCTGTAATTATGGAAACGACAGGTGATATGAGTGTCATTAAAAACAATGACGTCACGCCTGATTGGACTTTATTTAATGATATACGGGATAGTGAATTGCTGATTAAACCTAATGATAGAACGTCGTAGTTTATTATTATGTTTGAGTGCGCTTAAATATACAAATGATCTCAAAACATTAAGCGAGTCAGACGTTGATGATACTTTAAAGATATAAAAGCAGAATCCCCACAAAACAGTGAGATTGACAGCTTATAAACTATTTATTATAAAATAGTGACAAATTTATGACGCATTATTCACGGCGTTGTCTTGACCTTATGCCTGCGCTCGCGCAAGATACATAGGTCTGATAATAACGGTTGGCTTAGCTTTAGTAGGCTGAATCAATAGAGCACAGGTGGTTAATACGACTTTTGGTATTGGCTTATGTTACCTGATTCACGATTCGCTACTGAGCAGTAATAACTTTGAGTAGTATGTTGAACGATAGTTTGAACAACAATGAACCTTTGGTTCTTAACCGATAATTTTTAATTCATAACATTAATAAACGAGGAACGTATGAAAGCATTAGTAGCGGTCAAGCGTGTCATTGATTATAACGTAAAAGTTCGTGTAAAAGCCGACAACTCTGGCGTTGATCTGTCAAACACTAAAATGTCAATCAACCCTTTTGATGAAATCGCAGTAGAAGAAGCCGTTCGTCTAAAGGAAGCTGGCGTCATTGATGAGATCATCGTCGCTTCAATCGGTCCAAAAGAGTCAC
Source organism: Psychrobacter aquaticus CMS 56 (assembly GCF_000471625.1). Taxonomy (GTDB): domain Bacteria; phylum Pseudomonadota; class Gammaproteobacteria; order Pseudomonadales; family Moraxellaceae; genus Psychrobacter; species Psychrobacter aquaticus. The sequence continues at coordinate 2,337 of NZ_AUSW01000004.1, forward strand.
AAGAGCAAATTCGCGCAGCGCTCGCACTGGGTGCTGATCGTGGTATCTTGGTATTGACTGACGACAAACCTTATCCACTACAAATCGCTAAGATACTTAAAAATATCGCCGAAAGCGAAAGCACTGATATTATTTTGTTGGGTAAGCAAGCCATTGATGATGACAACAACCAGACTGGTCAGATGCTTGCAGCATTGATGGGAATCGGTCAAGGTACGTTTGCATCAGAAGTGAAGGTTGAGGGCGACAAAGTAAACGTAACGCGTGAAATCGATGGTGGCCTACAAACTGTGTCACTTGCTTTGCCAGCGGTTATCACGACGGATCTACGTCTGAATGAGCCACGTTATGCTAAATTGCCTAACATCATGAAAGCAAAGAAAAAGCAGCTTGATGAAAAAACGCCAGCTGATTTTGGGGTTGACATGGCTTCTAAGCAAGAGATTATTAAAGTCGTGCCACCTGCTGAACGCAAAGCTGGTATTACAGTAGGGTCAGTTGATGAGTTGGTCGATAAGCTAAGAAACGAAGCAAAAGTAATTTAATACTTCGCTACGGCATATCCTGTACAAAGCTATAGGTTTGGCTGATCTCTTTACTATTAAAAGCGAGCCGCCCAAATAGCGTCGTACACAAACAACCGCATGAATAGATGATACGAACAAATAAAGGATTAAAACCATGGCAATTTTGGTATACGCAGAACATGACAATGCCAGTCTAAAAAAGGCAACTTTGAACACTATCGCTGCTGCTAAGCAAATTGGCGATGATATCCATGTGTTGGTGGCAGGTAGTGGTGCTCAAGCTGTCGCTGATGAAGCAGCAAAAGCGCAAGGCGTGACTAAAGTGCTCTTAGCGGATAATGCCGCTTATGAACATCAATTGGCAGGTAACGTCGCGTTATTGGTTGCTGATATCGCTGGTGACTATAGCCATGTCTTAGCCGCGGCAACGACCACTGGTAAAAACTTCATGCCACGTGTTGCCGCTTTGCTAGACGTCAGCATGTTGTCTGAAATCTCTGGTGTGGTAGATGCGCAGACTTTTGAGCGTCCTATCTATGCTGGTAACGCGACCGCAACCGTAAAAACGTCAGAAGACAAAGTGGTACTAACCGTACGTACAACAGCGTTTGATCCAGTTGCAAGTGAAGGCGGCTCAGCCACTGTTGAGAGCATCGACAATGTACAAGAAACTGGCAAAGCAAGCTTCGTCAATGAAGAAATGGCCAAATCTGATCGTCCGGAATTGACCTCAGCGTCTATCGTAGTATCTGGTGGTCGTGCATTGGCAAACGGTGAAAACTTTACCAAATACATTGAGCCATTGGCTGATAAACTAGGTGCTGCTGTTGGTGCATCACGTGCTGCAGTTGATGCAGGTTATGTACCAAATGATATGCAGGTTGGTCAAACAGGCAAAATCGTTGCGCCAGACTTATATATCGCTGCTGGTATTTCAGGCGCGATTCAGCATCTAGCGGGTATGAAAGACTCTAAAGTCATCGTTGCTATCAATAATGATCCAGAGTCACCTATTGCTAGCGTTGCCGATTACTTCTTAGAAGCGGATTTGTTTGAAGCATTGCCTGAGCTAACCAGCAAAGTTTAGGCTGTCTGTAATTAATTAAGTTATCCGTAACTAATATAATTATAGATATTTAATAAAAAACCCGCTATCTATGGATAGCGGGTTTTTTGCGTCTAATACATTCGTTTTTTATTAACTTAATAAATGATTATTAAGAATAGTTTCTTTGTCGTAAAGTCTCATACAAGCAAAGTGACCCTGCAATGGCGACATTGAGGCTTTCTTGTCCATTGGGTTGCGGCAAGGCAATAGGTGTGGCGCACTGCATCAGCTCATCACAAACGCCTTGACCTTCATGCCCCATAATCCAAGCGATGGGTTGCTTTAAATCATGTTGATAAATGACGGTATCGGTATGTGAGCTGGTCGCAAATAGGGGTGTTTGTACGTTGTTCAAAATATCTTGAACACTCAAGCCTTCAAAAATAGTTAGTGCAAATTGCGCGCCCATGCCTGCGCGTAGTGTTTTTGGAGACCATGCTTGAGCAGTTGCACTGGTGCATAAAATATTATGGATACCGACCGCCGCTGCTGTGCGTAGTAAAGTGCCAACATTACCGCTGTCCTGAACGTCATTAAGAATCAAGCAATCATCCACCATCATCGATAAACTAGGCGTTGGTATCTTAATGACTGCCATGATATCGATACCTGTGCCCAAGCTGCGTACGCTTTCATAAAGCGTGTCTGACAATGCCAAAATGGGTGTATAAGTTGGCAGGCGCGTTAAAATCTGCTGAACCTCAGGATGGCTATGCGCTGACTCAGACAGAAGTATTTGAACAAATGGATAATCACTACGCAGAGCAGCATCGATGAGGTGCACGCCTTCAATGACCGTTTGGCCATGTTTGTTACGCTGGCGAGCTTGCCCCAAGAGTGCTTTTACTAACTTGACCGTCGTATTTTTATCTGAGGTAATCAGCTCGGTGGGATTTAATACCATGATGGATCGCTTAGAAAGAAAAGTAGTATATGGATAATTTTGATAACTGGCACAAAGCCTAATTAGCATAAAACCAAATAAATCATAGGCTTTATGCTAATTATTATCAATGTGAGTTATCCTCGATAGGAGAGCGGATGTATAGTAAGTTCAGTATAAAAACGAGTCAGCGGCACTGGAATGAATTTTTTGCAGCATCGAGCTGCGAAGGCACAGCAAGCCAGAAAAATTTATACCAGTTCAGCGTCGAAATATAATGTATCTGTTTTATTTAGAATCGACTATATTATTTGTCAGTATAATTCACATGTAAGTCTTTAATATAATTGACTTCATTTTTACTACCAAGTACCACAGGCACACGTTGATGGATATCGGTTGGTTCGATATCTAAAATGCGATGAACGGCGTCAGTTGCTTCGCCGCCAGCGCGTTCAATCAATAGACTCATCGGATTGGCTTCATACATCAAACGTAATTTACCTGCTTTATGAGCGTATTTAGTATCAAATGGATAGGTAAATAGACCACCACGACATAAAATGCGGTGAACATCACCAACCATGGCAGCCACCCAGCGCATGTTAAAATCACGACCACGAACGCCAGTTTCACCAGCGATAAGCTCGTCGATATATTGTTGCATTGGGGCGCGCCAATAGCGATAGTTTGAAGCATTGATAGCGTACTCACTGGTATCAGCATCGATTTGAACATTGTCTTCGATGAGCACATAATCATTAGTGTCTGGGTCTAAGCTAAACATAACGACATTATCTGCTACTGTTAGCGCTAGAACGGTAGACGTTCCATATAATAAATAACCTGCTGCCAGTTGTTGATTTCCTGCTTGCAAAAAGTCACTATTCTCACTGACTTGACCTTGGCGCTCATACGGTAGAATGGAAAAAATAGTACCAACTGCCATATTGATGTCGATATTTGATGAGCCATCCAATGGATCAAACAATACTAATAGACTGCCATCAGCATTAGCGGGGGTGGCATCATCCAGCTCTTCTGAAGCCACGCCAGCACAATGTGCATTTTTTGCCAACGCATCTAACAATAAATCATTGGCCAGTACGTCCAGTTTTTTCTGATCTTCCCCTTGGACATTTTGATTGCCAGCTTCGCCTAGGATATCTGCTAAAGCCCCTTTTCTTAGCAATTGTGAGATGACTTTGCCAACGTCAGTAACCGTTGTAATCACGTCATTAAGGGCAGGATTGGTTGCGTGAGCGTTTAGATAGTTTGCTAGGGTCGTCATAAGGCTTCCTAATGAGTGGTATTGAGAATAAAAAACGGCTGAGCGTTAGATAAAAAACAGATAGTATGAGTAGCCATAAGCCTGCAACTTGCGCAGTCTGATGGTTAGATGGCTTATAAGGCATCTTTGTCCTGACCGTAAAATCAGCTACACTATAACCATTATTCATTTATAATTTTGATAGGCTTATTTGTATAATGTTCAATAAAGGCTTACTGATGGTCGATCCATTATAAAATAAATACAGTGCTGCTACGCGCTTTTCATAAGGCTGCTTTTATTACGGTAAATTGTAGCAAATAAGCGTCAAAATGTCCCCGTGTCTGTAGATATCAATTATAAATGCTCGAACAAAGATGAATAAACGATTAATATAGACCCATTCAAACTCATAATAAAGACTCATCATTATGTCAAATTCTATCGATAGCCATTCTACCCATACGGTATCGCCGACCGATTATGCAAAATTCGATCCCGATACCATTCATCAAAGGCTCAATACTTCACTAAGTCGCCCGCAGCTTAATACCGATGGTCGTATTCGTCACTTTTTGGGTGTAGAGGGTCTTAACAAAGCTCAGTTGCAAGCGATAATCGCTAAAGCAGAGACGTTCTTTGATGAAAATGGACAACTGATTAATCGTCCTGAGTTGGAGGGCTATACGGTGATGAATTTATTTTTTGAGCCATCGACGCGTACCCGTACTACTTTTGAAGTGGCCGAAAAGCGTTTGGGTGCCAATGTGTTGAATATCGATATCGAACGCTCTAGCACCAAAAAAGGCGAAAGCCTACGCGATACGCTGTGGAATTTGCAAGCCATGACGGCAGATATCTTTGTGGTACGGCATTCAGCGTCGGGTGCAGCCCATTTTATGGCAACAGAAGTGACACCTGATATCGCGATTATTAATGGCGGTGATGGCTGGCACGCGCATCCAACGCAAGGCATGCTCGATATGCTAACCATTCACCGTGAAGCGCCGCGCCCCTTTGAAGAGCTGTCAGTGGCTATCGTTGGTGATATTAAGCATTCACGGGTCGCCCGATCTGACATCAGTGCGCTACAAACCTTGGGTGTCAAGGACATCCGTGTCTGTGCGCCACGTACTTTGTTGCCTAAAGGGATTGAGCGTTATGGAGTGCAAGTTTATGAAAATATGAATGAGTGCGTCACGGACTGCGATGTCATTATGGGATTGAGAATTCAAAATGAGCGTATCGGTTCGCCATTGTTAGCATCGTCAAGTGAGTACTACAAACACTATGGTATTACGCCAGAGCGAGTGGCACTTGCTAAGCCTGATGCGTTGGTGATGCATCCAGGGCCGATGAACCGCGGGGTTGAGATCGCGTCGAGCGTCGCTGATGGCGCACAATCGGTAATCTTAAAGCAGGTAAACAACGGTATTGCCATTCGTATGGCTGTCCTGTCTCTGGCAATGGAAGGTCAACGAGCGCATCAAGCGGCTGGTAGCTAATACTCTAGTCGCCATTTTATTCTCATTTATTTCATTTTATTGATACGGTAATAACGCTTATGTCTACTACGCTCAATACGGAAGCACCGATACGTGACCATCTTCCTCAAACCATTAAAAATGCCTTGCCAAGTACTGTAACCGATAAGCTGGCGTCACTTGAAGCAGGACGTGAGATGTGGTTGTTGCCACCGTTGGTTGATTTGTGTGCGCGCTTACGGGAACCGGGGCAACAACAACATGGCACGCTTGAGTCAGAAGGGCGCGCAGCCCGTGGTAATGGTTTTTTGCATGTGGTGATCCCACCAGATACCAATCCTATTTTAGAAAATGGCTCGTTACTCAAAGGCTTGCGTGAGCGTGCGCTTGACGATGGCGGGATTCATTTACATATTTTGGGTGCATTGACCGCTGGTTTGGAAGGTGAGCGACCCTCTAATATCGCAGGATTAAAAAAAGGCGGATGTATTGCTGTCTCTAACGCTCGCAGACCTTTTCGTAATGACTTAGTACTGCTACGTACATTGGAATACGCGGCGACTTTTGGGATGAAAGTGTTCTTTTATCCTGATGAGGCAAGTCTGTCTGGAGATGGGGTGGCGCATGAAGGATATATTGCGTCTTATCACGGGCTACAAGGTATCCCATGGATTGCGGAAACAGTCGCTCTATCTACTCAGTTATTGATGGTTGAAGAGACAGGGATTGCAGCTCACTTTAGTCAATTGTCTTGCAAGTCTTCAATAGAGCTGATGCGCTGGGCAAAAGATAAAGGTCTACCAGTGACTTGTGACGTGGCGATGCATCAACTGTATTTAACAGATGACAATTTAGAAGGTTTTAACGCACAAGCCTATGTGTTACCGCCACTACGTAGTAACACTGACCAGCAAGCCATTCGCCGTGGACTGAAAGACGGTACCATTGATGCGATTTGTAGCCATCATGAACCATTAAACAGTACTGCAAAAAAGGCACCGTTTGCTGAGAGTACACCAGGTATCTCAAATTTTGATACCTTTATGGCGCTGGCATGTCAGCTGGTGCATGATGGAGTATTAACGATAGAGCAGCTGGTGGACAAAATCTGTCTTAACCCTGCAAAAATCGCTGGCATTACTGAGCAATATGAAAGCATTGGCGGCGCTGTGTTAATCGATCCCAATCTTGAATGGCAAGTAACCGCGCAATCAATGTTATCAAATGGCAAAAACACACCGTTTTTTAATCAGCAGTTGCAAGGTCGTGTCGTGGAGACATTCTTTGGGTAATCTACCCCGACAGGATGACGGTCTGCTGCCATCTTCGGAGGGGAGTGACCCTAATTTCCGTAGTCAGCAGGTAAGCTCTCACAGCACTGCCAGTGAGTCCATCAAGGCTGTGGCAGTTTATGAAGTGGTGAAAGGTGTTGGTGCCCTATTAGGCGCAGCGGCGTTATGGTCGTGGCATACCGATCTTGAGCATTGGCTGAGGACAGCGACCATCTCTTGGCAACAAAGTTTTGGTCAATTACTGGCACCGCAAGTTGATAGCGCCGTCCAAATTGCTCAACAGGCCAGCAAAAACTGGCCGTTGTTTCTGTTATTGATCGTTGCTTATGCCAGTTTGCGTTTTCTTGAGGCTTATGGCTTATGGCAAGACAAGACATGGGCGTATTGGTTTGGCGTGCTTGGCTATGGCATATTTATTCCTATCGAGCTTTACTATCTGATCGTCAGTCCGTTTGATTGGTTTAAGCTTGCAATATTGGTCTTGAATATTTTAATTGTCATTGTGGTTTATCGTAATATGAAACGAAAGGGTTTATTATAGAAGCACACTAAAGCATTGTGATAATTGAGGTTATTTTACGCTATAACTCTGTTACTGTATCATCCTTACGAATGCTTTTGGCAACTCTGCCAACGCTTAATCCTTGTACCAAAATGGAAAATATCACTACGGCATAAGTGAGCGCCAGTAAGATATCACGTTCTGTACCAATAGGAAGCTGCAATACCAAGGCCACTGAAATCCCACCACGCAATCCGCCCCATGTCAGTACTTTCCAAGCGCCTGTCGGCAAATCAAGCTGTCGATGGAAGGTTTTGGTGGTCATGCCCACGACAATAAAGCGAGCAAGCAGGGCAATAATAATCGTCAAACCAGCGGCGATAAACAAGTTACCTGAGTAAGCAATCATGACCACTTCTAGCCCGATCAGTACGAATAAAATGGCATTTAAAATCTCATCAATCAACTCCCAAAACAAATCAATATAATGACGTGTCTTATCACTCATCGCCAGCGCTCGCCCGCGATTACCAACCATTAATCCTACCATTACCATGGCCAATGGCCCTGATAAGTGCCAATGACTGGCAAGTGCATAGCCGCCAATGACACCCGCTAGCGTTAGGAGTACTTCCTCTTGATAACTGTCAATACTCTTGATTAAGTAATATAAAATGGCGCCGAGCACCAAACCAAAGACGATGCCGCCACCAGCTTCAACGGCTAGGGTATGTGCTACATAATTAGCCGTTGGGATATCGCCGCTCGATAAAATGCCGAGCAGCAAAACAAAGATAACCACGCCGATACCATCATTAAATAGGGACTCACCAGCGATAACAGTTTCGATACTTTTGGGCGCGCCTGCCGAGGACAGAATACCCATCACCGCAATGGGATCAGTAGGGGATATTAGAGCACCAAACAATAAGCACCACAGAAATGGTAAGCCGAAGCCAAATAGGGGTAGCATAAAATAAATTGCGGTAGCAATAAGCATTGCTGACACGATAGTACCAAGGCCAGCAAGGATACCAATGGGTAGTTTATAACGTTTTAAATCACCAATATTGACGTGTAAGGCACCTGCGAATAAGAGCATAGAGAGCATGCCATCCAACAACACTTCGGTAAAATCAAGTCGCTTTAATAAGCTGACTTCATAATCAATGAGTTGATCAAATCCTAAAAACCCTAAAAATATTGCACCGATAGACAATATAATAGAGATGACCATCACACCAATCGTGGTTGGTAAACCAATAAAACGATGGTTGACATAAGTCAATAAGGCAGTAATTGTTAAGAATATGGCGCTGACTTCGAGGATGGTTAAACTGGTTGCAGATGCCATAAAGCAAGATCTCGTATCAATATAAAAGTTACCCCATAAGCTCAAAGCTTATGAGAGTCACGTCGGTGTGGTATTTCTGTGCTTTATGCATACATATGGGACATTAGCAATGTTTTCAAAATAGTCTCTGTCAGTGCCATGGTCAAATTATCAAATACGCCCTAACTTGATTGGGTTTCTAGTGCTTTACGGATATGGGCAGAAAATTCACTCTCATAACTGAAATACTGATGTTGCGCATCATCATCAAGAATAAATCGCTCTGCTTGTTGACACATAGCAATCAAATCATTTATCAGCTCTTGGTAGCTTAAATTCTCTTCTCCAGCACGCTTGATCAAATTCAGCTCATGTAATAGCGTTTGCTGCTGTGCATGGTTCACGCGTGCATAACTCAGATCGATCATTGCCTGACACAGCGCTTTGAGTACCATCAAGTCCGCTGCTGCATAACGACGTATCTCGCCAAGCGACCTATCAATAAAGTCTGCTATTGTGGGAGTGTGAGTGACCAAAGCCAATATGGCCGATCGCTGCTCATGGTCAACTGTATCGGATGCATCATTATCTGATGCTGGCGTATAAAAGTGATAAGGACTGGGCGGCTGCCGACGAATCATGATACTCAAGCAGCTCGTCAATGATTGCACACAGTTGACGGCTGTTTTTGGGTCGTTAATGCCAGGCGATAATGCCCGAACCGCAATCTCAGTCATTTGCCCCAAACTGTAGGCAATGTCATTAGAGTGTGCCAACCGTTGTTCGAGGCGTATGCAATCGGCAAAACGCTGCCAAAACATACCATCAGGTGAGCGCGGCACAACTGCCAAGTGTGGTGTCGCTGTTTTTTGTTGATTAAGAGGATGGTTTTTTGGGCGTTGATAAAAATAACCAATCACGTTTTTGTCAGTGACATAGTCACCAAGATTGACATGCATTTGTACCACCCCACCATAGTCTTGAGTCAGTGTCATCAATGACTCAAGATAAATTTGCTGGATATAACCTGAGCGCGGCGGATAGACAGGTGTTGCAGACCACGTATGAAACTGCTCGACATCATGATGTTCAACATTACGCTGATGCTGAATATCACAGCAATCACTGTACCAGTAGTGAATGTTATTGATAGCATCATTGCTGGCATTTTGAATGACATGTGAGGCTTGGATGGCGTGTACCATATGCTGTACAAAATACACCAGTAAAAGCGCGCAAATAATGGCCATGATAATGGCAAAAGTGACCGACAGCTGCGGTACGCCATATGACACATCATATTTATGAATAGATTTTAAGACCAACAAGCTATAGCTAAAAGTACCAATGAACGCGCCCAAGACAAACTGATTGGGCTTATCTGTCAAAAAGTTACGCAACAATCTTGGGCCAAACTGTGAAGATGCCATAGACAGCACAGCGATCGTAATCGAAAAAGTGGTTCCCGCCACGCCCAACACGGCGCCTGCAATCGCTGTCATAATAGCGCGAGCGGCATCATCGTCACCCGTAAATGCAAAGGTAATCTCTCTGACGGTTTCACGGTCAAAATGTTGATCGATAGTTACCAATAATGGTGCAAGTAGAATACCTGCGATCACACACGCGGTGGGGATAAACCAGTAAGAGCCAATAAGCTGCTCCCATAGGTTTTTAAGTCGATCAGGCAAATCAGAAAGTGTCTGTAGCGACCATAGCTGAGTGAATTGCTTCAGTCTTTTCTGAGCTGAATCATAAGTACCCTGCCATAAGTTTTTTTTGTCGTTTTTATTCGTTGTCATAAGCTTCAAGGTATCCAAAAATAATGGCATTGTGGCTTTTTTATAACTTTATGGCTCTAAACGCTACACTATGATTTTTACTTTGCTTTGGGGTTGTCCGCTTCAGTGATGATAGCGTTCTTATGCTCACGTCTGCTTGTATCCGTTTGAACACTCTGCTCACCACTGTCTACAGGAATAATGGCCTCATTATTATGATCGTCATATTCAATGTCACTTTCTCTATCATAGGCGATAGGATCAAAATGCCGTGACCCTTCAATATTTGGGTGACCGTCTGATAGTTGATTGGCTGTTTCAGGTTCGGTTTTTCTAAATAAATTATTTTTATGACCTTTATGTGTGCCTTTTTCATCAGGAGAGGCTTTTTTACGTGGCTCACTATGGGCAAAAATAGCACTTAATGGCAGATTCAATTGCTGTTTGGCATAAGCTTCGGTGTGCTCAAAGCGATCAACCAACAAGCTTAGCCAAGGTTTCTGATCCTCTACATTCATCTCGTCGAGCTCATCCTTAATGGGCAAGGGGTAGGGTAGAGTCCGATAAAAATCCCACAAGGTCATTTTGCTCAAGTCTTTTTTGAGCACATAATCATCATCTTCGGTCATCGTGATGAGGTTGCTGTCTTGTAGATAATTGATGTAAATATACCACTTTGGTAATTCCTTGCGCCCTAGCACATTACGCAGCGCTTGTTCGCTGACCGCTTCGCCTTTCAAATGATGGGTATATACCAAATTTAGCATATCTAGCAAGCTGAGTAACGGATGACGAGGATAAACCTCTTGGGTTTCGAAAATAGTCAGGGTATAGCTAATCTCAACGCCCAATAAAATGAGGTTCCATGATAAATAAATCCATAGTAAGAAAATAGGTAGCGCGGCAAAGGCGCCATAGATCGCTTCATAACTGGTAAAGTTGGCCATCACTGTACCAAAGAGATGCTTCATCAGCTCAAATACGATGGCGACAAATACACCAGCGATGGCGGCATTTTTTACTGGTACGCGCGCTTTGGGAATAAACCAATACATCCCAATGAAACCTGCGACAGTGATACTAATGGATACCGCCTGTACCCAAAATGACCAATCGATACCATAACCTGCGATTTGTCGATTTAAGAAACTTAGACTTTGTACCGCACTTGAGGCGATAAAAGCAGTACCCAACACTAATGGCCCTAACGTAACGATAGTCCAGTAGCGCAACATACTTTTTATGCCACCCGAACGGTTTTCTACCCGCCAGATTTGGTTAAACGCGCGCTCAATGGTCGTCAACGTCATGATAGTCGTAAAGAGTAAAACCATGGCACCAATAATGGTTAGATTAGATGACTTTTCGGCGAAGCTATTGATATACTGACTGACCTGCATGCTTGATTGTGGCAATAAATTGCTATATATCACCTCATAAATTTGTGCTCTGACCGATGCAAGCGCTGGTACTGAGGATAAAATCATTAATAATACCGTCAGTATTGGCACAATTGATAGCATCGTCGTATAAGTCAGTGATGCTGCTTTTTGTTGGCAATTGTCTTCTAAAAAATGCCGAGTCAAAAATCGCAAAAATTGAAACCAGCGTTGATGTAAAAATGGGATTTTTTTTATTAAGTTTTCCATGTCGATCATCTAGCAAGGGTAAAGTGACAGTAGTGTAACAAAAATAAGCCGTTATCATCTGCCATTGAATTGTGTCAAAATGCACAATAGTAACCGTTGCAGGGTTTTACCCGCTACAATAGGGTGCAGGGCAGTTTGCATATCAGGGAATGGCTCGGGCATAATATGTATAGAGATAGATATAGTCGATTCACTTTAAAACGATACCAGTTCCGCGTTGAAATATAATGGTTTTGTTTTATTTAGAGTCAACTATATAAATAATGATGTTAATGATTTTATGAGGAAATGTTGCTAATGAGTCAGACTGCCCCTTATGTTTTGGTGCTGTATTATTCCAATTATGGTACGACTAAGACATTGGCATATGCTATTGCTCAAGGTATTGAAGATGCTGGCATGACGGCGCGTATTCGTACTGTACCGACAGTTGCCCCCGAGACCACATCGAGCAAGCCTGCCATACCGGATGAAGGTGACCTTTATTGCACCATGGACGATCTCAAAGATTGTAGCGGCCTTGCGCTTGGTAGCCCGACGCATTTTGGTAATATGGCGGCGCCCATGAAGTATTTTTGGGATAATACCGTTACTGTCTGGCTGGCAGGTAATTTGCAAAATAAACCCGCGTCAGTATTTACAGCAACAGGTTCGATGCACGGCGGTCAAGAGACGACGTTACTGACCATGATGTTACCCTTGATGCATCATGGTATGATTATCGTTGGAGTACCTTATGCAGAGCCTGCGTTGAATCGCACCAGTCGTGGTGGTACGCCTTATGGTAGCAGTCATGTCAGTGGGGCATTGCATGATCAGCCCGTGTCGGCTGATGAGCGCGAGCTGGGCATTGCTCAAGGTCGTCGTTTGGCTATCAGTGCAACCGCATTGGCGCAAGCCAACTGGCATCGCTAAGCTAAGCTGCGCTGTACTCATTTTATAGTGGATTAACTGTAGTGAAGCACTATGTTATTGATTGGGAAATAAATATATCTAATGGCCACAAACCGCTCCGACAGTGAGATGAATGCTACCACACCAGCAAAAAAATCTGGCAAATCTGTCAAGGTTAAAAAACCTACTGCTCCCATTCGTCAGCGTTTGCTGATTACTTGGCTTATATGGTTAGTCTATAGGTTGCTTGCATTGCCTATTTTTATTAACGTCTTTAACCTAAGTCATCCTGATATTATCGGTGGTATCGCTTGGCAAGCGCTATGGTTGGTGCCAGCATTTATCCTAACGCCATGGATACTGCGTGGCCGCTCACCTTATGCATTGCTGATAAGCAGTATGTTTATCTTGGTGTACTTGGGTGCAAGCGGGGTGGTGCTATTTGCTCGTGCTTACGGCAGTAGTTGGGCTGAGATACTAATCTATTTGATGGATTTTATCTTGTTGCTCGTCATCAATGTTTGGTTGTTTATCTTGCTCAAACGCCTACCATCGATGAATAACGTCGTGAAGCAACCACGCTAATCCGTTGATGTCCCATCATAATTACCAACTATCATTAGTTTAAGACAAAAAAAGCGGCGCTTTACATTAGAGCGCCGCTTTTTTATGTAATATCGTCATTTTTAAACAGGACTATCAATTAACCTTGGTTAACTCTAAGTCCATTTTTTTACCATCATTAATCTGGCTTACTTTTATGGGTAAATAATCCAAGCTTGGTGCGAGCCAAAAGCTGGTAGAGCGGCTGTTGTCATCATGAATACGGTCAACACGTACCGTATCAAACGTGCCAGCTGGGACAGTGATCTTAGTATTGCCTGATTTTTTGAATGGCGTCTTTTCTACTTTGTTCTTTTTGGCCATGTAATAGTTGCCAGAGAACTTACCGTTTAATAAATCTTGGCGAATTTGCACCTCAAGGCTCAAATCATCAAAGGCTTGCTGTGCCATGTCCATGGTCGTCGTCTTACCTTTATAGTTACTGGTGACCTTTTTGGCACTTGGGTTAAAGTCCAACTTATGCGTCCGTCCCATACCGAGTAATTTGTAAGTGGTACTGGCTTGGCTTGGACTGACATTGTTACCCGTAATGGTAAAGGTGCTACTTTGTGCGGCACTAGCAACGCCAGCCACGCGAGCATTTACGTCGTATTTCCAAGTACTGCCTGACTTTTTCAAAGTACGAGTAGCTGACCCTTTGTACTTGTCTTCTACCGTAAAGCTATAATTAGCGCTTGAGGGTTGAATGGTTTTTGCGTTAGCAAGTGCGGGTGCGGTCATACTTAAAGCTCCAATAGCAGCAATACTGGCCCCTGTGGTCAAGGCCGTTAAGAGTTTAGATTTACTAGGCTGTGTGTCACTAGCTGTAGCGATAGACGATTTCTTATTGATTGATAAAAAGCGCATGCATATTCCTTAATTAACTTCTATTCGATCATCTTAGATTTTGTTTATGGCCATAATGATAATCTCAAGGACTATAATGGCCATATTTTGTTACATTTTCAAGAGTAATGAATAAGCTTAACGTGTTGCTCTTGTAGCCAATGTTGCTATCAAACCCATCAAGAAAAATAAGTAAATTGATAAGCTTTACGTCAAGTATTAAACCTCACCAGCTCTTTTAATCTGTAGCTGTCATGCCGCGTTTTTATTATTATCCCAGTTATACTTAGCAAGGTAATTCTAATAAACGATATTAAATGCTGAGTACGGCTCTATCGCCAAACTCCACTGATAAATTTCGCCTATCAAGACTCCAAAAATTCTTGTAAATTTTTGGGCTTTACACTTGAAGCCATCTCCTATTGCCCCCACTTTTTGATACAAGCTCAAGGCTTATCTTTAGAACGCTGTGTTTAGATAGCAGTTCTGATAGATATTGGTATTGAGAGGATTAATTCAAATAAACCCTTAATTCAAATAACTCATTTTTGGAGACATATTGATGAATATTCGTCCTTTACATGATCGTATTGTTGTCCGCCGCATAGAAGAAGAAACAAAAACGGCTGGTGGTATCTTACTTCCTGGTTCAGCACAAGAAAAACCCTCACAAGGTGAAGTGTTAGCTACTGGTAATGGTCAGATTCGTGACAACGGCGACACTCGCGCGTTAGATGTAAAAACTGGCGACAAAGTTTTGTTCGGTCAATATGCTGGTCAAACCGTGAAAGTTGACGGCGAAGAACTACTTATTATGAAAGAATCTGATGTATTGGGTGTGCTAGAAGGCTAATTGCTCGAAAGGCAATTTGGGCTAATTATGTTTTAGCTGACAGCATTGATAACCGTACTAAAGAATCATTCAATTGTATTCTCATACTTATAATAATGGAGTAATTTAACATGGCAAAAGACGTAAAATTCGGCATAGATGCCCGTAAACAAATGATGGATGGCGTAAACATCCTAGCAAATGCAGTACGAGTCACCCTAGGGCCTAAAGGTCGTAACGTGGTAATCGATAAATCATTTGGCGCACCTACCATCACTAAAGATGGTGTATCGGTTGCCAAAGAAATCGAGCTTGAAAACAAATTCGAAAACATGGGCGCACAGTTGGTCCGTGAAGTCGCTAGCCGCACAAACGATGTCGCTGGTGATGGTACGACCACTGCGACCGTATTGGCTCAGTCAATCTTGCAAGAAGGCATGAAGTCAGTGGCTGCTGGCATGAACCCAATGGATCTTAAGCGCGGTATCGACAAAGCGGTTCGCGCGGCTGTTGAGCAAATTCATTTGCTATCTACGCCAGCTGACGATTCAAAAGCAATCGCCCAAGTGGGTTCTATCTCTGCCAACTCAGACACCAAAATTGGTGATTTGATTGCTCAAGCGATGGAAAAAGTAGGCAAGCAAGGCGTTATCACGGTAGAAGAAGGTTCAAGCTTTGAAGATACTCTAGAAGTAGTAGAGGGTATGCAGTTTGATCGTGGTTATATCAGCCCATACTTTGCAAACAAGCAAGACAGCTTAACGGCTGAATTTGAAAACCCATATATCTTGTTAGTTGACAAAAAAATCAGCAACATTCGTGAGATCGTGCCATTACTTGAGCAAGTCATGCAGCAGAGCAAGCCATTGCTCATCATCGCTGAAGACGTAGAAAACGAAGCGCTAGCGACTCTTGTTGTTAACAACATGCGTGGCGGCCTAAAAACTTGTGCCGTTAAAGCACCAGGTTTCGGTGATCGTCGTAAAGCCATGCTAGAAGATATCGCGACGCTAACAGGCGGTACGGTCATCTCTGAAGAGATTGGTCTGAGCTTAGAGACTGCTACTCTAGAGCAACTGGGTACGGCTAAGAAAGTCACTGTCGGTAAAGAAAACACCGTAATCGTTGATGGCGCTGGCAACAAAGCGGACATCGATAATCGCGTTGCGTCTATCAACCGTCAAATTGAAGAGTCTACTTCTGACTACGATAAAGAAAAGCTACAAGAGCGTGTTGCGAAACTAGCAGGCGGCGTAGCAGTTATCAAAGTTGGCGCAGCGACCGAAACTGAAATGAAAGAGAAGAAAGATCGCGTTGACGATGCGCTACATGCGACTCGTGCAGCGGTTGAAGAAGGCGTTGTACCTGGTGGTGGTGTTGCCTTAGTACGTGCGATGAATGCATTGTCTGAGCTAAAAGGCGATAACGATGACCAAGACGCAGGTATCAATATCTTACGTCGCGCAATGGAAGCGCCACTACGTCAAATCGTAACCAACGCAGGCGAAGAAGCGTCAGTTGTGGTCAATGAAGTGAAGAACGGTACTGGTAACTATGGTTACAATGCAGCTTCTGGTGAATACGGTGATATGCTAGAAATGGGTATCCTTGATCCAGCAAAAGTTGCTCGCTCAGCACTAGAAAACGCCGCGTCTGTTGCTGGCCTAATGCTGACTACCGAAGCCATGATTACTGACCTACCAGAAAAAGATGATGGTATGTCTGGCATGGGTGCTGGCGGTGGAATGGGCGGTATGGGTGGAATGGGCGGCATGATGTAATTTATGCCTCGACTGAATTTGTACGACGTCGTTAACCTCGCTCGATGTACTATAAGTACAATCTTTGCTCGTTTGCCTAGTCGTACTGCTTCAGTCAATCCATAAAATGCTTTTCACTATAAATATAGCTATTTTAGTAAAAGTGTTTTAACTACCGAAAGCGCTGTTATCGTTAAGATAGCAGCGCTTTTTTTGTGGCACTTAGCATAGCAGTTTTGTATCTAGCTCCTATAAAACCCCAATAGGCTGAGCTTATCGGGTTTTTTTATGCGATTAGATATATATTTTTAAAACTACTGATCCGCCGCATCCCGTCTAAACGTCCACGTCTTATCGTCAGACGCCTCTTCACAGTAATAATAACCTGCTAAATCAAAATCTTTTAACTGTTCAGCATTGGTCAGCTTATTATCAGCGGCATATTTGACCATTAGGCCGCGCGCTTTTTTGGCATAAAAGCTAATCACTTTGTACGTACCACTTTTCTCATCTTCAAATCTTGGCGTAATAATGTCTGCCTTTAGTGCTTTCTTCTTCACCGCTTTGAAGTATTCATTTGACGCCAGATTGATTAAGACATTATCCTCGCTATCAGCCATACGCTCATTAATGGTATTGGTTACTTCTTCACCCCAAAACTCATATAAGTTATCACCGTGCTCGTTTTTTAGTTTGGTGCCCATCTCTAGTCGATACGGTTGGATAAGATCCAGCGGTTTTAATACGCCATACAGTCCAGACAAGATACCTAGATGCTCATTGATATAAATAGCGGTGTCTTTATCCATACCATACATCTCGAGACCGGTATAGACATCGCCATCGAATAAATAACCAGCAGGTTTGGCTTTATTACCAGATGCGTCATTGGTAAATGGCTCATCTTTACTCCAACGCCATTGCTGATTACGTTGGGCATTGAGCTGAGCCAAATCATCAGAGATGCTCATGAGCGCTTGCAAATCCATTGGCTCTTTTGATTTTAATATTTTCATCAGCGCCTGTGAGTGTTCAATTAACTCAGGTTGACTGTAATGGTTGCCTAGATTTACTGGTATAGCGTCTGTTTCATTCAGAGATTTGGCAGGAGAAAGTAAAAAATACATGTTGATTCCTTCTTATCGTGAGCTAATGACCATTCTATTTGTGTGTCAAGGCTTTTTATTATACGACAGCCATCGATTGAACGCTTCTTACTCGTTAGGGTTTCTTGTTTTTTAAGACTGTATCGGCTGTTTGCCAACGTTATAAAGACTATAACTGGCAACTTCAACCCATATCCAATCAATCATTTAAGTTAGCAGAAAAATAAAAATTTTTAATATAACAATAAAAGTTATGTGTGTGGTGTAAGTACCTAACTTTTTATTTTACTTATGCGTCATCATTAGGCAATGAAAGTTGCCAGATGATGTCTCTATAATAAAAAGGCTTGATGGCAAAGTAGCTATCATTTATTAAATTGATAATCTTTGGTTGTTATCTTAAGCCAGTTAAGACCAAAGATTTTTTGTCCCCTGTGCTTTTTAAATGTGCGTTGAGGGTGTTAAAGGTAGTCATGAGACGTAAATATAGTCGTGAGACGTAAATACAGTCATTAGACGTGAGTAAGGAGACAGTATGAAAATCGGTGTAGTCAGTGCAGATGTCGCGAGCGAGAGCCGTGTCGCATTAACCCCAGACGCGGTCAAAAAATTGCGGAAACTCGGGTTTGAAGTCGTTATACAGTCGGGTGCTGGTCAAGCAGCGTATTATGCTGATGAGTTGTATCAGGCTGCAGGTGCCGACATTGCCAACAGTAGCGCCGAGGTGATTATACAGTCTCAGGTTATTACCACCGTCAATGCTCTTTCTGCTGAGGCCACTGATGATTTGTCATCTGGTCAGATTGTCATTGGTATGCTCGACCCATATCGTAACACTCAGCTGGACACTTATGCGGCCAAAGGTGCGACGGCTTTTGCGATGGAACTCTTACCTCGTACGTTGTCACGCGCACAGAATATGGATGTTTTGTCATCACAAGCCAACCTTGCGGGTTATAAGGCAGTATTGCTAGCGGCCAATGAATATTCGCGTCCATTTCCAATGTTTATGACCTCAGCTGGTACAGTCAAGCCAGCCAAAGTGGTTATCTTAGGTGTTGGGGTTGCAGGTCTGCAGGCAATTGCGACTGCAAAACGTTTAGGAGCTGTGGTTGAAGCCAGTGATCTGCGTCCTGCCGCAAAAGAGCAAGTCGAATCCCTTGGTGGGAAATGGCTTGATGTGCCGATGAGCGAAGATGAAGCACAAAAGGCCAAAGCCACGGGTGGCTATGCATGGACACCATCAGAGCAATACATCAAAGACCAAGCTGCCGTGGTTGATAAAGCGCTCAGCAATGCTGACATCGTCATTACAACTGCGCAAATTCCTGGCCGTCAAGCACCGCGTTTGGTTCATCAAGCAACACTCACTAAAATGAAGGCAGGTTCTGTACTGATTGATATGGCTGCTGGAACGGGTGGCAATGTTGAAGGCAGTGTGCCTAATGAAACCATCACTACAGACAATGGCGTACGTATTGTTGGTGCTGCCAATATCCCATCGATGCTGGCAGCGCAGTCTTCAGATTTATACGCCAATAACCTTGTCAATTTTATCACGACATTAATTGCGCCTGCTAATGACGATGCTTCAGCAAGTGACGCATCACCTAACTTACCACTTACATTGGCACTTAATGTAGACATGGAAGATGAGATTCAAGGTGCATTGGCAGTGACACATGACAGTCAAGTACGCCTCGGCAAACGCTAGGGTTTGACTACCTATCACTATGCATGTTGTCACCGTGTATTTTAGTGCTACACATTTGCCAGACACGAATAAATTTTTAGGAGGATTAGATGATTGCCACTATTTTAGCGGCCGCGCCAGCTGGTGCAGCCATGAGTAGCACACCATTCGTAGCGATTTTTACGGTATTTGTACTCGCTATTTTTGTTGGATATTACGTTGTTTGGGGTGTTACGCCTGCTCTGCATACACCATTGATGGCGGTAACCAATGCCTTATCCAGTATTGTCATCGTCGGTGCGATGCTACAGACAGTCACCATTGATGGATCGATGTTTACACCGACCAGTTTGCTTGGTGCTTTTGCGGTATTTTTGGCCAGTATCAATATCTTTGGTGGTTTTGCCGTGACTGAGCGTATGCTTTCGATGTTCAAACCTAAAGTGAAAAAATCACCTGCTCTTGAAGCCAATGCAACAGAAACTGGAGGCGACGCATGAATGATTTCTCAACAATGATTGCGGCAAATGCTGATTGGTTTTATTTGGTTGGCGCTATTCTCTTTGTACTGACCTTGCGTGGCTTGTCTAGTCCGAAGACCGCTATTCGTGGTAACCGTTTTGGTATGGCGGCGATGGCGATTGCCGTCGTGACGACATTCTTTTTGGCAGAAGGGCCAGTGCTTTGGTTAATTATCGGTGCGATGGTGTTAGGTGCTGTTGTTGGTATGTGGAAAGCGAAAACAGTCGCGATGACTCAAATGCCAGAAACCGTTGCGTTGATGCATTCATTTGTCGGTTTGGCGGCGGTGGCGATTGCACTAGCGACGGTATTGCATACTGAACAGCAGCATGGGGCTGTGGCGCGTGTCGAGCTATTTATCGGTTGCTTTATCGGTGCGATTACTTTCTCAGCGTCTGTTTTTGCCTTTGGTAAATTGGCGGCAAAAAGCTGGGCAAAAACATTGGTCGGTGGCTGGGTGAAACCTGTCCAAGCGCTATTGTTTATTGCAATGATTGGTTTCGGTGGCGTGTATTTCGTCACGGATTCGCTACCAGCTTTTTATGCAATGGCAGTGATTGCGGTTATCTTTGGCTGGATGTGGATTGCGCCAATCGGTGGCGGTGATATGCCCGTCGTGGTGTCGCTATTGAACTCGTTCTCTGGGTGGGCGGCGGCAGGAATTGGTTTTACTCTTGGTAACTCGATGCTGATCATTGCAGGCTCGCTCGTTGGCTCGTCAGGTGCGATTTTGTCTTATATCATGTGTAAAGCCATGAATCGCTCATTGCTCAATGTCTTGTTTGGTGGTATGGGCACGTCCGCAGTGGCAGCAGGCGAGGATACTGGCGCGCCCAAAAACTACAAAGCAGGTTCGGCAGAAGATGCAGGCTTCTTAATGGCCAATGCGAGTAGTGTGGTCATCGTACCGGGTTATGGTATGGCACAGGGCCGTGCACAGAATGCGGTAAAAGAGCTGTACGAGTTGCTAAAAGAAGAAGGCGTTAACGTTCGTTTTGCCATCCATCCAGTTGCTGGTCGTATGCCGGGTCATATGAACGTACTATTGGCTGAAGCTGACGTACCTTATGATGATATTTTAGAGATGGATGAAATCAATTCAGACTTTGCTAGTACCGATGTGGTCTTAGTTATCGGTGCAAATGATGTTGTGAATCCTTCTGCAAAAGACGATCCAACCTCGCCAATCTTTGGTATGCCGATTCTAGAAGTCACCAAAGCGCAAACGATCATGGTCATCAAACGTTCAATGAGCACTGGTTATGCAGGCTTAGACAACAGCTTGTTCTATATGGACAAAACCATGATGATCTTCGGCGATGCCAAAAAAATGGTAGAGGAAATGGTACGCAGTATCAATGGCGCCGGTCATTAATCTCTCAAATACGTTTTCCAATAAAAAGTCACTGAGGTGGCTTTTTTGCGTTAAAGTGGGTGGCATTTATCAACGGGTGACAAGCCGATATCATTGCCCACTATAATCATTAATTATAAATACGAAGAAATAAGAGAATGGTTTATGAATATGCTACTGCGTTTTTTTATTATGGTCAGCTTGCTCAAGCAACAGTTAAAACAGCAATCGGTCAGTGAATACCTAAGTGTCGAGATGTTGACCGCTCCTGTTGTTCGTCAGTATCGTGTATTACCACATGACATGGGTTTTCGCGATCATTTGCCCAACTATCGTTACTTGTCTTTTATTGAACTCAACGTGACGCGCTGGCTAATGAGCTGTTGTCATCAAAAAGGTATTAAGCCCTTAAACTGGGTTATTGCCATGCAAGAAATGATCTATCTGAAAGAAATCAAATTTTTGGACAAGATGACGGTAAATAGCAAGCTTGTCGGATGGGATAAAAAATACGTGTATTTTGAAACTCATTTTTTTGTAAAAAACCAGCTGATGGGCGTTGGCATGACCAAGTTTGTTTTGATGAACAAAAAAGGACAGTGTGCGCCTGCGGTGCTGGATATGACAGGCGATCAGCTAACGGAAGTCATCACCACATGGAATAAGCATCAAGTCGCGGTGAAGTCGGCAAAACTAATAGTGAAAGGATAAAGCGCTTGGCTATATAATTATCAGCGCTATAATCATTTGGCGAATTTTGGTAGGATAGTGCCTATCAAAACGATTAAAAATTAAGGAGCCATGATGACCCCGCAAAAATTAAAATGGACAGACAGCTTAGACATCGCGATTGAGCTTTATGAGAAGTTTCCAGAGACTGATCCGCAGTACATACGTTTTACTGACTTGCATCGCTGGGTGACTGAGCTTGAAGGTTTTGATGACGATCCACAAAAATCAAATGAAGGCATTTTAGAAGCCATTCAAATGAATTGGATTGATGAAGCAGATTAAAGCAACTTTGCAGTGTTAATGGGTATAATGGCTATTTTTAGCACTATCTCATTTTAATATTATCTCAAATAAAAAAACTTATAAATATACAGGATATACCTCATCATGACGTCACAAATCAAAGAGCTACCCGAAGCGATAACTTGTAGCGGCATTAGCGTTCGTACCACTAATAACGCTGAGATTAGCCAAGAAACCGCTAAGCTGGGTCGTTTATGGCAAAAGTTTTATCAAAATCACGCGGGTCAACTTCCTGAAGGTGAGGATATTTATGGTGTTTATCATAACTATGAGAGTGAGGATTTAGTAGGAGCGTTTGATGTTGTGGCAGGTTGGAAAACGGACAGCGAGCAAGAGTCGTCAGACAATGAAAATGTGGCTAATGCTGCAAATGTAGTGACAGTAAGTATTCCTGCAGGCAAGTACTTGGTATTCTCTGAAGAAGGTAGAATGCCATATACTTTGATGAATGCTTGGGAAAAGGCTTGGACATATTTTAATGATCGCAGCTGTGAACACGTAAGAACTTTTGATGTTGATTTTGAGCATTATATCGGTGGCAATTTAGAGTACGGTCAAGTTGATGTCTATATTGGTATTGAGTAAGATGAATTGACGATATATGTTCAACTGTTTTTTATAAATTAGTTTTGAGGTCGTCTAATGGATCAAGGATCTATAAAAGAGGATTGGCCCACTTGTAGCAGGGTTGTGCATATAGCTGGCGGAATATTAGCTACAAATGAAATCCAAACTGATATGGTTAGATTGTGGCCTCTAACTACTGCTGGAAAAGTGTGCCAAATCAAAATTAATACCTTTGGTGCGTTATATGGTTCATTAGACAAATTAAATTTAAATATTATTGGTGTTGAATTTATAACTCATCAAATGGAGCTTACTGGTCAAGCACCAACGCAGTTTAGAGGGTTTATCAAACAAAAATCAATTTGGCCTAACTGGGATGCAGCAGTTTTGTGGGGTGGATTGACTCTATCAGCCTTTCATAATAAAGATGGTTTGGCATATGACTTATCAAATAGAATAAAATTTCAGTTGGGCACTATTAATGACAGAGTAAAAAACCTTTCATTAACTTATCATCAACAATTGCAAGCAAGAAACCTAGGTAAAAACTTCAAGAAAGATCAGCGTTTTCAAGACGGTTATACGGACTTAGTTTATCAGGAGTTTCACTCTTTTCTATTTGATGTTGGCATAATGAGAGACTATTTATGCGAATACATTTTTAATTTCGCAAGTGGTGGAGGTTTAAAAAAGGCAATTAGGCAATCTTTAAACAATCCTAGACTAGAGATCACTACTGCAAGCGGGTTATTCAAAGGTCTTAAAAAAATAGCAAGCCTAACTGAATTTGAATCCAATCTTAAAAATATAATGGGCAAAGAAGGTTGGTTATATGAATTAGGACAGTATAGAGACTTAGTTATGCATTCAGCTCCGATTAATTTAGCTAACTCCCAGCTATATGCAATCCAAGAGTTTATAGAATTGCCCGAAGGTCAGGAAATTATGTCTGTTCGATTTCCTCTTCCAGCCAATCCTTCAGAGTTGTATAGTGAACGTAGCAAAAGAACCAGTTTTGATAAATATATTAACCAGTTTAAAGAGCTATCTAAATTATCTTTAGAAAGTAGAGGAAAGTATGATTGTCTAGAGTATGCTCATAAGATATTTGGTCTAATTTCTAATTTATCTTTAGAGGTCGCGAAAGAAGCACCCTATAAACCTATGGAGCAGACTTATACATTGACTAGAGCAGGTACTATCTCATCAGTATCTTATGTAGAAGATGAATAGTTTACATATATAGATTATATTTTTTGAATAAAAACAATGACAGAAAAAGCGCCAAACCTCAATCAGATGGCGCTTTTTACTATTAGAAAATAAAATTAATCTAACAACAACCCTTCCAAAATCCCCTCATAAATCTGTGCTAATTTACCCAACTCATCAACTTCTACTTTTTCATCGACCTGATGAATCGTTGCATTACGAACACCAAGCTCGACCACTTGCGCCCCTGTTGGTGCAATAAAGCGTCCATCTGATGTACCGCCAGACGTAGATAGTGTCGTATCAACATTGGTTACTTTTTTGATAGCATTTTGACATGCCGAGACCAATTTCCCTTCAGGTGTTAAAAACGGCTGACCGGATAACTTCCAATTGATAGCATAACTGGCTTTGCTATCGGCAAAATGGCTGTCTTTAAAATGCTTATCAAAGATAGTATGAGTTTTTGCTTTTAGCTCATCTTCCGTGGTTTCGGTCGAAAAGCGAAAGTTAAACACGACTTCGAGGGTTTCAGGAATGACGTTGGTCGCGCCTGTACCGCCATTGATATTTGATATTTGCAAAGACGTTGCCGGGAAGTAGTCATTGCCTTCATCCCATGTGGCATTAGTCAATTCTGCTAACGCTGACATGGCGGCATGAATAGGATTAGACGCGAGATGCGGATAGGCGACATGGCCTTGTTTGCCAGTCACCGTAAGTACTGCACCCAACGAGCCGCGGCGACCGTTTTTGATAATATCACCTAGCGTATCGGTGCTTGATGGTTCACCGACGAGACAGTAAGTAATTTTTTCATTGCGTGCTTCTAGAGTTTCGATGACTTTGACGGTGCCATTGATAGAAGGGCCTTCTTCATCTGAGGTGATTAAAAAGGCAATAGAGCCATTGTGCTCAGGATGATTTTTCACAAAGCGTTCGGCGGCGATGGTAAAAGCGGCAATACCTGTTTTCATATCAGCCGCCCCGCGTGCCCATAAATAACCATCAGCAATGGTCGGGGTAAATGGCGGATACGTCCAATTTTTTTCATCACCAGTCGGCACGACATCGGTATGCCCAGCAAAACAAATAACTGGGTCAGTGCTGCCACGGCGTGCCCATAGGTTTTTGACTTCCGCGTGCTCGCCGCTTTGTTTTCTGTCACCAAAATACATAAACTCGCAATCAAACCCTGCTTGTTGCAAGCGCGCTGACAATATATCTTGGCAACCATCATCATCTGGCGTGACGGAAGGGCGCTCAAGTAAGGCGATACTTAGATCTAGCGTTTGTTGCTGATGGGTCGCTTGCTTATTAAAGTCAGACATGAATAAACCTTTTATATATAAAGTCGATTTTAGAGTTTTGGTAAATAGTGTTTTAACTGTTTTCGTCAACAAATGGCACCAAACCATCACGGCGCATCCATGTGGCGATAGAGTAGCGCTGGCGATGAGCGATTTGTACTTGATGTTGCAAATCACTATCAAATATTATCAATCTATTGGCAACTGGCATAACATGATGATGAACGCCCTGTTTATCTACGATTTCTAATGCGCCGCCATCACTCGTCGCCCACTCATCGTTGAGATAAAACACGGCTGAGATAACACGTTCATCACGCCCAGCTGGATTGTCACTGTGCCATTGATAGCCAAATCCTACTGGATAGCAAGCATAATGCGCTTCACTATGACGAATACCCGCGAACAAGCTACGGTTGAATAAAGCGGCAAGCGCATTGATGCTTTGCAGATAATAAAACCCAGCAAAGAATTTTTCAGTAATCCAGCGAATTTTATCACCGCGAATATCACTAATACGGATACCAGCAGTGAGCGTTGCCTCACGATAATCAATAAAACCACTTTCTGCTTGCAGGGCGAGCAATGCTTTGTTTGCAAACACATCGTCAATGACAATCCAGCCATCATTAACGAACTTGTCCAGCTGAATATCATGTAATCTGTCTTGCCAATTTATATCAAAATCAGACAATTGCAAACCATGCTGAGTGGAGATTTTTTGATTATTGTTAGGATTGCTAGGGAACAGTAATGGTGGATTATCCTCACCTATCGGATTATCGAGGATCAACTCTGTCACATTCAAGTTGCTAATAATCTGTGTCATTTCATCTCATTATTCTTAATCAGCTGTCAATATGCAGTCAATCGATGCGTTTTTATTGAAAGCATTTACCAAAACCACATTATCTTTTACGCAGCCTATGCTACCATAGATGTAATTTTTCTTATTTAAACTTTTGAGATTATGAACTATAAACACGCCTACCACGCTGGTAACTTTGCTGATGTGGTTAAACACATTTTATTGGTACAACTGCTCAATCAATTGGGGCAAAAAAACAAACCTTTTTATGTGCTTGACGCTTATGGCGGTCGTGGACTGTATTCACTGAGTAGTGAAGAAGCCCGCAAGACAGGAGAGGCCAAAGGGGGTATCCAAGCTTTACTACAGGTAGATACCGATAAGGCGCCAGCCGCTGTCAAAGATTATATGGAAGGCATTAAACAAGCCCGTTTCACTTACGACAATAAAGTCTACCCTGGTTCTCCTTGGTGGGTTGCCCATCATATCGAGAAAAATCCTGATGCTGGCGTACGCGGTGAAGCTTTTGAAGCCAAAGCCAGCGAATATGATGCGCTAAATTATCAGTTGCACAAGTTACCCATTGGTATACAGCATCGTGATGCCTTTGAAGGTATTACCGCCGTTATTCCACCAAAAGAGAAACGCGGTCTAATTTTTCTTGATCCGCCTTATGAGCAAGAGCATAAAGACTTTACCCGCCTGATAAACCTGCTCGTGGCGGCTTATAATAAATGGCCACAAGGCACCTATGCGCTTTGGTTTCCTATCAAAAACGTTGAAGCGGTAGAGCTATTTTACAAAAAGCTTAAGCGTACTGAGATGAGACGTCAGCTGGTATGCGAGCTGAATATTTATCCAAACGATGTCGCCGTTGGTCTTAATGGCACAGGTTTGCTCGTTATCAATCCACCTTGGCAGTTTGATAATCATGCACGCGAAATATTACGCTTTTTACAGCCTGCTCTGAAAGTGGCGGATGCTCCAGACTTAACGCCTGACAGTGCCACCAATGTGCGCTGGCTCGTTGGCGAATAGTTAGCTCAATAAACGACAGGGTCAATGAATAAAATACCGGTAAAGTAAGGATATTAAGATGACCAACGAGCAACCACCCAAAAGCCAAGCAAATGACGTCCCTTTAAACGATCGGTTGTTGCAAGACACTGCCGCAACCCAGCCGCCTTTTGTTGATGAGCATGAGTTCAATATTCGCTTGGCGGATAATGACAGTTATGATGGCTTGACCTTTGAGGTGATTGAAGCAGAGGTTGCTGAAGGCAAGCGGGTGGTCAGTCGAGGTGTGTATTTAGCACCCAATCTGATTACAACTTTATCCTTATTGTCTGGTTTTTATTCGATCTTAGCGAGTACGCAAGGCGAGTTTTATAAAGCCTCTTTGGCTATCTTTTTATCCGCTATCCTCGATGGTGCTGATGGTCGCGTTGCGCGTATGCTCAATGCGCAAAGCCCCTTTGGTGAGCAATATGACTCGTTAGCGGACATGTTAGCGTTTGGTGTTGCGCCAGCGATTTTGATTTATAGTTTTGCCTTACAGCCATTAGGCCGTATCGGTCTTGGTTGCGCTTTTGTTTTCACGGCTTGCGGGGCATTTCGCTTGGCACGTTTCAATGTGCAAGTGGCTACAGTCGATAAAAAATACTTTGTTGGTTTGGCCAGTCCATTGGCTGCAATTTTAGTGACGGCTGCTGTTATGGTTGCCATTGATCACAACGAGTGGATAGGGCAATACGATACAGCAGTGATGTTTTTATTTGCCGCTTGGGTCGTGACTTGTGGTTTGCTGATGGTCAGTAACGTTAAGTACTATAGCTTTAAAGAGTTTGATAAAAAGAAAGTCCCTTTTGTCGTTCTTATCATTGGCGTATTGATTATGAGTATCGTGCTCTATGACATACCAGTAGGTATTTTAGCCATCGGCATTATTTATGCGCTGTCAGGTATCGTGACTACGGTTAAAGTAAAAATGTAAGACTGGCCATTAGCTATATTTAAGGAATTTGCCGAGCGGTGAATTCCTTTTTTTATAGATGTTTAAAGATAAACACCACTATAGCTCACTATAAAATGATTGATGCTAAAAAACTTAAACGTGCAGAACAATTAATTGATAAGTAAAACAAACGGTTATCTAGACAAATGACAAATAGAAGAAAATAAATTATATTATTTATAGATTCACACTTGACCCTCATCTCAAACCA
>NZ_AUSW01000005.1 GCF_000471625.1 Psychrobacter aquaticus CMS 56
GCCATTGGCGCCATAGTTACTGGTGTTGGTGCCGTTAGTGACGTTAGTGCCTGTTGCTGTCACAGCTGTAAGGTTGCCTGTGCCATCGTCAATTCTAACGCCCATATTGTTGGTGACGGTGTTACCCGTTCTAACGCTACCAGTTACACCAAGGTCGATGTCTTTAGCAAGCTGTACAAGCAGACCATCATTCGTTGCATTGGTTGATACGCCTACGTTGTTACCACTTGCTAGTGCAGCGGCATCTGTTTCACCACCTGTAATAGTGAGCGTTTCACCAAGCTTGCGTTTAACATTAACACCGCGATCACTTGCGAAAGTTAAGCCCTTATCGGTAACTGTGCTCTCAATACTACCAACTGCTGTATTTAAGTCACCTGCATTCACAGCATTATTGGCATTACCAGCTACTGTGTAGTCACCAGCACTAGCAATTCCTGTCAGCTGACGATTTGCGCCTACTGAATTAGAGAAGTCAACAGCTGTACCGCCAGTGGCAGCCCCAACGGTGATTATACTTGTTCCGTTGTCTTGACGAACCAGACCTGTCTTACCAGATGCTAAGTCAGCGATATTACTAGTATTGGTAGTCGTACGGCCATCTAGGTTACCCAGTGCACTACCTACGTTGTTAAAGTCAGTGGTGGTCGCATCATTATTGCCGTTGTTTAGGGTATAAGTAGGTGCGCTTACTGTGCCAGTCGCCTTAGTATAAGCTGCGCCGCCACCTAGGTTGGCTGCTGTGCTAGTTCCTAAAGTTGTTACTTGGCCAAAGGTTGCGGCATCATCTGCTGCGATACCATCAGCTAGGTTGGTGACTCTATTACCACCATTATTAAGTCCATTTCTACCAAGCATAACGGTGTCAACTGGACCGTTTAAGATAGTTATACCAGCGTTATTGACTGTGGTATTGCCAGTTCTAATACTACCATTTACACCAAGGTCGATGTTTTCTGCTAGGTTGTAGTTGATACCATTAGCGCCATCATTGGTGACCATTAGGTTGCCATCAGTGTTGGTAAAGTCAACAGTTTCACCCAATTGAACGTTGTCAGCTTTACTGCCCGCTGCGCGGATGTTAAAGCCTTGGTTCGCTTGTGCTTGAACGTTGGCGATGTTGCTGGTATTGGTAGTCGTACGACCATCTAAGTTACCCAGTGCACTACCTACGTTATTAAAGTCAGTAGTGGTCGCATCATTATTGCCGTTATTTAAGGTATAAATAGGTGCGCTTACTGTGCCAGTCGCCGCAGTGTAAGTTGCGCCGCCACCTAAATTGGTTGCTGTGCTCACTCCTAACGCATCTGTTTTAGTATCAGCAGCACTGCTTGCGGCTTGTAGCTGACCGAGGTTCACGGCATCGCCTGTGGCAGT
>NZ_AUSW01000006.1 GCF_000471625.1 Psychrobacter aquaticus CMS 56
CACTTCTGGAAACCGGTCAAGTGATTATTGAAGGATTTAGCAGTTTATTTCGGTTGATTGAAAATACTAACTATCTTTCAATGAGTTAGCTATTCCATATGTTTGAATTTATTTTTAAACGTGGTCGCTTATCGAGTGTTTGGGTTTATTAACGTCAATTTTCTCTTTTATATAGTCGATTCTAAATAAAACAGATACATTATATTTCAACGCTAAACTGGAATAAACTTTTCTCACTTGCTGTGCCTTCGCAGTCTCGATGCTACGAAACTTCTCGTTTACAGATAAGCATTCCAGTTTTTCTGACTCATTTTTATACTGAACTCACTATAGCTTGTCTCTGTAGCAATTTTCTATAGACACAAGTTGCACGACCACTATCTATCTATCTATCTATCTATCTATCTATCTATCTATCTATCTATCTATAACTTACCTATTTTTTTAAAGAAATCTTTATAGGCCGCGACTTTTTTGTCTAACGCTAACGGATAAGCGCGTGAGGTAGAAGGCAATCTATATAAGGTTAAATCGTTTACATCAGTGGTTTGATGACTGTCTGCATTTTGCCATTGATAAGGGTACGCCATACTTTGATTGGTCTTAGGGTATTTAGATTTGGCTGGTGGTGTTGCAAGCAAACTCATCAACACCTCTGTTGCTTTACCGCCCGTGGTAAAAAGTGTCTGCACCTTTGGCACTTGCGGCAAGATATTGTCTAAATCAACTGATGTCACTACGGTTAAGTTTTTATCAGAGGCGTTGCCCGTCTCGCGAATGGCTTGCTTCACCGTTGGGCAAGAAGCGATACCGCGCTCAAACATAAAGTTACGAATACGTTCAGGATCAAAACGCTTCTCTTCCCCTACTCTAAAATAATCGGCATCGTCAAAAAACACGCGTCCATAAATACGCCACATATCGTTGTAGAAATTAGGATAATGAAAGGACATCGCCCATTTATCAGCAGCCGGTGGAAACGTCCCCATCATCATCACGGTGGCATTGGGCGGTAAAACAGGTGGGAACGGATGAGTTTCTACTGCTGCGGCTCTTGTTTCAGACAATATAAACTGATTATCCGCTTGGTTCGCGTTATTTTCGGCATTAGCTGGTTGTATGGTCATGATATTCTTCATCAGAAAAGGGGTTTTTTTGGTATCATAGCAGGCCTAAACACTGCTTCACTTGAATGACGTTATATATAGTCGATACTGAGTAAAATGGATACATAATATTATGATACGGGACTGTTTTGTATATTGACCTGACTATCGCCAAATACAATTGACTTAAATAAAACCAATCCTGTTATAAATGCATTTGGCTTACTTTGTTATCAGAGCGTTAATCTTACTATTTATGTGCCAACCTAGAGTTAAAGTGCAGTAAGTGTTTGTATCTTTTATACTAATAGCAACCGCAATAACTGCGCAAGCATTAGCCCAAAAATTAAGAGAATCCTTATGAGTGACTTAAATAGCGGTCTAAAAATTACGGTAATCGATCATCCATTAGTCCGTCATAAACTCAGCCTAATGCGCGAAAAAGACTGTAGTACTTATAAATTTCGGACGTTGACCAAAGAGCTTGCGCGCTTAATGGCGTATGAAGCAAGCCGTGACTTTGAAATTGAAACATTTCCAATGGAAGGTTGGTGTGGTGAAATCACTGGTGAGCAAATCATGGGTAAGACAGCGACGATTGTACCGATTTTACGTGCGGGTATTGGTATGTTGGACGGCGTGCTCGACTTGATTCCTACCGCAAAAATCTCTGTCGTGGGTCTACAACGTGATGAAGAAACGTTGCAGCCGGTACCTTTCTTTGAAAAGTTCGTCAGTCACATGGACAAACGCCCAGCGCTCATTATTGACCCAATGCTCGCGACTGGTGGCTCAATGGTAGCAACCATTGAAATGCTGAAGAAAAATGGCTGTACTAACATTAAAGCATTGGTTTTGGTTGCCGCTCCTGAAGGCGTACGTTTGGTTAACGAAGCGCATCCTGACGTAACCATTTATACCGCCGCGCTAGACAGTCATTTGGATGAGCATGGCTATATCATTCCGGGTCTTGGTGATGCAGGTGATAAAATTTTTGGCAAGCAATTATTAAATAAGTAACTAGCAGTATTTCAGGTGATATGATCGATTCTAAATAAAACAGATACATTATATTTCAACGCTGAACTGGTATAAATATACAGCCTCAAGGATAAGGATAGATAATGAACGTATTGATTACAGGCGCTAGTGCTGGGTTTGGTAAAGCACTGGCTGAACGTTTAGTGGCAAAAGGTCATCGCGTCATTGGTTGTGCGAGACGTATCGATAAACTTAATGCACTGGCAAAAACCTTAGGCGATAATTTTTTACCTGTCGTTATGGATGTGAGTGATACTGCCTCTCTTCCGCAAATCATCGCTGACTTACCTGATGGCTTTAACCAAATTGATGTCTTGGTCAACAATGCAGGGCTAGCACTCGGTACAGAACCTGCGCATAAGGCCAGTCTCGATGATTGGATGCGCATGACCGATACCAATATTAAAGGTTTGATGGCACTGACCCATGCCATCTTGCCAGCGATGGTAGCGCGTGACA
Organism: Psychrobacter aquaticus CMS 56; assembly: GCF_000471625.1. Lineage (GTDB taxonomy): Bacteria > Pseudomonadota > Gammaproteobacteria > Pseudomonadales > Moraxellaceae > Psychrobacter > Psychrobacter aquaticus. The sequence goes on from NZ_AUSW01000006.1 coordinate 2,607, forward strand.
GCGGTTATATTATTAACGTAGGTTCGATTGCGGGCAACTGGCCGTACTATGGTGGCAATGTTTACGGTGCGACCAAAGCTTTTGTAAAACAGTTTAGCTTAAACTTGCGGGCGGATCTGCTTGGTACACAAGTGCGCGTCACTAACCTTGAGCCAGGTGTTGTTGCAGGTACGGAGTTTTCCAACGTGCGCTATCATGGTGACGATGATAAGGCCGCAAAAGTTTATGATGGCTTTAAAACCATGACAGGCGAAGATATTGGCGACATTTTATTATGGCTTATCGAGTCGCCAGCGCATGTTAACGTCAATCGTTTGGAAGTGATGCCAGTGGCGCAAACCTATAATGGTTTGACGGTTGCTAAGCGCGATTCGTAGTCTATAATCAGTTAAAGATAAAAAAGGGGGCGAAAAACAAGCTTTTTGCTGGGCTGATTGTTCTCGCTTGCTGTGCCGTTGCAGACAGAGGCTTCGAACAATTCAGCCCAGCAACCTTTTAGTCTTTTTAAATCGAACCGACTATATCACTCTGTCTCATCAACGTAGCTCATAAAACCGAAGCAGTATAGAGTGATCTACATTGCTTTTTTTTATATTTTCAATTTTTATCTCATTGACCAAACGCAAGTCCTGAAAATCTAAAATCAGTACTTCATTACGCAGGCGCTCGCTAGTGCGTTTATTGTGGCGTATTGGAAATCCCAATACTTGTTTGCCGACGATTTTTACATGATTCACAATAGTCGCTGAATGAGATGTTTTTATGTTTTCAGCTATTTTCTGGGCATTAATGATCGCGGTAGCGGGATTGACGGTTGTGACTAAAATCTTGGTTTGCCGAATGCTTTTGGATAAGTCTCCTGCAAAAAACACTGTCTGCTCCAATGGTAAATACTGGGCGTGACGCATTAATTCTTGCCGAAATAAGGTAGGCATATCCGTGTTAAAGCTGTCTTCTGTTTGCTGATAAAACGCCGTAAAATTACGATGAAGGTAACGTCCAAATACCGTGCTATTAACCCATTCTTGATACGTGTCATTTGCTAGCAACTGCTGGGTAAAAGCAGGTGCATCTGGGATAAGGTCAGTCGTGAGCATCGCCTTTAAGAGTGTTTGCGGAGTGATAAACGTCTGCTGCTGCCAAACTTGTGGATACAAGCTGCTATCAAGTAATGGTAATGTCGATTGATTCATGCGCCGATATCCTTGTCAGTCATCAAATATCACAACCACTATTTGTACCATCAGCCAACTTCTATACTATGGTCATGTGACTGTTTTAATATAACAGTCTTTCATTCAGAGTATAGAGAATTTTGCCATGATATATTTTGCCCAAGATAGGTCGATTCTCAAGAAAACAGATACATGATATTCCGACGCGGAAATGGTATAAATTTTTATACTGAAATCACTATAGATCGATAAACCAAAGCGATATCACCTTATGAAAATAAACCTCCTTTCTTTACCAAGGCATTATCAATTACAGACGCTAAATGTGGCACTGGCTGATGGTACGCTATTGCCGGTATCTGTCATTGGCAACGGTCAACCCGTCATGATACTACATGCGTATGGGATGGATGCGCGTGAGTTTTTGCCTTTTATCCTACCGTTAATAGATAAGTATGAGTTTTACTTACCGCATTTTCGAGGATTTGGCGCGGCAAAAGATATCAAGCTCACTCAGTTTGATTTTGTGCGTCAGTATGCCGATGATGTTAATACTGTGATTGAAAAAATCTGTATGACTCGTCACGTAGAGTCGCTACCAGTCGCCGCTATCTCAATGGGCGCACTCGTGATGTGGGCGTATTTTGAGCGTTTTGGTACATCACGAGTTAGTCGCTATATGAATATAGATCAAAGCCCTGTGATTCATAATCAAGTGGATTGGCAAGGTGGGCTGTTTGGAAAACAGCAACAAGAGATGTTTGATATCTTTCATGAGGTGGTAGACATGACACTGCCGTATGCCAAGCTTGATAGCTTTACGCACTTGCCTTTTGCTCTTAAACGTCGCGTCACAGATGTCGAACGTTTGTTTTCCTTATTATCCGTGAATCGTCCGCGCTCAAAGGCCATCGTACAAATATTGACCCATCAAAAAGATCATAAATTGGTATTTTATGACCACAGTACGTGGCAACATAAAATGCGCTGCCTACAAGCCTATTTGGCATTGCCCTATGATTTTCGGACAATAATAGAAGACGTTACGATTCCGGTAGTTAATCTCATCGGCGGTCGCTCCAAACTATACGACCCAATATGGCAACAAAAAATCACGCAGATGCTTCCCAATGCTCACGAAATTGTTTTGCCGCGCTCAGGTCATGCGGTGCCGCTGGATGAGCCTATTAGGTTTTATAAGGTATTAAAGGATTTTTTGGATAACAAGGTTTAGATAACAATAAAAAAGCGACTCCAAAAGTCGCTTTTTTATTTGCTCGAGCTATTTAGCAAAAACTTAGCACTAATCAGCCAACGTTTTAATCAATTCAAATCTTGCTACGTCTTTGCCGTCAACTGTGACCGTTTCAGCAAACATGCTTAAAGGTCGCACCCAAACGCCATATTCACCATAAAGACAACGATACACGACTAACGACTCTTCAGTCTCTGAATGCTGTGCGGTATGAAGTACTTGATAAAGGCTACCTTTATAATGGCGGTAAATGCCTTGAGGTACGTTTGGTTCAGTCATTATCAACTCCAATTAGTCAATTTTATTCATATCGACATCATAGCCAGAGCTTTTCATTTCTCTAGCGATTCTATACTTCCAAGCTCCGCCTATATCCATAGGTTCATAAACCATGCCTGAAATATCACCAGGGGTTTCAACATCTTCTTTTACTAACGCTACTACATTTTCTCTACCAATCTTGCCAATTAAAAGTCCATGCTCGAATACGACATTTTGTCTTGCTCGTGGCTTTAGGTTATTCGGTTCAGACTTTACGCCACCGATATCGCATGCGGTATAAAGCACAATAGCAAAACCAACATCAGTGTGTTTTTCTAATTTCTCAATAATGGTAGAGCCTGAATTAGCTTGTTCATGAAGAATAATAGCCTCAAATCCAAGCTTGGCGACAAATCTGGCTACTGTCTCTTTAGCACCATCATCATGACCGTGAACGATAAAGACTTTCAATTTATCACTAAAGTTTGTTTGAATAATTTGATCCTCTTTTTGCGAACCTTTAGAAACCTCTAAATCGTAAATTAGAGTATCTATTAAACCAATAAGCTTATTTTTACCACTATTCCACATTTGCTCTTTAGTTGTATTGTTCCCTCCAGAATTAAAACCTCTAAAATAGAAATTAGTGGAATTTAAAACATCGTGATACTTTTTCTTACCTTCAAAAAAATTATCTACTATTACTCCTGCTTTAAGTAGAAGAGCTTCTCTTTTATTAGTATAGCCACGCTCCAGATTCTGAACCTCTATTTTCAGCTTCTCCAGCTCTTCTAGTTTATTCATGTTGACTACCCCACCGTCACTTTTGCATACGCCTTTTTGCCTGCTTGAATGACGACTGTCTGACCTGACGTTAAACTAAAACCTGCATTGACTTCTTCGCCATCTACTTTTACCGCATTACGTTTTAACATATCTTTCGCCGCAGCACTGTTCTTAGTCAAACCTGCTTGGTTTAGTATCTGTGTGATAAACAACGACTCTTGACCATCCTCAAGCGTTAACGTCACTTCTGGTAAATCAACAGGCAATTCGCCATCAGCAAGCACATTACCGGCTGATTTGTGTGCATTGGCAGCGGCATCAGCATCATGAAAACGCTCGATTAACTCTTCGGCCAAAATACGTTTGATTTCTTGTGGATTGCGGCCGCCTTCCATCTCTGCCATTAAGACTTCGATCTCTTCCATCGGCTTAAAGCTTAAAAATTCAAAATAACGACGAATTAAAGTATCTGGCATCGATAGAAGTTTTTGGTACATCGTGCCTGGTGCATCATGAATTGCAACGTAGTTATTTAAGGATTTAGACATTTTATTGACGCCGTCCAGCCCTTCTAGAATTGGAACGGTAATACATACTTGCGACTCTTGACCGTAGCGACCTTGCAAAGTACGACCCATAAGCAAATTAAAAGTTTGATCGGTACCACCAAGCTCCACATCGGCTTTTAGCGCAATAGAATCATAGCCTTGCACCAATGGATAGAGAAATTCATGAATAGAAATGGGCGTTTGCGACGCATAACGTTTAGAAAAATCATCACGCTCAAGCATACGCGAGACTGTTTGTTGGCTGGCAAGCTGAATCATATCAGCGGCTGACATGTCATTAAACCATTCGGAGTTAAAGACCACGCGGGTTTTTTCTTTATCCAAAATTTTAAAGACTTGTTCGGCATAAGTGGTCGCATTGGCTTTGATTTGCTCATCAGTCAATGGCGGACGTGTGCTGTTCTTACCAGAAGGATCGCCAATCTTGGCAGTATAATCACCAATTAAAAAATAAATCTCATGACCCAAATCTTGAAAGTGCTTGAGCTTATTGATCAAAACCGTGTGACCCAAGTGCAAGTCGGGCGCAGTGGGATCAAAACCTGCTTTGATACGCAATGGACGGTTCAGTTTAAGCTTAGCAATCAAATCTTCTTCCGATAGGATTTCTTGCGTGCCGCGCTGGATAAGGGCAAGCTGTTCTTCTAGAGTGTAGGTTTGCGTCGTCATGATTATCTCTTTATTGTCTTTATTAAAGGGTAAAGGCACGTGGACTATTTAAAATCGCGTAGCCGTCAAAAAATGTTAGAATTTGGCAGATATACTAGCGTTTTTTAAGGTAAATTGCCATGACCAAGCCCGCATCAATGACTGATACTCCTGATAATACTCATACAGATTTAAGTTTAGATAATGAATTAGATAACCCGTCAGATGATTACTTAGATACTTATTTGAATAATAGTGACGACTTAAATTACGCAACGCTAACCGAAGCGCTCGAACAAACCGTGTTTGAAAACTTTGATGATGGCTTGTATATCGGTATGATGTCAGGGACGAGCTTGGATGGTATGGATGCCGTTCTTTGTCAGTTTGATGACAAGATTGATAGTAAAAACGAGACGCAGCAACCCATGCGCTTGCTTGCGACATACAGTCAAGACTTCCCAACGCGTTTACGTGAGGTTTTGTTGGCACTTTGCCAGCCCAATGGTGTGGATGAATTAACACCAGAAGCGGATGAACCAAACAGCGAATTGGACTGGTTCGGCTGGGCAAGTCGTGAATATGCTGAGTTTGCCAGCGACGTGGTCAATAACTTATTGCAGCAAGCAAATACAGATGTAGAGGCTGTTCTGGCCATTGGTTGTCATGGGCAAACCGTACGCCATCGTCCGCAGATGGGCTTTAGCTTGCAGCTCGTCGATGCCAATATTATCGCTGAGCGTACTGGTATCAGTGTCGTCAGTGATTTCAGACGCCGTGATATGGCGGTTGGTGGACAAGGTGCACCATTAGTACCAGCATTTCATCAAGCACTATTTGCCACAGCTGATAACACGCGTGTATTATTAAATTTGGGCGGTATTGCCAATATAACGGTCTTGCCAGCCATTGCTCATGAAGACTCGAATCATCAGCCAGCAAATGATGTCGTTGGTGATATTGTTGGTTATGATACCGGCCCTGCCAATTTATTATTGGACGCATGGACAGCATTGCATACCGATAAAGATTACGATGATGGTGGCACATGGGCGCAGTCAGGGCAAGTCGTGGAGCCGCTGCTTAATCAGTTTTTAGAACATCCGTTTTTTGCGCGATCTTATCCTAAAAGTACTGGCCGTGAAGACTTTAACCTACCATGGCTACAGGATGAGCTACAAAAATTCGACCAAGCGTCTGCCAATATTCGCTACTCATCTGCTGATGTGCAAGCAACGTTGACCGAGCTGACAGCCATTAGTGCTAGCGTACAAATCAAACAATTCCTAAATAAAGACGGGCTAAAATCTAGTGCCGTCTATGTGTGCGGTGGCGGTGCGCTTAACGACTATTTAATCAAACGTCTGCAAACGCATTTACCGCATTGTACAGTAGAGACCACGGCAAGCTTAGGACTCGATCCCACTTGGGTGGAAGCGGTCGCATTTGCATGGCTAGCAAGACAAACATTAATGGGTGAAACGGGTAACTTGCCAGCGGTAACGGGAGCAAGTAAAGGCGTGGTATTGGGGCAAGTGTGTTTTGCCTGATTGGTCAAATTTTAGTTTACATACGTGCACCTATGTGTTTTATAATGAATTTTGAAATGCCCTCCTCTTAGGACTCGTAAGTACAGGATATATCGCATGAGCCAACACGACAGTTCATCCACCGCGCAAGCTGCAAACGATACTGCCGCTGCACCGAACCATAAAATGCGTCATAAGCCACCACACTACGAACGCACTGACGATATGCGAGTGGTAGTCACAGGTATGGGCGCCATTACCCCACTTGGTCTAGACGTAGATAGCTCATGGGCAAGCCTACTTAATGGTGATAGCGGCATTGCCACCATTACCCACTTTGATGCTGCAAACTATCGTGCGCAAATTGCAGGCGTCGTTAAGGACTTCGATGCCAAGCAATACATGAGTGCCAAGGACGCACGCCGCTATGATGATTTTATCCATTATGGTATTGCTGCCTCGGCCATGGCATTAAAAGACGCCGGATTTATCGATGAGGTGAGCGCGGATAACAGCCCTGTAAAAGGGGTAGATCAAGAGCGTTTTGGCATTATCTTAGGGTCAGGTATTGGCGGTATTCAAACCATCGAAAGCAGTCGCGACATGCTGCGCGAAAAAGGCGCTACCAAAGTATCTCCCTTTATCATTCCAGGCTCTATTGTAAATATGGCCGCTGGATTGGTAGCGATTAAGCATACTTTACAAGGCCCCAATCTTGCGACAGCGACCGCCTGTACGACTGCCACACACGCTATGGGTCTGGCAGCCCGTTTGATTACTTATGGCGATGCGGATGTTATGCTGGCTGGTGGTAGTGAAAAAGGCTCAAGCCCACTTGGTATGGCAGGCTTTGGTGCCATGCATGCGCTGTCGACTCGTAATGATGAGCCAACCAAAGCATCACGTCCATTTGATAAAGACCGTGATGGTTTTGTGCTTGGTGATGGTGCGGGTATGGTGGTATTAGAAAGCCTTGCCCACGCCAAAGCACGCGGTGCGACGATACTGGCTGAACTGGTTGGCTTTGGCATGAGTGATGACGCCAGTCATATTACTGCCCCGCCAGAAGATGGTAATGGGGCAGCACGAGCCATGCGCAATGCTTTAAATGATGCAGGTATCGATCCTTCCGCTGTTGGTTATGTCAACGCACACGGCACAAGCACACCAGCAGGTGATGTTGCTGAATCGATTGCTATTGAAACCGTGTTTGCACCAGTAAAAGACAGTATATTGGTGAGCTCAACCAAATCTATGACGGGTCATTTGCTGGGTGCTGCGGGTGGTGTTGAAGCCATATTTACCGTACTCGCCCTACAGCATCAACATGTGCCACCAACCATTAACTTGGAAAATGTTGAGGACAACTGTAACCTCGATTATGTGGCCAACCAATCGCGTAAAGTTGACAATCTACAGTATGCCGCATCCAATAGCTTTGGCTTTGGCGGTACTAATGGCTCATTGATATTTGCGCGCTGGCCTATCAGTCACTAACCTATAAAAGTTTGCAACGCAAGTCGTTGTAACGTTGGCGTCAGATTTGCTACGTTTGTCCACTTGCAGCCCCTTATCGTACTTGCGTATGATAAGGGGTAATTTTTGGAACATTTATGGACGATACCATGTCAAGCTACTCATTTTCTCATCAGTTTTACCAGCGCTGGACGTGTGCGCCCGAACCTATTCGCGCAGCCATCACCCAAGAGCTAAAAGACATCACCACCCTACTGCAAAATGATACGCCATTTGAAAGCTTTGTGTTTCATACCCATGATTTAGATACTCATGTCGATGAACTGTATGAAAATCATGAGGCTGAGCAAGCAATTGCTAAGGCGATTGCCGACAAACAAGCGCAAGAGCAAGCGGCTGAAAAACGACGTTTAGAAGAAGAACAAAAAAAACAAGCCGAAGAAGACGCTAAGCGCAAAGAGATAGCTAAGTTAGAAGAAGCCAGACTTTATGCAGAAACAGAAGCTGCGCAGAAAAAACAAGAGAAAGATGCACAGTCAGCCAGTGAGAAAAATAACGGCGATGAAGCAGGCGCCGCTATTGGTAATATAAACGCGGACAGCCCTACTACTATTAGTAGTACCGTAAATAGTAGTACCGTAAATAGTAGTACCGCAAAAGCCAGTTCTGAAAGCACTTCTATCGAAAGCAGCTCTGATAATAAAACCATTAGCGAACATGCCAATGCTATTGGCAGTAGCAGTGTTGACAATACTCACCATGATAAACACATTAAAAATGATCACAGTATTAAGGCGGTTAATTCTAAAGCCAGTGCAGCGATCAGCTTGGCCGTAAAAGATGCAAAATTGAGTGCCACGCATCAAGAGTTAATCCGTGAGTTAGAAATGCAGATTGATGACTATCTAAGCGATCAGATGATGCTGATGTCTGAAAACTTAAAATCTTGGTTACGTGCCGAGATGACTCAGCATTTAAATGAGCAAGGTACATCAGCGGGTAATGAAGAAGTTGCTAAGAAAAATAGTCATTAATGGTTAGTGCTTGATTGGTACTATATATCTTTCTAAAATAGTTAAACCTTGAGACACCAAACGTTGCATACGAAAAAGCCCCGTCAATGAATGACGGGGCTTTCTTTATTATTGCAAAAATGAATTTCACAAAACAAGTCGTTTTATTTTAGACAACTTGTTTTTAGATGGCTTGCGTACGCTCAGTCAGCCACTCAAGCGCAGCACCATCAACGCGATCTTTTAGCTCTGCAAACACTTGACTATGGTATTCATTGAGCCAGTCAATCTCTACTTGATCCAACAATAACGGCTCAATCAAACGTGTGTCGATTGGGCAATAAGTGATGGTTTCAAAGTTCAAGAAATCACCAAATTCTGTCTCAGTGGGGTTTGCCACTGGCGTATTGACGACCAAGTTTTCGATACGAATGCCCCACTTGCCTTCACGATATAGACCCGGCTCATTACTTGAAATCATGCCGACTTTCATCGCACGCTCTTTTGGGGTACTGGCACTATAAGCAATGACTTGTGGGCCTTCATGGACATTCAAGAAATAACCAACACCGTGGCCAGTACCGTGGCCATAATCCATCTGTGCCTGCCATAATGGCGCACGGCAAATCGCATCGATTAGCGGTGAAGCGATACCATCAGGGAAATGAGCACGTGCCAAGGCAATATGCGCTTTTAATACCGTGGTAAAGTCACGTTTGTGCTCGCTATTTACGTGTCCGATTCCGACCACGCGAGTGATGTCAGTCGTGCCATTTTGATATTGAGCGCCTGAGTCAATCAGCAATAAGCCGCCATCGCCTTCATTCGCATCAAGATAACTGAATTTTTCTGGCGTCGCACGGTAATGCGGCAAGGCGCCATTTTCATTAAAACCTGCGATGGTTGGAAAACTTGGCGAGACATAGTGTGGCTGCTGACTACGTACCTCAATCAGCATACTATCAACATCCAGCTCACTCAGACGCTCACCTGCCGCAAGGCGTTGCTCAAACGTGGCAAAAAACTCACAGAGTGCCGCCCCATCTTGGCGCATGGCTTCACGTACATGATTAATGTCAGCATCAGATTTCACAGACTTTAATAAAGTACTTGGCGCCATTTGCTCAATGAAGCCCACATCATCTACTATTTTTGATAACGTACCTACCGCCACTTTGCTTGGATCTAATAACAACAAGTCCTCTGGTGTCAGCGTACTCAATGCATCCTGCACAGACTCGTAATCAGCCAGTGTGATACCGCTATCTTCTAAAATTTTGGCAATGTCAGCACTGACTTTATTATTATCAACAAACAACGTTGCACTGTCTTCGCTAATTAGCATATGCGCTAAAAACACAGGATTATAATCGACATCAGCGCCGCGCAGATTGGTGAGCCAAGCAATATCATCTAAGCTCGACAGTAAATGATGCGTTGCCCCTGCTTCTGCCATACCTGCGCGCACAGCTGCAAGTTTCGATGTCGCAGACTGCGCAATAAACGACTCGTCGTGTACGTATAAATTAGCGGCTGGCAACGCTGGACGATCCGTCCATGTTTCTGACAAGACATCACGATCAGTAATCAACGTAATATCATGAGCGTCAAACGCATCTAATAGTCGATCTTGCTCAGCGATAGACAACACATTGCCATCAACGGCAACGCTATCGCCTTCTTGCAGACGCTCAGCTAACCAATCAATGTGGTTCGGCTGACTGGGCGCAAGTTTCTCTAAGCGGATTCCAGTTTCGTTTAATTGATCGGCGGCGTGTACCCAATAGCGACTGTCAGTCCACAGGCCAGCAAAGTCCGAGGTCACAACCAACGTACCGACTGAACCGGTGAACCCTGATAACCATAGTCTTGCCTGCCAATACTCTGGTAAGTATTCAGACAAATGCGGATCTGCAGACGGTACGATAATCGCGGTTAGGTCTTGTGCAATCAGAGTCTGACGCAGGCTATCGATACGATCATGGATGATTTGTTTATTCATAAGAGGTTTCCTTATCGATTTTGGAAAATAGGACTAAAAAAAATAGAACGGTGAGGCGACTATGGATAGCCGTCTTATTCGATTGGGACAAATTGCTTTATTAACAAATAGCCGATAAAAGCAGCCAGATGAATGAGGCTCGATATTATTGCAACGGAACATCACTAGATGTTCGGGCAGAAATTAGGCTTTCAATGATCTCAAAGAAAACTCTCACCAAGTAAAACAATAAAACGTGCTACCAGTCATGGTAACACGTCTTATCATTGGTCAGTGTCTTATGCCGTACGCATACCTAACGACTGACCAAAAGCACTATTAATCAACTAACTTGATCCGCCTGTTCGCTTTTTTTCAACATATTGTTAATAGGTTTTGCTAATACCAATAGGATAACGGCGGTAACCACCAAAAATATCGTCATGGTAGTAAACAGTGTCGGTAGTCCTTCGATTTTATCGGCTGAGACGTGACCACCAAAGAAAGCCGCAACCAAGTTACCCATAGCGATAGAAGCAAAGAAAAGCCCCATCATCTGACCTTGCATGCCTCTTGGCGCAAGTTTCGTCATAGAAGACAGACCAACCGGACTGAGCGCTAATTCACCCAGCGTCAGCAATAATAAACTGCCTACCAACCATAAAGGTGAAGCCAAACCACCATCGCTGCCCAAAATGCTTTTTGACGCAAAGATCATCAGCGTAAAGCCCGCGGCGGCGAGTAGCATACCAAGCGCAAACTTCGCCATACTGCTTGGCTCAAGTCCTCGGTTAGCAAGCTTGACCCAAATGATACTCACGATAGGCGCTAATATTAGAATGAATAAAGGGTTCAACGACTGGAACCAAATACTTGGTATCTCAAAACCTAAGACATTTAGATCAGTATAACGATCGGCAAATAAGTTGAATGACGTTGGCTGCTGCTCAAAACTTGACCAAAATAGCGTCGAGCCAATGATAAGAATAAAGCAAATCAGCAAGCGCAATTTATCTGTCTTATCTAGTCGCGGTGAGATAAACATAATAGCAAAGTACAGAATAACCACGGCGGCGATGATATAGGTCATATACTCTGCAACCAACTGCGGATTAAACGAGACCATACCGCTTGATACCAAAAGCACGAGTGCTACCAGTAATGCCACAAACCCTGCGACCCAACGACCCACGTTTTTATAACGGTCATTGGCGTGCTCCCATTCAGCAGTAATACCTTTGGCTTGTGCATAACGCGTTAAATTCTTTTGTGCTGCAAAACGGTAGACCAATAAGGATACCAGCATACCCAAACCACCGACACCAAAGCCTGCATGCCACATGCCTTTTTCTTTAAATATACCAACGATAAGTGCGGCCAATAATGCACCAATATTGATACCCATATAAAACAAAGTAAAACCACCATCACGGCGCACATCACCTCTAGGATACAAGGCACCGACCATGACGGAAATACAGGTTTTAAATAACCCTGAACCCAGTACAATACATATCAAACCAACAAAAAACAGCGTCATGCCAAACATCGCAGATAACGCAATACACAAGTGACCAAGAGCGATGATGATACTACCCCACCACAAGGCACGTTCTTGACCGAGCCAGTTATCTGCCAACCACCCACCCGGTACAGCGGCTAAATACAATGAACCCGCAAAAATACCGTAGATAGCCGAAGCGGTTACTTCGTCAAAACCAAAACCGCCGCTACCAACTGTCGCAACCATAAAGAGTACTAATAGCGGACGAATACTATAATAAGAGAACCGTTCCCACATTTCAGTAAAAAATAGCGAACGTAATGGCTTGGGATGTCCCATAAAGCCATTGTCTAGTGCTTCCAGCTCAGCCGCACTAGCCTCTGATTTTGCTTCTGTATTCATAACTTTATTCCTTTAAAGACCACCGTATTAATGACCAAAACCCTACTTATGCCGATAAGCGGTCACATAAGCGCATTATTGTTTCACTTGGTTATAAGCAAGTAAAGAAAAAGTTTGCTAACGATTACACAAATACCCACAAAAAAACTCGCTCCCATGACTGGGAGCGAGTTTTTCTTTTTGGCATTAATAACAACACTATCTCACTCGGTCTTTAAACAAAGCGGATGTTTGTGCCCCTATTTAAGATTTGAGTCTTTAAATGCGACTCTTTAAATGCTAGTCATCATGTCATGAAACCGTTGCCTTGCAAATTTACTGGGCAGTTGCTGTATCATCAGCGGCATCACCAGCATCTAAGTCTGCATCAGCTTGTTCAGCGGTTAAATCCGCATCAGCAACCGCGGCTTGGCTGACAGTACCAGAGGCCGTTGCTGTACCCGCTTCGGCGGCAACCACGGCACTATCACCATCGGTCGCTGGGGTCACGGTCGCATCTGCTGCAGTATCTGTCGCCGCCGCGTCAGTCGTCTCAGTATCTGCTTCTACTTCTGCGGGTGCTGCTGGATCGGCTGGTGCCGTATCTTCGGCGGCAATGACTTCTGCTTCATCAGCGGCAGCCGATGCTTCGGTGGTCTCAGCAGTGATATGTTCGCCTGCTGGACGCAAAAATGCAGAAACACCAATAAGTAAGACAATACCTAAAAACAAGGCAATGCCGCCTAGAGTAAACAATAGCTCTTTCTTTGGATTGTTATTGACGATACCTTCTGACATACCTGATCCACCTTGCACAAAATATTTGAAATATTGGCCTATTATATCGCAATTTATACCGATTTGTTAAAACCCTTAAGTATTTAAAGGATTTATTATCGACAATTTTTACTAGGGCGTGTCCTCATTTTAAAAATGGTGATAAAAATGAGATAAATTGCCGTCAAACGAGGAAAATAGCGCCGCTAATGTCGAGATATTAACCAGCTATTTGACGATGTTTGGCAAAATTTAGCCATTTTTAGCCCATTTAGATGATATCGATTGAATTGAGGACACGCCCTAGAGTCGATAATAAATAAAACAGATACATTATATTCCGGCGCTGAACTGGTATATCGTTTTTATATTGAACGCACTATATCGGCCTTTATGATAGATAATCACGAATTATTTTGCCTGTTTATTCAAACGGACTGACGTTACCGTACGTTTGCCAAAATAGCTCAAAATGAGCAACAGCGCCATGACAAACAAAATAGGATAATTACCAAAACGCATAAAGGGGGTATTACCAACCCTTGCCTGAATATCACCGCGTAATACCGTACGCTCAAACTGCGGTGCACGCTCAACGATGCGGCCTTTATGGTCAATGATAGCCGTTACACCCGTATTGGTGGCTCGCATGAACCAGCGGCCATTTTCGAGCGCGCGCATCTGCACCATTTGTAGATGTTGCAACGGACCTGCGGATGTGCCAAACCAAGCATCGTTAGAAATAGTCAGTAAAAAGTCAGTACCAATCGCATTCTTTCGAGTGGTATCTGGATACGCCACTTCATAACAAATGGCGGCACCTAAATTGTGTCCTCGTACACGCAACGGTGACTGCTCATCACTACCACGGCTATAGCTCATGATGTCTTGGCTACCCGCTAAGTTTGGTAGAATATCTAGCACTCCTTCAAAAGGAATATACTCACCAAACGGCACCAGACGTTGTTTTTTATACAGCCCTTCTGCTTGGGCGCCCAAGGCAATCACACTGTTGTAAAACGGTGGATATTTATCCGTACTGGCATTAAACGCTGCCTCATCCTTATAAGGAATACCCGTCACCCAAGTGGTGTCAGTTTCTCTGGCCATTTTGACCATTTCATTGATAAAACCAACCGCTTCCGTCTGAAACATCGGAATCGATGACTCAGGCCACAGGATGATATCCCGTCCCCACTCTGTACTGGTTAAGGTTGCATAGATTTTTAGCGTTTCTATTTGATATTCAGTGAGCCACTTTAAATCTTGAGGAATATTACCTTGGATCAACGACACGGACAAATCAGGCGTGCCTTTGGGCTTCGTCCATTGCGGATTGATCAGCCATAACGCAGAGCTAATGACCAACAAAGCCAGCGCAGGAATCATATAACCGCCGCGGCGGCGTAACAGCTCAACCACACTGGCAGCCAATAATATGGCAACAAAGGAGACGGCAAAGACGCCAGCGACAGGTGCTAGCGAAGATAACCAATACTGCTCAGTGAAAGCGTAACCCACGAACAACCACGGAAAACCGGTAAATAGCCACGTTTTCATCCACTCTTGCAAAATCCAGAGAGCCGCAAACGATAATGGCTGCTTGCCGACCACTCGATTAAAGAGTAATGCCAAAAAGCCGTGGAACAACCCCATACCCAGACCCATCAATGCAATCATAATCAGTGCAAGCCATGCGGGCGTACTACCATAGACGTGGATAGAGGTGTATAGCCAAAATGCGCCCACACACCATAGCCCTGTACCGTACGACTGACCGATAAAAAAGGCGCGCTTGCCACTCATCTCAGGCATCAGTAACGCATATAAAATAGCCGGTGATACTAGTGCGATTGGCCAAAAACCATAAGGCGCAAGTGCAAATATAAAGACAGCGCCAGCCAGCAAAGCAATGAGTAAAGTCAGCGCCATAGGCAAGCCTTTTGGCTTAGCGGGGTTTAGACGTTTTTGTAAATCAACAGTAGACAGACGCATAGCAGGTATCCAAGACTATATTTCCCAAAATGTTAAAGCTTCAGTATTCAGGCAAAAGCCAAGCCAAAGCGAACCGTATCATGTTTTATATCGTATTCAATCCCAATCCCAAAAACCAGAGTAGCAAAGAAAACAAGTGCAAATACTACGCATGGTGGGCTAAACAAGTTTAACGCGGCTAAGCGTATTTTTTGGGTTTGGTATAAAAATAAAATTCGCCCATGATACCAGCCTAATCTTATCAATGGGTAAAATTGCGTAGCAAAAGCCAATGGCCAAAATAAAAAAAACACGACCGCAATCGTGTTTTTTTATTTAGAATCCACTATGTTCATCAGTTATAAAGATTCATCAGTTATAAAGATAGTACCAACGAATCAATGACTGCCTATCAATATTTTTTGATCCACGTTCATTTTGGTAAGTTCTAAGTTTTGGATAAAGCGACCTTCAACATCAGTGATAGTAATTTTCCAATCATCTATCACCACGCTTTCGCCTTCTAAGTCACCTACATAGCCAAGCGACTGCATAACCAAACCGCCCATGGTATCGACATCGGTATCATCAAAATTGCTACCAAGCTCATCATTACAGTCTTCGATCACTGTAGAGGCTTGGACGCGCCATGTGTTTGGTTTTTCGGGATCAGCAATGATATTATTGATATCGCTGTCTTCATCAAAATCATCATGCTCATCGACGATGTCACCGACGATTTCTTCGAGCAGGTCCTCCATCGTGACCACACCGCCAAAGTTACCAAATTCGTCGACGACAATCGCCATGTGTACTTGCGTCCGCTGTAATGAGCGTAACAACGTGTCAGAGCGTGCCGTCTCGCTAATGTACAGCGGCTGACGCACCAAGTCTCTAAGACGTTTGCTATCAATTTTGTCCTCTTGGTTACGCACCATATGGACAAGGATAGGAATCAAATCTTTTGCCAGTAAGATGCCGATGACGGCATCATCATCTTGACTGTCAAACACAGGATAGCGCGAGTGGGTGGTCTCAAGAATGATATCCATCACTTCAGCAAGGCTGGTACTTTCGTGCAAGCCAATCACTTGCGGACGCGGCGTCATGATTTCACGCACTTGAGTCGCTGGTAGATCGAGCACGCCTTCTAACATATCAACGGTATCAGGCTCTAAGAATTGGCGCGAGTCTTGTACCAAACGAATCAGTTCATCACGGGTTTCGGGAGCGGTCGATAGCCAGCGTTTTAAGCCGCGCATCGACCAACTACTCGGGCTAGGAGCGTCGTCAGACATGGTGGTATGATTTAACCTCTTTAGTTAATAACAACTTAGTTAATGACAATGAAAATAATAAGCAAACAACACAGAAAACCTAGATGGGGACAAAAGCAGAAAATAAAACAGGGCGTTTATGATTAAGTCATAAATAAACCCATATAAATCAGCTTCACTTTATCGCATGGGTCACCGACATTCAACGACAAATTCACTCAAATTGTACTGTCAGTGTGTTATAAATTTTGCTATGGTCAAAGCCTTTATTTATCAAAACGATTCTTATGTCGCTACGTTCTTTGTTTTCTCGCCTATTTTCTTCTCATTCAAGCCATCATTCAGATGAAGGCTTGAACCGTCACGGCATAAAAAATAAAACACCTGCTGCAAACCGCCCACCGCCCAAATGGCGACGCTGTATTATCCAAGCCTTTATTGCAAAGGTGCTGATACTGTCTGCTGTTTGGTTACTGATGGCCATTTTCTATCACTTTGGGGTATTTAGCCCCATCACTTGGCTGACAACAATAGTGGTTGTAGGATTATTGTCTGCGCTGTTTGCGGTTCACTATTTGCCTGAGTTTTTTGTTAAATTGCACAATAAAGCGACTGAAAATACAATCTCTCATGGTGGCTCTAACAGTACTGCTGACAACCACTTTTCCACCAGAAGACTCACCCATGTTAAATGGCTGACCGGTTTATATGCGGCTGTTTGGCTCGCTGGACTTGGTTGGTTTTTTGCTATTGAGCCAAAACAAGAGCGTAATTGGATGGCTGAGGTGAGTCAGCAGGTTGCTTATGAGCGCGATGCGACCAACCCTGATTTGATTACACTGACCCATGTCCGTAATTTTGATTGGCACATAGACAAGGACGCGACCGAACGCTGGGAAACGCGTACTGTCGATTTGTCCAAATTATCTGGGGTCGATGTTACCAATTCTTATTGGATGGGGCCCTTAATTGCTCATACTTTGGTCAGTTTTCGCTTTGAAGACGATAGACCACTTGCCTTTTCATTTGAAATCCGTAAAGAAGAGAACGAGTCGTTTTCTGCACTTGCTGGGTTCTTTAGACGTTATGAGCTGAGCCTGATTGCCGCAGAAGAGCGCGATATTATCTATACCCGCAGTAACGCACGCGGCGAGCAGGTTTATCTGTTTCCCGTCAGCAACCTACAACAGCATGAGGTGAGATCACTGTTTGAGTCGTACTTGACCGCTGCCGATGACTTGAATGCAGCGCCTGCATGGTACAACACACTGCTCAGTAACTGTACCAATATCATTTTTTATATGGCGCGTATCGTCAGTGGTGACCGTTTGCCATGGGATTATCGGATTTGGGTATCTGGCTGGCTACCAAACTATCTATATGATGTCGGTATGCTCGATGCCAATCCAGAGCAGGACGGTCAGCAATGGTCAATGGACACGTGGTATGAGCGCACGCACATTAACCCAAAAGTAAGAGGGTTTAACAATCAAATCGACGTAACGTCTGGTATGAACGGTCGTGCGTTTTCTCAGCAAATTCGTCAAGATATTCCTATGCCACCATTGGCTCACTCAAAAGCAGGTGCCGAAGCACAGGCCAGATCTGCCTCTCAGATATCTGAATAATATTGTGTAAAAGAGTAAAAATTGAAACCATTTAAGGCTTCACCCAATTGACCACACGTGTCTCCATCTCTTCATCAGACATGCTAGTCTCACTCACGCAGCGACCGGCCACGCCGACATTGGCAGCGCGCATTTGCTGCTGAGTCTTTACCGCATCCCCAGTCAATAACAGATGCCAACTTGGTAAATTCTGTCCTTTATACAACCGCTTATAAGCACAATGCGCAGGCAGCCACATCATGTTTGGCAAATTGTTAATAGTCAGCTGAATACAATCTGGTACGTGCTCTTGGCGCGTCGCGTAATGCTGGCAGTATCCCGTCGCACAATCCATCAGCTGGCAAGTCACATCGGTATATTCGACCAGTTCTTCATCCACATCGCCATTCTCATCTTCGTCGATGTACTTAATTAAACAACAACTGCCGCAGCCATCGCACAACGCCTCCCACTCACTATGATTTAATTCTGTTAATGCAAAGCGTGACCAAAACTGGGGGCGCAGTGCATTGGTTGCAGAAGTTGCAGAGATTTCAGGGAACAACGTCACAGATTGCTCAGGCGTAACAGATGTATCATGGTCTGAGTACAAGTCTGAGTTGTCATCATGTTTGTTTAACAAATTTATAGTCATAAAGTGGCAGTAGCATTTTGATAAAGAGCGTTACAGTATTATAGCTGTTTTTGCTGGGCATGGGCGTTAAGGTAGTAAAAGTCAGAAACACGACCCATCACAATGACCAATAAATAAAACTCATTACATAAAAAAGGATAATACTATGTCAATTAAGACTTTTGAATTAATCAGTACCACCGAGAACAATGTTGAGCTTATCAGCTATGTGGCACTGCCAGAAAACGCTTCAGACGATCATCCCGTTGCTGGTATTTTGGTCGCACCAGAATGGTGGGGTGTGGTTGACCATCCCAAATCAGTCGTTGAGCGTTTGGCAGAAGCTGGCTACGCTGCCGTCGCCATGGATGTCTATGGTGAAGGCAAACTGACCACCGATGCGGCGATGGCAAACATGTGGATGGAGCAAGTACTTGCTGATCAAGATATGCTGATGGCGCGCTGCCGTTTGATTCTCAATGATTTTAGCGACCAATTGGCCGTCAATGGTGACAATCTAGCGGCCATCGGTTACTGCTTCGGCGGTAAAATCGTCCTCGATATGGCGCGCGAGGGCATGCCACTGAAAGCGGTTGCTACCTTCCATGGTAACCCAACACCAAAACAGCCCGCTGACAAAAACTTCAAGGCCAAAGTGTTGGTCGCTCATGGTCGTGATGACTCAATGGTATCAATGGACGCGATTGAAGGCCTCAAAAAAGAGCTAGACGCAGCAGACGTCGACTATACGATTGATGTGTATGACAATGCCAAACACGGTTTCACCAATCCACATGCAGACGAGCGCGCCGCTGAAAATAATGCCGACCTTGGCTACAACGAAGCCGCCGCCAAACAGAGCTGGGAAAATATGCTAGAGTTTATGAAAGCCAACTTGTCATAAGCTGTAACCAAGCATGTGAAAAGACTGCTTTATAAAATTGAAGCAAACAAGAAGTCAATGAGAGGTCAGCTAAACATTTGAGCTGACCTCTTTTTTATTGCTGCCAGTCATTCGCTGAATCCGTGAGAGTGACATAGCCTGTCTTGTACTTCTGATTAAATCACGTCATTATCACTTTATTATGAGACAGATTGAGTGCGAAGATGTTATATCTATTGATAACCCAATTGGGTTGGCTGGCTTTTACGGCTTTATTAATCGCGGTTGTCGCACTATATGCCAAGATAAATCGGCAGATCGGGCAATTGCGGCGTGATATAACCAAACTACAGATCGAGCTTGAGCAACAACAAAACAATGGCCTATCTTCAGATGAAACGTCACCTCCGTGGCCACCATCACTGCCATCTACGCCTCTAACAAATCTGCCGTCAAACCTCTCTGATACGGCATCAGTGGATGACCGCTCTTTAATTATTACGAAAACCACTACAAAAACTACTGCCACAACCAAAAACCTAGACGCGCCCATAGAGCCTGATGAGCGCTCTTTGCCTATCGTCACGTCACTGATTCATTCCATCAAAAATTGGTTTTTCGGTGGCAATCTGGTGGTACGTGTTGGCGTCTTGGTATTGCTGGTCGGTGTGGTGCTATTGCTACGTTTATTAAGCGAATATATTGAGATTTCGATTACTGCAAAGCTTATGGCGATTGGCATTGTAGGGTTGGGATTGGCAGGACTTGGCTTTAAGTTGACGGCAAAACGGTTTTCTTATGGGATTACCTTGCAAGGCACAGGTTTAGCGATTGCTTACTTGAGCGCCTTTTTTGCTTATAGCGTCTATCAAATCATTCCGAGTATACCGAGCTTTATTAGTCTTGGCTTATTGTCTGCGATTACCATTGCGCTTGCTGTGCGTCAAAATGCGTTTCCTTTAGCACTATTGGCGTTGTCGGGTGGTTTTTTTGCGCCAATTTTGACCAGTGAGGATACGGGCAGTTTGGCGGTCTTGTTCAGTTATTATCTGCTGTTAAATGTTACGATTGCCATTATTGCTCATTATCGTCCTTGGAAAATATTAAATCTGTTTGGCGTGATGGTGACATTTGGACTCGCTTACTATTGGGGTGTGAGCGAGAACATGAGCGCTGTCATTGAGTCGCAGCGCTGGTTATTAGTAACTTTGGTTGCCTTACATTGGCTACTCTACTTGTTCGTCGTCATCCGCTACGCACAGCAAATCATTCGCTACAACACACTAAATGAATCTGCATTTAATACAAATCATCCCACCAATGAAAAAACAGACCCCGTAAAAACTTTGGGCAATGAACAGACGACTTATCTGTTTCCCATTGATACGGGTTTATTATTCTCAGTGCCACTGCTGGCCTTTGGTTTACTTGCCGCCTTACTCGATGATGTTCCTAATGCTTTGACCATTACCAGTGCGATTTTAGCCACTGTTTATCTTGGGTTGGGCTGGGTATTTATTAAGCAAAACCAACGTTATGCCTTAATTACCGAAGGTATGCTGGCGCTTGGTTTTGGATTTTTGGCGTTGGTAATTCCATTGGCGCTAAATGCTGAATGGATTGCTTTTGGCTGGTCGGTGCAAGGACTGGCGTTGGTCTGGTTTGGTAGGCGCTCACTGCGCGCTTGGTCAGTGTTGTTTGGACTACTTTTACAGCTCATCAGTATCGGTATGCTAGTGACGAACGCGGTATTTGATAACGAAAACTATCCCCTGTTGGCCTTTAGTATTTCAGCGATCAGCTATCTAACAACTGTCTTTATCCTACGAGCCAGCAACGCCCCTACTATATTAACGAATAAGTTAAATGGCGACGTAGTACCCTCTGTCATATACGCCTCAGAATTACGCAGTAGCTCAGATACGCTGGACACTTATGCCCATGCACTGGGTATCAGCACCCAAGCAGCGCGACAATGGCTGACCTCAATCGATAGTCAAAGTCTCGTATTCAAAATCGTTTGGCACAGTCCTAGAGTGATAAAATTTTTAACATTGACCGCAGTGGCTTGGATGCTGCACGTGCTGGTGCTTGATTTGCGTCATTGGTTTGACATCTGGCAGTCAAGAACGGCACTGGTTGCACTAGCGGCACTTAGTAGCTTAAGCGCTTATTGGGTTATCAATCATTACCGCCCGTGGCTGGAGATCAGACAGCTCAGTCAGGGATTGTTATGGCTATTTTGTCTGATGCTAGTACTACAATTACCACAAAAATTTGAGCTAAATTTAACATGGTCAACAGCGGAATGGTTTGTTTTCATAGGTTTGATAATCGGCTGGTTGATTGTCGGTCAGCTCTGGTTAAAGACACAGTCAGATAATAAGGATAATAAAAATACGTCACGCTATGCTGGGGCAAGTTGGCTCGGTACGGGTATCTTGCTTATCGCTGCCGCTGCTCATTATGGACTTCCAGACTCTGATGGTGTCATGGCCATCTTGATTCCAGCATGCTTGATATTGATAGGATTATGGCTCAGCAATCGCGATGCCAAACATCGCAAGCAAAATCCGCAAGTGCGTGACGAGCTAAATCAAGGCTGGCTATACTGGTTTGATTGGCAGCGTGCACTATTAAACTGCGTTATTGTCTTCACCCCGATGGCTTTATGCTGGGTCATCATTACCAACTGGTCTTATGACGGCGTGATTTGGGATATGCCCTATTTTCCTCTACTAAATTTATATGATGTCACATCGTGGCTAACGCTATTGGTTGGTTTTGGCTTGTATTACATGAGCCAAAATCCCCATGATGATAAACTAAGCCCATCAAATACTGACCTCAAATTCAAACGAATATTTACCACAGACAATTTACTGATTGTTTTGGGACTGATTAGCTTTTGGCTGATCTCCAGCATGCTCATCAGAACGCTACACGCCTTTATCGGCACACCGCTTTGGGACAGCTCTCAAGGTGGCGCATGGAACAGCGAGCAAGTGCAGACAGGTCTGACGATTTTATGGACGCTCCTCGCACTAGTTGCCACCATCATGGCGAGTCGCTATTGGCAGCGCGCGCTTTGGTTTATGGGCATTGGTCTATTAGGCATCGTCGTCCTTAAACTGGTCTTGGTTGATTTGTCCCAGACCGAGGCGATTTGGCGCGTTATTTCCTTCCTTGGTGCAGGCAGTTTAATTCTATTAATTGGCTACCTCGCCCCACTACCACCTGCACGCGAGGAAGTATCGGATCAGTATCAAGAGTAGTCGCACATCTGGTTAGATGAAATTGTGCCGTGAGCACGCAGGTTCTGTAGTAAACTGGCACTATTGACTAAAGATATGTTTAAAATCAAAGCATGATCTATCTTTAGCACTAAATTTTATGAATAAAAAGGTTACGAAAGCAGATGGATAAGAGAGTAAGTATTCAATGGTTCCCCGGGCACATGAACAAAGCCCGCAATGAAATCAAAGAAATCATGCCACAAATGGATGTAGTCATCGAAGTGATCGATGCGCGCATTCCTCATAGTAGTGAGAATCCGATGGTCGCGGCTTTACGCGGCGAAAAACCCGTTATCAAAATCTTAAATAAAGCCGATCTTGCCGACCCTGAATTGACCCAAGCATGGATGGATCATCTCGAGCAGCAAAATGGTGTCAAAGCGATTGCTTGCGATACCGATAAGGCCAATGATGTAAAGCGCATCATCGCAATCTGTAAACAACTCGTCCCCAATAAAGTCGGGACAGGTCGCCAAATCAAAGCCATGATTATGGGTATTCCAAACGTTGGTAAATCAACGTTGATTAATACGTTAGCTGGACGCGCTGTGGCAAAAACGGGCGATGAGCCAGCTGTGACCAAATCGCAGCAGCTTATTAAGCTCGACGATGACATCATGCTTTATGACACGCCCGGTATGCTGTGGCCAAAGGTCGAAAACGAAAACTCTGGCTATCGCTTAGCTGCAACGGGCGGTATTCGAGATACGGCTTTTGACTTTGCGGATGTTGCCAGTTATACCGCTGAGTACCTGATGCACGCCTATCCTGAGCTGCTAAAAACTCGCTATAAAATTGACGAATTGCCCAAGACTGATTGGGAATTTTTTGAAGTGGCTGGTCGCAATCGTGGCTGTGTGCGTTCGGGCAACCAAGTCGATACTTACCGGATGTCTGAGATACTCGTGAATGAGCTGCGTAGCGCTAAGATTGGTCGTATTACGCTTGAGACCCCAGCCATGATCGAGGTGGAAGAAATCGTCGTCGCTGAACAGCGCCTTGCTGCTGAAGAGAAGCGTAAAGCTAAAGAAGAAGAAAAACGTCTACGTAAAAAGCGTACACGTCAGAATCGGAAGTAACTTTAGCTCAAGGCTCATTACTCAAAAAATAATTGTCTATATAAAAGCCCTGATGGGCTTTTTTTATGTCTGTATTATCTGTATAACATAAGTATCGTATATCAAAATTATAAATATAGAGAGTGCTTAATGACAGATTACAGCGTAATGAAAGACTTAACTTTTGGTAGCAGAGATGAGTTCACGCGTAAACCCATTGCTGAGAAAATTATTAGGTTGTTAGATTCAGATATTGATGTGTCACCACTTATCATTGATGGTAAATGGGGTACAGGTAAAACGGAGTTTTGCTTCAAACTTAAAAATCTGATTGAAGCGGACGATACGAATGATTATAAAGTTGGCTATGTTAATGCCTTTCAAGCTGACCACGCTAACGAGCCGTTATTGACTTTAATTTCAGAAATTGTAAGTTTCTATCCTAAAAAAAGTTATCAGCGAAAAAGATTGATAAAAAATGCTGTTCCTTATTTACGCTTGGTTGGTGGTATTGGTTTGAAGGCAGGATTAGGCTTTGCTTTTGGGCGCTATGCTGCGGATATACCTGAAGCGTTTTCTAAGGGTATGGAAACCATAGAAGAGGGTTCAAAGGAGTTAATAGACCTTTCATTAGAATCTCTCATCGAAGACCAAGCTGAGGCTGAAAAGAACTTATCAACACTTAAAGATGCCTTAAAAGATATAGCAGCTACCAATCCCGTTATACTCCTGATTGATGAACTTGATCGGTGTCGTCCAGATTTTGCAGTAATGATGTTAGAAACTATCAAGCATGTCTTCGATGTTGAGAACGTACAAATCATCTTAATAACTAATGCGGAACAGTTAAAAGCTACTATCAAACACAGCTATGGTAGCGAAACCGATTCACACAGCTATTTATATAAATTTTTTAAATATCAAATTAATCTACCTACGACTAGTAAAGATATTGAAGGAATATCTATTGAGAACAATGTCACTTTTTTTAAAACCACGGTACAAGCTAGCAAAGTTATTCCACAAGAATTCAAAGACAATAATTATATTTACGAAACTTCAAGATTTTTGGATATTAGCAAATTATCTCTGAGAAATGTTGAACAGATTGTGCGTTGTATTGAAACACTATTTGTTTTTGAAGAGAAAGAAAAAAGCAAATTGTTAGTGCTTGAGCAAATAATTATGGCATTTTTATCATTTATTTATATTACTGATAAAGGTTTGCTTATGAGTTTAGCAAATAGAGACATCTTAGCTTCAGAATTTCTTGGTTTCATGAATTCTGATATTCTATCTATACCGAGTAGTAATATCTTAGATAATCCTGTAAAAAGCTTTATATTGATCCTCTTTAACAAAATCGTCAGAAATCAAGTTGTTAGTATTCAAAGTGGTAGTGGAGTAGCAATACAGAAGTTAGCGCAAAAAATCTTAGATGGGCCACACTATAATCTTTTGATAGAAAATAATGGTATAAGTAACGACTCTTATCTTTACAATTACATCGACCATACCATTAATAACCTTCTACTTTTCGATATCGTTAAGTAGTTATTTTTATTATGTTATTTAATATCACTACTTTAAAGTTGGGTCGTAGCAAATACGCATATCAGGTATAATTGTTTACCTTCAAAAAACTAAATAATAAAGCCTATGACCCAGCCAACTGCTAATTCAAACGCTACCTCATTAGAAACAATTTTTAATCAATCCACCTCTTCTCTAAACTCCTTCGCCCCGCGCCTTCTTGATTGGTTTGCCGAAAATGGCCGCCATGATTTGCCGTGGCAACAACATCAGACCGACAAGCCAAATCCTTATATTGTTTGGCTATCAGAAGTCATGCTACAGCAAACGCAAGTCACCACCGTTCTACCCTACTTTGCACGGTTTATGACATCATTTCCAACGGTACAAGATTTGGCCGCAGCAGAATGGGATACTGTCGCTGAGCATTGGGCAGGGCTTGGCTACTATGCACGTGCGCGTAATCTGCATAAAGGCGCTAAGCAACTGGTCGCAGTGATTGATGAGACAGGAGATTTCCCGCAGACGCTTGCAGGCTGGGAGACGGTTTCTGGCGTTGGGCCATCAACTGCTGGAGCCATTATGGCCATGGGCTTACATCGTTATGGCGTTATCTGCGATGGCAATGTTAAACGTGTACTGACGCGCTGGGCGGCCATCGACGGCGATATTACCAAGTCTGCCACGACCAAAGATCTATGGGCATTAGCGGAGCGTTTAACCCCAATAGAGAACTCAGGATTGTTTGCGCAAGCCATGATGGATATGGGCGCGACGTTATGTACGCGTAGCAAGCCTGCTTGTCTATTATGTCCATTAAAAGACGATTGCTTGGCACATGCTGAAGGGCGCGAGACCGATTATCCCGTTAAAGCAAAAAAGCAGCCCAAACCCAGTAAGTTTAGCAATGCGCTATTGATGGAAGATATTGATGGCAACATACTGTGGCTACAACGTCCTGATAACGGTATCTGGGGCGGGTTATGGAGTCTGCCTTTGCAGTTTGTGGAGAAAATTGACGGTAAGGCAAGTGGTCAGACTACCGCTAAAAAACCAGACGCTAGCGATAATAAAAAATTGGAAGTACGTAGCAGTGAAAAAGTATATGAAGCAGAATTCACCACCGCTGAGCAGATTATCCATGAATGGCTAACAGAAAATCAATTAGTCGCAGCATCAACCAGTAGCACATTGCTGGATGACGATCCTATTAAGCATTCACTGACGCATTTTCATTGGTATTTAACACCGCAAAAACTGACCATCAACGCGAAACAAATGACTAAACTGAATGAGAAATTGGCGGCAGCTGAAATAGCCTTTAAATGGTTATCAGAACAAAAAGCGCAAGACAGTTTAGGACTGCCTCGCGCTATGATAAAAATTATTGAGCGTTAAATTCAGAATCGATAATAAAACTTTAACTGTAAACTCTAAGCGCTATTTTTAAAATTATTTTTAAAGGTAGGGCTTAGAACTTTTTTATCATTGAACGTTCTGAATTTTAAGTCTAAATTTTGGAACAGCTTTTAAGAATTAAACTTTTAAGGCTGGATTCTAGGACTTGGGCACACGCAGACGCATCAAACCTTCTTGTTGTACCGTGGCGACCAGCTTGCCATCCTGCCAAAACTGTCCGTGATTTAGACCTTTGGCGTTAGATGTGGTATCACTCCACATGTCATATAGCATCCATTTATTTAGATCAAAATCACGGTGAAAATGCATCGAATGGTCGATACTGGCAGCTTGCAAACCGCTGGTCATAAAGCTGACACCGTGAGACATTAGCCCTGTGCCTACCAAATAGAAGTCCGACGAAAATGCCAATAAAGCTTGCTGAATAGCCACTGGCTGATTGCCCAGCTCGCGGATACGTAACCAGTTAGCCTGTTTGGGTTTCATTGGCTCTGGATGAATAGGGTCACGCGGTTTGACAGGTTTAATCTCCACATGACGACGACGCATAAAGCGTGCTTTGAGCGCATCTGGCACTTTGCCCACATACTCTTCTTTTAAATCCTGCTCGGCCAGCAAATCTTCAGGCGGCGGATAAACGGGCATATCTTCTTGGTACTCCAAACCCTCTTCCATCGGTGAGAACGACGCAATCATCGAAAATATGACTTGCTCGATGGGCGGCTTACCGCGCATCTCTTTGTATTGAATGGCGGTCACTTCACGCGCAGACAGGCTGCGGCCGTCACGCAAGCGGCGCACTTGATAAATAACCGGCTGATTGATATCGCCACCGCGCAAAAAATATCCATGCAATGAGTGACAAGGCTTGTCTTTATCCAGTGTATGCGCCGCCGCCATAATCGCTTGCGCCAGCACTTGCCCGCCAAAAATACGACTGCCAACATAGTCATGGCTCTTCCCTTCAAAGACATCAGGGGTCACTTCGATAAGCGCTACGGTAGTAAGCAGCTCATCAATCAGTTGCGAATAATCGGACATGACGATATGTTTCCTTATTTTTACAAAAAACGCCCAGCACCCAGCGATATCAATATAATTATGATATTGCGACAGCTCCTTTGCGTTTGAATTTAAAATAATATGAAATCACTTGCTAACCATACACAAGCGAGATTTTAGAACAGGAAATACAGTCATAGCAGTGCTATCACTCAGTATTTGTTACCTAGGCATTTGTTACAAATTAGCAAGGTAAACATCTTACCCAATATTGATGGCTTTGACTAGAGACTAACCGCTTACTTGTAAGTATCGCTCGGCTTATTTAACCGAAGCAATACAGAATAAAAAATCGATAAAAAAAGTATTCACCATAAAAAACGAGATGTCTGATACACCTCGTTTTTTAATATTCTCACAAACCTATGGCTTCACTGCCACCAGCACACGAATAGAATCTGGTACTAAAGATAAATTGCCTAGCGCTTGCTCGCCTTGAGCTTTTAGCTGCTCTAAGCGTTCGATTTCTGCAGGGCGGACGTTGGGGTTGATGGTCTGTAGATGCTTTAGGCGTTTGATTTCACGTGACCACTGTTGGCTAAAGCGCTCACTCGCTTGTTCACCAATCTCCACCAACTGCTGGCGAGCGATGTCTTCTGCTTCATAATAACGCTGCTCAATCACGTCGCCACGTGCTTTAATGACTTGGCGTGCACGGTTTTTATCTAAGCGATCGATATGCGGCATAATCATGTCGGCACTGATACGTGCGGATAAATCACTGCCTTGCTCACTGATAAAAACACGGATATTTTGCGTGGTTAAGGTCGCGGGCAAATTGAGTAATCTTGGCGCAATCGCTTCAACGCGGAAGTTCACTTCGAGTAGCACCATGCCTTGTGGCACAGCAGCGCTTTTTAGCATCGCAACCGTGGTATTACCAAAGGTGCTGGTACTTGCCAGCTCATAGATGGCGCGCATCAGAGGATGTTCATGCGTGATAAATTCGATATCTTCACGCTGCAACGCTTGCTCACGCTCAAATGTCAAGGTCATACCATCTTCATCACCAAGCGGTAAGCCATCGATATAATCACTAATCTCGGTGCTATCAATCGGGGCAATAACCCACGAGCCATCACGTTGGATATTGTGATCGATATTGGCTGAGGCAAAAAAGCGCTCAATAAACTGTGGTAATAGATTGTGTCCATCAAAATCACGCATGGCATCGGCAATACGACCAGCGACACGCGGGCGGCACGAGTTATACTCTAACAAGCGATCACGACCTGCTTGTAGCTGTGCTTCCAGCCCCAATCGCGTTTGTAGCGCTGCTGCGATGACGTCTTGTAACGTCGTACGATTATCGGCGGTATCAGCACCTTCAAGCATCGGTTTTAGTTCTTGAATAAACTGCTCTTGTACGCTTTGTGCCGTTGGTGAAATCTGATTGAACATATTCAAGGCATTGTTATACCATTGATAAAGACGCTCTTGCGCCGTGCCTTGGACATATGGCACATGCAACATAATTTGCTGCGTTTGTCCGATACGATCTAGGCGACCGATGCGCTGCTCTAGCGTATCTGGATTGGCGGGCAAATCCCATAGTATCAACTGGCTGGCAAATTGGAAGTTACGACCTTCTGAGCCAATCTCTGAACACAATAATATCTGTGCGCCTTCGCTATCCGCAAAGAACGCCGCCGCTTGGTCACGCTCGAGCAAGGTCATCTGCTCAGTAAAGATAGCGGTCTTAATACCTGCATGCAGACGCAATACCGCCTCTAAACTCTCAACGGTCGCGCCACTACGAGCAATCAATAAGACCTTTTTGTGCTTAAGCTCGCCTCGCAAGATATCAATCAACCAAGACACGCGTGGGTCGTCTTCTAGCCAGCCACCATCAGGCTGATTCTCTTCACCCCATAATTGCTCACGTAATTTGCCGTTGGTTTGATAGCTGTCTTTCCATGCATCAGGCAATGGCAGTGGATAAGGCTGACTACTACGACCATAAAACCCTTTGACGCTTTCACGCGTATTACGGAAGAGGATACGCCCAGTACCATGACGATCAAGCAACTCATTGAGCGCATACGTTCGCAATTTTTCATCGTCATTGATTGCCGCGAGCTCGTCAGTACTAATATCCAGTAAGCTGCTTAACGCGGCAATTTGCCCATCGCTTACGGGCTTATCTTCTATTAACACGCCAGCGACGGCTGCTGTCTCAGCAAAGGCCTGTTGACCATCGATAAATTCATCTAAATCATCAAAGCGATCTGGATCTAACAGGCGCAAACGCGCAAAATGGCTTTGGGCACCCAGTTGCTCAGGGGTCGCTGTCAATAGCATGACGCCTGGTGTTTCTTCGGCAAAATCTGCAATCAAGTCGTACTTATCATTGCCGCCTTGCGCCTCATCCCAATGCAGGTGATGCGCCTCATCAACGACCAACAAATCAAACCCTACCTCCATCGCTTGGTCATATAAGTCAGGATGGTCAAGCAACAGATCCATACCAGCGATGATACATTGCTCAGTAGCAAAGACGTTTTGCTCAGGATCGTGCTCTTTAATCGCAGCAGTACGTACCAAATCAAACAATGCAAAGTTTAGATTAAAACGACGGCGCAGCTCAATCATCCACTGATATTGCAGACTGTCTGGCACAAGGATGAGCACACGCTCAGCCTTACCAGTGAGTAGCTGCTGATGAATAATCAAACCTGCTTCAATGGTTTTGCCCAAGCCCACTTCATCCGCCAGTAAGACACGCGGCGCGATGCGTTTGCCGACTTCATGCGCGATATAGAGCTGATGCTCAATGATATCAACGCGTGCGCCCATCAACCCTTTGAGCGGATGACCTGCCAGCGCCGACTGCATACGCAAGATATCTTGACGCAGCTCATACCAATCACCGCGTTCAATACGCCCTGCCAGCAGACGCTCAAGCGGTTTTGCGAGCGTAATATTGGCCGCCAGACGCGTCTCCATGATGCCTCTTTCGTGCTCATCGACCCCGTACTTGAGTACGCCCATGACTTCATCGACAGCATTGACCGTATAGCACTTGCCATCTTGGTCGTAGATGCTATCGCCTACTTTGAACACTACGCGTGATAGTGGCGCAGAGTTTTTGGCATAGACGCGTGTTTCTTCGCTTTGAGGAAATAAAATATGGACACATCGGTCATCGACATCGATGACCACACCTAAGCCCAGCTCGGACTCCGTATCAGATAAATAACGTTGACCAACGGCAAATTCGGTGCTGTGCAATGAAGCGATAGAGATAGTCATAGGGCGATGTCTTTTTGTACTCAGATGATAAGAAAATAGATAGCTATGATGGCTATAATACGGCTAAAGTGACTCACGCAGCATTACATCAAAAAACGTGCGCGCGATGCTGTAATATAAAACAAGCCAACCGTTAAACCGAACCATTATATAACGTTAGCGGCTAGATGAGTGCGTTAAGTTGAATTTTCAAGAGAGGGCTTACGATAGCCATTGATATTATAAGATATTTGGCAAATTCGTTTTTGAATAAAACAGATTCGTTTTTGACTAAGATTCGTTTTCGACTAAGAACTATCACGTGCTACATTAAGACGCTCATCACTCTCGACATCAAAACAATAACTAAGGATGACTCATGCAAGCGGTTTTTTTAGACAAAGGCACTTTTTCTGATGGCATTGACTTACCAGCACCAGCAGGTGTGAGCGATTACGTCACTTATAATGACACGCCAAAAGACATTGATCTTATCATTGAACGCTGTAAGGACGCAGACATTATCATTACCAATAAAGTGCAGATTGGCGCTGATGTGATTGCAAGCTTGCCCAAACTAAAGCTGATCCAATTAACTGCCACAGGAATGAATAACGTCGATCAAGACGCTTGCAATAAGCATGATGTCGCGCTTTACAATGTCGCTGGTTATGCGGTCAAAAGCGTCCCTGAGCACACATTTATGCTGATGCTGACGGCTATGCGCGCAGGTATTTATTATCATCAAAAAGTCGCTGATGGCACGTGGCTAGCAAACGGTAATTTTTGTCTGCTTGATATCCCGCTGATAGATTTAGAAAATAAAACGTTGGGTATTATTGGCGTCGGTACCATTGGTAAACGCGTTACCGAAATCGCCCGCGCCTTTGGTATGACCGTACTTTGGGCAGAGCATCAAGGACAAGCGCCGCGTAATGAGGATTACACAGCGTTTGATGAAGTACTCGCCCGCTCGGATGTTATCACCCTGCATTGCCCATTAAACGAACAAACCCAGCATCTTATTAACCAAGACACCTTGGCAAAAATGACAAAGCAGCCACTTATTGTCAATGTCGCGCGCGGCGGTATTGTCGACAGTCAGGCATTGACTGATGCAATCAATAGTGAGCAAATCATCGGCTATGCCAGCGACGTTTTCGAACAAGAACCGATCACAAGCGATGATCCTCTATTAACCTTTGCCGATCATCCACGGGTGATATTTAGCCCGCACAATGCTTGGGGCAGTGAAAGCGCGCAAGAGACTTTATGGCAAATGCTCAGCAAGCAAGTGGCAGATTTTATTGATAACCGCTCATAGCCATTCATCGTTATTAACGACTGAAGTGTAGCCAGTTGTCCTTTATTTTACGGTACTTAAGCATCACGCGGTCGCTGAGATAATTATTGGTCACGTACCAAGGATAGCGATCGCCTTGCTTTGGCAGCCTGTCTTTCGCCCGCTGCACATATCCTGCCGATAATGCACCCATAACCGTATCTGCTTGAATGTGTGCTTCGGCATGGTCGGTCGTTGCGTGTGGCAATGCCACTTGATAGCGGTGCTTGTGCATGTAACCCAGCAAGCGCATGACATACTGACATGCCAAGTCAATTTTTAGCGTCCATGAGGCATTGGTGTAACCAAACAGTGCCACCATATTTGGCACCCCTTCAATCATGGTGGCCTTGTAGGTCATACGAGTCCCGATATCAACAGCATGACCATCGATATATACGGTAGCACCGCCAAGCATTTGTATCTTTAGCCCAGTCGCAGTGACAATGATATCGGCATCGAGATGCTGACCAGATTCGAGCAGGATGCCTGTTTTAGTAAAGTGGCGAACCTGATCCGTCACTATGTCAGCGCGTTTGCCATGTAAGACTTTGAACAAATCACCGTCTGGCACCGCACAAAGCCTTTCATCCCAAGGATTATAATCGGGTACAAAATGCGCCACGTCCACATCACTACCTTTTAACTCAGTTTTAACGCCGTGTTTTAATAGCGCTTTCATGGCCTTGGGCGCAAAGACAGCCGCTCGGTAGGTACCTTGTTGCACCAACACATTGCGGGCGCGCAGCACCCTGTAAGCTTGCTCTTTTGATAAAGGAGAAAACCTACCAGATAGCCAGTCAAGTGCATAATCATCGCCCGATACACTGGCCACATACGTGGGCGAACGTTGCAATATGGTGACATGGCGCACGCATTGCTCGGCAGTTTCGTCTACTAATGCGGGTAGCAACGTCATCGCGGTAGCACCACTACCGATAATGACGATTTTTTTATCTTGATAATTGAGGTTCTGCCAATGCTGTGGATGGACAATGCGACCTTGGAACGCCTCTTCTTTGTCAAAATAAGGCCGATAGCCTTGCTCATAATCGTAATAGCCAGTCGCACCCACCACGAATTTGGCGGTCAAAGTAAATACGTCACCATTACTATGATTTTTCACCATCGCCGTCCATTGCTGAGTCATACTTGACCAAGACAGCTGCTGCACTTCATGCTGATAGCGAATATGCTCGGTAATACCAAATTCACGGGCTGTATCCGCGATATAACGTTTGATATCACCCCCTTTTGCCAGCATCCTATGGTCTAACCACGGGCGAAAACTATAACCAAAAGTCAATGCATCAGAGTCAGAGCGAATGCCCGGATAAGTAAATAAATCCCATGTTCCGCCCAAATCTGCTCGCTTTTCTAATATCGCAAATCGTTGAGTCGTTTTTTTCTTGTGAGGCTTCGGGTGATTACGCTTTGATTTACTAGGATTTTTATGACCAAATAACCCCTTGTGCTTTTGCTGCTGTAATCGGCAGGCCATTCCTACACCAGCAATTCCTGCACCGATGATAAGGACCTCATAATCCACTGGCGTATCCAAAGAGGATTTTTTTAATTTAAGACGATTTTTAACCGCCTGTTTGAAAGTAATGATATCAAGCATACTTTTCATCCTTGTATTTGCATGCATCCCTGTACTTGCATGATTTTTTACGCAATAACGTTTATATAGCTTATCCATTTAAAAAGAGTACAGTTCTACTGGGATGAATTTTTTGAAACCTCTGTCACGCTTGCGAACAGCCAGCGAGAAAAATTCATACCAGTAGAACATCATAACTGTATGTACCACTTCTATTCTGAATTGCCCGTCCTAAACTAACAATCTAAACCTACCAGTAATCATATTGACTCAAAAAGGGCTAGGACTTTCCCAATCCATCCATGCGCCAAGCGTGGGATGCTTAAGGCGCAGTTGCTGGGCGTGTAAATTGAGCCTTGGGGCGATAGCCAATGCCGCGCCTTCCGCATAAATTGGGTCTCCAATCATCACATGACCGACATGTACCATATGAACGCGCAGCTGATGACTACGACCCGTCACTGGTTTTAACATGACTCGCGTGACTGTCTGACCATTGCATTCTTCATGAGCCAGCACTTCATATAAGGTCAATGCATGTTTTGGCCAGTCATGATCGACGATATGGCGTGGTTTAGTCGTCGGCTCGTAACGTACTGGCACGGATATCTCACCAGTTGCGCCCACGTTCTCCCACTTGCCAAAGACACGTGCTTGGTATCTTTTTTGGGGCAAACGCTCAATAAATTGCTTACTGATATGGGTTTGTGCCGCCGCATTTTTTGCAAAAATCAGCAATCCCGACGTATCCATATCAAGGCGATGAATCAGCTTGACCGCTGGATTGGCGCGCTCAAGTCGCGCCAGCAAACTCACCTTCAACGTTTTACCATCGACGCTTAACAGTCCTGCGGGCTTGTCGACTACCCAAATATCGTCGTCTTGATAGACGGTAATGTCTTGCGCAAATGCTCGAAAAAATTCAAGCGGATAAGCATTTTCTTGGGCGTTTAGAGTAAGGACTTCTTCTTCAGTAAAAGGCATAAAACGGACTACTTATATAGTGGGGTATTTATATGAGTGAACGATCCTATGAACGTCTCACTCAGTTATGAATGACAGTTTGAGCCAATCAAGGATTTGAAGCAACGCTATAGTAATTTCAGTATAAAAATGAGTCAGCAGGACTGGAATGCTTATCTTTAAACGAGAAGGTTCGCAGCATCGAGCTGCGCAGGCACAGCAAGCCAGAAAAATTTATACCAGTTCAGCGTTGGAATATAATATATCTGTTTTATGTAGAATCGACTATAGCCATCAATAAAACAAGTGACAGACAAAACATAACCTGTGTCGTTGTGTTTCGATTTATTGTGCTAATCGTAATTGTTAAACAATTTAACCAGACTGACTCTGCTAAGCGTGAGCAAACATGTTAATATAATGGCACATTTTTACCACTTCTAAACGATTCTTTAACCAGTCACTGGCCTATTATTAAACCAATATGAGTCTTGCTGACTGATCATAGAAATAATAAAACAAGAGAGATAAAACTATGTCAGACCTTATTGTAAACACCACCGATGCAAACTTTGACCAAGACGTATTGCAATCAGACGTGCCTGTATTGGTAGATTTTTGGGCAACTTGGTGCGGTCCTTGTAAAGCAATCGCCCCTATTTTAGAAGATCTAGCGACTGAGTACCAAGGCAAAGTTAAAATCGTCAAAGTCGATGTGGATAATAACCCACAAGCCGCCAGCCGTTTTGGTATTCGTAATATCCCAACGCTATTTGTATTTAAAGATGGCGAAAAAGTTGATTCAGTCATGGGTCTACAGCCAAAAGCTGAATTGGCCAAGGTACTAGACAAGCATTTATAAGTTGCGCTTTGCTTGCCTTCATCAATTTTATGCGAGCATTTTATAAAAGCAACGCGATCATTGAAAAAGTCATTATCTAACGTAGATAGTGGCTTTTTTGCTTATTTTTTATGCAAAAAACGCAATTATATGAATTTTTTGGCAAAATTTATTGACAACGCCATTGTGAAGACCGTATAGTCTGCTGACAAGAGAAAACTAACGGTTTTCCTAAATGTCTTATCGCTATTCTCCTCGTGTTTATCAACAAAAACACAATCGTCGTTATAAATACCATTGCTAAACGAAATGACTAAACAAAATTACTGATACTGAGTTTTTGACGCAGACTCTTATGTAGCCTTTTTATCTTTATTTCTTATTACCTTGCATTGACTGATTGCAATTCGTACATAAGCTGACACGCAACATCCAAACTACATAATTTTTAGCTCTGTGCACGCATCCTCTATCGCCACACTATCGTTGTTTTAATCAATGTCGTGACTTGTGCTGCTAATGGCATCTCTCATCTGATCAATTGCTAATGACCTATCTATGAATCTAACTGAATTAAAGAAAAAATCAATCGCTGAGCTACTGGCCATCTCCAAAGAAATGGGTCTTGACAACATGGCGCGTAGCCGTAAACAAGACATTATCTTTGCTATTTTAAAAACGCATGCCCGTAACGGCGAAGCCATATATGGTGACGGCGTCCTTGAGGTTCTTCCTGACGGTTTTGGCTTTTTGCGCTCATCAGAAGGCTCTTATTTGGCCGGTCCTGACGATATTTATGTCAGCCCTAGCCAAATCCGCCGTTTCAGCCTCAAAACTGGCGATAGTATTGCTGGTACGATTCGTCCGCCCAAGGATTCTGAGCGTTATTTTGCCTTATTAAAGGTTGGTGAGATCAACTTTGACACACCAGATCGCTCACGTCATAAGCTGATCTTTGAGAACTTAACGCCGCTATTCCCTACGGAACAGTTAAAGCTGGAGCTTGGGAACGGTACGACTGAAGATTTGACCGGTCGTATTATTGACCTCATCGCCCCGATTGGTAAAGGTCAGCGTTCTATCATTGTCGCACCGCCAAAAGCTGGTAAAACGATGCTGTTACAAACCATCGCTCAGTCGATTACTCGTAACAATCCCGAGTGTTATCTCATCGTGCTACTAATCGACGAACGTCCAGAAGAAGTCACAGAGATGGTGCGTACTGTTCGCGGTGAAGTGGTTGCCTCTACCTTTGATGAGCCGCCACAGCGTCACGTACAAGTCGCCGAAATGGTCATCGAAAAAGCCAAACGTTTGGTCGAGCACAAACAAGATGTTGTCATCCTACTTGACTCTATTACTCGTCTTGCCCGTGCTTATAACACCGTTATACCCTCTTCAGGCAAAGTGTTGACTGGTGGTTTGGATGCCAATGCTTTAGAGCGCCCAAAACGTTTCTTTGGTGCAGCACGTAACGTTGAGGAAGGCGGTAGTTTGACCATTATTGCCAGTGCGCTGATTGATACGGGCAGTAAGATGGACAGCGTTATCTTTGAAGAATTTAAAGGCACGGGTAACCAAGAAATTACGCTTGAGCGCGATTTGGCAGAAAAACGTGTTTTCCCTGCGATGAATATCAAAAAATCTGGTACACGCCGCGAAGAGCGTCTGCTGGATGAAGACAAACTGCGTAAAATTTGGATTTTACGTAAATTGCTACAGCCAATGGACGGGGTTCAAGCCACTGAATTTTTATTGGATCGCCTAAAAGAAGCGAAAACCAACGATGAGTTCTTTGAGCAGATGAAACGCAAATCACAAAACTAAGTCAAACCTATTGCTTTTTAAGTGATTGGCTAAATATAGTGGATGAACGATAAAATATAATAGATGTACGACATTTACAATCAAGACCGCCTGCTGGTGGTCTTTTTTTATAGCACCAAAAAAGTCACCAGTAAACGCGGTCAATTTTACATAGTGAGTTCATGATAAAAATGATACAGCGGGGAATGGTATGCTTATCTTTAAACGAGAAGTTTCGCAGACTCTCTCGGCGTAGGCACAGAAAGAAAATTTTTTGCCAGTCTCACTTTATAATGTCTTGTATCAGTTTTATTCAGTATCGGCTATATGATTAATAAAAAATAACATGAATGCTTCAATACATCGACACAGTGGAGAAACATATTTTACAAGTTGCTTGCAAAGCTTAGCGCTTTTACTACGCCTAGAAACAGTTGAATAGAGTAATATCAAAAGCAGAATAAACATACCTTGCTATCAAACTTAGATGTAAGAATATCGTCTTTTAATTTTGATAAAACAACTTGATAACCTAACAGGTGATACTATGAAATTTGCTAAAACTATCGCAATGACTGCGCTTACCAGCTCTGCTCTTATTATGGGTGGCTGCGCAGCAAGTGGCGGATTCAATAGCGGTGTGAGCAATACCGCCAAAGGTGCAGCAGCTGGCGCTGCTGCGGGTGCTCTTATCAGAAGTAAAGGCGACAGTAAAGACATCGCACGCGGTGCATTAGCTGGTGCAGCAGTCGGTGCAGGTGCAGGTTATGTTATTGATAACAACTAAATCTTTCTACTCTGATACCATTTGACAATTGGTTGGATGGTACTAGATAAAAGATGATAAAAAGCCTGCAATCAATTGCAGGCTTTTTTATGCATTTTCATTTTTTCGTGACATGCTCATAATGCATCACTGTTTTTAAAGCGCACCACTAAAAGTATCACAAGATTGGATATTGCCACTTTCCAATCCACGAGTGAACCATTGAACACGCTGCTGACTGGTGCCATGCGTAAAGTTGTCAGGTACTACCGCACCGCCACTTGCTTGTGCTAAGCGATCATCACCGATTTGGCTAGCGGCATTGATGGCTTCATCGATATCACCCGCTTCCAAGAACTGTACTCGCGCTTGATTACGCTGCGCCCAGACGCCCGCAAAACAATCAGCCTGTAGCTCTTGTAACACAGATAACTTATTGGCTTCTGCACGCGTGACTTGACGACTGGCCTCACTCACTTGCTGACTGATACCCAATAATGTCTGAACATGATGACCGACTTCATGCGAGATAACATAAGCTTGAGCAAAATCACCCGCCTTACCTTGGTTATCTTGACCACCAGAGCCTTGTTCATCGCCCACAATCCCTAGATTCTGACGCATCTCCACAAAAAACGACGTGTCCAAATAAATAGTCTGATCGCCTGGGCAGTAGAATGGGCCAGTCGCAGAGCTAGCGCTACCACAAGCTGAACTGACTTGACCATTAAAGAGAATTAATGATGGCTCTTTGTAAGTACTGCCTGCTTCGTTGAATATTTGATGCCATACTTCTTCGGTATCGGCTAATACCACTTTCACAAACTGTGTGTCTCTATCGGTACTGGTTGCAGGTTCAGTAGATGCGCTATCCCCACCACCGGTGACTGCTTGACCCGTTTGCAGGGCGGTCATTGGATTTACTCCAAACACCAACCACAAAATACCTGCTATAATAATACCGCCGATACCACCGCCGATCATCTTTCCGCCGCCCTTACTGGTACGTACGTTAGAACTGCCTCGTCTGCCTTGCCATTTCATAATTTTATTCCTCAAACATACGATATACATCAAGAGTCGTATTGACAGTTATTCATATAATATAATTGTTAGCGCAATATCACCCGATTAGCTCGTTTCATCACAATTGCACCTATACAAGTACTGTAGAAGATTGGCAATATCATAGAAATCAAACTTCGGAACAGCACTCTAGAGTGAGTGATGTTGTTGATTATACTTATGTTAATTCATATTTTTGTATGAGAAATTATATTAAACAGACAATCTAAAATAATTTTTTCATTTATATTGTTACTTAATTGTACGGACTATTTCTATTTAAATAAAAAACATATAGAATGCGTGGAAGCTGAGTAGCTGTGACTAAGATGAGTTGAATTCTGAGAAATCTCGGATTTCAACCTTTGTTGCTGCTACTGCTCATTTCATTTTCCCGGAGAAAACCTTATGAACTTAAAATTACTTGCTCTAGCTGGTATCATGACTGCAACTATGGGCCTAACTGCCTGTGACAGCAACAAAGAAAACGCTGCTGAAGATTTATCTGACGCGCAAGAAGAAGTGACTGATGCTTCACAAGAGCTAGACCAAGCTGCTACTGAAGGCGAAGTTACTGCTGACGCTGATGCTGCTGTTGCCGGTGCTGAAGCTGAAATTGCTGCTGCTCAAGCTGCCACTGCTACTGAAGAAATGGACGCTGAAGTTCCTGTAGACGGCGCTACTACTAGCGTAGACGTAGCTAGCGAAACTCCTGCTACTGATCCTGCTGCTGTTGACGCCGCTGACGAAGTTGTAGTTGTTGAAGAACCAGCTCAGTAATTTTATTGCTTAAGCAATAAATATACTGTAGTAAAAAAAGAGAGCTTTTGCTCTCTTTTTTTATGTTTGTCATTTATGATTTCAAATAACATAACCTAATTACTAACGTCATTTTCACATTTTTAATTAAAAGGGAAAACGTGTGTCTGTATGACATTGATTAAGCCTAATCAGTTTGACACAGCTAACCATATTTTTTGAAATTAGGGCGTGTCCTCAATCTGAACGAAAACGACAATACTGACACGTAAATTTATCTTAGGTATCAAATAAACGCTCATCAACCTTTTGACGAAATTTTTGCCCAGTTTTGAAAGTCACCACACGACGTGCAGAAACCGCAACAGGCTCTCCTGTCTTGGGGTTACGACCTGGACGACTATTTTTGTCTTTTAGCTCAAAGTTACCAAACCCTGAGAGCTTAATTTCTTTGCCATCGATCAAACTTTCTGACAATTCATCAAAAAAGTTTTCTACCAGACAACGACCTTCTTGGCGTGTTAGGTTAAGATGACTCATCAAATGCTCAATCATGTCAGATTTGGTTAAGGTGTTCACAGTACGACTCCTATGCTATGTCGTGATGTCTCATATTATGGTTTAGCGGTATGAGGATGACTGTTGATTATTATA
The DNA here is from genome assembly GCF_000471625.1 of Psychrobacter aquaticus CMS 56. Taxonomy (GTDB): domain Bacteria; phylum Pseudomonadota; class Gammaproteobacteria; order Pseudomonadales; family Moraxellaceae; genus Psychrobacter; species Psychrobacter aquaticus. The sequence continues at coordinate 43,735 of NZ_AUSW01000006.1, forward strand.
AAGGTTTTTTACCCTCTTTTTAACAAAGACTGCATTAAAATCCTTTATTAATAATTACTTAGCATACTCTACCAATAACAATTCCTATAAAAAGCAATGCTCTGTAAGCCAGATCAAAAGACTACAGAGCATTATGTGTTGTCAATACTAAATTTTAGCTGTCACGCAGTTGCGCGCCGTGCTGGTCAACCAGTGCTCGTACAACGTTATCAGTCGCAGTTTTTACGGCTTCGTCAGACAACGTTTGCGTACTTTCTTGCCATATTAATGCAAAGGCTAACGAACGCTGACCTGCGGGTACTTTGTTACCTTGATAAACATCAAATAACCATAAATTGGTCAACAGTTTCCCAGCAGCCGCACGCATAGTCGATGTCAGTGTCTGTAAACTGATGTCGCTATCTACCAAGATAGCAATATCGCGGCGAACTTGTGGAAATTTGCTTGGCGTGGTGATTGCATGCTGCTCACGGGCAAGCGCTAACAATGGTGCAAGTGACAATTGAGCGACCCAAGTGGCTGGTAAGTCTAATTGCTTGGCAGTATTAGGATGTAATTGTCCCAGCCAACCGATATATTCATCATCGATATACAATTTGGCACTTTGGCCTGGGTGCAAAAAGGTCAGCCCACTGCGCTCATAGCGGATACGTACGTTATCAATTTGCGCTGGTAACAGCTGCTCAATATCATGTTTTAAGTCATAAAAATCTAGCGCACGGTTTTGATAGGCTTGTTCGTCCCATATATCACCAACTGCCACCAAAGCGATGCTTGGCGTTTGTACCAACTCGCTAATACTTTGTCCGACAAAGCTAAGGCCCGTCTCAAAAAAACGTACGCGCGGCTGCTGACGGTTTAAATTATACTGTACACATGGCAATAAGCTTGACAGCAGAGTACGGCGCATTACGGCTAAATCGCTAGAAATAGGATTTGCCAGTGCCAGGACTTTTCCTAGCGCATCATCATCCAGCAAGGCTTCTATTTTGGCATCACTAAAGCTGAAGCTAATCGCTTCCATATAACCATTATCGACTAATGCCAGCTTCATTTCGTGAGTTAGATCTGCGGTATCATCATAATCCATGCTCACTTGCAGGTGTGGCAAGACGCTTGGGATATTGTCGTAGCCATAGATACGCGCAATTTCTTCAATGAGGTCTTCTTTGATGCTCATATCAAAGCGATAAGATGGTGGCTTGCAAACAAGTGCCTCGCTTTGTTGCTCTACCTCAAAGCCCAATTGAGTCAAGATACGCACCATCTCTGATGGGTCAATTTCAATCCCGATGACATCACGTACTTTAGCGATTGGCAACGCGATTGGCGCACGTTTCGGTAAGTGCTCAAGGTTTTCGACCGCTACTATCTGACCAGCTTGGCCACCCATGATGCTAGTGATTAAATTACAAGCTCGTGCCAGTGCTATTTTTGGCAACTCAAAATCGACCCCACGCTCAAAACGCTGTGAGGCATCGGTATGCAGTCCAAAACGGCGTGCGCGCGCAGCAATAGCAAGTTGGTCAAAAAAGGCGCTTTCTAACAAGATGTTAGTTGTACTGTCAGTAATACTACTGCGCTGACCACCCATGATACCTGCAAGGGCAAGTGCACCTTCATCATCAGCGATAACCAACTCATCGCCAGTCAGCGTAATAGTTTGCTCATTAAGCAAGGTAATGGTTTCATCTGGCTGTGCCAAACGTACCACAATATCGCCTTTGATCTTATCAGCATCAAACGCATGTAATGGTTGACCTAACTCCATCAGCACATAATTGGTCACATCAACTAAGAAGTTATGCGAACGTAATCCCGACTGAACCAACGCATCTTGCATCCATTTTGGCGTATCGATGCTACGATCAATATCACTAATTGACTGCAATAAATAACGAGGACACGCTTCTACTGCACTCACTGTCACCGCTGGTATCGCGCCGTTATCAACGACGGCTACATTATCAGCGACTTCTGGCATTTGCATAGATAAGTCATTAATGACTGAGATCTCGCGAGCAATACCGCGGACGCTAAAACAATCGCCACGATTTGGCGTGATCGAGATATCGAGTATCTGATTGTCTAATCCTAAGTATTCACGGATATCTTTACCAATTGGCGCATCTTCAGGTAATTCAAGCAAACCATCAATGTTATCCACCAAATCAATTTCAGAAGCACCGCACAGCATACCGTTAGAGGCAACACCGCGCAGCTTGCTTTTCTTAATTTTGAAACCTGTCTCTTTATTACTGGCATCATCACTCGGCAATACTGCACCAACGGTGGCAACTGGCACTTTCATACCGACCGTCACATTAGGCGCACCGCAAACAATTTGTAACGGCTCAGCATCGCCGATATTTACTTGCGTAACGCGCAACTTATCCGCATCTGGATGCAGCTCGACGCTGATGACTTCACCAACGACCACACCACTAAAGGCACGAGCAACCGCATAACGATCGTCAATCTCTAACCCTGCCATGGTTAACTGTTCAGCCAATTGCTCACTGGTATTCTTGGGATTTACCCATTGACGTAACCATTGTTCGCTAATTTTCATAAATATCTCGGATCAGAATTTTATAATAAAGATTTTGGAGTAAAGGTAGTCGTATGCATATTAACAACCGAAAGCGACAATCTAGCCAAACTGTTTTAAGAAGCGTACGTCGTTTTGGAAAAACAAACGCAAATCATCGATACCATAATACAGCATCGCAAAGCGCTCAATACCCATCCCAAAAGCAAAGCCTGTATATTTTTCAGCATCAATACCGCAATTGGTTAGTACTTGTGGATGCACCATACCGCAGCCCATGACTTCAAGCCATTTACCATTATCATCGAGGATATCTACTTCAGCAGAAGGCTCAGTAAATGGGAAAAATGACGGACGAAAACGCACGGTCAGTTCTTTGGCAAAAAACGCTTCTAAAAACTCACTAATCAAGCCTTTTAGCTCAGCGAAAGTGCTCGACTCAGTCACCATAAGCCCTTCTAGCTGATGAAACATCGGTGAATGGGTTTGGTCAGAGTCATTGCGGTACACACGACCGGGGCAAACAATACGAATCGGTGGCTCATTTTTCTCCATCGTACGAATCTGTACCGGACTGGTGTGCGTACGTAATAGATAATGTGCATCAAAATAAAAGGTGTCATGCATCGCGCGTGCAGGATGGTGCGACGGGATATTAAGCGCCTCAAAGTTATAGTAGTCGCTCTCGACTTCGGGGCCAGTTGCCACGTTAAATCCTGCTTGAATAAAATACTGCTGCATACGCTGGGTAATCATCGTGACTGGATGCAAGTGACCTTTTTGACCACCGCGAGCAGGTAAGGTAATGTCAATGCTTTCGCTTTCTAGCTTGGCATTAAGCGCTGCTACTTCTAGCTGTTGCTGTTGGTCTGTCAGTGTTTGCTGAATGCGGCTACGCACCTGATGCAACCAGCCGCCGTAGGTTTTTTTGTCATCAGCATCTAGTTTTCCCATTTGCTTTGACCAGCCAGTTAATAGGCTTTTTTTACCAGTCAATTGCACACGCAAATCTTGCAGTGTACGCGCATCAGTGACTTGTACAATGAACGCTTCAGCAGCATTTGCAAATTCGGTGAGTTGAGCTTCGTTAAGCTCATTGAGCTCTGAAGACAAGGTCGGTAGCGCCGACAAGTCGTTGGTGGCAGCAGGGTTAGTCATAAGACGCATTATTCCTGATTTGAACGGACTATTAATTGTAGGGATTTGACCAAATATTGCAAACCATTTACCCAACCATTTTAAAAAAAGCCAATGATATAAATGGCTTGAATATTTAGACAGCTTAAATCCTGATTGATTATCAACGCTATTGTTGATCCTAAATAAAAGAGCTACAGCATTATAGCGAGAGACTGGTACAAATTTTTCTTGCTTACTGTGCCTGCGCAGACAGAGGTGACAGTAAATTTACCCCCGTTTCGCTGACTCTTTTTTATATTGACCTGACTATATCATATTAAAATTAATACTATAAAAAAAGCCACCGACCAGCGGTAGCTTTTATTAATATCATACTATTAATCAATATTAGTCCTATCCATCTAGATAACTGCTTAAAGAAGCGTGATACCTAAAGGACGGTTAATATTTAGGCCAATTCCGCTTTTGCTTTTTCGACCAATGCGGTGAAAGTCGCTGCATCATGCATAGCGATGTCAGCAAGTACGCGACGATCGATTGCGATGTTAGCTTTTTTCATGCCATTGATAAAGCGGCTATAGCTTAAGCCGTTTAAGCGTGCACCAGCATTGATACGTGCAATCCAAAGACGACGGAAAGTACGTTTTTTGTTGCGACGGTCACGATAAGCATATTGACCAGCTTTGGTCACTGCCTGTACCGCTACGCGGTAAACACGTGAACGGGCACCGTAGTAGCCTTTTGCGCGTTTTAGGATTTTTTTGTGACGACGATTCGCCTGTACACCACGTTTTACACGGGCCATAAATTACTCCAAGATTTCTTTAATTACTGTTAAACGAATCACGATGTCATTGAATAATAGACATCGTTATCAGATTGCAAAGTCAGATGTTTTTAATTCAGTCGCTATTCATTAAACAGCGCTTAATTAAAGATAAATGACGATAGCCTACTAGATGTATGGGCACATACGACGAACTGCTGCTTCGTCAGACTTGTCCACCATCTTTAGACCGCGCAACTGGCGAATACGCTTAGCTGATTTCTTGGTCAAGATATGGCTTTTGAATGCTTGCTTACGCTTAAAGCCGTTCGCTGTTTTTTTGAAGCGTTTAGCTGCACCGCTTCTGGTTTTCATCTTAACTTTCATGATGATTTGCCTCTTTGTCTTTGATAGAACCTGGTCGTCAAATAGTCAATAACGGATAGTGGCTATAAAAACAAGCCCTAAACCTCTATTTGCCTCGAGGTGGGAGGCGCTATTTTAGCAGATAGTGCGCTGTTTTGCCAAGGAAACTTTTATTCCTAGCCAAGTAAACAACAACTATAATAATCTAGCAGTAAAAGCTATCTTAATAAACTTTGCCATCAAAATTGTCATCGAGTTGCAGATTCTCTCCCAAATAGATTGAATGTCAGCTTAAGCTATGTTTAAGTATAAGATGGACTATGAGACAAGCCAAACGCTACAGTTGATCCTAAATAAAAGAGATATAACTATTATAAAATGCTGTTAGCATAACTTTTCTTGTTTGCTGTGCCGTTGCTGCCAGAGGCTGCGAAAATTTGTCCTAACAGTATTCACTTTATCGTGAATTGACTATATCAGAACAACCTATTATTTTTACCCATAAAGAAGACGGATAAATGATGACTTTACCTACTTGGCTGGCTGCCGTAAATTTTAATGCTGATGGCTTGATCCCTGCTATCGCGCAAGATCATGAGTCTGGGCGTATTTTGATGATGGCTTGGATGAACGCTGAAGCCTTACAACTGACCGCACAAACGCAGACAGCAGTTTATTTTTCCCGTTCACGCGCCAAATTATGGCATAAAGGTGAGTCATCAGGGCATACGCAGACCGTACACGATATTCGCTTGGACTGTGATGCAGATGTAATCGTTCTTAGTGTCACTCAGGCAGGTGGTATCGCCTGTCACACAGGGCGAGAGTCTTGTTTTTATCAGCGTTTAGATTTGTCTGGACAAACACCTGAGTGGCAAACCGTTGACAAGGTATTAAAAGACCCTACCGATATTTATACCTCAAACAAGTCAAGCCATACTCACCTGCAAGCCGACGATACGACGGCGAATAATACGGCCGACACCGATTCTGACACTACTCACATTCAAACCAACAATTATTCTGTGTTACAACAGCTTGACCAAGTCTTAGCAGAACGTAAGCAGGCAGATAGCGACAGCTCTTATGTCGCCAGTTTATACGCAAAAGGTTTGAATAAAATTTTAGAGAAAGTTGGCGAGGAAAGCGTAGAGAGTATCATCGCTGCCAAAGATTTTGCCAATTGTGATGAAAGTAAAGACAAAGCTCAATACGACGAAGCACGCCATGAGCTCATCTATGAAGTGGCAGATGTCTGGTTTCACACATTAGTTGGTTTAGCGTGGTTCGACATAGAGTCAGACGCCGTGTTGAACGAGCTGGGACGGCGCTTTGGTCTCTCAGGTATCGATGAAAAAGCGGCTAGATAACTTAAGCTACTCAATAGTCGATACCAAGTAAAATGAATACACGACATCATGATACGGAACTGGTATAAATTTTTCTAGCTTGCTGTGTTTACGCCGACAGAGGCTGCGAGAAATTGATGCCAGTCTCGCTGACGCTCTTTTATAGTGGCTTGACTATAAATTAAGCAACTACCCTGTTTGATTATTGTTGTTTTCACCTTTTTGTCATAACTGCAGGTTATAATATAGCTCTGTTTTACCTCGTATTATATGTCGATGTTTTTTGTTTAATGTAGTCGTTCCAATTGAAAGAATTATGTCAGTCGTACGTTACTTTGAACAACTATATGAATGACTTTTTTATTTTGAACTGACTATAGGTAAGTTTTCTTACAAACACAAAGCATTCATATAAAGATTGAAAACTAAGTTACAAGGATACCATTATGGGCAGTTTTTCTATTACGCATTGGCTGATATTACTAGTGGTTGTCGTTGTCGTATTTGGCACTTCAAAACTTAGAAACGCTGGCAAGGATTTGGGCGGCGCTGTCAAAGGTTTTAAAGAAGCCGTCAAAGACGAAAATACAGATCATGCTAAAAAGCAGGTTGTCCTTGACCACGATGGCAATGCACGAACGACAAATACAAATCACTCAGCAAGCACCAAAATTAGTGATGTCGATATCAGCGCCACCCCTGTTGATGATAAGCACAACGTATAATACCTGCGGCACTTAGCCTGCCACACTTAGCACTTAGATAGTGACATTCAACCATTATGTTTGATATTGGGTTCTCGGAATTACTTCTCTTTGGCGTCATTGCCTTAATTGTCTTGGGCCCAGAAAAACTGCCTCAGGCAGCGCGTACGGCTGGGCAATGGTATGCCAAAATACGCCGGACGGTCTCTACTTTGCAGTCTGAAATAGAGGCTGAGCTTGACTTGGCTGAGACACGGCAACTCATGCAAAAAGAGCTTGCCAAAATTCGTCAAACTGAGGCGGATATGAGGCGAGAAATGGCAGAGATACGCGGCAACATGAAAGAGTTTGAGCATTCTCAGAGCCAGAATTTAAAGCCGTCGCAAACTGCGTCTAATAATAAACGTGGCGAGAGCGACATTGCTAACAATGAAGACGTTCAGGATAAACAATCACAAAATCATGAGCCGTTATCAATACAAGGTACTGAACAAGTTGCTAAGAAAGGGGATGACGAGAATATAAAAAACGCTTCTCGTAATGATACTCGTCAAACTATTCAACCTCTCACCACCCGACCGTGGGAAAACATGTGGTTCCGTCTTGGCGCTTATGATAAAGCCCGTCGTCTGCCCGTACCGCCGTATTTACCTAATTATAAGGCTGATGCTTTATTAAACAGTCATTTAGGTAAAGAGTTTGCTGTAAAGGAACAGGTGACTGATTCATGATGTTATTCAAACGCAAAAAAAGCCGCCAAGAAAAAGTCACCGATTCAGATATTGCTGATTCAGATATCAAAGCCGCGACCGCGACCACTCCTAATGATGAATCTACCGATGTGTTAAGCACATTGGCTGACATGCCTATCACCGAACATCTGATTGAGCTGCGTCGGCACTTAATCAAGATATGTGTAGCTGTCTTAGTGATCTTCTTAGCTTTGGCAGGGTTTTCACGCGAGCTATATAATTTCTTATCAAATCCCTTAGTTGCACAGTTGCCCGCCAATTCAACCATGATTGCGACAGACATCACTTCGAACTTTATGGCACCGATACGTCTGACCGTATTTGTTGCCGCATTTTTGGCGATGCCCTTTATCCTGTATCAAATCTGGTCGTTTGTTGCACCCGGTCTATACAAAAAAGAAAAGAAAATTGCCATCCCAGTACTGATGTCTTCCATCTTCTTATTTTATGCTGGTGTGGCTTTTTCTTATTTTATTGTGCTTAAAGGAGTGTTGAAATTCTTTATCACGTTTGCGCCACAAAACGTATTGCCGATGACAGATATCGACAGCTATCTAAGCTTTGCACTGAAACTGTTTATGGTGTTTGGGTTAACATTTGAGATTCCAGTTGTTACCTTGCTGTTGATATTGGCGCGCATTGTCTCCATTCAGAGCCTAGAGGAAAAACGCCGATATATTATTGTTGGTTGTTTTGCGGTGGCCGCAGTCGTTACGCCACCTGATGGCATATCGATGTTGATGCTAGCGATTCCAATGTGGTTATTGTTTGAGCTTGGTTTATTTTTGGCCAAAATCTTAATTAAAGAAGAGTCCAATCCTCCTCTGGTTGCAGAGAAAGAATAAAAAGCTTATTGTGACGCTTAAGCATCGCCATCATCCGCCAGCCATTGTTTATTCAGTGGCTTTTTTTGCCTCCGTTGTTTTTACTCATTTTTTGTACTTTAGGTAGCTTTATTATGTCCGCATCTATGCCAGCTTATATGAGCGATCCCACTGATGAGCAGCTGAATGCGCTGAATATGGCTATGGATCATCAGTCATTTAAAGTGGTCGCTTATGCAGGTGCTGGCAAAACGACAACGCTCAAACTAATCGGCGAACGTCTACGCGGACGGGGTTTGTATTTGGCTTTTAACAAAGCGATTGCCAATGATGCTCGGCAGAAATTTCCACCACATGTAGAATGTCGCACGTTTCACTCGCTTGCTTATCGCCATGTTGCTCGTGATATTACCGCAAAACTGTCCTTGCCCCGTTTTTCACCTAAGCGTCTTGGTGATGATTTAGGATTGCGACCGGTGCAAGTACGTCGGCAAATGGAGGGAGTGAATAAATATATTACGCTCACGCCAGCTCGACTCTCACGTTTTGTCAGTGATGCGGTAAGCAACTTCTGTAGTACTCATGCCAGCTATCCTGCGCCTCGGCACATACTATTTCCGAGTTGGCTTGATGCGTCGGACGCAGAGCAGCTGCGTGAAATGCTCTACCCTGCTGTGGAACAGCGCTGGCTACAGTCGATTGATGCCCGTCATCCTGCTGGTATTGGTCATGATATTTATTTGAAGCTTTGGGCGTTGTCTAAACCTAGTATTCCTGCAGACTTTATTTTATTTGATGAGGCGCAAGATGCTGACCCATTAATGATGGGAATCTTGACGCAGCAGCCAAGGCAGGTCATTTATGTGGGTGACGCTCATCAGCAAATTTATGAATGGCGCGGCGCGGTCAATGCAATGAAAAAACTACCATTGCCGCAAACCTTATTGACGCAGTCTTTTCGCTTTGGCGAACCGATTGCGGAAGTGGCCAACACGCTATTAAAAGCATTACAAGAAGACGTACCCTTAAAAGGCAATCCTAATAAACAATCCTCTACTGACAAAGGCATGGTACACAGTAAAAAAGATGCCATTTTGTGCCGTACCAATGCCGCTGCCATGACGCAGTTGTTGACAGGACTGAAGCTTGGCCACCGCGTGGCGCTACAAGCCGATACCGATCGTATGCTCAAATTCTGTCAGGCTGCTGAAAACTTAAAAAACGGCAAATCAGCTTATGGCGTGCCTGAGCTGGCGTATTTTTACAATTGGGGTGATGTACAAGAATATGCGGAAACCAATGAGGGCAGCGACCTAAAAACACTGGTCAAACTGGTTGATGATCATGGTACCAATGTACTCAGTCAAGCGGTCAATAGCCTGACCAGTATCGAAAATGCCGATTATGTCATCTCCACGGCACATAAGGCAAAAGGGCTCGAATGGGGGAAGGTACAGCTTGATGATGATTTCTATTATGATATCACCACCAACGCGGTCAAAATCAGCCCAGAAGAGTTGCGCCTGCTCTACGTGGCTTGTACGCGTGCGCAGAGCAATTTAGACATTCATAATATCAAAGACTTGATATCAGGGTTACAGACGGGCAAAAAAGTGATTTTCGGCAATTCTTAATATTCTCATTCTTGTTAGCATGAGCACATGCGCATTGTTACCCTCTAAAACCCTTTTACCACCTCAATTTTTAATGACGATTACTGCGCCATGAATAATAATCAGCCACTTCAAGTACGCCAAAACACCATACACCAATTCTTCGCCAATCCCGTCCGCCTCCTTGCACCAATGGAAGGGTTAACCGATCCGCTCATGCGCCAAATTTTGACCCAAATTGCAGCAGATTTGGGGCGTCCTTATGATTGGTCGGTCAGTGAGTTTATCCGCGTAACGCAGCACGTCTTGCCCGCGCATGTATTTTATAAGTACGTCCCCGAGCTGCATCATGATGCCAAGACTGCTTCTGGCACGCCAATTCACGTGCAACTGCTTGGTAGTGAAGCTCAGCTCATGGCAGAAAATGCCGCTTATGCTGCCGAGCTTGGCGCACCAGCCATCGATATCAATTTTGGTTGTCCTGCCAAGACGGTTAATAGTCATCGCGGCGGCTCCGTATTGCTTGATGAACCAGAAGTCATGTACGAGATTATCAGCGCCGTACGCCGAGCCGTTCCTGCTCATATCCCAGTATCCGCAAAAATTCGCTTGGGTTATACCGATACCAGCAAGATGGATGACATTCGCGGCGCGATTGCTGATAGTGGGGCGGATTGGCTAACCATTCATGCGCGCACCAAGACCCAAGGCTATAAGCCGCCAGCTTATTGGGACAAAATTCAGAATTTTAATTCGCTAAGTATTCCAGTCATTGCCAATGGTGAGATTTGGAACGCTGAGCAAGCACAGAATTGTATGATGCAAGCAGGTACGCAGCATTTGATGTTAGGTCGCGGCGCAGTCACGCGTCCTGATCTGGTGGCAAGAGTCGATAATGACAATAATAAAAATTCAGAAAACCTAACTACATTATTATGGACGGACTTGATTGCTCATCAAATTAAATTTTTAGAGGGCGCGGCCAAAAGCGATGTGGTCTTGGTCGGTCGCTATAAGCAATGGCTAGGCATGCTAACCAAAGGTTATAGCGAGGCTCAGACACTATGGGAAGGTATCAAACGAGAAAAAAATAGAGCAGTCATTATTAGCGCACTGCAAGCCAGTGTCTGATAATAATCAACTGCCTTCATTTTGAAAAGATAACCGCTATATATGTTTGACGTTAAACGCTCACGCGAATCGCTAAATAAAATAACATCACACAACAAGCAATCGATAACACCCAAAGAATAGAGCGGAACGTTGCCAAGTTGGTGATGTAAGCCACGCAATAGCCGATCCGAATCAATACATACAGCCAAGCCAACGTGTTGATAATCAGTTGCGGCACAAAGAACAACATCGCCACCAAGACTGCGGCCAAAAATACTGGCAACGTTTCATAACTGTTTTGCTGTGCTGCGTTAGCACGAGCTGCCGCACCTGTCGTATTTTGCAAAAAATCACGCGGATGCGAGTTGTCAGCCAGATGAAACCCGCCAAACATTTTCGCTGTCAAAGCCATTGCTAATGGCAACAAGCTTGCCACCACCATTGCCCAAATTGCTGACGCAGCTGTATCAGAGACCAATCCAAAGATTGCATTCATTAGTATCTTTGCCCCTACCCTGCAATAACTTCAAAATCATGAGTAATATTTACACCGCCTTGTACCAGCATCCGACTGGCCGAGCAGTATTTTTCTGCTGATAAATGAATGGCTTTTTCAACTTGCTTGTCTTTAATGTCTTGACCCGTCACGATGAAATGCATATGGATATCAGTGTATACCGCTGGTACGGTTTCGGCACGCTGTGCGGTCAGCTCACAACGCACGTCTTGTACCTCTTGACGAGATTTTTGTAGAATCGATACCACATCATAACTGGCACAGCCACCAAGCCCTAACAAAATCAGTTCCATTGGGCTGGCACCTTCTCCTTTATCGGCATCGATTTGTACGTTATGTCCTGACGGTGATACGCCCATGAATGCTTTATTTTCTTGCCATGTAACGCTTGCTTTTGATTCTGACATCTTAGCTTATCCTTATATCAATGGGCACGTTGCCTATTTTTATTGTCTGAAATATATGCAGTTTGCCTAGTGTAGCATAAGCAAAAGCGAGATTTTATAACGTCCGTGTCTGATATTGTCGTCATCATGGTAGCAATGAACATTAATATCCTTATTTCTCAACAATTTGCTTTTCACAAATAATATTTTATAGCTGGCTTGATAAGTAGTTAGCCAGTTCACATGCTAACGCCAACCTCTCTATATCGTAATATTTTTAAAAAAACTTACAAAAGTCTAATTATAACTTACTGATTTTAAACCGTAAAACTCGTGAAACATTTTATAGCAAAATACTGTTACACATTTTGCTTGTTTCTTGGTTTAATAAGCGTAATTAATCTTATTTTTACCTGATATCGATAATAATCACCTTATAATAATTATGATTGCTATCACGATGTCCTGTTTAAATAAGCAATATTTTAAACAAATTAAAAAGGTTTAGTCATGATAGATGCAGACGGCTTTCGCGCCAATGTCGGCATCATCTTGGCAAATACACAAGGGCAAGTACTGTGGGCAAAACGTATTGGTCACAACGCTTGGCAGTTTCCGCAAGGTGGTATCGACCGCGGGGAGACGCCGATGGATGCAATGTATCGCGAGCTCTGGGAAGAGGTCGGCCTACATCCGCGTCACGTAGACTTATTGGCAGTGACGCAAGATTGGTTGCGCTATCGTCTGCCAAAACGCTATGTGCGGCATGGACAGCACCCTTTGTGTATTGGGCAAAAACAAAAATGGTTTTTGCTACGCTTAGATGAGCCGAATACCCAACACATCCGCTTTGATGAAGGGAAACCTGAATTTGACCATTGGCAATGGGTCAGCTACTGGTATCCACTCGGACAAGTGATTCACTTTAAACGAGGGGTATACCGTCGTGCCTTACAAGAATTGGTACGCGAACTCCCCCTAAAGCAAGAGCTGATTATTCCTCAACAAGACAATCATTTGCTGATGTAATCAGCGTCTTGATTGATAATGTCACAAACGATACCCACGTTAATTGTTAGAGATTTTAGCAATTAACGTGGGTATTTTTATGGGTGTTCTTGCTCGGTTGCTTTGCTTACGCAGTGAGAAGATACGACATTTATCCTAACAACTTTGTGTTCGTTGTATAGCGACTCAACTGTAGTCATTTTGAACAGTCATCAAACTCTCGGCTAATAATTTCAGCAGTCACATGAGCGCTTTTATTACTATGTTTGCTCAATGTTAAAATACTTTGGGTACGTGTGCCATAATTTGGTACATTTTTTCCATTATGGCCAAAAGCAACAGGTTCGATATAAACAGAAGACAGTGTTTGCTCAATCTCAAACGCCATACCGGTGTCAGGTAGTTCGTCTACTGGCGCTTTTGTGTGATCGGATAATACGTTAAAAGCAGCTTGTTGCCAGTATTCAGGCGAGTTATTCTCAGCAATTAGTGGCAGCACTTCTTGCCGCAACCTGCCACGTAACCGTTCAGTTTTAAACCAACTATCCTCTGGCTGGCCATTAGAGATAACATGCAGCCCTGCATATAATGGCGTGGGCGCATGACCACGATTATTGATGATAACGGCTTGTGTCGCATCGCCAACGATAAGGTTGAAGCCTGCATAGGCTTGCAAATCAATGTTGCGTGCAAAATCCATCGGACTTAAACAGCTGGTTAAAAATTCAGTTACTAACGCTCCACGTGAGCGCTCGTCATTGCTCGCTTGTACACCATCGCGAAAATTCAGTACCGCAGCCCAGCGTCCATTGTGTCGATAAATACCCTTATGCGCTTCTTGATGAACACCTAACCACGTACCACCACTTTGCTTATCACGCCCAGCATAAATAGGCTGATCAGACCATTGATGTAACGACTCAGTTGGCCGCTCCAGAAATTCATCACGATTGGAAAACGCCACTAAAGGCAGCTCATCAAATAATTGCCAAGCAATAGCGACGATACACATAGTATTCCTTTTATAATAGTCTGTTGTGCGCGAGATTCTTGGTAAAAATAAAAATCATCACTTAAAACTGATTTTCTGAGCAAGTATCATTTATCGATCACCACTCAATACTTTATTGGCAGGGTAACTGATTTGAGACGTTGAGCGTATCACCTGTGACTGTTTACTTGGTAAGTCAAATTCCCACGCTACCATGCCTTGATTATCATTCCAATTGCGCTCCGTGACAGGCGGCGTATGAGTGACCGTAACTTTTAGACTATCATCGCGGCTGATGGGTTCACTACCCAATACTTGCAAGCGCACAGGACGGTTATGCTGATTGGTAAATTGATAGGCGTTGGTCGTTGTGAGGGTTTGTGTACGGCTCAGCACGCCTTTCTCACCTTGCTTGTCTTCATTAATTATCTCCTTGACCATCATGCTTGGATCACGACCAAAGCCAATCCCCTGCTCTTTTAACATCTGATAGTTGTAGCGTGATTGTCCAACGTAGTTATCATCACGGTACAGTTGTAATGAACCATCTACCCAATCTGACGTTAAAAACGGTGCAGACGCATACCAATAAGCAGCTGTCTCAACACTCGGCGTACTTCGAACCCATAACTTACTACTACCAGATTGCTCTCCAATAACCGTACGTACTCGTCTACCACCACTGGGAATCGTCACTAACTGTGGTAATCGATACTCAATGATGCCGTTTTTGTTTTGGCTGCTGACCGTAAAGTTCGGTAGCGGTACCATATTTGGTGATCTAGAATCGTCGCTATAGCCCTCTCTTGCAGATACCACAACAGGTGTGTTATCCGACATCGGGGTTACATATTGAACATGTTGGTTTTCTTCATAAAGTGACAGGCGCGGCACATGAGGCAGTCGCCCTGTCGCACTTTGGTTAGGGTTAGCGGTACTGAGGGTCACAGGGACGTTGGTCCAATTCTCGCCCGTTTGTTGGGCGATGATCGCAGAGGCGGTGATATTTATCTGCTCGCTATTGGTGTTTAGGCGTGCTTGATAGGTAGGCTCCCAACCTGCGCCTTGCACCTGATAATGCAATTTAAGGGTACTTGGCGAGCGGCTGGCGGTGCGTACACTCACCTGTGTCACATTATTAGAAGTTGATGTTACGCTACCTGCCATGAGCTGATTCAATGCGTCTTGTGCGCGTGCCTGACGCTGCCCGATCTCCAAAATCCTTTGGTTAAGACTGGTCGCTTGCGTCTCTATATCACGCACGTTGTTGGCGATAGTTCCGTCCGTATTGACCTGCGTGACTGTGGTCAAATTCTGCAAATAGCCTTTTGCTAAGCGCGCCGCTTCTAATTCAGCATTGATACTGGCTAGGGTGTTTTGCTGCGTCTGCACCTTCGCATCGCCTTGATATTGACACTGAGCGGCTTGCTCTCCTATCAACTCTTCAATACTGATTTCACCAACATTGATATTGCCCACCGCCTGTACGCTGAGGCTTTCTTTATCCATATAAGGCGATAAACACGAAAATATAACGATTTGCTCACCGCTACCTGTAATCGGTAATGAACGTGTCACGCTCGCCAGCCCTTGATAAACAGTCACTTGCTCAATACTACTGTTCGCTGCTTGAGCAGGCGTCAAACCTAAAGCCGCCAAGCTAAATAAACTCAGTGGCGTCAACTGTTTTTTAGAGGGTAAAAACTTAGGTAATATTGTCATTTTTGATAACTTAGCTTGCATAATCATTCCTTAAAAATACGGTTAATCCGTTAATACAGTACAGTAGCGCAAGCCCACATTATCTAACGCTTCATAAAATATAATGACGCAATGTTTATTATGATGCTTATCTTCAGTAATTTTTTATATCTTAGCGGTTTTCTGGTTTTCTTGCTAGATATTACCCGTAGCGGATAAGTTGTTACCATAAGATTGGCCTAACCGTAATTTGGTATGCCTCACTGGCTATTTTTGCTATTATGAGCGACATCTTATTACCAATATTATGATGCCCTTATGATGATTCATCCTCAGTATGATCCTGTAGCATTAGCCCTTGGACCTGTCGAAGTCCATTGGTATGGCCTGATGTATCTGCTGGCATTTGCCGCAGCTTACGGTTTGGCTTGGTATCGCAGTACCAAACGTGACAGTTGGACGACCGACATGGTCTCCGATTTGGTGTTTTTTGGTGCGCTTGGTGTCATTTTAGGTGGCCGTGTCGGTTATGTGTTGTTTTATCAATTCGGTGAGCTGCTACAAAATCCTGCTTATCTGCTCAAGGTTTGGGAAGGAGGCATGTCTTTCCATGGCGGCATGATCGGTGTCATGCTGGGGATGCTGTACTTTGCTCGTAAATACAAAAAAACGCCGTTTCAAGTGCTCGATTTTATCGTGCCTTGCGTGCCGACAGGTTTATTGTTTGGCCGTATTGGTAACTATATCAACGGCGAGCTCTGGGGCCGTGTCTCTGATGGTGGCTATAATTGGCTCACCTATTTTCCGCAGGCGGCTAGCTTTGATATGCAGCAACTACAAGCCAACCCTGCGCTGCAAGACATTATGACTGAGGTCAATGGTCAATATTTATTGCCTCGTCATCCGTCACAGCTGTATGAAGCCTTTGCTGAAGGCCTGCTGTTATTTTTATTCTTGTGGTGGTACTCATCAAAACCACGTCCACGTATGGCAGTGACTGGCGTCTTTATGTTGGGTTATGGTTTTAGCCGCTTTATCATTGAGTTCTTTCGTCAGCCAGACGTTGACCAAGGATTCATATTGTTAGGTTGGATGACCAAAGGACAGATGTTAAGTGCGCCAATGATTGTTATTGGCCTGTTCTTGATTGGTTACGCTTACAAGCGCGGCATCTACGATTGGGGTAAGCAAGCCGCTTATTAAGCGTTATTTTTAGCGAGTATCAAATTAATAATATGCTTTGATAGCATAGAAGAGCATTTTTATGAACAGTAGCAACCTTAACAGTAAAAATGAGCAAGCCTATTTGGATTTGCTGCGTCAGGTTCTGAATGAAGGTATGGAAAAAGGTGACCGTACTGGTACTGGTACGCTCAGCCATTTTGGCGCGCAGTTACGTTTTGACTTGGCATCAGGGTTTCCACTGTTGACCACCAAAAAAGTCCACTTTAAATCCATTGTTTATGAGCTATTATGGTTTTTAAGCGGCAGTACTCATGTCGATTATTTACAAAAAAATGGCGTGCGCATTTGGAATGAATGGGCAACCGCTGAGCAGACGGCTCGCTTCAATCGTCCTGTGGGTGACTTGGGCCCCGTTTATGGTCATCAGTGGCGCAACTATGGCGCAAGTAAGCTTGAAGACGGCAGCTATCATAGCGATGGCGTCGATCAAATTGCGCAAGTTGTTAAGCAAATCAAAACCAATCCCAATTCACGACGTTTGATTGTGTCTGGCTGGAATCCCAGTGAAGCAGAGCAAGTTGCCTTGCCACCTTGTCATACGCTGTTTCAGTTCTTTGTCGCGGACAATAAACTGTCCTGCCAGTTGTATCAGCGCTCAGCAGATTTATTTCTAGGCGTACCATTTAATATCGCTAGCTATGCTTTGCTTACCCATATGGTCGCACAAGTTTGCGGATTAGACGTTGGCGAATTTATCTGGACGGGTGGCGACTGTCATATTTATCAAAACCACCGTGAGCAAGTTGAATTACAGCTGACTCGCTCGCTTTATCAGTTGCCAACATTGACGCTCAATCCCGATGTCGATGATATTTTTGCGTTTAACTATGAAGACATTAGCGTTCATGGTTATGAGTCACATCCAGCGATCAAAGCAAAAGTAGCGATATAAACAGCGGTTTTTACTTCTTTTTTCATGAGAACAATAAGGATAGATTATGAGTTACGCCCGTACTGAAGTCGCCCAAATCGCCGCTATTAGTGGCAATCGCTGTATCGGTAAGGGTAACGAGCTACCGTGGCATATCTCAGCAGATTTGCAGCATTTTAAACAGATGACGACTAAAGAAAATGACGGCGCTGTTCAGGGCATTGTTATTATGGGTCGTAAGACTTTTGAGTCGATGGATAGCAAGCCATTACCAAAACGTGTGAGCTTCATTGTGACGACACAGCTAGATTATGCTGAGCAAAAAGGTCTGATCGGCAAGAATAACGCTTATGTGGTACATAATTTAGACGATGCCTTAACGCAAGCAGCCAGCCTTGCTCACGGTGCGCATCTCGATACCATTTGGGTGATTGGTGGCGAACGCGTCTTTAGTGACGCTATGATGTATACCGATCGTATTGAGCTGACTCATGTGGACACTGATATCACGGACGGTGATGCGTTTTATCCAGAATTGCCAGATGCTTTTATAGTAGCAGCAGAATCTGAGCAGATGCACGATGAAAAAAGCGCGTTAGATTTTAAGTTTGTGACTTATCAAAGAAAAGCCGCTGAATAATAACGACTCGCTTGCTAAAAGACTAAAAAATGGGGTTGCCATTAGTGCGTAAAAGCATCCATGACAATCCCATTTTTTTATACTGATGATTACTCCTACTCATGCAATACTTTATAAACCGTCTTCGCCAGAACTGGGCCAATGCCTTGCACACCTGCCAATTCTTGCTGTGATGCACCTAACAACTGCTGCATACCACCAAAGTGGTTGAGTAAATCGCGGCGGCGCTTTTCACCCAGTCCCGGAATAACCTCTAACACTGACGATGAACGACGCTTGTCACGTTTTTTACGATGCGCGGTAATGGCAAAACGGTGCGCTTCATCACGAATGTGCATCAATAAATGTAACGCCTTGCTATCCATAGGCAAATCAAGCGGCTCATGATCAATAAAGTGCAATACTTCAAGACCCGCTTTACGTCCCTCACCTTTTGCCACACTAATAAGCAACGTATCACCAAGGATGCCTAGTTCTGTCAGTACTTCTTTTGCTATGCCCAGCTGCCCTTTACCACCATCAATCAGCAACAAGTCAGGCAGTGGCTGTTTTTTATAACGGCGCGTCAATACTTGCTTCATCGCGGCATAATCATCGCCACCGACAATATCATGAATCGCATACTGACGATAATCGCGCCTGCGCGAGCCACCTTGATCAAAGACCACGCAGCTGCCAATGGTCGCCTCCCCCATCGTATGAGAGATATCAAAACACTCAATCCGGTCAATAGTACGATCAGTGACATTGGCCAAGACATCTTTTAACGCCCCAAAGCGTGCATGTAGCTCCAGATAATCGCCTAGCTTGGTTTTTAGCGCATTATTGGTATTCAATTTTGCCAAATCCAGCCACTCTGAACGATCTTCGCGTACATTGGTCTTCATCACGACCTTACTACCAAAATGCGTCGCCAGTGCTTCACTAACGGCATTTTGATCCGGCAACTCATGACTTAAAATTATTTCTGCGGGCAAATCATCGGTCACTTGAAAATAAAATGAGCTAATAAAGGCTGATAAATTATCTGCCAATGGCTCACTGCTATCAACGTCAGGGAAATAATTCTTGCCACCCAGTACGCGACCGCCACGGACGGTCAGCACGTTGACACAAGTCATACCTGCCTGACTAGCAATCGCAATCACATCAGCTTCACCTTGTACGGTATAAACGGCTTGTTTTGCTTGTACTTCACGTAGCATAGACAACTGATCACGATAAAACACCGCTTTTTCAAAGTCTAATTCTTCAGCCGAAGCTTCCATCTTTTCAATCAAAGCGCTGTGAATGTCGCTAGAGTCGCCTTTTAGAAAACGAATGGTATTATTGACATCCTCTGCATACTCCTCGGGTGAAACTAAGCCTACGCAAGGCGCACGGCAACGCTTAATTTGATACTCAAGACAAGGGCGCTTACGCTGTTTAAAAAACGTATTGGTACATTGGCGCATTTGAAACATTTTTTGCATCAAAACTAAGGTTTCTTTGGCCGCATGCGCCGAAGGAAAAGGGCCAAAGAATCGACCTTTTTGATGATTGCCTTTACCGCGACCATAAGCCAATCTAGGATAAGGCTTATCCGCTGAAATAAACACATACAGGTATGATTTATCATCACGCAATAGGACATTATAAGGCGGACGGTATTCTTTGATTAAGTTTTGCTCAAGTAGTAACGCTTCCGTCTCACTACGCGTAATAATGGTCTCAATATTGTGAATCCGCGCAACCAATGCCCGTGTCTTTGGATGATCGATGGTCTTGGCAAAGTAACTGTTTACGCGGCTTTTTAGCGATTTGGCTTTACCAACATATAAAATATCGCCGTTTTTACCCAGCATTTTGTAAACCCCTGGCAAATTTGGCAGGCGCTGAATCAAATGCTTAAGACGGGCTTTTTTGTCATCGACAAGACTCGATTCTGAGACAGTAACCATAGAATTTTTTGCTCTCAAAAATGTGAGTAATACCAACATTTATGGGGCGACATGACTGATTTTGCAAGCCAATTAGAAACCCAGTCATACCCACAAAAAAAGCCAGCACAAAACTGACCTTTTCATTTATTAAAATGTCGTTTACGTCAAATAAAGCTTACTTAATGACGGAAATTCGGTAGCAACGCTGGAATACCAGGCAACATACCAACGACAGCCATTACCCCAGTCAAGATCACGAAAGTGATAACAGGAATAATCCATCGATTCATTTTTGAGAGATTGGCACTGCGTTCTTTAGAGCCAATGAGTCCTAGATTATCAAGTACCAAAGTAATCGACCAACCAAACGCTGGATTTACTAAGGCCGAAGCAAATACGACAATCGCAGCGGATTGCGTCGTCTTACCTTCACGGGTCATCTCCATTCCCGCTTCAAGCAGGGGAATAAAAACGCCGACAATCAGCGCCACACACATCACTGGCTCCCAAATAGCTAAATCCATTGGATAACCCCAGATCCCTGCAATGAGACAGAATACCCCAGTAAGTACTGCCCCTGCTGGAATAGGCCGCTTCGCAATCGCCGCTGGCACAATATAAGTACCCCATGACGAAGCAAAATTAGCACCGCCGAGTAATGAGCCTGCCACCTGACGAATTGAGGCACTGGTCATCGTATCATCGATATCCATGAGCACACGCTCAGTGCGTTTTGGATAGCTGATTTTTTGAAACACTTGATGACCCAAAAAGTCCGGTGACCACATGGCTACCGCTAGTACCGCAAATGGTAGCACCACAATAAAACTCTCAACAGTAGGCAATCCTAGCATCCAGCCCGTGTCTTCACCCCACCAATACATCGGATTCATATTTGGCAGACCTGGTGCGGTTTCAAACGCAAACGGTGCGCCCATGGCAAAGGCAACACCACCACCCAATAAACAACTTAAGGGCACTGCTAGCCAACGTTTTTGGAAATTTTCTAGTACTGCATATAGGATAATCGTAAGCAAAATTACCACAAAAGCAATGTGTGCCATGCCAATGCCTTCTGCCCAAGTAAACAGATTCTTAACTTGCGAAATCGTGCCAATAAAGCCTAGATAAAGCAGCAAACCACCACACACGCCTTTACTTGTCAGGTTTGCGAGTAAACTGCCTCCTTTACTAATTGCCAGCAACAAACCAAAAGCCCCAATGAGCAAACCAAAAGCCATTGGATGACCACCAGCGGCAACAACAATAGGAATCAGTGGAATTAATGGGCCATGAGTACCAGCAAGATTGGCTGTTGGTAATAAAAACCCTGAAAATAAAATGACAAAAAATGCAACAATCAATAGCTCATAACGGACGTTTTCTAAAACGAACGCATCACTCAAACCAAGTGGCCCAGCAAAAGTTGCGGCAATGGCACCCACCATAACCACTTTACCAATCGTTGCTGCCATCGCTGGAATGGTATCCTCATATTCAAAACGATAATCACGAAATGGCAAGTTGGCACGCCAGCGCTTTGGCTGCATAATCTGTAGTTCATGGTTGAGATAAGCATCACGACTGTCAAAGCTTGAGCTTGGCTTATGCAAGTCTATATAACTGCCTTGCAACTCGCTGTCTTGATTGGCTTGGTTTGATGGCGGCGGATTAGACCCTGAATATCGGGTCTGAATGTTACTCATCACATTTCCTTGTATCGATTACGTTTTTGATTGACAGATATTTTTTTGGTTTGGCCTTCACCAAATGACTATGCGGTCATCATAAGCTGGGAACCATTCTATTCGATGGGATAAGGAAATGCGAACTTGAGATAAATGAAAGATACTGAGCGTATCGTTATAATACATAAATAAAATTTTTCTTTTAATAAGGAATTAAACTTAATAGGAAACTATCAGGAATGAAAAGCGCTAATATAAGCTTGCAAACAAAATAAATGACATTTTTACTAAGAATAATTTACATCTAAATATTTTTTATCATACAACTAAATACTAAAGATATTTATAATAAATACTAAAGATTACTTTACGATAATCATGGAAACTGTATTTCGGTTACGCTTTAAGGCTAGCGAATATAAGGGTTTTTAACTATGCTAAATATTTTTTATCCACTATCATTTAATATCACCCACTCAAAAATAGTGCTACCGATATCACGATAAAAATCAAGAAAAGGCAACAGGACAAGTCTATGAGTTTACTACCCTTCAACTTTGAAACACTAAAACGCAACGCTAAGAAAAACATCATGCCGCTGCTAACACCGCATTTAATTAAGCTGCGCATCAATACTTATGCCCCTTACATTGGTGCGGGTATCAAAATTGACCACATCGACCTCGATCAAGGATTATGCGTGGTAAGCATGGGACTGAATCGTCTAAACAAAAACATCGTTGGCACCCAATTTGGTGGTAGCTTATATTCAATGGTTGACCCATTTTATATGTTGATGCTCATGCACCAATTGGGTAGCAGTTATGTGGTCTGGGATAAGAGCTCACATGTTGAATTCATCGCACCGGGCACCAGCAAAGTAACTGCCCGAATGAAGATTCCTAGTACCGAAATTACTACTATTCAAGAGCTGGCAAAAAATGGTGAAGCAGTATTTCGCCAATACGAAACAGATCTAGTCGATGATCAGCAAAAAATTATTGCGACGGTCACTAAGACGATCTACATTCGACTACGTAAGTACAGTAAATCTAAAGATCAAAGTAGCCATGTGGACAATATTGATGATTAGCATGGGTCTTTAAAGCTAACGTCAAAACTTTAATCTAGGTATACAAAAACCCCAATCTAGCATTCGCATAGACTGGGGTTTTGTCTTTTTTGGTATGGCCCGCTTATTTATAAATAAACCTATGAATAAGGGCTTGTATCTACTTTTACCTTGCTTTTAATCAACCTAAAATTTTACGATCAACTAAGAGCAATAAGCTGCTGCTTAAATACCAGGTGCAGTATCAACTGCATCAGGTACGCCAGCGTCAGTTTTTTTCTGAGCAACTGAACGAGCAGGAAGCTTTTCGCGGATACGGGCTGATTTACCAGAGCGCTCACGTAAGTAGTATAGTTTCGCACGGCGAACAGCACCGCGACGTTTCACTTCAATGCTATCAATGATTGGTGAATGCAATTGGAATGCACGCTCAACACCGACGCCACTTGAGATTTTACGTACGGTAAACGCTGAGTTTAGGCCGCGGTTACGCTTAGCAATTACAATGCCTTCAAAAGCCTGTAAACGCTCACGATCGCCTTCACGTACTTTTACTTGAACCACAACGGTATCGCCGGGTGCAAAGCTTGGGCGCTCAAGCAATTGAGCGTTTTCGATGACCTGAACCAATGGATGCTTGTTGCTCATGAGAGTTATCTCCTCACATTAGATAATAGAGGCTTGACGCATATCACCTGTTTGTAATAATTAATCGCATCTCTTTATAGTGAGACACAACGTAAATGGGTTATAACCAACGGCCATTATGCTATGACTCGTTTTATTATTGCTCAAAATTCTATTGCTCAACTGTTTATCAAACTTAATAATGATCAAGTCAGATTTTAAAAACCTACTTTTTTTCTGCTTTTGCCAATGCTTTTAACCACTTCGCTTGCATGACCGTTGGGGTAAACGCTTGCCATAAGTCGGGACGACGCGCTTGCGTGCGACTGACTTGCTGACTAAAGCGCCACTTAGCGATATTGGCATGGTGACCTGAAAGTAAAACCTCAGGTACAGCCATACCAGCAAACTCATGCGGTTTAGTATAATGTGGACAGTCAAGCAAGCCATCGACAAACGAGTCTTGCTCAGCTGACTTGTCATCACCCATAATATCGGGCAGACGACGTATCACACTATCCATCAACACCATTGCTGGCAACTCGCCACCAGTCAACACATAATCACCTAGTGATACTTCCATGTCGACATACTGCGACAGTAAGCGCTCATCAATACCTTCGTAACGACCGCATAATAAAATCATGCCATCATACTTAGCCATACTGACCACACTACTCTCGCTGAGCGTCTGCCCTTGTGGTGACATATAAATCACCGGACAATGCTCACTATCGACACGACATCCGTATTGACTGGCTCGTTGGCGCGCATCCTCAATGGCTTTTGATAATGGCTCAGCCATCATCACCATCCCAGGACCGCCACCATACGGGCGTTCATCAATACGGCGATAGTTATCAGTGGTATAATCACGTGGATTAATGCATTCAATCGTCACTTGCTTCTGAGTGAATGCCCGCCCCGTGATTCCAAACTCACGAATCGTGGCAAACATTTCAGGAAAAATACTTATGACGGCGAAATACATCTGATGTCTACTTGCGCAGTGGCTAATAACGGCTAAATAAATCGGTATGAATATTGACGACACTTCACAATAAAGTTAAACGTTGTATCAATAATCACTCGGCCATGCCACCAGCACTGTTTTTTCAGTTATATCGACCTGTATAACAGTTTGCTTGTGCCATGGAATCAGGCGCTCTTCATTATCCAAACTGTCTGAATTTGCCGCTACCCGCATGATATCATGGGCACCGGTTTCAAACATTTCAGTGATATTGCCTAGATACTCATCCTGCTCGTTAAGAACGCGCAGACTGACCAAATCCGACCAATAATATTCGTCCTCTGCTGTCTCAGGCAAGACGTTTTGTTCAACCCAAACGGTAACACCGTTCATGGTCTCAGCAACATTGCGATCAGGAACTTGCTCAAATTGAGCCACAATTCCTGTTCCTTGCTCACGCCACGCTTTGACAGTCAAAGGTTTCATGCCGGTGGCAGTTTTCATCCACCACGGCTGCATATCGAATATCGCTGTACGATCATCCGTATCGCTAAATACCCAAAGCCAACCTTTGATGCCATAAGGCTTCTTTAGCTGACCGATTTTCATAAGGGAACTAGCGTTTGGAACAGATGACATAACGGCTAACCTAAAATGATTAAAACAACAACTGTAAAAACAATTGAGTCAAAAGCGATAAACAGTTAATGGCGCACCCTGGTCAGACCAGTTACGCTATGTATTCTAAAGTCTACTGAGTATTGCCAAAATTATGCTATCAGCGGCTCAGTAACAACGAAAACTTAAGCAGTTGCTTCAGTTTGAGCTGCAGACTTGTTGTAAGCTTTTGCCAATGAAGCAACGCGATCTGAAGGTTGTGCACCTTTTGCGATCCACGCATTGTACGCTTCCATGTTTAGGCGTACTGCTTCTTCAGACTCTTTAGCGAGTGGGTTAAAAAAGCCGATGTTTTCAATATAGCGACCGTCACGCGCGCGGCGTTGATCAGCAACAACTACTTGATAAAATGGGCGTTTCTTGGCACCGCCCCGTGCTAAACGAATAACAACCATGTGAATTCTCTCTTTCGCAGGTATACCAAAAAGGGCATAATTATATCACAGTCTTGATTTATTGAAAACATAAACTGTGCTTATTTAATTATTTATTAACAATAGCTTAAATGCTCGTTGATGTAAAACGTTATTGATAATAGGCACAGATTTTCAACCAGCCGTGTTGTTGGTTTATTGTGCTACTCTATAGCATCATGTCACGGTCAATCATTAAAATGATGGCGCTTATACTTATAACAATAAAACCGTGCTTTAAAAGTAGATAAACAAATCACTGTTTCCATACTAAATTTAATAAAGCTTCTTTCTTAATCTGTTGGATTTTTATGACCCCTTCAAACCCACAACCTCTTCGGAAAAATTGGCGACCACGCTCTTACTCTAACACGTGGCTGACAACCCTGATGGTCGCTTTTATTGTTCTTATCAGTGTTAGCTTGTCGATTCTGTTTTTTTGGCGCAGCCTTTATCTGCCTGAGCTCAAAAACCATGCACGTTATTTGACGAGCGAGCTGAAGTTAATGAATAGCGTTAATGAAGACTGGCAAGACCGTCCTGAGGTACGTCAGTGGATTTATCAGCACTCTCATGTGGTGGTGGTGAACAATCCCAATGACTTTCCAGAAGTTGCTGATAAGGCGTTTGTCGGTGTTTTTACCGATGTCTTACAACGCGAAATTGGGGCGCAGTTAGGTCGGCCTGTTGAGGTTTATTTTAAATTTAAACCGACACCGCAGCTTTGGGTGCAAGACAGTCGTGATGACAGTTTTTGGATTCGTGAACCCGTGGTTTATTATTCGCAGTATAGTCCAGGATTATTGGTCATGTTCCTCATTGGACTGCCTATTTTGTCGCTACTGACCATTATTTTGCTAGCGCGGCAATTAAATCGTCCACTGCGGTATTTACAGCGCGCGGCCACCAACTATATTCGCCTTGGTCATGCCACCACTTTACCAACGCAAAAAGGCCCTACAGAAATACGTCAGGTAAATATGGCATTCAATCGTCTATTTACCACTTTAAATCAATCGCAAAAAGAACGCACCATTATGCTTGCTGGCATTTCACATGACTTGCGCACTCCATTGACTCGTATGCGTTTGACCGCCGAGATGCTACCAGATGACTTTTTTCGTGAAGGGTTGATTTACGATATTGAAGATATGGATGCGATTTTAGAGCAGTTTATCTCATTTATGAAAGACGGCTCCGATGAGCCTGTTAGCCTAACCAATCTAGACACTATCTTTAATGAAATCATGGTGCAGTTCTCACCGATGGAATTTATTTACCAATCAGGGTGTAACGAAGTTGTCCCCGTACGCCCCATGTCCATTAAACGCTTGATTATAAATTTGGTGAACAATGCAAAGCGTTATGGTGAACCACCGATTTATCTGTCAGCGACTGTCGTACCAACCTTTATAGAAACCGTGGTAGAGGAAGATAGTGATATTGTCAGTGAAAACGTTGTTAATAAAGAAGCACAAGAACAGCTCATAATATGCGTGCGTGACTGCGGTGATGGCGTAGCAGAAGATCAATTAGAACGTATTATGCAGCCCTTTGAGCGCGGCGAAACGGCGCGTACCACGCAAGGCAGTGGTCTAGGTCTTGCTATTGTAGGTCGTATCGCAAGACTGCACCATGGTACAGTTGAAGCCATCAATCATCCTGATGGTGGCTTACAAGTATGCGTGCGTATTCCTCTACTTTCTAAGGTTGCTGGAGATACAACAATCGTGGCCGACACAGAAAAAGCACCTGCTTTTGACAATGGCACACTGGATAAAGAAGGCTAAAAATGAAGGAAAAACGACTGGAGATGCATTTAAAGGCTTAGGCGGAATTGTTTTAACTTGCCCAAACTACTCTCTAGTCCCAATGGCAGGCGGAATATACTTGGCACTATTGGTAAACTCCAATGGCTGAGTAATATCCGCTTTCGCCGCTTTTAGCGTTTGAGTAGCCGCTGGCTGCTGTAAGAATAAATAATAACCTAATGTTATCGCATTCAAAAGTACCAAACCACCAAATAAATACGGCATCTTTTATCTTCCTTTATAGACAGCTCTAGTCGATTTGCTTTAAACAAAACACAATAAAGAACACAGTACTGCTGAGATGAGTTTTTTGAAAAATTAACTAGCTACCAATAAATCCACTTAAAAATGAGCCATCATTTTACACAGCTACATTATTTTTCATCAAAATCACTCTCACTTTTTTCTTGCGTCAATTCATCCGCCGCAAGAATTTGTGCCAATGGTTTGATAGGCCATGTCATTATAAACCGAGCACCACCAAGATCTTGGCTTTCATCGACTTTCATACCACCATTAAACCAAAAAGCAATACGCGATACAATAGACAAGCCTAAGCCATAGCCGCCTGACGCTCGTGTACGGCTGTCATCTAAACGTGAAAACGGAATGAAAACTTTTTCGCGATCCGCTTCAGGAATACCTTGACCATCGTCTTCAACACACACAAAAGCATTGCCCTTTTTGACGCCAGCACTAATAATAATTGTCGTTTCTGCATAGCGTAGAGCATTACCTGCTAAATTCTGAATCACACGGTGCAGATAACGTCGATCGGCAACAGCGGTGACCTTCGCATTTGGTAGCTTAGTCACTATTTTAATAGGTTTGCCTAAAGCGTTGGTCTCACGTTCAATTTGTTCAAGTAATTCTTTGAGGTTCACTGGCTTCAAGTCTAATTTTGGTGATCCTTCCTCAAGCTTGGCATAGGTCAACATCTCATCAATCAAACCATTAAGCGATTCGATGTCTTCATCAATATAATCGCGCTGCATAAAACGTGAGTCTTCATCATCCGTATCCGCAAGCATATCTACGGCAAAGCGAATACGAGCAACGGGTGTACGTAATTCATGTGACACCGCTCTCGTCAGCTCTCGCTGGGATTCAATCAAACGCTTGATATGGGAAGTCATAGCGTTAAAAGTCGCTGATAAACGTGCAATCTCATCTTGCCCGATTACCTGAACTTGAATATCAAGATTGCCTTTACTGACTTCGTTAACACCCACTTGAATCAGTTGTAATTTGCGCTCAAGTGGAAAAATAAGGGCATACACACCCAAACTGATTAAGAACATGCTGATCAAAATCATACTAATGATTAGATTGAGTGGAAACCAATTAAACAAGGGTACAGGACCGATCAAAATAGCCATGTCATTGATCTCAGATGGTACTATCACCCTAATGGCCGAGTTACTTTTGCTACTGCTGGTATCTTGTAATGAAATGACCACCTCATCACGGCGCAAGCGCGCCATCTGATCGGTGTCCAAATTCAATGCATTTACCGCCTTAAACTCTAGCGGAAAAGAGAACTTCTTTTCTAGCTGAGCCAAACGTGCACGTTTGTCGGACAGCGTCATCTGATAAGACAAATCATCCAATAAGAACACTGCGATTGCCCGTACTTGCTGCTCAGTCACCTCTGATATTCTTGCCGTCAAGACGTTTTGATTGTCTGGCAAACGATAATAGACATCAGCATATACAGGTTGATTAAAATAACGAACGACTGTATTGCCATTTTCGAAACGCCGTAGTTCACTGGCATTAAAATCTGTGTCTTTAATAGGCACAATACTAAATTTTGTTCCAAACAAGCTACTGGCATCGGACAACCAATATTCACGCTGCTCTTCATTGTCTTGATGCGAGATACCTTCACTAACAAGATGAAAAGCCCCCGTTGCCATATTTTCACGATAAGACTGCACACGTTCTTTATTGATTGTTTCCATCAATAACTGGGCAAATAATGCCACACACAAACAGACTATGAGTAGTCCAGCATAAATACGAACAAAAATACTGTGTTTAAAAGAAGAAAATAATGACATACGTGCCGTGACCAACTTAATAGATAAAAATTGCTGATATCGTTTTCAGCATATGAATACTGCATTATAAATGATATCGAGTATTATTGAATAAAGACCAATTTTGGCTGCTATATTTTAACTTATAAGTGATAATCGCCTAAAGCCACATAGATTGTTCGTCAGCACCCACAATAATGGCTTAATTAAACCACATAACGTCGCATTTAAGTTTAAAAATTAGAATTTAGCCACAAAAAAACCAGCATATAGGCTGGTTTTTTATTGAACACTAAGAATCAGTAAGCAGCCATATTAGGAAA
The DNA here is from genome assembly GCF_000471625.1 of Psychrobacter aquaticus CMS 56. Lineage (GTDB taxonomy): Bacteria > Pseudomonadota > Gammaproteobacteria > Pseudomonadales > Moraxellaceae > Psychrobacter > Psychrobacter aquaticus. The sequence continues at coordinate 73,821 of NZ_AUSW01000006.1, forward strand.
ATTGACTCAGTTGCCTTCTTTCACAAACAGATAACCCTTGCTACGAACGGTTTTGATACGTTTTGGATTTTCTGGATCATCGCCAATTTTTGGACGAATACGCGAAATACGTACATCAATTGAGCGATCCTGACCGTCATACTCAATGCCACGTAAGCGCTCAAAAATATCTTCACGTGATAAAATACGACCAGCATTAGAAGCAAGCAACCATAGCAGATCATATTCAGCACTAGTAAAATCGACCAACTCATCACCTAAATTAACTGAGCGACCACCATTATCAATGACTAGTTCGCCAAACTCCAAGCGCTGTGGCACATCTTCTGACGGTGCATTTTCTGAGCGACGTAATAAAGCACGAATACGGGCTAATAATACGCGTGGCTGAGCAGGTTTTGCAACATAATCATCAGCACCCATCTCAAGACCTAGGACTTGATCCATGTCTTCAGTACGAGCAGTCAACATCAAAATAGGATTCTGGTAATGAGGGCGTACTTCACGGCATACCGTAAGTCCATCGCTACCAGGAAGCATGACATCAAGTACGACCAAATCTGGCTGCTCATTGACGATACGTCGAATAGCACGGTTACCATCAGTTTCAATTGCTACTTCTAAACCATTTTTGACCAAGTAATCTTGGGTCAACATGGCCAGACGCTCATCGTCCTCAACAATTAAGATTCGGGGGGTGTTGTCTTCTTCATTCGTTGTCATTGTTATATCCTCTAATACATCTCATTTAAAATCAGTAAAAGTAAGAGCGGTAAAATTAATAGCACCCTAAAGCGGTACAATTGATGTTCGTATAGCTGTTACAAACTTGGTAGCACAGTATACTATTAAACACTCAGCTTCCTATACTATAGCTTATAGTCGTTAACAAAACCTATAAACTACACCTATCAAAACTTTAGTTTACGTCCGAAAATTATATGCTTTAGTGCATAACAGTGAGTAAGACAATTTTCATCCTCTTTTCACTGTTTAAATTTGTACAAAAATATATCTATGGTTTTGACGTCGTAGCCGTACTTTTTATGCTCAATCAATACTTATATCATGTCCAACACTTTAAGTAGCAAGGAAAAAGTGCAAATGCTGTATTTCATATATTGATTATTTTCGACTCAGCTCATGATATTTTTTGATATTGAGATTACTGTCTATCCTATCTAATATAACGATATATTAGCATTGTCGCCAGCAACATTTTAGGGATTTCTTAATATTAGTTTATTCCTTAATAATCAGTATTGATATTGCGAAAAAGCCATATAGGATGATTGATCTTGCTTCTCGTAGGCTATATAACAGAATGAATAATGGTGGAATAGACGTAAAAAAACAGCCCATGATGGACTGTTTTTTATTACAGGCAAAATTTAGCCTTTTCAACAATAAGACTAAGCGCGGTTTTTGTACTTACGGATGGTCTGTAACTGTGCCACTGACTCTGCCAACGAGGCCAAAGCTGCATTCGTTTGTACCGTATCAGATTGATTAACCAGCATCTGCTCAGCTTTTTTGCGTGCTTCAACAATTTTACTTTCGTCCAAATTGTGCGCGCGCATTGCCGTATCTGCCAACACTGTTACCATTTTTGGCTGTACTTCTAACACACCACCTGATACATAAATCACTTCTTCTTCACCGTTTGGTGTTTGCACTCGCATTGCACCCGGTTTTAACAAAGTAATAAGCGGTGTGTGACCTGGCAATACACCAATCTCGCCTTCGGTACCAGTAGCTATTAACATGCTAATTTCGCCTGAATACAACTCTTCACGAGCACTTACGACGCGACATTGTAACGTTGCCATACTTAACTCCTTACGATCAAAACACAATCAAAACTGCGATGCGTTACTTACTGGCAAATAGACTTGTCATAGCGCCTATCTGCCCTTTAGCAAATGCTAACACAACTTACGCGGCAGTAGATTTCATTTTCTCTGCTTTGGCGACTACTTCATCGATGCCACCGGCCATGTAAAAAGCCTGCTCTGGCAAGTCATCATATTCACCAGCAATGATTGCTTTAAAGCTAGCAATGGTATCGCGTAGTGGTACATATTTACCCGGCGCGCCAGTAAAGACTTCAGCAACGTGGAATGGCTGTGACAAGAAGCGCTGAATCTTACGCGAACGATAAACAACGAGCTTATCTTCTTCTGATAACTCATCCATACCCAAAATAGCAATAATGTCTTTAAGCTCTCTATAACGTTGCAGAATTTCTTGCACGCCGCGAGCAACATTGTAATGCTCTTCACCAATCACTTGTGGATCTAACTGACGTGACGTTGAGTCTAATGGATCAACCGCAGGATAAATACCTTGCGACGCGATATCACGACTTAGTACAACCGTTGCATCCAAGTGAGCAAACGTGGTTGCTGGTGATGGATCGGTCAAGTCATCCGCAGGTACATATACAGCCTGAACTGAAGTAATTGAACCTGACTGAGTTGACGTAATACGCTCTTGTAGCATACCCATCTCTTCAGCAAGTGTTGGCTGATAACCAACTGCTGACGGCATACGGCCAAGCAATGCTGATACTTCAGTACCTGCTAGCGTATAACGATAAATATTATCAACGAACAATAACACGTCACGACCTTTGCCAGTAGCAGGATCTTTGGTATCACGGAAATACTCAGCCATTGTCAAACCAGACAATGCCACACGTAGACGGTTACCTGGTGGCTCATTCATCTGGCCATATACCATTGCTACTTTAGATTTGCTAAAGTCTTCGGTGTTTACAACGCCAGCTTCTTGCATTTCGTGATAGAAGTCATTTCCTTCACGAGTACGCTCACCAACACCAGCAAACACTGATAACCCTTCATGTTTAAGAGCGATGTTGTTGATCAGTTCCATCATGTTGACGGTTTTACCAACACCAGCACCACCGAACAAACCAACTTTACCACCTTTAGCAAACGGGCAAAGTAGATCAATAACCTTGATACCAGTCTCTAACAACTCTGTGCTGTTTGACTGATCTGCGTAGCTTGGCGCTTCGCGGTGAATAGACCATTTCTCATCAGCAACAACCGGACCTTCCTCATCGATAGGACGACCAAGAACATCCATAATGCGACCAAGTGTACCAATACCAACCGGCACAGAGATCGGTGCACCAGTGTTGGTCACTGCTAAGTTACGTTTTAGGCCTTCGGTTGAACCCATCGCAATAGTACGTACGATACCATCACCTAGCTGTTGCTGTACTTCTAGCGTGGTTTCGGTACCATCCACATGCAAAGCATCAAAAATTTGAGGAACTTCATTACGGTTGAACTCAACGTCAAGAACCGCGCCAATAATCTGTACAATACGACCGCTACTCATTGCGTTCTCCTTGAACTTCTATATATAGGTGTAGTCAATTATGAAACAGCAGCAGCACCGCCAACGATTTCCGAGATTTCTCGGGTAATCGCCGCTTGACGCAGCTTGTTATAAACCAACTGTAAATCGTTAATAAGGTCACCAGCATTATCTGTTGCTGCTTTCATCGCAACCATACGTGAAGATTGTTCAGAAGCAATGTTTTCCATTACCGCTTGATAAACAATCGACTCAATATAACGGCCAAGCAATTCATCAATCAACGTCTTGATGTCAGGCTCGTAGATATAATCCCAGCTAAGTTCTGTCTGTATACCGCTGTCTTCATCATTTAGCGATCCCTCTGGTAAAGGCACTAACTGGTTGACTGTCGGCTTTTGAGTCATGGCATTGACGAATTTGTTATATACCACATAGATACGATCCAAATTGCCGTTACTATAGTCCTCAAGCATGGCCTGAACAGGTGCGTTCAATTGCTCAAACGTGGGTTTATCACCATAATCAGTGACTGCTGAGGTAACTTTGCCACCAAAGTTTTTGAAAAAACTCACACCTTTAGCACCAATGACTGCAAACTCAGTTTGTACAGACTGGTCTTGATATTGCTGGATACTTTTAGATAAAGCCTTGAATAGATTAATATTCAAACCACCCGCCAGACCGCGATCAGAGGTAATGACAATATAGCCTACCTTGTTGATTGGGCGCGATACCATATACGGATGTTTGTAGTCTGATGAGGCATGCACCAAATGTGAAATAACCCGGCGCATACTATCAGCATACGGGCGACCCACTTCCATGCGCTCTTGAGCACGGCGCATTTTACTTGCCGCTACCATCTGCATAGCGCGAGTAATTTTCTGGGTGCTTTTAATACTGGTGACTTTGGCACGTATCTCTTTTAAGCTTGCCATAATGATTCCAATATAAGAGGGTTAAAAAGCATTGGCGCATGCAACAATCATTTAATATATAACATTATTCTTATAAAATAGTATTTTATATTTTGTGCATGACGCGATCTGATACCGTCAATGGTTAGGACAATGGCGCAAATATCTGATCAGATAACGCGCCACTTTATAAATAACCGTTATAACCAAGTCGGCTTAACCCGTTAAATTAATAACTGTGATTTTGTTTAAAGGTCTCTAAAGCTGACTTTAAACGACCTGCGATATCGTCATTGTAGTTCGCAGTGTCATCAATCTCACGCATCAATTCACTTTGCTCATCATGCATGTAACGTAAGTAAGCTTCTTCGAAAGAGCCGATTTTTTCAACAGGAACGTCAGCTAAAAACCCTTCGTTTGAAGCATAGATAACAGCTGCTTGCTCAGAAACCGACATTGGCTGATACTGCTTTTGCTTCATCAGTTCAGTAACGCGTTCACCATGATCAAGCTGTTCACGCGTGGCGTCATCAAGATCTGAGGCAAACTGAGCAAATGCTGCCAACTCACGATACTGAGCCAAAGCTGTACGGATACCGCCAGATAGCTTTTTGATAATCTTAGTCTGAGCTGCCCCGCCCACACGAGATACCGAGATACCAGCGTTTACTGCTGGACGAATACCTGAGTTAAATAGGCTAGATTCTAAGAAAATCTGACCATCAGTGATTGAAATCACGTTGGTTGGTACGAATGCAGAAACGTCACCAGCTTGAGTTTCAATGATAGGTAGAGCCGTCAAAGAACCCGTTTTACCTTTTACTTCACCATTGGTGAATTTTTCTACATAATTGGCATTTACGCGTGATGCACGTTCAAGTAAACGTGAGTGTAAATAGAAGACATCACCAGGATATGCTTCACGACCTGGCGGACGACGTAACAATAGTGAAATCTGACGATAAGCAACAGCTTGTTTTGATAAATCATCAAATACAATCAGTGCATCTTCGCCGCGGTCACGGAAGTATTCGCCCATCGTACAACCTGAATACGGAGCAATATATTGTAATGCTGCTGGCTCTGATGCCGAAGCAACCACTACTGTGGTATATGCTAGTGCACCAGTCTGTTCAAGCTTACGTACGACGTTAGCAATAGTCGAACGTTTCTGACCGATTGCAACATACACACATTTGATGCCAGATGATTTTTGCGCGATAATCGCATCGATAGCCATCGCGGTCTTACCCGTTTGACGGTCACCAATAATAAGCTCACGCTGACCACGACCAATTGGGATCATGGTATCAACAGCTTTATAGCCTGTCATTACTGGCTGATCTACTGATTGACGATCGATAACGCCCGGAGCGATTTTTTCGACTTTGTCAGTCATTTTGGCATCGATAGGACCTTTGCCATCAATAGGATTACCCAAGGCGTCAACAACACGACCTAGCAGCTCAGGACCTACTGGTACTTCAAGAATACGACCAGTACAATAGGCTTTTTGACCTTCTTGCAGCTTTAGGTAATCACCAAGTACTACCGCGCCGACAGAATCACGCTCTAAGTTAAGCGCCATTCCGTAGATTTCGCCTTCAAACTCAATCATTTCGCCGTACATGGCATCTTCAAGACCATGAATCTGCACGATACCGTCAGATACTTTGACAATCGTGCCTTCATTCTTTGCAGTTGCACCCGCATCAAGGTCTTGAATACGCTGCTTAATCAGGTTACTGATTTCCGCTGGATTCAATTGTTGCATTGCCTTGTTTCCTTTAATTTATGATAACCCGCCCACTGACTTAAATGCTCTTACTACCACGCAGATATTAATAGCTGCGTTGATGAATGGCATTAGGCAGTTAGCTGTGTTTTTAACTGTTGTAACTTGCCGCGTATCGAATCATCAATGATTTTGTCACCGACTTTAATCGTAGCGCCTGCCAATAAACTCGGATCGACTGACTCATGAATCACCACGCTAGCATTTAGCGAGGTAGCAAGACGCGTTTGAAGCATGTCTCGCTGGGCATCGGTCAATGGGTAGGCAGAGGTCACATATGCGTCAAGCTGCTTTAAGCTTATGGCCTTGTGACGGCGATAATGCTCATAAACTTCAGGAAGCAGTGCCAGACGCTCTTGTTCTGATAACTGTTTAACGAAGTTACTAAGTGCTACTGATACTTTTGGATAGCTGGCGCTACTGTCAGGGCGAACCCCTCGAGTCTCACCTAATAACTGCTTAAAAGCAGAATCATTAGCGCTAGCTACTTGCGTATCATAAAGATCGACCAAAGCAGCTGACTTATGCTCAGCAGAAACAGCTGGATTGTCTAGCCAAGTACTGAACGACTTGTCATTGACAACGGTACTGGCAATAAATAAGAAGTTTTCCCACTCATTTACTACCCCATTTTCGTTGGCATAGTCAAACGCGGCTTTAGCGTACGGTCGTGCTAAGGTTGATAAGTCAGCCATTATATCCTCACAATTACAGCTTCGCCGCCAGTTGATCTAACATACTGGCATGTTTTTGCACATCGACTTTGTCTTGCAAAATCTTTTCGGCACCAAGTACAGCCAGTTCAGCAACTTGGGCACGTAATGACTCACGCGCTTGATTGATCTCTTGGTCGATAGACGCTTGAGCTTGTTGACGAATGCGCTCGCTTTCCACTTGGGCTTGAACTTTTGCATCTTCGACAAGTTGGTTAGCACTCTTGTTCGCTTGCTCGATTAAAGCAGCAGCTTTAGTCTTTGCAAGATCAAGCTCCTGCTGGACATCTTGCTCCGCGGTTGCCAAATCTGCTTTTGCTTTTTCTGCGGCATTCAAGCCTTCAGCAATTTTACGCTGACGCTCATTAATGGCACCGATAAGTGGTGGCCACACGAATTTCATGCAAAAAATCACAAATATTGCAAAAGCAATGGCTTGACCGACGAGGGTAAAATTGATATTCACGTGATCACCTCTTTGTTAATGAAAAATCAGTTTCATTGATCATGTTTGGCAGTCAAATCTTGACTATATTTGATAGCAAATCTCCACCTACCAAACATTTACAACTGAGCTTTCGGATTAACCTGCTAGAGGGTTAGCGAACAACAATAGCATAGCAATACCAACACCGATCATCGGAATAGCATCAAGAAGACCTGCTACGATGAACATACGAGTTTGCAATTGTGAGCCAAGTTCTGGCTGACGCGCAACACCTTCTAAGAATTTGCCACCTAAAATAGCAAAACCAATACCTGTGCCAAGTGCGCCAAGACCGATAAGTAGTGCTACTGCGATAACTGTGTAACCACCTAATACTGGATCCATTGATGTATCCTCATTTACCTATTGAATGTCTAATTAATGTTCAGTTGATGATGCAAGCGACATGTAAACTATCGTCAGCATCATGAATACGAACGCTTGAAGTGTAATAACTAAGATGTGGAAGATAGCCCACGGTACCGATAACGCCCATTGAATCCAAAACGGCATTAGAGCAATCAGTATGAAAATTAATTCCCCAGCATACATGTTACCAAATAGACGCAAACCAAGTGAAACTGGCTTAGCAATCAAGGTAACTGCTTCTAAAATAAAGTTGATGGGGATTAAAATCGCTTGTACGATTGGGTTTTTGGCGCCAAATGGATGCAATGTTAATTCACCAACAAAGCCGCCCAAACCTTTTTCTTTAATGCTATAAAAGATAATCAGTGCAAAGACAGAGAATGACATGCCAAGCGTGATATTGGGATCAGTCGTTGGAACAATCTTAAAGAAAACATGATGTGGATCATGGCCCATAGCAGCGCCAATTTGCCCAGCAATACCGGGAATGAAGTCAACGGGTATTAAATCCATTAAGTTCATCAAGAAGATCCAAACAAAAATGGTCAACGCTAATGGCGCAATCAGTTTTGACGTACCACTGTAAGAATCACGAACGTTGTTATCAACAAACTCAACGATCATCTCAACCGCTGCCTGAGTTTTGCTTGGTACGCCTGAGGTAACTTTTTTGGCAACCATCCAAAAGACGGTACAAAATAAAATACCCAGACCAATTGACCATAGCATAGAATCAAGGTGGATAGCTTTAAAGCCCATCAGCCCTGCTTCTTCGGCACTATAGGCAACTTTCCAACCTTCGCCGGGCAGATAGCCGTATGTCCAATTCGTTAAGTGGTGAGAGATATATTCTGATGATGTTTGCTCGGCTGCCATAATGTAAGCTTCTTATTAATCAACGATTTAATCAACTACCAAAAATATGGTTGTCATCTGATGAGGTTTTAGCACTTCTATATTGACATGCTGATAAGCAAACAAATGAATCATGCTAATGCGCCCATGTAACCAATAACATCCAACCCATAGCTCTATTACTTATGCATAATTTGATAGCTTAAGTTAAATTTTAGCTATCAAAAAAGGGCTTATGATAACTCAGTAATAGCCCTTGCATAGGTACGCAAAATTATTATGTAATATTTACTAACAGCCGCACTCTCGTGACCAGTGCTCAGTACAAGGCTCATAAGTAAAATATTTAGCTGCCTATATTAATGCAGCGTTGTAATCGTGTAAAGTCAATTGTGACTTTTTATCCGCTGTATGAACAAGTTAGCAAACGTTCATACTAACGTTTTTAAAATCATTGCACTATCATGAGACAGTTTTTTATGTTTTGACTTTATGGAACTAGTCATAGAGAAGTTGGACGGCAGGGTGACTTCTTACCTAGCGCTATTGGTCATCTAACTATTGATATAGTGATTAACACTAGCGTATATGCCACAACATCCAACTGTGACTAATTTGCATTACCATAAAACCGATAAACAGCGCAGGCGCAGATAGGGGTTGTACGGTAATAAAAATTAGTGCGAATCCAAACACCGTCAATAGCCATTTGGCCATCTGACCGCGATAAAGCTGGCTAACAATATGTTGGCGCGCGCGATATCCGGTATACCAAAAAATAAAAAAAGCAAATACAGCTTGAGTGAGAAAACTGAGTAGCGCGCCAATGGCCGTGCTTTTTGCGACAGTAAGCTCACTATGCAACCATATCGTATCTATTGTCCAAGCAACAATAATTAGGATAAACAATATCCATGCTTGACGTTTGATATAAATGCCAATTTTATCTTTTTGGGTGCGTTTGGCAGGCTTGGTCATTGGTATTCCTATAGCCTTGGACTACTGTATCATGCTTACGACACTTTTATCCATAAATGGTTTATTCTATAGGTATTGACTTTTAACCAAAATAAAACGCTCTTTATTATAGGGAGCATACCTGCCATATGCAAGCATAATATTAAACCTATCAACTATTTAATATAAAACATGCCTAAAACCAAGCAATGTATGGTTGCAAAACGCTTGTTTTTTAGCCATCGTAAGATTTGTTTAGCAAGCCTTGAAATTTATCTTATTTGCTATTAATACAGTTATTAATTTGCTGTGTCATACGTGTCCACCCTTCTACAAAGTCTTGACTGTCACTCATGTCTTCGACTTGCACGGTAGTGCGCACTGGCTGTAGTTTCGCCAATAGCCCTTTGGCTGGTTGACTTGAACTGATCAAACACATCTGTTCGGCAGGGCGGTTTTCATTAAACCAGCGTAACTGACTGGCCTTTGGCGAAATATGATGATCGGGGCTTAAGCTACCAGCCAACTGTATTTTTGCAGCACTTTCAATATATTGATATGCATCATGGTACGCCCAGTAAGGACGATTCTTTTGTGACGCTTGCTGTATCTGTGCGACTGCTTTATCCATACGTTGCGCAAACTTTTGAGCGTTGGCTTGGTAGGTCTCTTTGTACTCTGGATTGGCATGGCTGTGAATGACGGCTAATGCACGCGTAATGGCTTTGGCGTTTTCAGGATCGAGCCAAATATGCGGATCGAGCGTGCCTGCAATCGGTTTACCTTTAACATCACGAAGCGGATGCCGATTAAAGGCCTTAAAGTCAAACAGAGCAATAGCATTTGGTGCAGTCTTCAAACTACCAGTCAGACTGTTTTCTAGGGAGTCACCGAACCAAACCACAAATTTGCTGTCTTTAATAGTTTTCATATCGTTGGGACTAATGCTGCCATGATGCCCCACATCACCAGCTTGTAAGATTTGATTGGCGGAAGGAGTGCCGTCGGTTACAGCCTCACTGAGTAAGAACATCGGATGGTTGCTCACGCTAACTGTTGCTGCCTGTACTTGTAAGGAGGCAAACAAGCCAAGTATCAATAACATGCCTGCCACTACATATCGTGATCGCTTTAAGCAGATAAGTACGTTGTCAAAAAACGAAAGGTGACAGGGTTTTTGAGTGTACGGCTGCTGATGCGCGGGCTTGTTAAGAGTATGGTGAGCAATCATGCGATGATAGTCCTATTAGACAGGTGTGCTGTTATAAGTTGGTGTAACGCGCTTGCGCTGACATTCTTAATGATTCATTAAGTGATCGTGAGGTTATTTCTCACCTTTAATATGTTATAGTATAACATTAATAAGTGCTATGTTATTTTATTACTTACCTTTTTTTGCGCTTCACTTATACTATCTGGCGTTATAATGTCAATTTTAGGAGCTTGCGTCATGTCTACTAACCCATCTGTCTGTGAGCATCTGCATGATGTTCAGCATTTTTCACCGCAAGATGTGACCGATCGGGTCGAGGCAGCAAAGGAGCAGTGCCGTGTGCGCGGAGTGCGTTTTACGCCGTTGCGCCAGCAAATATATGCGCTAGTACTACAGGCGACCAAACCTGTGGGCGCTTATGATTTGATCACTCAGTTACAACAAGCTCGTTTGTCAGACGCAAATGCAGGTGTACAAGAATCAGCAGAAAGCGCAAAAAATGTCGCGCCGCCGACGGTGTATCGAAGCTTAGAGTTTTTATTGGCAGAAGGTTTGATACATCAGCTGACGTCCATCAATGCCTATGTTCCTTGCTGTCATCCCCGCGCCCAGCATACAGCCGCATTTCTAATTTGTGTACAGTGTCAGCGGGTGCAAGAATGTAGCAGTGTGCCGGTGCAAGAAATGATGAGCTTTGCAGAGCAAGATGTCGGTTTCATCGTTGAGCGTAGCGTCATTGAGCTTAGTGGTCGTTGCCAAGCTTGCCAGTAAAATAGCGTCATTTTTTATGGGCATTTGATAATGAGATTTTTATCTTTGCCTTTATTACTACTTTTATCCTTTACTCACTTATCAGTTGTCCTATCATGAGCTTGTCTATTTCTCCGTCTAGTCAGTCAATCACTTCTACTATCGATGACAGTAATCGTAACACTGCCCATCAACTACTGAGCTTAAGTAATATCAGTTATCACATTGGAAGACAACGCTTACTCTCACATATTGATATTGACATCGCTGTCAATGAGACGGTCAGTCTTATCGGTCCCAATGGCGCTGGTAAATCAACGTTGGTCAAACTCATTTTAGGTTTGATTGATCCGACTCAAGGTAGCCTCATAGCACATCAGCCTTTGCAGCTCGGCTATGTGCCGCAGCGCTTTGCGATACCACCGATATTGCCATTACGTGTATGTGACTTATTGGCACAAGCAGATAAGAAACGCTTAACGCACGCGCAACGACAGTTTATATTTGATAATTTGTCATTGACGCACTTGCTATCGCGGCAAATGCTGCATCTATCAGGTGGTGAGACGCAGCGAGTACTATTGGCACGCGCCCTATTGAGCAAACCCAATCTGCTTATTTTAGATGAGCCAATGCAAGGGCTTGACCCTGATACTGAACTTTGGCTATATCAATTCATTGATGAGTTGCCTGACTTTTTGCGGTGTGCCATGTTGGTGGTGTCACATGATTTGCACTGGGTGATGAAAGGCAGTCGGCGAGTGATTTGTCTGAACAAACACATTTGCTGTGAGGGACAACCAAGCGAGCTTGCCATTAGTACTGAGTTTCAAAAGCTGTTTGGTCATCATTATGAGCAGCCGTATGTGCACCAACCCCATGCTTGTGAGCACCACGCACCAAGCGAGCTTTAACGATAACAACCAGAATCAAATGTACTGAAACTGAAGTTATTCAACATAAAAACAGCTTTTAGTCTCTATAAAACTTTTACGGATATTTGTTATGACTGCTTGGTTAGCCATCATTGCCCCTGCTTGGATCGCAGGCAGTATTTTAGCGCTACTATCAGCGCCCTTGGGTTGTTTGGTATTGTGGCGACGCATGGCATTTTTTGCCGATGCCTTAGCACATGGCACATTACTTGGTGTGGCGTTGGCAGCATGGTGGCAATTACCGATGGGCATTGGTATCGCCTTGGTGAGCATCGCTGTGGTTTTGGGACTGGTATTTATGGATGATGAGCGTCTGCCAGCTGATGCCGTACTGGCCGTCGTTGCCGTATCATTACTGTGTTTGGGTCTATTGGCCTTAACCCAATTGACCGATCAACAAGCCAACGTATTGGGGTTTTTATTCGGTAATCTGCTTGAGCTTGATTGGGCAGATTTGCCGTTACTTGCTGGTAGTGTATTGGTTGGATTGGGGTTGCTTGCCTATATATGGCCCGCACAAGTTAAAATTGCCACTCATGAAGCGCTGGCACGTATTCAGGGTATCAATCCGACACGCCAGCGGCTGTTTTTCATGGGGGTATTGGCAGGATTTTGTGCGATCGCCTTACAAGCTGTCGGCAGTTTACTCATCAGTGGCTTATTGGTATTGCCCGCGCTAACAGCACGTTTGTGGTCAAAATCGCCAAAACAAATGGTCGTTATATCGTTGCTTATCGCACAGCTTGGCGTCACCTTAGGCGTTTGGGGCAGTATTTGGCTCGATATCCAAACTGGACTCTCTATCGTTTTGATATTAGCGATTTTATTTTTTATCGCATTTATATTTTCAAAAATAATAGCCACAAAATTTTGGTCAGCACGCCATTAACTACCCTCATGGCGTGCTTCATATAACTTGTTTCTTTTATTGCCTTATCCAACTTTATTTCATCAATATTGCTAGAGCTTTTATTCGCTTTGTGTTATAAAATTGCCCTAATGCTATTGGCACTGATTGACTACTAGCGTGTGTGGTGTGAACCAGTAAAAGTACTCGTAGTAGCATTACGCTGTGAAAAAAATTATTAGTAGTCCGTTTATTCATACTCGTTCTAGCAACATCAATTGTTTTAATTCGATGAGGGACTAACCCAATGCTAAGCTATCCTGTCAATAAAATCAGCACGCCAGATCAGCAGTTAATCATATTACAAATTACGGATTTACATTTATCGACTGCCCCTGCTTATACTACGAATGACAACAGTAATGAAACCCTCTGTCAGCAATGTTTTGAGACGGCGCTGCAGCAAGCGTTGCAGACAGATACTCGCTGTGATTTGATCATTGTGACTGGTGACTTAGTAAGTAAGGTTCAGCCTGCTATCTACGATTATATTTTTGAGGTATTACAAGCGACCAACATTCCTTTTGTTTGTATTGCTGGTAATCATGACGTGACGGATGAGATGGACAGTCATCTGCCTTTTTTTCAACGCGAACTGATCGCTCAACCTGCTGACGCACGCTTATTAAGCCGCCATGTTATTGAGACGGATAATTGGCAACTTTTGTTATTGGATTCATCGATCACTGGTAAAGTGGCAGGTGAAATCACGCTTACCGATATTGACTGGTTGCGTGAGAAACTCAGTACTTGTGATAAACCTGCCCTGATTGCCTTGCATCATCATGTGATACCAGTAGACTCTGAGTGGATTGATAACCATATGGCAGAGAACGCTGAGACTTTTTGGGAGCAGATGGCGGCGTTTGCACATTTAAAAGTGATTATCAGCGGTCATACTCACCAAGAGCAAGTTCGCCATCGTCAAGGTGTTACCGTCTATAGCACACCCTCTACTTGCTATCAGTTCAAACCTTATGAAGATAACTTTTCTTACGATAAAAACGCGCGCCCCGGTTACCGTTGGTTGCAATTAGCCAACAATGGAACGGTTGCAAGCTGGGTTGAAAGACTAGATACTTAATGCCCAGATTTATTGTCAAGAATGTTAATGCCAGCCCTTATTTTCTAGGCTTTGAGCGGATATTTTTCGATGCTATGCAAACGAGCCATTAGAGTAAAAATACTGGCATTGTGAAAAATCGCTTCATTATTATGAGAAACAATGATACAACTTATACAATCAAGGAAGACCGCTTCATATTTGATGCTAGGCAGAATTATAATAGCGAGAATGGTTACATTGATCATAAGCTGAGTTTTTATCGTTAGTGATTTTTCGCGTTATTTAGACAATACCATTTAAATAAAAATATGTATGACCATATATCTGACCATCGACATATCGATGTAAGCACATTAAAGTACCGTATTATTAAATCCGCTGTGTTATTTGTGTCACTAGGTGGTAAAACGTTTTATAAAGGGACAAATTATAGCGTTTGTAAAATTAATAGCGTCTTGTCTTTTGATACGTCGTTTTATTGAATTAATTTGAAAAAGTAGGATACCCATATGAGCACCCTGACCACGAATCCGAGTGAAGTTAAGTTTACTCCTTATGTGCCTGCCGAAGACGAAGAATACATGTCTGATGCACAGCTAGAGCACTTTAAGGCTATTTTATTGGACTGGAAAAGCCAACTGATTGGCGAAGCGGATCGTACTAAGACTTATATCCAAGATGAATCCAGTGCCATGCCGGATATCAACGATCGCGCCACGCAAGAAGAAGAGTTTGCCTTGGCTTTGCGTACGCGTGACCGTGAGCGTAAGCTCATCCGAAAAATCGATAAATCTATGGCAGAAATCGAAAATGAAGACTATGGATTTTGTGACACTTGCGGCGTAGAAATTGGTTTGCGTCGCCTTGAAGCACGCCCAACCGCGACGCAATGCATTGACTGCAAAACACTGTCTGAAATTAAAGAACGTCAAAACCAAGGCGCTTAAACCAAATATCATTAATGTAAATAATTAATGTAAATATAAGTACGAGCGACCATATCATTGGTCGCTTGCTGCGTTTTAGATGGCTAGTTTTTAGTCAATGCGTCATGCATCATACCTGATACAGACTTTCAAACTTACTCACATTGATTTGACTAACAAAACACCTCATTTCACAAATATCTTTTTACGAAGATATTTATTATTCTATCTCCTATCTTTTCTACTGATAATTTCCTACTTTGAAAACTCACCCTACTCCTATGCCCACTTCAATCATACCAGTACAACCAATTGGTCGCTTTGCTCCCTCACCCACTGGTGAATTGCATCTTGGCTCATTGACGACTGCCCTTGCCAGCTTTTGCCACATAAAATCACTGGGTGGCAAATGGCTGCTGCGTATCGAAGATACAGATACTGAACGCTGTGATCGGCAGTTCACTGAGCAAATTTTGATAGACTTAGAGGCACTTGAATTACACTGGGATGGCGATGTCATTTATCAATCTGAGCGGATAGATATTTACAATGATTACCTGTCCTCAGCCCTACGTCCGCTGACTTACGGTTGCCAGTGCTCACGTAAAGATTTGGAGCAATATTGGGCACAAGAAATACCAGACAAAACTTACGAAGAGATCAACCAAGTACAGCCTCCTAGACAACGTTATCCACGCTGCTGTGTCAAAGCTGACCTTAATAGACAGCAACATAAGCTACGCATACAGCTGCCAGACTATAGCATTGGTTTTAACGATGGTATTCAGGGGTTACAATGGAATAACCCTCAGCAGACACTAGGTGATATGGTGGTTAGCCGTCAAGATGGGATGATTAATTATATATTGGCTGCCAGTCTCGATGATGGATTACAACAAATCACTCATATCATGCGTGGTTTGGATATCTTACCCATGACCACGGCGCAAATCAGTATCATGCACGCCGCTCGCTTGCCTGCTATCGATCACTGGTATCATTTGCCATTAATATGTCATCCTGATGGGCAAAAGCTCTCCAAGCAAAATCTGGCTCAGCCCATTGATACACGTGATCCAAGCCAGCTCATCGCTGTTGCCTTGCAACTATTACAGCAACCAGCCGTCGATAAAGATACACCCACCAATATGCTCAAGCAAGCAATCGCTCAATGGGACAACACGCCGCTACAAGGCAAACAACAGCTTCATCTGCCCAAATAGTCTTTTTCTCTCACCAACAAAAACCAAAAAGCGCCACTACGCTAATAGTGACGCTTTAAGCTTAAAAAAATGTCAGACGTTGTTCAACACTTCTTAATATTATAAAACCTATCAATAATAACGGCACTGACTCTTTTCTATCTCAGGGCTTTCTTTATAGATTTTTAGCAATAGCGCTACCATTACCAAGCTAATCAGCATAGAAGAACCCCCATAACTAAAGAATGGCATGGTCAAACCTTTGGTCGGAATCGCCCCCATATTCATCGCCGCATTAATAATCGTCTGAGCAATGAACACTACGCCAATACCAAAAGCTGTATAGCTCATACGCATCTGCCGACGTTTTAAAGCATTATAACTGATACGCATGGCACTACCGATAATCAGCGCTTCGAGGACCAAAACCATGGTGACCCCAACAAACCCCAACTCTTCACCAGTGATTGCCAATAAAAAGTCGGTATGTGCTTCTGGTAAATGCGACAGTTTCTGTACGCTTTCACCATAACCCACACCGGTAAACTGTCCGCGACCAAAAGCAATCAAACTGCGCGCTAATTGATAATCTGTGTCTTGCACATCATCAAACGGGTCCATAAATGACATCACACGTACCAAGCGATACTGTGCCGTCGTTACCATCAACACAGCGCCACCAATGGCCGCCGCACCCAATGCTAAAAAATGCTTATAAGGCGCACCAGCGATATAGAAAATCGCAAAAATGGTACCCAAAATAACGACGAAGGAGCCAAAATCCGGCTGTGATAATAGCAGGATAGTGATTAACGCCACCACCAACATAATGCGCAAAAAGCCATCTAGGCCATTACGAACCTCAAAAGAGCGGCGCACCACAAAGTCCGATACAAAGACAATCATGACCAGCTTGGCCAACTCTGCCACCTGAAAATTAAACACACCCAAATTCAGCCAGCGTTTAGAACCATTAATCGGTGCACTAAACAGCGTTGCCACTAACAATATGCCCGTAATACCCAATAAAATAAACTGAGTTTCAGTCTTATATAATGTTCGCAAAGACACACCATAATAAGGTAGGGCAGCAACCATCAGACCAATCGTCATATATAGCAATTGGTTTTTAAAAAAATACAGCTCTGTCATACCGCGACTGAGTGCAAAAGGAATAGAAGCAGAGGCCACCATCAACAGACTCAGCACCAGCATACAGCCGACGCTTGATAGTAAAATGGCGCGTGCTGACGGCATAGAAAGAACACCATCTGAGCCAGAGGCTTGCTTGGATTGGGACGAGCTACGAAAAAAAGAAGAGAGCGCCATAATTTTATATACACTAACGAACGAAAAAACACGGCGTCTATTAAACGCCACCGTTTGAAAAAAGAAAGTAGATCGTACTAGTTTGGCTTAATTGATGACATGCCTTAGATAGATCGAGCAAATGACACAATATGCTCCTCGACTGCCTAATCATGATTGACAGTAGCAGCAATCTATAAGCAAAACAATCATTTATCAAGAAAACGCTGAATACGTTTAAATACTCATCGATATGCCGCTATAACATGCTTTGCTATTAAGGCATTTAATCAACAGCCAGACTCGTTGATTGCACAACCTTTAGCTGATTAACCAACGCAATAAAATGTTCACCGCGAGCCACGTAGCCACTATATTGATCAAAACTGGCACAAGCTGGGGACAATAATACCGCTTGCACTTGTGATAAGCTGCTTTTAGTCACTTGTTGAATAGTTGCAAAAGCCGCTTCTAAAGTCTGGCACTGATGCAGCGCCACGTCATCACTGATTTTTGCAGCCCGTAGATGCTGTTCAATCTGCTGAGCATCCTCACCAATAATCAGTACTTGGCTCACATACTGATTAATAAAAGGGGTCAACTCGCCAAATTGTTGACCTTTGCCCTGCCCACCCAAAATCAATAACAGTTTACCGTCTTTTGGGGCATAGACGGCGCCTAACCCTTCGATGGCCGCCATAGTCGAGCCGATATTAGTACCTTTTGAATCATTAAAGTAATCAATCCCAGCAGCACTTGCCACATATTGGCAGCGATGCTCAAGGCCTGTAAACTGCTGTAAGGTCTCTAACATACTCGCAAGTGGTAAGCCAACAAGTCCGCCCAGCGCTAACGCTGCTTGCGCATTGAGCAAATTATGACGACCTTTAATCAACAGTTTGTCTGCCGATAGTAGCCTTTCTGTACCGTGCGCAAGATAAATCTGGCCTTCAGGATCAGTGATGAGACCATATTGACCTTTATCAGGAGCATGAATGCTCGTGCTTACTCTAGGCAAGTTGTCAGCGACTAACGGGCGAGTCAAAGCGTCTTCGCGGTTAATAACCACGGACTTAGCACCTTGAAAGATACGATGCTTTGCTTGATGATAGCCAAGCATATCACCATGACGATCTAAATGATCGGGTGACATATTCAGTACCGTCGCCACCTGCGCGCCCAAATTGGTCACAGTTTCTAGCTGAAAGCTGGACAGCTCAAGTACCGCCAGTTCCATATCAGTATTGTCCAGTAGGGTCAGTGCTGGCACGCCAATATTGCCACCAACGCCGACATTAACTCCCGCATCAGCAGCCATTTGCCCAACCAATGTGGTAACCGTGCTTTTGGCATTAGAACCCGTAATTGCTACTATCGGTACTCTACAGGCTTCACAAAACAGCTGAATATCACTGACTACTGGGATATTTGCTTGACGGGCGGCGGCAACGGCTTCGGTGGCAAGGGAGATACCAGGACTGATAATAATACGTGCCGCTTGCTGCAATAGCTCTGCGTCAATCGCCCCAAATTGGCGAACAACTATTTCGATTGGCAATTGATTGGCTAAGCTTGGAGCCGCCTGAGCGTCTGTGACCGCTACCTGATAACCTTGATTGGCCAGATAGCGAGCCACTGACAGCCCCGACTGTCCCAAACCGACCACGACTTGTAGACCACTGCCTTTATGAAGTAAAACGTCTGTTGTAGTATTGGTGGTCATGTCTATTCCTTCTATTGAACGGGCGAAATGGCAGCCAACAAACCTATTGTGTCAACAAGCTAAGTGATGCCGTTAAGATGAGAAGCATCATAACGGTATCGTTCAGATTTCGGTACTGGTTTTTTATGACTTTGTGCTATTATGCGCCTGTTTTTATATTAAATTGCTAATGCTATAATAGCTGCCTCAATCTGTATGGGACTGGCTATTTAATCAAGCATTTTAGTTTAGCATGTTGTTACATGTATCGCGCTATTGTCATCTTTCTTTGACGACGATTCGCCTTGTGGCACTGCTATATCAAGCGAATGCTATATCAAACGATGGCTTTTATTTACTAGATGATCTATCACCCTCTATTACAGCAAGTCATTGCTGGCGCTATAAACGATTGTAGGTACTATTTTTAAACACCTTACTTTCAGCAGTCTGTTTTAAACCATACTTTTAAGTCATTTCACTGAATTTATCATCGTATTTATTATTGGTGAGAGTATTGGTGATACCAGCAAGCAAAGCAGTAGACACACTGATTATTGACCGTTAACAATTCAAAGCCACAACATGATGCCATGCATGTTGCCGCAAAACAAAGTTGGAGCGCTATTTTTGTAGCGATGCAATCATTTTATGAATGAGTAATGATTACTTTTTTTGCCACTAACCCTATGTAGTGTACTTATGACATCTTTTATTGATAACTTACGTGACGAGTGGTTTTCCAACGTTCGCGGTGACGTTTTGTCAGGTTTGGTCGTTGCATTGGCTTTGATTCCTGAAGCCATTGCCTTCTCTATCATCGCTGGCGTTGACCCAAAAGTCGGATTGTATGCTTCATTTTGTATCGCCGTGGTGATTAGTTTTGTCGGTGGCCGCCCAGGTATGATTTCGGCGGCGACAGGGGCGATGGCATTGGTGATGGTCGATTTGGTCGCCGAGCATGGCTTGCAGTATCTACTGGCGGCTACCTTATTGTGCGGCGCTATTCAGGTCGTAATGGGCGTCTTAAAACTCGGTAATTTGATGCGCTTTGTCTCTCGCTCAGTGGTCATTGGTTTTGTCAATGCGCTGGCGATATTGATATTTGTCGCGCAACTACCAGAGCTTAACCCTCTGAACGAGCGTGTCGGCATGACCGTTTATATCATGACAGCCGCTGGTTTGGCGATTATTTACCTGTTCCCACTTATTCCCAAAATCGGTCGCGTGATTCCGTCCCCGCTGATCTGTATCGTTGGATTGACCGCCGTCGCGATGTACATGAATCTTGATATTCGTAACGTCGGTAGCATGGGCGATTTGCCAGATTCGCTACCTATGTTTTTGCTGCCTGACATTCCTTTAAACCTAAATACCTTGCTGATCATCGCGCCTTATTCAATCGCGCTGGCCATCGTTGGTTTGTTAGAATCTATGATGACGGCGACGATCGTTGATGAATTAACCGATACGTCCAGTGATAAAAACCGCGAGTGTCGTGGTCAAGGTATCGCTAACGTGGTATCGGGTTTCTTTGGTGGTATGGCGGGTTGTGCGATGATTGGTCAATCGATGATCAATGTCAAATCTGGCGGACGGACACGCCTATCTACTTTGATGGCAGGGGTTGTCTTGCTGATTATGGTGGTGTTCTTAAGTGAATGGGTCAGCCAAATCCCCATGGCAGCGCTGGTCGCTGTGATGATTATGGTGTCAATCGGTACCTTTAATTGGCAGTCTATTCGCGAATTTAAAACGCATCCTATGTCATTTAACATCGTCATGTTAGCGACCGTCTTGACCACCGTCTTTACGCACAATTTGGCATACGGTGTGGGCGTTGGTGTACTGCTATCTGCTCTGGCATTTGCCAATAAGATTGGTCAGTTTTTAACCATATTTAGCGAGTATGATGACAGTAATAACAGCCGCTATTATTACGTGCAAGGGCAAGTTTTCTTTGCTTCTACGACGCAATTTTTAGGCAGCTTTGATACCAAAGAAGCCTTGGACAGCATTCAAATTGATGTCAGTCAAGCACATTTTTGGGACATAAGCGCCGTTGATACTTTGGATAAACTGGTCATGCGCTTGCAACGTGAAGGCATTGATGTCAAAGTGATAGGACTCAACAATGCGAGCCGAACGTTAATCGATCGCTTCTCTGTCCACGATCGCCGAGATATTGGCCTGCTAGATTAAGTAAAACTGCGTCTACGTACCAAGCTAACGTTGATTAATGGTTCATGAGTGAGATAGTTGTATAAACAGCTGTCTTGGCACAGAAAATTGGGCACGAGCATCGCCGTCTTATCTTTAAGCTAAGCAGCTGCCTTTTTATTATTGGAATAATGTGATGATCTTATGAGTAATTTAAAGCCAGATAGTGTGATTGCCTGTTTAGACTGCCCTGATCATGTGCAAGCTGTATTAGAGGCAAGTATGTGGGCTTCGATTCGTCTACAAGCACCAGTGGGTCTGTTGCACTCTGTACCCAACTTGCAACAAAAAGCCGCTGTAAACTATTCTGGCTGCCTCAATATTGATGATGAAAACACCTTGCTCGAACAGTTTACGACCAAAGAGCATTTAAATAATTGCCAATTAAAATCCCAAGGCAAATTGTTACTACATCAAGCCACAACCTATTGCACGCAGCAGCACCATAAAATTAAAACCTATACCTTGCATCGTCATGAGAATCTCAATCAAAGTATTGATTACGTCGATGACAAAGCGCAATTGATCGTCATCGGTCACAATGTCACCTGCAAATCCACTTTAAGCCAACTTATCAGAGTCAGCCACTGCCCCATTTTGGTGACTCATGCACCATTTTTGCCCCCTACTAATGCGTTGTTTGCGTTTGATAACAGTCCAACGTCTCATAAACTGCTTAACTGGCTGTGTAAAACGTCACTCGTTCGAGCCTTGACTGTTCATATTGTCATGGTAGGTAAAGACAACTCTGAAAATTGCGATGCCCTGCGTGAAGCTTATGCTCGGCTCAAACAAGCGGGTATCAAGTCCAAAAAAGCATTACTAGACTGCCGCGACGTTACGGCCGCCTTAAATTATTATCAAAATGAAAATAATATAGGTCTGCTGATGACAGGTGCTTTTGGCCAATCGCGTCTGCACGAACTGCTAAAAGGTAGCGACACAAAAAAACTACTGGGCAGTACCAAAACCCCATACCTCCTCTTTCCCAAAGCGTAAGCGGCTTATAGCGTTACGCTCTCTATTTGAGGGCAGCGCATAAATGCCAATATCAGACTTCGCTCGTTACTATTGTTGGACACCGGTTCTTTGTCCTACACCTTTCATCATGCCAATCTATTCAATCAGGTTAGCAAATCATCACATGAAATACATGCATAGCGCCCCCAAGCACCTAAAAAGTTGGTTATAATAAAGTTTTCATTGGTTTAACGCCAAAGGTTGATTCATATTACCTACGCTTATAGTGACGACTTTTATCGTCGCAGCATGGGTAGTATTTTTGCCAATGCTGTTGTCATTTTTAAACAAATAAATCCAATCTTACCTACCTCCTTGAGTAAATTGGCACAGTTCTTGAATGACTTATAATAAGCATGGCAGCGATACGATGCACCACAATGCCTGTATCAACCTGCGGCATCACACACATAAGGAATTTTTTATGAAGCTAATCACTGCGATCTTAAAACCGTTTAAGCTTGATGATGTACGTGAAGCACTTTCTGACATCGGTGTAAAAGGTGTCACTGTTACTGAAGTCAAAGGTTTCGGTCGCCAAAAAGGCCACACAGAACTCTATCGCGGCGCAGAATACGTAGTGGATTTTTTACCTAAAGTAAAAGTCGAAGTGGCGGTCATCGATGAGATGGTCGAACCTGCCATCGAAGCCATCACTCGCATTGCGAGCACTGGCAAGATTGGTGATGGCAAAATCTTCGTCACGGCTCTTGAACAAGTCATTCGGATACGTACAGGCGAGACAGGTCCAGACGCTATCTAAAGCGCAAGGCCAACCTATAGACACAACATTATAGATCTACCGATAGCTGTATTGCATCAATTCAAGGGGGAATTAATATGCAGAATCAAATCTTTGAGCTCCAGTACGCACTTGATACGTTTTACTTTTTGATATGTGGAGCGCTAGTCATGTGGATGGCAGCGGGCTTCACTATGTTAGAAGCTGGTCTGGTTCGTTCAAAAAACACGGTTGAGATTTTAACCAAAAACATCGCGCTCTTTGCTACCGCTTGTACTATGTACATGATATGCGGCTATGCCATCATGTATGGCGGCGATTTATTTTTGAGTGGTATTGCCGGCAGTGAGACACTAGTAGAAGACGCATTAGCCGCCTCTGCTGAAAATGGCTTTGGTGGTGATTCTGTTTATTCTGCCGCGTCTGATTTTTTCTTCCAAGTCGTGTTTGTCGCAACCTGTATGTCTATCGTATCTGGGGCTGTGGCTGAGCGCATGAAGCTATGGTCGTTTTTACTCTTTGCTGTGGTCATGACTGGGGTGATTTATCCACTAGAAGGCAGCTGGACTTGGGGCGGCAAAGATGTTTTTGGCTTATTTAATCTTGGCGATTTAGGATTTTCTGATTTTGCAGGTTCTGGTATTGTCCATATGGCAGGAGCTGCCGCCGCTTTATCAGGCGTATTGCTATTAGGCGCACGCAAGGGTAAATATGGTCCTAAGGGTGAAATACGCGCTATTCAAGGGGCAAACTTGCCATTAGCAGCACTCGGTACCCTCATATTGTGGATGGGCTGGTTTGGCTTTAATGGTGGTTCTGTACTCAAGCTTGGTGATATTGCTAGCGCCAACTCAGTGGCTATGGTGTTTTTGAACACCAATGCAGCAGCAGCAGGCGGTGCCATTGGTGCGTTATTGTTGGCTCGTTTTATTTTTGGTAAAGCTGATTTAACCATGCTCTTAAATGGTGCACTTGCAGGATTGGTTGCCATCACGGCAGAACCCTCTACACCATCGGCATTGCAAGCGACGCTGTTTGGTTTAATCGCTGGTGTTATCGTTGTGCTCTCTATTCTGGCATTAGACAAAATAAAAATAGATGATCCAGTCGGAGCGATTTCAGTTCATGGTGTGGTTGGTCTGTTTGGGCTACTTATCGTACCAATCACCAATCCAGCGGCATCGTTTGTAGGACAAATTGCTGGTGCTGCTACTATTTTTGTTTGGGTATTCGTGGCAAGCTTAATCGTTTGGGCAATTATCAAAGCCGTCATTGGCCTACGTCTATCTGAAGAAGATGAATATGAAGGGGCTGATCTTGCCGAATGTGGTATGGAAGCATATCCAGAGTTCGGTAGATAAGTACATCTAGCCTTATATTCTAACGCGGAACTGGTATAAATTTTTCCTGCTTGCTTTGCCTTCGCAGCTCGATGCTACAAAAAATTCATTCCAATTCCGCTGACTCGTTTTTATACTGAAATCAATATAGTTAAAATTGATCTAAGAAAAATCCCGCAAAACCTTTCGGTAATGCGGGATTTTTTTAGGACTACATTCACTATTCAAAAAAGTGATAGGGTTATTTCTTTTTCCACTGCTGACTACGTGAGAATGGACCGATGTAACCTTTGATATTTAATGTGTTACCGCTTAGCGTTGCGGTCATACGATAGTCTTTGCCTTTTGCTGGGTCAGTAATCGTACCCCCACTATATTTACCACCGCCATCAGATTTCAGACCCTTGATGACCGTCGTACCAACGTGCTTTTTGCCTTTAGCAGTATTAGCAGCAATAAGTGTACCGGTTAATACGCCATTTGACTCAGTGATTTTTACCGTACCTTTTGGCTGACCTTCGTCAAACGTCTGCCAAGTAGTATTGGCCAATGGATCAGCGGCAAATGCCATACTGGCCAAGCTGATACCAGCAACTGCTAACGTGGTTTTTGTGAATAATTTCATAAATTGACTCCCTTCATATAATGATGATGCGAAACAGTATGTTTCTGATGTTCTATGCTTATCCTTTGCTAGAATCTTTTATTACAAGCGCTGCGATTTTATGCTGTTTAGAAGCGAATTGTCGCAATGGCTTATAAGCTTTTTTTCAAAGACTTGCGCGACATAAGCGATGTCTTGCCTCATTATAAGCAATTTTTAGATTTTACCTAGTAATTTTTTTATACTTTATTATTTCCATAAAAATAAAACCATATCAAAGAGTTACAGGAAGGGATTGTCGATATTTTTACCCGATTGGTCATCATTTTCTTTTGACTTGACCTCATTATTACTATAAAGGTTATGAGGAATATCACGAGAAAAGTCACGAGTTTGAAAGGCTTGCATAATTTCAGTCGTGAGTTTGTGCAACTGCTGGGCTTGCTGATAGCCAGAAGCGTCTAAAGTCAGTTCAACATCACCATATATGATAATTTTGTCTTCTTGATTCTCAATGACCAGCTCACCTATTTGCATGCTTTGGTGATTGTTGGCAAATGGTTCAATCATTTGGTTATCCCTTTTATTAACAGCCTTTTACATGGTTTGTATAGCGTCCGCATTTACTCAGCCAATGAATCTTTATGCTCGTAGTTGTGCCAATAACCATTCAAAAATGGCAAAAACAAATAACATCCAAGCGGGTTCTTCTATTGTGGCATCAGGTAGATCCGAGCTCTCACCTGCCTTTAAGGGCAGTGCAAATGCCTGTGTTTTGGTTTTGGCATCTAATACGGGTAGCACATCAACACCAATCTCGGTGGCCAATTCATCGATGCTGATGACTTCTATGCGTTCTGATTCATCATTTGGTGCATAATAGACCCCAGCTTGATTGATCGCTGGGATATAAACTGCTTTAAAGAAATGACTAGGAACGAGCACGCGGTCAGCCAATTGCTTGGTTTTTTTATCGGTAAATGCCACACCTGTGACCGTATAAACCTCACCATACTGCTGGGTTAAATAGCGGGTAGCAGACTCGATATTGCGCCAGATATAACGGTTGTTGCGTGGTGACTGCGGGGCAATATTGGCCAAACTAAAGCTATCATACTGTTGGCTGCGCGTTGCCATATCCGCATTGGGCGCTAAATGCCCACGGTCATAGCCAGAACCTGAATAATCGGACAATGAGGCACGCATCGATTGTGGCAATCTGCTTTCTTCATGAAAGCTGTCTTCGCGGTCTATTTGCTTGGCTTGTTGTAGACGATCACGGTTCAAATACTCTGCCGACCACAGTGGCGTACGTGACACACCCGAATACATAACGGCAAAGCCATCCATGCACAGCGCTTGCGTTTGATTGCTGAGCTTGGTATTGATAAATTCAGGATAAACACCGCCGTAAAAAGATTGGCTGCACTGGGTAAAGTCATCCGCGTGCGCTGAAGTCAGACTGATCACAGCTGTCATCGCTGCCATTATTATGCTGTTTTTTAAATCGTATTTGAGTCTACCGAAACTTATCATTCAACTTTCAACCATCGATACTTGTTATTGCCTATACGCTATCCTAGCAGGCGTCTGCAAATAAAGAAAGATGGCGTGCAAGTCGTGACATTCTAAATGGTATCGGCTATACTAAGCCGTCTAAAAACGGTGAAGTGGGTGAGTGGCTGAAACCGCACGCCTGGAAAGTGTGTATACGTTAATCGCGTATCGAGGGTTCGAATCCCTCCTTCACCGCCAATCTTAGTTCTATCCTCTGCCTAAACCCCTCTTAAAAACCTCTTAAACCCCTATATGCAAAGCTTCCGCCCTATTATAACTTACTTCTAAATTCCCAAGTGTTCCGAAATATCCCTAGGTCATCCAATGATTGTGTTGGTATAAGCGTTGGTATAGAATTAGAAAACGGCCTTCTATACCAACAGTTTGACAATTCTATATTTAATTATACCAACAGATAACTCAAACAACTCTCCGGTAAAGGCTTACTTTAATTTCTATAAGGAATTCAAGCTATGCTTACTGATGTCAAAATTCGAAGTCTTAAACCTAGCGAAAAATGTACCGCCGCACGCCCTGATAAGCATAGCGATCAAGAAGGGTTGCAGCTATGGGTACGATCTTCTGGAAGAAAAACCTGGATTAGTGCGTATCGCTTCGATGGTAAGCAGAAAAATACTACTTTAGGTACATATCCACAGATGAGTTTAGCAGAAGCGAGAGTTGCTAACGCTAACATTAAAGCTCTAATATCAAAAGGGATTAACCCAAAAAATAAAAAGCGTCAAGAAAAATTAGACAACGAACAGGCAAAAATGTTTAACGACTATGCGCTTGAATGGTTGGAGGAGCGTGAGCGCAATGTAGCGCCTCGCACCTATCAGCAGGACTATAATCGAATGCACAAAGACGTTATACCTAGCTTTGAAGGCATTGCTTTAAAAGATGTGACATTTGAAGATTGTAAATTAATGGCAGATGACATTGAAAGCAGGACTAATAATGAAGGGGCATCACCACGAGAAGTAACCAGACGCACTATTGATCTCGTTGGAAACATTCTTAGGAGAGCCATGAGAGAGCGCCTAATCGAGGTAAATCATACAGATGGGCTTAAAGAGCTATATCCAAAAGCGAAGACTAAGCACATGAAACACGTTGAGCTTAGTGAGCTACCTAAGCTCTTACAAGATATTGAAGGCTATCATGGTCACGATCAAACTCGATTAGGTATGAAGTTTCTAGCATATTCTTTCTGTCGTACTATCGAACTCAGAATGATGAAATGGGAACATATCGACTTCCCTAACCGTCTATGGCGTGTCGATATTGATAACCTTAAGATTGCGCGTAAGCACGTTGTTCCTTTATCAGATCAAATGCTGACCGTTTTGAAAGAGATGAAACCCATCACAGGACACTATGAATACGTGTTCTACCATACTGGCATGCACAAGCCTTATAGTGAAGAATTCATCAATAATGCTTTAGATATTCTTGGCTACGGTGGCAAACAAACAGGACACGGCTTCCGCCATATCGCATCTACCAACTTAAATGAGCTTGGCTATATGGGTGATGCGATTGAGAAGCAAATGGCTCATGATAAGAAAAGTAGCATTAGAGCCGTATATAACCACGCTCAGCACTTAGATGAGCGTCGCAAGATAATGCAGGTATGGGCAGACTTTTTAGACTTACTTAGAGATAAAGGTGAAGTTGTGGACTTCCAAACAGCTCGTCAGCAGATTGAACAATCATTAATAGAGAATGATCAGAAATCCCTATTAGACATAGATAGCGATACTTTGATAAAGGCTTTGAAAAGTAAAGGGTTAAGCGCTGAAGATATCCAATTAATGCTAAAAGGCTAAGTCTAATATATTCTCTTACCATCCTCATCGAAAAAGATCTTTTTGTGCGCTGAGTTAATAAGCTGCTCTAATTGTTTAGCGTCTGTAAGACTATTAAATTTAGCCAGTTCTTTAAGATTAGCATTAGCGGATATAGTAAGGGGTAAGTGGAAAGGTTTTTTTGTTTTACCACTATCACGAAATTTCTGCTGGCTCCAAGCTCGCTTCATCTTATCAATAATCAGCTCTTTTTCTGCTGATTGTCTGGATCTCATTTGGTTTAAGCCAATCCTTGGATTATCAATTAAATCTAATGACGCTAACACAGCATCTCTAATTTGACTGTTATCTGAATGATCGATATCAGAACGTTTATAGATGCGTTTATCTTTTAGGTAATTCATTACCCATTTTATTTGCTCTCCATCATCTGACTTAAGCCATTTAGTATAATTATCTTCGTTAGATATTTTTTCCCAAATTGATTTAATCTCAAGCAATATCCTTGCCATCTCATCTTGTGACATTCTGTCATCTTCAATTGTTTGCGCATGGTCGATAATACTATAAATTCTATCAATAATGCTGTCACTGTAAATTATTCGAGCGTTTCGAAATAAATCATCATTTTTCAGTACATTTAATGCAAATACTCGTGCTCTCAAGCTGCTCTTTAACCAATCAAAATTCACTTCAGGTAGTAAAACCGTTTTTATTAGTTGTACATTTTCATCAATTAAATCTCTAGTATCTCCACGTTTATCAAACTCTAATACCAGACCGTTTTTAACATTTGAATTTGGCACTTCTTCAAAGTCATAGCTTATAGAATGAGCAAGATGATTACGTAGGAAAACAGCTTCTCTATTTGTTAATGATAGTACTTTATTACGTATGTATCTTCTTTCATTATATATCTCTCTATTTAACGCCATAACTTTCTCCTTAACCCTTTATCACGCGTAATAACAAAGTGATAATTCTATAGAGAACTGGTTATAATTTCATTGATTTTTTGTAAGTTTTAAATAACCAAAAATTAGGTTGTCCCATTAACTATATGGGCTAAAGTGCTCCGAAGTTATAATTTAGCATCTCATCTTTATAATCATGTAACTCCATCTCTACTGCATGACTAGAAAATGAGAACATGTAGAACTTCTAGCTTCACAAATATCCGAGCTTATCCTGTGCAAAGCAGTTTCTTGGTTACCTATCCTTAGTTGGTACTTATATTCTTAACTACTCAAGCTGACAGACTGAGTGCTAACCCAGTAATTAAAAAAAACTGACTAACCTGAATATATGAACCCACTAATTCATAGGAGCAGGAACATGTCATATCTACACCTCAATCAACCTCTAATCGTCGCTAACATTGATAAACTCGTTAGAGGAGTGCTATTTGATCACGTCAGTTTTGAAGAAACCAAGAAACAGTTAAATGGCTTGTATAAGCCATTCATGGACATCTTCGATGATGGCTTGTTTTATTCTGAAACCATCCATGCGTTTATTGACAGTACCGAATCTATCGTGGGCGACTCACCGGCGTATGAGGTTGTTTGGGATCATGACAAAACCCAACGATTTATAAACACGCTGTCATCGTATAAAAACGATATTGAGGAAGAAACTAGAGCATGGCGCTATAACGAAGGTCAGAACCAAAAAAGTCTAGTAAGCTTAGTGAGAAAACTTACTGACCAGTATTCAAAACTGCTATTCGTAATGGTGGATTTAAAGTACGCAACAGAAACCAGCCATTATGTGACGATAGATGGTTTCAATGATCACATGAAGAAAATCCGAGAGCTTATCAGTAACAAGAAGACGTGCTTTGAGCATGTGCAAGGTTACGCATGGGCATTAGAACAAGGCGGTATAAATGGCGGTCTGCATTGTCATCTCTTGCTTATCTACAATGGCTCAGAGCGACAAAGAGATGGTTACTTAGGTAAAGCGGTAGGAGAAAAGTGGCAAAGCATAACGGGTGGGCTTGGGACTTACTACAACTGGAACACTCTAGAAAACAAGGAAGATTTTAAGAAGCAAGGATTATTGGGCATTGGTATGATTCATCGTGACAATCCACTTGAAGTTGAGAATGCTGTAAGGGTAGCCTCCTATCTAACAAAGCCTGATAAGTGTGAGCAACAGCTTAAGTTGTGGTTGCCTGGCATGCGTACCTTTGGTCAAAGTCGGTTCAACGTATCTTGGCGTCGAGGCATAAAGCGATAGCAAAGTAATCTCAGATATATATTATTTTAATGAGATGGCGCGTTTGTAGTCAATACAGCGCCTAACCTAACTGATTCAGGTCTGCCTCGTGCAGGCCTTTTTTATGCCCAAAATAAATAGGAGCCCTTATGAAACCCATCTGTCCATGCTGTCGCTCATCTGCCGTCTATGAGCTGAGTGATAATGCTAACAACACACTTATCGAAAGCCTGTTTTCTCCAGCCATGCTAGTCAGCCTTGGCGTCAGTATCTGTAAGACCCTCAAGTTCCATCCAGCCATAGGTGCTGTAGCAGGCATTGCCTTAGCTGCGGTGATTGAGCTTGCTCAACCGAATAACGCTTTACCGATGCTTGCGAACAAGCAGTATTGCTGTAGTAATTGTACTCATGTTTTTAGTAGTTTTAATTAACCCATTCATTCACTTAATTTATTCAACAATAAAAGGAATATTCTCATGGCACATTTAATCGAATCAATGGCATACGTTGGCGAAACCCCTTGGCACGGCTTGGGTAACGAGCTGTCCCCTAAGCAGCCTATCGAGGTATGGGCAAAGCAAGCAGGGCTTGATTGGCGTATTGAGTCATCGGATGTTAGCTACATGGCAAACAATGACAAAGGGCATAACCTGATTCTGCCCTTTGCAGAGCAGAAAGTTTTATACCGCAGCGATAACTTTGAACCGTTATCAGTCGTTAGTCAGCGTTATCAAGAAGTACAGCCGCGTGAGATTCTAGAATTCTATCGTGATCTTACCGAGCAGTCTGACTTTGAGCTTGAGACTGCTGGGGTATTGAAGGGAGGCCGTAAGCTATGGGCATTGGCCCGTACAGGCCAGTCAGCAACGCTTAAGGGCAAAGACGTTAGTAACGGCTATCTGTTACTGGCAACCGCTTGTGACGGCACTCTGGCAACGACAGCACAGTTCACATCGATCCGTGTGGTCTGCAATAACACTTTAGCAATTAGCTTAGCGGACGGCTCAGGAGGCGTCGTAAAAGTACCGCATTCAACTTCGTTTGATGCCGATAAGGTCAAGCAGCAATTGGGTGTGTCGGTTAAGCAGTGGGATGAGCACTCATACGAGATGAAGCAGTTATCAGAGCGCCGGGTCACTCAAGCGGAAGCAGCAAATTATCTCAGCCGCGTGTTCAATGATCAGGACAATAACATCATTTTATTTAACAGTGCTAAGAAAGAGAAAGAGGCAGTACCAAACGCCAAAGCGATGAATAAGGTAATGCAGATGTTTAACGGTCAAGGACGAGGAGCCGATCTTGATGCCGCTCGTGACACCGCTTACGGTCTGCTATGCAGTATCACGGAATATGTCGATCATGAAAGACGTGCCATGAATACAGACAACCGTCTCAATTCAGCATGGTTCGGTGCAGGGGCGAAGATGAAGCAAAAGGGTTTAGAAGAGTCGCTACTGATGCTTGCCTAATTATCGACGTTTAAAATCTAACAACACAACCAACCACGCCCTTGAGCGTGGTTTTTTTATGCCGTCTTTTTAATAAATAGTATTAACCAATAACAAATCTAATGAAGGAATTTATTATGAACACAATCGCATTGAACCATATCGCTCAACTAAGACAAACCAAGCGTGCAACCGTTAAGGTGAAAGCGCCCATAACCACCACTCAATCAACCACTGCAAAACGTCTGGTCAACACCAAAAACTTAAGTCATGAGAAATGGCTACAAGTTCGTAAGCAAGGTATTGGTAGCTCTGACGCAGCAGCAGCTTGTGGTATCCATCCTTACTTGTCTATGCTTGAGCTGTGGATGATCAAGACCGGTCGTCTGCATTCACATCTAGACGACGATATTGATGGCTACTCGCCACTGTACTGGGGCAATACCTTGGAGCCCATGGTGGCTAAATACTATCAACAGCACACAGGCAATAAAGTACGCCGCGTTAATGCGATCTTGCAGCATCCTGATCCTGACAAGCACTTTATGCTGGCTAACTTAGACTACGCAATCACGGGTAGCGATGAGGTGCAGATACTAGAGTGTAAAACCGCAGGAGAGCACGGTGCTAAGCTGTGGAAGCATGGCGTGCCCTTATATGTAACGTGCCAAGTGCAGCATCAGCTGGCGGTCACAGGTAAAACGGCTGCGCATATCTGCGTGTTACTCTGCGGACACGAGGCTAAGATATTTAAGGTTGAGCGTGATAAGAAGCTGATTGAAAGCATAATAGAGCATGAGCGGCTGTTCTGGCAATATGTGGAAACTGATACGCCACCAACACCTGATCATTCTGAATCCGCAGCAAGAGCCTTAAAGCTGCTTTATCCAACCCCTGAGCCGTCAAGCAAAGTTGATCTGAGTGAAGATGACGGAGCTAATAAGCTGTTTGAGCAACTGCTTAGCTACCGTGACTACATGCAGGAGTTAGAGCAGCGTCATGACCAAGTAAAGCATCAGCTGCAAACGTTAATTGCCGACAATGAGATTGCGGTGTTCGAGAAAGGCGCAATTTCTTGGAAGCGCTCGAAAGACAGCACCAGTCTTGATAGTAAAGCGCTAACCAAAGCGCACCCTGAGTTGCTCGAGCAGTTTGGTAAAACGCGCCAAGGCAGTCGTCGCTTTGTCATTCTTAACGATAACTAAGCAAAGCAGCAAACATAATCAATAAATTACACCACTCACTCAAATAAGTGCATAAACGCCCACCCGTCGTAGGTGGGCTTTTTTACGGCTAAACAAAATACAGAAGGAATATCACCATGATTAAAGGTCTAACTATTACTCCGCCAGTCCTCGGTCGTATAAGCATTGGACGTGTCATTCAAAAGGATGGCAAGCGTTTACCCGCTAAAGACGATCAATTTACTATCACTAGCCAAGTGCAGAATAAAGACGGCTGGATCAATCATCCACTTGATGAAAAGCTACGCGCAAATAATCAAGGTAAGCTCAGACAAATACCGGTACGTATGCTGTTTAACGATCCCGAGTTAAACCTACGAGCTGAGTACACACTATTTGATAGGCAGACCGGACGCCCACTATGCGTAGGCGACGGTGAGCAATGTCAGCGTCGAACCAATAAAGGCGTTGAAAGCTATCCATGCCCATCGCCTGATCGCTGTCCATTGGCACAAGGCGGTGCTTGTAAGCCTTATGGCAGACTGTATGCCAATCTCTCTGAGGACGATGAGCTTGGTGCCTTTATCTTTCGCACCACAGGCTTTAATAGTATTCGCACACTAGCAGCACGCCTTAGCTACTTTGCAGCAGTATCAGGCAACAAGCTGTCATGTTTGCCACTACAGCTAACCCTACGTGGTAAAAGCACCACACAAAGCTATCGGACACCAATTTACTTTGTGGATTTAACGCTAAGAGATGGGGTGACACTCAAACAAGCGGTGCAAGATGCACAAGCAATTGATGCGGAGCTGAGCGAACACGGATTTGATCAAGCAGCATTAGAGGTAGCAGCTAAACAAGGCTACGTGAACTCATGCTTTGAGATTGATAGCGATGAGGCGTTTGAAGAGTTTTACCCAGTAGATGCAAGCAATGCTAATAACAGTAATCAAGGATATGAGCAAAATGGGTTAGCTAATCATAATGTGACGAGCATTGAACAAGGCTTACGGCAAAGCGTGACAGCTGTGAGTTGATAGATAGCTTCGTTTCAGCGATGTAGACAAAAAAGAGTTGATAAGATCAGCTCTTTTTTTTATGGCTAAACGGTAAGCAGGTCTTAACCCGAAGGACAGCATAGGACGCAGTAAATAAATATGGGACTCGGTATGAGTATGAGAGGAAACGCTCTCATTCACTTACAAGGAGCTAATCATGGAAAACTTCAATACTAACAATCAAAATGGCTTAGATAATCTAAGTGCGACACGTATGCCTCGAATGCTACCGATCAAAGAAGTTACTTACTTTACTGGTCTAAGTTGTACGACAATTTACGATATGTTAGACAAGAAGTCTGAACGCTACGATCCCACCTTCCCTATTCAAGTTAAATTGACAAAAGAATCTACAGAGCGTGATGGATTTAAGGCACGTAATGGACGTGTGGCTTGGGTAGAAAGTGAAGTTGTACAATGGTTAGAGTCAAAAATGGCTGAACGGGTTCGTTAAATTAATATAGAAGACAAGCCAATCGTAATAGCTTGTTTGCTATTCGAATAAGTAGCTACAAACATATAGTTTTGTCTTCAAGATTTTATACTCTACGATATTATATAAAGTGGCTAAATGATTAACTATTTTAAAGTGTGATACAGTTTAGGATTAGCTTATAATATAGTTTCGGTTATATTCGATTTTTACGATCCTTGAGGTAAACGTAATGGCAAGCGGTAAAGTTCTCAGACAGTTAATAACAGCAGGAGCTAACGGAGATATTGAGAGTTTCCGTAAGGTTACTGAAGCTGTTATTCAGGATGAACGACAAAAACAGCACCATTTATTGGCAAATGATCTTGAGAAAATTCTGTATGGAGAACATTTGAAGTCAGAAAAACCTCTAGATCGCAACGTACTCCCTTTACCTCCTACAGATAAAGAACAAGGATTACCCCTTTTGGATATGCGACATCCTCAACGTTCTTTAGAACAAATCATTGTAAATAAAAACACTCATTCAGCTATTGATGAGCTAATCGAAGAGAACAGACGTGCTGATCTTTTACAGAGCTATGGCATGAAACCTTCTAAAAAAGTACTCTTTTATGGACCTCCTGGGTGCGGTAAAACTTTAGCTGCTGAGGTAATAGCGTTTGAACTTGATTTACCTTTAGCTATTGTACGTTTGGATGTAATAGTTTCTTCGCTGCTGGGTGAAACCGCTACAAATCTTAGAAGAGTCTTCGATTTTATTTCTAAAAACTCTCTAGTTGTCCTATTTGATGAATTTGATGCAATTGGTAAAGAACGTTCAGATTCTAGTGAACACGGAGAGCTACGTCGCTTAGTTAATTCTGTATTACAAATGATGGATGCTTATCAAGGCAAAAGTATAATCTTAGCTGCAACCAATCATCAGCATATTCTTGATACTGCCATTTGGCGTAGATTTGATGAAACTCTTGAATTTCCTATCCCTGAAAATAATCTAGTGCCAGAAATCCTCTCTTTAAAACTAAGGGGTGTACGTAGAGAATTCGAGGTAGAAGAAAAGGAAATTTTAGATCTTTTTGTAAATAAGAGTGGCGCTGATATTGAAAGAGTAATACGCCGTGCTATTAAAAGAATGATACTCAAGGGACAAGAGTTTCTAACTACTAAAGACTTAAAAAACGCTTTAGCAAGAGAAAGTCGATAGGGCTTACTAAATGAACGAATATAAACACTTAAGAATTAAAAGAATTGCACTTGAGAACCCCCGTAGGACAAGAGACTTTAATATTCAACCTATTCGTAGGCCAGACAAGAAAGTCCATTCGCAAAAACTAGCTGAAAGTTTGAATAATGCGATTACTGTATTAAACCAAAACCCTACCTCTGAAGCTGATAAGCACATCTTAAAAGTCAGTTATAGTGGTTTCGTTGATTTACAGAAATTAGTGAAGCATGGTCTTAACTTTATAAGTCAAGAAGATAACACTCTATGCATTATTTTCACTGACAAAGAAGGCTTAGAAACATTTTCTGATAACATTCAAAAACTAGGTAATGAGGACGATAGCCTCACATATAAAAATATATTAGAAGCGATAGAAAGTATTGATACCTGGACAAATGAAGATCGTAAGAGCTGGGCAATTAGAAATAAAGGCTTTCCAGAGGGAGATAGGTTAACTTTAGATGTTGAATTGTGGCCTATTGAAAATATTGATCATCCACACCGTTCAAGATTATGTAGTAATTTTGAAAATTGGATGTCTTCAAATTCAATTAGACGTATTGATAAAATAAATCTAGATAGTTTATTAATGTATCGTTTAGATTTAAACTCTGATCTTATTGATGATTTACTGAATCACTGTGATATTAGAATGGTTGACTTATTACCTGAAAGCGGTATCAGTTATAATCAATTGAACGTAAGTATAGAATCCCTTCCTAGGAATATTCCTCATCCTTCAGAAGATGCAGCTAGAATTTGTATTCTGGATAGTGGCATTGCTACCAATCACCCTTTATTAGCACCAGCAATAGCAGAAAGCCAAAGTTTCATTAGAGGTAGAGAGGACGTATTTGATGATAATGGACATGGAACTTCGGTCGCAAGCGTAGCATTATACGGAGATTTAGAAGCTTGTTCAGCAAGTAACTATTGGCAACCTGAAATCTTGATTTTCAATGGCAAAGTTCTAGATGAAAATGCTGAGTATGATATAAGTTGTATTGAGGGTTCTATCATTGAGGCTGTAGAATACTTCGTACAAGAACATCAGTGCCGTATCTTTAACTTATCCGTTGGTAATCAAAACTCACCTTACGATGGCACACATATACGTGGCTTAGCATACATATTAGATAAGCTTGCACGTGACTTCGATGTTCTATTTATAGTCTCAGCAGGAAACTTTACTGGTTCAACTAATCCTGACGTACCTGAGAATAGTTGGAGAGACGAATATCCAAATTATCTTTTACATGAGACGTGTACTATTATCGATCCAGCACCTGCTTTGAATGTGCTTACTGTTGGAAGTTTAGCTAGACATAACGCTACTATGGATCAGCAGAGATATCCTGAAATTGCACAGCTGTGCCCTGCTAACGAAAATCAACCTTCTCCCTTTACCCGTCGTGGTCCGTCAGTAAGAGGAGCGATCAAACCTGAGTTAGTAGCTACTGGGGGGAACTTAGCTTCAAAAATGCGATTTGGTAATCAGTTTGAGACTACTAGTCGTGGCTTAGGTGTATTAACTTGCAACAATCAATTTGTAGGTGGCTCATTATTAAGTGAAGTGAGTGGAACAAGTTTCGCGGCACCGTATGTAACTCACCTTGCAGGTCGACTTCTTAATAACTACCCTGAAGCCTCTTCTAATCTACTTAGGGCACTTTTAGTTAACCATGCTAACCTCCTACCTGAAATTGAAAGCACATTTGAGAGTGAGTTGAAGAAAAGTTACAAAGCTAACAAGAATAGAGAGGTCTGTAGAGATATAGCCGGTTATGGACGAATTAATGAAAACGAGCTTTTCAGATCTACTGAAAACGTTGTAGTTCTATTATTAGAAGATGCCATAGAAAACAACAACCATCATTTCATTGAAATACCTTTATCTCCCGAATTTTTAAGATCACAACGTGCTTCTAGAGAAATTAGAGTGACACTAGCTTATTGCCCCGCTGTTAAAACAACTAGACAAGACTATATAGCAACAAAGATGAGTTTTTGTCTAATCAAAGACGACTCCATTGAATCCGCACAAAATCATTTCGATAACGAGACTAGACATAATTTTGATACTAGAAACGATGATGCTACATCTAATCGGGATGTTAGTTCAGAGTTGAGATCTAAAGGCACTGTTCAATCATCCACTTGGAGAATGAGACAAAGAAATCCTAATGATAAATGGTTCATTGTAGTTACTCGTCAGGACAAAATATGGGCTGAACTTTTAAGCTCCGAAAAAGAGAACTATGCTTTAGTAATAACTCTAACTGATCGTGAAAATGAAAATGCTCAACTATATACTCAAATATCACAAAAAATTCAACAACAGAACCAGCAGCGTGTATATATTTAAAAATTACTATCAGGTGTCTTAAATACTAAATTAGATACTTTATCTAAAATAACAATTTAAATTTAATGGTTATAGCGATTAAATTAGTAATAAAGGCAACCGAGCTTGATAAGCGATAGCTTTTTTTAGGCATTATCAGTTTCTAAATTTTATGCGAAAGTATCCAAATAAATATGGAAGAAAATGGTTTTAAACTTAAAATAGGATACTAATCCTATCTTAGGCAAGCATTTTATTTCAATTAATACGTAGTGTTAATAACGAATCCTGTGCTTGCTATATTGTTTACCATATTCTTTCGTCTCACCCTCACTCATTCAAATAAAGCTCAGCCATCCCATCAAGCTTAGCCTTCACCTCTTTCCAATTCGGCATCACCTGCGTCAATAAACGCCAAAAATGCTCACTATGGTTATACTCAGCTATATGACATAGCTCATGCAGGATGACATAATCAATGCATTCTTTTGGTGCTTTAACCAAATGCGGATTGAGTATTAAATTGCCTTTTGTAGAGCAACTGCCCCATTGTTTCTGCATTATTAAAACCTTGTATAATGGAACGTCTTTTACCCACGAAGCCTTTGGTAGCAAGGTTTTTAATCTGGCACTGAAGACGGTTTTAGCTCTGTTTTGATACCATTTATCGACCATACTTTTCACTTTTTCAGCTTGTATTGTCCGGTCTATTTGTGCATTACTTTGCGGCAAGAATACATTTAATTGACCGCGACTTAGCTTTACGCCAGGTTCAGCCTCAGAATTAATAAGCACTTTCAAAACGTAACGACGACCCAGATAAAACTGAGTCTCACCACTGACATAACGCTTAGGCAATACATTATCTTTTTGCTTGGCAAATTCTTGCAGGCTTTGCCATATCCATCGAGCACGTTTCATCATCGCATCATATATCATCTCATCACTAGCATCGATAGGTGCTGTGGCGACTACACGCTGATCAGGATGCACCTTAATCACCACTTTGCGAGGCTTGGTCTTTTCGGTGACAAGTCTATAGCTTTCAAGCTGATCGACTGCTTCCTTGTGAGCTGTGTTCTTGCGGGTAAGTTCCTTACGCACCACTTCATAGTGAATCTTATCTTCACCATAATAAACGATGTTATTGTCAATCATTAGCGACTACCCTCTTGCTGCTCGTGGGCTTCTTGTCTCTCTTGAAAGCCCAAGACGGGTAATTTTCAACACTTCTTCTATAAGCTTTTGGGCATTATCTAAACCCAAATCAGCAAACAGCATTGGCAGCAACTTCATACTGATATCATTTTCTATTTCTGCTGGATTGATTGAGTATTCAGCGACAGCGTTGTTCACGGCATTATCAATAGCAAAGGCATACTTTATAAGCTGCTCATTATCTAACGCTTTATCCGCTAAGAAACCAGCATCAAATAAGTGCTTAAACAAACCAAAATAAGCTTGAGCATGTTTGTTTAATTTACCAGACTCGTCAATAAACTCATTTGGCACATCCGCGACGTTACGATCTTTTACTTCTTGCTCAAGACCGAAGAACATCATGTACTGCTTTACTGGTGCATCGAACATCGCTTTGGCATCTTCAATCGCTTGCTTAAGCAGTTTAGAAAAATACTCTTGCGCATAAGGATCATCAGCCAAGTCTTGCTCAATCATTCTAGTGACACGACCTGTAATCTTATCGGTTTGGTTACGTGCTTCATCGTCACTCATCGCTTCAGGCTTAATATTTTTCCCTAAGTTATCGACTAGGTAAACGCCCTTTGCTTCTTTTACCTCAAGCCCCGCAATGTGCTTGTCTAGTAAACTGCGAATATCCGCTTCGTATTCATCGTAATTGATAGTCTCATCAGCGTCTTCACGGACTTGCTTGCGTAGATTAACAAAGGCTTTTAGATCGGCTTTGTAGCGATCACGCTTACTATCGAATGATTTGTCTTCAAAGAAGGATGCTGATTGCAAGGCAATTTTCATAGCATTAGAAAATCCGGTTAAAGCCGCATAGAAGTCATCACGTTCTTTAAGCTTGGTATCAACTACTCTGCCATCGACCTCTTGCATCTTAGGCGCTAGCACTTGTCTTAACGCCTGTCCGTCCTGCTTGTTTTTTACTGACGAGAAGATAGCCCACAGCTCACTATGTAGCCTTGGTAGCTGTTTATACTCAGTGTCCATGCTGTTATACATACCCTTGAGGTCTTCAATATCAAAACCACCTTGCGTACGTTCCGCTAAGTCTTGGTATTTCTCAATGGTGATATCCAACTCTTTTAAGATGCCACGATAATCAATCAGATAACCAAAGCGTTTCTTCTCATGCAAGCGGTTTACTCGAGCAATTGCCTGAATGAGATTGTGCTGCTTTAACGGTTTGTCGATATACAGCACGGTATTCTTGGGCTCATCAAAGCCCGTTAATAACTTATCAACGACGATCATAATGTCAGGACCATCATCTTGGCTAAAGGCTTCGATAATGGCTTTGGTGTAAGCTTTTTCATCACCACCATACTCAGGTGCAACATTGGCTTGCCACCAGTTTTGTACGATGTCTTTTGATTCTGCATCGACCGTATCATGCCCTTCACGGGTATCAGGCGGTGACATAGCAACCACGGATGATACTTTGCCAATCTTATCTAGCGCAAGCTTGTAGCGGATGGCAGAGGCTTTGGAATCACAAGCCAATTGACCTTTTAGATATTGCTGTTTAAAGTTTTGGAAGTGATCCGAGATGTCGTGAGCGATCAGCTCAATACGACCTTCCGTTTGGTAGATTTGACCTTTCTGTGAGAACTTACGTTTGAGATCCGTTTTTTGATCGTAAGTAAGCTTTTGGGTGATACGGTCAAACCAGCTATCTATGGCTTGGTCATTGGTATTAAGCTCAGGGATACGCTCTTCATAGAGCAATGGCGTAACGGTCTTATCTTTCACTGCTTGCTGCATGGTGTAAGAGTGAATAATGCTACCGAATTTGTTTTCGGTCTTATCATCCTTAAGCAATGGCGTACCCGTAAAGGCAATAAAGGCAGCGTTTGGTAGGGCTTGTGCCATACGAATATTGTTCTCACCGTTTTGGCTGCGGTGACCTTCATCGACCATGACGATGATGTTTGGGCTGTTGTTATAGCACTCATCATACTTAACGGCTGAGCCAAACTTATTAATAATAGAGAAGATAACGCGCTCATTACCATGCCCGATTTGCTGCGCTAGGCGGCGACCAGAGGTTGCCATCGCATCCGTTTTGTCGCGATCACTCAATACGCCACCCGAGGCAAAGGTTTGACTGAGCTGGGTTTCTAGATCGACACGGTCAGTGACCACAATCACCCGACATTGTGCTAATGCTTCTAACCAAATAAGCGCCTTGGAGAAGAACACCATTGTGAAGGATTTACCACTACCGGTGGTATGCCAAATCACTCCACCTTCACGACTGCCCTGCTCGTCGAAACTGCTAATACGTTTAATCAGAGCTTTGATACCAAAGACTTGCTGATAACGAGCAACAATTTTGCCAGCTTTTTTATCAAACAAGGTAAACATGCGCGTCATCTCAAGCAAACGCTCAGGCTTTAATAAGCTAACAATTAAGCGGTCTTGATCGGTAACGACTAGATCACCGCCATCAATTAACGCCTGATATTCATTTTTAATAGACGCAGGACGATGATCAAACAGACAATCAACCTGCTCAGGACTGAGCACTTGATTTTTTAAGCGATTGAACTCTGGCTCTTGGATATCTTCTTCAACCCATTTTGCCCAGAACTTCTCAGGCGTTTTACAAGTCCCGTATAAGCCGTCATTACCATTTACCGCTAGCAATAACTGGCTATAGGCAAACAGGTGCGGGATTTGTTTTTGACCTTGGTTACGGATGTGCTGGGAGACCGCTTGGGTATTGGTCGATTGCCACTCTCTACTGGAGTCAGGACGTTTAGCTTCGATAACCACTAACGGTAAACCATTTACAAAGCATACGATATCAGGAATGACGTTGCCTGTACCTTCGGCATTCTGTACCACCATCTCTTCGGTAAAGTGAAAGCTGTTGTTATCTATATTGTCCCAATCTATCAAACTGATAGTTTGGGATGTTCTTTTGCCGTCGATAAATTCTGTCACCGTCACGCCATAAAGCATAGCGTTATAGAGCTTTTCATTAGCGAGCTGCAAGCCTAGATTCATAGCTGGATTTAGCTCGTGCATTATTTTATCAATGGCACTGTCTGATAGATGATGCGGTATGCCTTCAAACGTAAAGGTTTGCTTAGCTAAAAATGCATGCATGATGGGTAGCAAAACCACTTGGTTAGTGGCTTTGTTAATACCTAGCAGTTTATTACTACGCATGGCGTTGCATTGGCTTGGTGGAATAAACTGATAGCCTAGCGTGGTGAGTAAGGTTAGGGCAGGAATTTTTGAGCTGAATTCTTCTTGGTAGCTGACAGTGATATTTCCCATCAATTAATTACCCCCTTTAAAGTTTAGAGCCTGGCATAGGACTGCAAACAACCCTGTACAACCGAATATGGAAAATACTAATAATCCGAACATAGATACCCAGAACGTCAAAGGAACTTTATCTTTCCAGAAGTTAAATGTTTTATACTCTTCAATCCAGCCAATTTGTTGTTCTGCGAAAAACTTATAATGTGCAAGCCAAGTCGAAAATATTATGTGGTGGGATGCACAGCTCTTGTTAAATCTTTCCTCAATATTTTTTAGTTTTTCTAATACCGCTTTTACTTCATTAGGCTGTTGTTTAATCTCAGCCATTAAGTGTTTTAACTCGTTAAACAAATCAGTGAGTTCATCACCCTTGGCTTTGAAGTCCTGATCATTATTACTTTTCAAACTAACATAAATACCAATTACCCCCAGAATGACCAAAGTACTAGAAGCAAATTTGGTTGATAATTCATCATAAACCAGTGCATATATACCACAAGATATTGAAATAAAGCTGATAAGACTTGGTAGCTTCTCATTTAGTTCAAAGCTAGAAAAGTGTAGTTTCGCTGCATAGCCAACGTTATAGGCTGTTTCAGCAATATGCTTCTTCAAATCATTGTTATTCATTTTCATCTCATTGAATTGGTACTTTTATTCGACCTTTAGCAACTACAACACCATTCTGTATAGCAAAGCACTCAACAATATGCTCTCCATTAAAGTCTGTTGTTTCCTTTCTAACTTCAAAGCCATCATTACTATCGATAATATGTCCACGAACAAGGTTTCTTCGCTCTGCTTCCGAACCACGATTAAGCACTTTCCACTTTACAGTATAATTATCAGGTACATTAATATCGCATATAGAAAACCTTAAGTCTTTCTTAGGTAGAAGTTTCAGATTATTTGCAAGCATAGACCTGAGACTATTTACTCTGTACCCATTCTGAGATATTACACAATCTACTTCTAAATTATATCTAATATCTACAGGGTAGAAATCTTCAATAAACTCTTCAGTATTATCAAATATCGTCTGTGCAGATTTATTTTCCTGTATAGAAGATGCAGGAAATGCTCGACCAAATATATTCTTCCATTTTTTATGAGCAGTTGGAGACTCACCTGCTTCGATAGCCTCCAAACTTAATTTATACGCTTTTAGAGCTCTCTTTTGAAATTTACTTTTGACGTTAACTCTTTGATCACTACCTAGTGCCAAGTAATAATCTTTAATAGGTTCTTCAGATAAGTATTTGAAAAAATCTCGGCACATCAGGTCATAATAAGCTACAGAACGATTATCATAATTCGAGTTAGATCTCAAAAAATTATAAGCTAAGGTGTCAATTAATAATCCACCTATGCCAACACCGTGCTTATTCTTC
The DNA here is from genome assembly GCF_000471625.1 of Psychrobacter aquaticus CMS 56. Classification (GTDB taxonomy): domain Bacteria; phylum Pseudomonadota; class Gammaproteobacteria; order Pseudomonadales; family Moraxellaceae; genus Psychrobacter; species Psychrobacter aquaticus. The sequence goes on from NZ_AUSW01000006.1 coordinate 118,359, forward strand.
CATGCTCTTACCATTTTACAAAGCTTTCTGAGGTTTCTGTTCTTCTGTTCAACAAATTCCTGCATTGCTTGAATCTCTTCACGCGGTTTAGTAGTTTTCCAACTACCATTACCATATGAATCAGGATATTTGTAACTACCATCACTTTGCTCAAATACTGGCTGAACCTCAACCATAAAACCGCTAAACAATACCTGAATAACTAATCTATCTTTCTTTACTTTAGTTGTAGGATACGTAGTCAAAATTGCATCTCTTGTATCATCCAATAACTTGGACTGCTTACCATCTTTATATTCTTCCCATTTCGAATTTGGCATGATGTAAAGCATATCAAGATCGGATATACCATTAATACCTGTCCAACGACCATAAGAGCCTACACGTAATCTATTATCTTTTTTAGAGTCTAAACCTCTAAACTCTTGATTTAGAGTGGAGGTTATTCTTTCATATTTGGAAGTAATTGAGTGACTATTTTTAACTTTTAGGTTTTCTAGAAATCCTGTAAACATATCTGTCGTAGTCATTCTAATTCCTCTAATTTCACCCGCTTCTTGCCCGTCAACAAAACCTGCATCAATGCCTTTTTTTCTTGCTGCAAATCAGCCAATTGCTGCTCAAGCAAATCAATTTCTTTATCCGCATTAATTAATACCGCCGCAATTCTTTCCTGTTCCTCATAACTAGGTAAAGCTATATAACACTTTTCTACATGTGAAGGGCCAAAGTTTAATTGTGCTGAGCCAGTAATCTGTCTTCTAATTTGATTTTTGAACAATGGAGACATCATGAAATACCTAAGAAACTCTAAGCTAGCTTTCACACCTTTCTTTACTTTAAAGCGCATAGTACTGGTATTCATACATAACGGTAGATGTTCATCTTCTAAAAATGCTATTTTTTCATCAAATCTATCTACTGAAATGCCAGAGCAAGCAATAATTAGATCCCCTGAATCAGCTAAAAAATGTTTATATCCACCATACGCTTCGTCTTCAGATATATGTGTTTTGGTGGTAGTAAGATCAACTCTAGATTTCTGAATATTTGTGCCATTAAGAAGTTTGACACCTGTTTCTGTAAATTGGTATTTTCTCACGCCTGGTCCTTCTTGGAACCAATAAAACTTAGGTATCAAAGACAAATTCCAATCGTCAGGTAACTCTCCTAATTTACTTTTCGCAAATCCATCTCGCACACTAAAACCACTGTTCGTACTAAGCAAACACCTTTTACCCGTCAGCAACTGCTGCATCAACGCTTTTTTCTGCTGGGTGCTATTTTTAATTAAACGCTCAGTCGTACTAATCGCTTTATCCCATGTGGATAGGATTTTAGCGATTTTTTGTTGTTCAGGGAGAGGTGGAAAAGGTATTTTAAACGACTTTATTTGTTCAAAGTTTAGTCCCTGTCTATTGCCACCTGCTTGGCACTGTTCAATTTGCTTCTGACCTTGAAAAGATAGCAAGAAACTCTTTAAATATCCTGGATGTAAATCATCAGAACGAATAATACAAACATGCTGATTTACATTCGCTTCATCAATATCTGAGACTGCTACCCGTCCAATAGATGCACCTGTAATATTTAACAATACATCGTTTTTATAAACGAAACTTCCTTTCATTTTGTTATGTTGTTTATCGTCAATATAAGCAACGTCAGATAAATCTAATTTGCCCCAAAGAACGTTTTGACTTCTAATTAGAGGGATTCCTGAAGACTGATAGCTATCGCTACCGCCTTTAGGAGTAACGCCACTTCCTACTTTATTTGTTAAGCTGCCGAGACTTTCCACACTCCAACTATTAGGCATCATAACCCAACTCCTTTAAAAACCCTGCCATCTCAATCTCTAAATTCTCCAGTTCAGCTTTTAACTCCAGACGCTCAGTACGTACCGCGACCAGATCAATCTCCGCCTCTTCCTCAAAAGTATCAACATAGCGTGGAATATTAAGGTTAAAGTCGTTTTCTTTTATTTCATCAAAGGTGGCTAGATAAGCGTATTTATCGACACTTTCCCGCGCTTTATAAGTTTCAATGATTTTATTAATATTGTCAGGGGTGAGCTGGTTTTGATTTTTACCTGATTTAAACTCATTGCTCGCATCGATAAACAGGACTTTGTCATCACCTCTATTTTTCTTAAACAGCAAAATAGCCGCTGGAATACCGGTTCCAAAGAATAAGCTAGCAGGCAAACCTATTACAGTATCGAGAAGGTTTTCTTCGATGAGCTGCTGACGGATTTTACCTTCACTGGATGCACGGAACAGCACGCCATGCGGTACGACCACACCCATACGACCAGTGCTCGGCTTAAGCGTTTCAATCATATGGCTGATAAAGGCATAGTCGCCTTTAGTCTTCGGCGGTACACCGCGATGGAAGCGACCATAGGGGTCGCTACTGGCATCCTCATGACCCCATTTATCCAGTGAAAACGGCGGGTTGGCAGTCACCACATCGAACTGTAATAAGTGACCGTCTTTATCTAATAGCAACGGATTACGGATGGTATCGCCCCACTCGATACGGTGATTGTCCTCACCATGCAAAAACATATTCATCTTTGCCAATGCCCACGTCGAGCCAATGGCTTCTTGACCGAATAGCGCATATTTTTTAGAGCCAGAGTTTTTGCGTACCATCGCCCCGCATTTAATCAATAGCGACCCTGATCCGCAAGCAGGGTCACAGATTTGATCGCCCTCAACAGGTTCTAAAATAGTGGCTAATAAATCAGACACTTCTGGTGGCGTATAGAACTCACCAGCAGTAGCACCACTACCCGCAGCGAAGTGCTTGATTAAGAATTCATAAGCATTACCAATCACATCTAAGCTGCCGACACGCTCAGCACTTAGGTTCAGGATGTCTTTGCCGAAGTCTTCTAATAAGTGGCGCAGCAATTCGTTCTTTTGCTTTTCTTGCCCGAGCTTATCAGTGTTAAAGCTAATATCTTGGAAGACGTTTTTAAGCTTAGTGCCGTTGGCTTCTTCAATGGCATGTAGCGCCTCATCGATACGTTGACCGTTGCCCGGCTGATGACGCTGCTCGTATAAATCCCAGAAGCTTGCGCCTTCAGGGAGTACAAAGCGCTGCTTTGACATCATGGCATGGATCAATTCAGGATTGTCGCCATACTGCTCAACCAGCTTGTTGTACTCGTCTTTATAGACATCAGAAATATACTTTAAAAACAGCATGGTCAAAATAAAGTCTTTATAGGTATCGGCGCTGATGACCCCACGGAAGGTATCACAGGCGTTCCAAACCGCTTTATTAATGTCGTCTTGATTGATTTGGCTGGTTGACATTATGGTTCCTTAATAAGAGTTATAGATAGTTAAATAATTCATTTGTTAAGTAAATCTAGAGCAATAGCTTTAAGTTCTTGCTGCCTATTTTCAATTAGCTGTTGTAATATTTTTTGCTCACTCAAGCTAGCTCGGTGTAGGGCGACTATTTCACGCTGCTTATTTATAGGTATTAATTTTATAGGTACGCTTTCTAATACTTTACGACGTATACCTAAATTAATACCTCCTTCAGCAGTTTTTATAAAATAACGTTGGGCATAAAGCTGATTAAGTTGCCAGCAAATAAACTCTGCTGAAACTTTATCCATTGCCAATTTTTTTACTTTAACTATAAAAAAATGTGGACTACATACTGTTTTTTTTGGCAGGTCTTCTACTAAAGCAGCAAAGTTTTTACTACCTCTTGCGGAAAATAAGATATCTCCAGATTCAAGCCAGATAGGATTTTTTTTACCGGGAAGTGTTGTCTTAATTATGTGACTCTGGTTAATTTGCCCAGTAGGTTGTGCATCGCGTAGTTGAACAACATATACGTCACTATTATCATCTGGTTCAATACTAGTTCTAAATGGATAGCCTGGACTAATATTCGCAATATCACTTAGCTTTTTTATCATTTTATAACCTATTACATCGGTTTGAATTTATTTTATAGCCTACTTAGGTGATATCTTTGTCGAATAAGAATACATTTATAAAACCTAAGCGAGCTATCAAATATATAGATTAATAATCTTTTTCATCAGGATAAATGGGTGTCTCTGTCTTCTCAATGAAGTTAATACGCTCAATTATTACTTTGTCTAAAAGTTTTAGATTTTCAACAGTGTGATAAATATCACTGTCATTTTGATATGCTCGATGTGCTTTCACTTCAGCTTGTTCTAGAGTGTCGGCTCTTACTTTGACCCTATGTGATAAAGACATATCAAACTGAATTCCGATTTCATCACTCAAAATTTCTGACCAGATGTGTTTGATAACAACCTCTTTATCTGATACACGAGGGTAGATATATTTATAATCTTCGTTTTTAGTTAAAAAGTTACTCAATAAATTATTAGGTAGTTCACTTCCTTCAACAGTCTTAGTAAGATCAATTAACTCAGGTGAGATAATCATTTCATCTCTAAATGTTAAATCAACACTCATTTCGTATAGCCAGCTTTTACGTGGCTTCTGTTCTTTTTTAGCAGAATTGAACATATTTAGTATTTCCTTTTTTTGAGAGATTATTCTTTATGAGTTATATTCTGTGAAGAATATATTAAGCTCAATAGAATTATTTGCAACAACATTACACTGCATAGCTATGTTTTGAGTCGCTACTCTATCACTTATACCGCAATGTGGCAACACTGCATTAAATATAATTTTATTTGCTCTTTAAAAGGATTTTCTTTAGACAGATTTAGTTATTAAAACGCCATGATATAATAAGAATATATGATTATCGAAATACATAGCGATTACTATTTGTTGGTATAAATGTTGGTATAAATATATTTATTTATATAAATAAATATATCTATCAAATACTTAATATATCTGTTCGGCTTCCTCCTTCACCGCCAATCTTATCTATATTAGTAAAAGCCTTAGTTTTCCTATCTTTTTCCACCCTCTCCTAAATATCCCTTAAAAACTTTTAAGATAAATCTTATGGTTTTCTCATGCTTGCTTTTCTGATATCACCTTCTACGATTTTCTTATCACTAAATTTACATTAATAGACGATTTCTTCAACCTTAAACCGCTTTAACTCTCTATTCCATCTTTCTCATTGAATTTGGCTTTCATAATAACAACAGTGAGACGTTATCTCAAAATAGGGTGCGTTATAATGGGATCAACTCGTCTCTTATCAGACACGCTGTAGCGTCCAAACTAATATCATCATAGAAGATCCATTGAATATATTGCCTTTAAACAATCGTATATCCCTGCCAAAAAACTTCATAATGCCAGTGCGAGTTATATTAACCATTATCGGTAGCCTTATGATCGTCGACTGTACGATTTTAATGGTGTCCAGAAAAATCAACTTTGGCTCTGTTGTACCCTTTTTATTGGGCATGGTGTTTGTTGCTCATGGTATTTTTTGGCGCAGCATCATAAGATTCATCTGCCAAAACTGTTGGTTAAGCCGTTTTTGGTATGGGCTATGGATGGTGTTTTTTATCTGGCTGATCAGTTTTGGCATTTTTGTTTATGCATTACAGCAGCAGATTAAACAAAGTGCTAGAGCTATACCCGAAGTCGCTGCTATCATTGTACTAGGGTCAGGTACAGTGGCAGGCAAACCCACACCCACACTTGCCAAACGCTTGGATACTGCCGCGCCCCTTATCGATTCACAAAAAAGCGCGCTAGTCATCACTAGCGGGGGCATAGGTTTTGGTCAGAAACATAGCGAAGCCTATATTATGGCAACCTACTTGTACGATACGTATGACATTCCTCTTAAGCATATTTTGCAAGAAGGTCAAAGCACGAGTACAGCAGAAAACCTTATTTATAGCCAAGAGATATTAGCGGCAAAAGGCATTTCTATCGCAGCGCCCATCGCTATCGTGACCAGTGATTTTCATATTATTCGCGCAGCAAACATCGCTCGGCATCAAGGCTACGTGCAACCTATTATGCTCGCCAGCCCTACTCCGTTATCAATTCGCTATAACGCGTGGTTTCGAGAGTACTTTGCCTTTGTCAGCGGTTGGCTTTTTAGAGAATACTAGACGTTTTTCATAGTACTTCTCTTTCTGATTAGTTAAAGCGATTAATACTTTGTAGATATAAAATAATAATAAGGGACGCTGTTATGATCGTAGATATTTTGTTGACGATACATTTTATCCTACTGATACTGATTTCTTTACGGGTCTTATCTCGTCATGATTTGACCTCGCCCGCTAGATTAGCATGGATTGTCATCCTGTTTATTTTGCCTTATTTTGGCGTGCTAATTTACTGGATGTTTGGTGAAGTGCATTTAGGTCATGACTTTGGGCAAAAATGCGACGATATCATTAAGCGATTAAATACTCATAGTCCAAGCGTTCTTGGTCATGAGACGACGTTAGAGAAGATGATCAAGCCCGCCTATCAAGCTTCCTTTGCTTACGCAGCAAAAGCCACCGGTTTTCATACTATGGAGGGTAATCAGGCAGAGCTCATGGCAGATGCAAGCGAAACCCGCAGACGCATGATTGCCGATTTTGATGCTGCAACAGACCATATCCATGTTCTGTATTACATTTGGCTCGTCGATGGCATGGGTATTGATACCGCGCAAGCTCTCATCCGAGCAGCAAAGCGCGGCGTTATTTGTCGAGCAATGGTCGATGGCATGGGCTCACGGAAGATGGTGAGCTCAAAGATATGGCAAGAAATGAAAGATGCTGGCGTACAAGTTAGTGTAGCTCTTCCGCTAACCAACTTTGTAAAAGTAATGCTGTTTAGCCGTATTGATCTTCGTAATCACCGCAAGATTACTGTCATTGATGGCACAATCGGCTACTTGGGTAGTCGTAACTGCGCCGATCCTGAATTTATGGTAAAACCAAAATATGCTCCGTGGGTCGATATTATGCTGCGTATCGAAGGACCTGTGGTCGCGCAAAATCAGATGTTATTTGCCAGTGATTGGTTGATTGAAAACCCAAACACTCCGCTTGATAGCTTTTATTATAATAGTACACCAAAGCCTAATGGCTTCCCTGCCCAAGTTTTTTCAGATGGTCCCACTCAGCGGCACGGTACCACGCCACAGTTTTTGGGTGCTTTGATTAGCCAAGCACAAGAGACGCTGATTATCTCTACGCCTTATTTCGTGCCTGATTATTCACTCGTCAGTATTTTATGCGCTACCGCTTATCGCGGGGTTGAAGTGACGATGGTTTTTCCAAAAAATAACGATTCCTTTATCGTTGCCGCGACCAGTCGCAGTTATTATTGGCAATTGCTTGAAGCGGGGGTAAAAATTTATGAATATAAACCAGGCTTGTTACATGCAAAGACCTTGACGATTGATGGTGAAATTAGCTTGATTGGCTCGACCAATTTAGACTTGCGTAGCTTTGATTTGAATTATGAGAATAACGTTATATTCAGCGATAAGGAGCTGACGGCGAATATTATCGACCGTCAATACCAATATATCGCTGACTCAGACGAAGTAACACGTGAAGAGGTCAAAAACTGGCCACTATCTTCTAGGATTTGGAACAACATCATTGCTACGATGGGACCTGTTTTATAAGCCCATTACTTTACGCCCATCACGTTATTTTGTGAAGTTGTCTTGATAAGATGACATAGCGATAAGTAAACTTATAAGTTCGTTGTTTTCTGCAAAATATATATGACAAACTTGGCTTTAGTTGCAAATTTTTCGGTTGCAACTAAAGCTAGTAGCGCTTGTCTTTTTTCGGTATGCGCGCGGTAGGCATAAGGAGTCATAGTCAGCAAATCGGCCAAATCATCTGCTGATAATCTTAACTCAGTACTGACATTATAAGTATTGAGAAGCGTAAAATAAGGTGCTAATTCCTGCAAAAACTTGTCAGAATCGTGTTCACGAACGTCATCAAATAAAGCATCACGCATGGTCACTAAGTGACCCACATCTGGCTTGGCAATGATTAAATAACCGTCATCAGCCAATACGTCAGCGAACGCTGCAGGCAGGATGGGACTAAAAATACTGCTAATACCCGTTATGCTATGAGCGCGTAGTGGCAGATGCGCTGCACTGGTGACTAGCGGATATATCATGGTTGTCTTGCTAGTATTGTCCTCATTTTGCTGATACCAGAGACGATGTGCTGCTTTACTCACTTTGGCCATCTCAACCAACGCAGGCTTGCTAATATCAGCTGCTACTAAAGTGTCTATGACATCCGATATTGTACCTACAAATATAAACTTAGTAGATTGCTTTTACCTAGATTTAAAAGGACCAGATACTAAATCAATTAAATCATCATTCTTTGGCCTTTGACCGAATTCAATTGCTATTGTTGAATATTGTTGTGAGCTTTTCGCTCCAAATTCACTACCATATTTTGTAAAGTGTTCTCCTAATCTACCTTTATTCTATGGCATTTTGTCAGCAATCCAACAGGCATTATGAACCCAAACACCGAACTTGCTAATATGATACGTATGAAATTCATCTACTTCGAAGTTATAGACAGTATAGGTTTTATTGATTTTGGTCTGACTAATTACTTTTAATACTGCTTGCTCGTCACAATCAATAAGCGTCATGCATGTCTTATAATAGTGATGTTGGTAACCATCCTCAATACTGGTTATCAAAACGGGTCTTAAATGATTCGCAAGTAACATATTTATGTCTATAATGGAAAAGTAAACAATAATTTTATATTATTTATGGGTTTTTTTATATTTTTTAATTTCTTTCTGAGTTTTTTGAGATAGACCGAAATTGATGGTTGAGAATGAGAATCTAATCTTGTCATCATGCCGATCAGAGTAGGTACGATTAAGTGGTACTGATGCCTAAGCATGTATAGCATGTACGTACAGACATATAAGACAAATATTTTCTATAACTAAGACCAGCCGTAAAGCCAATAACCAGTCATCACTTCCTAGGCCAACGATATGACCCCTTTATACACCGCATTGGCTGTACTGGTTACCTTTATTTGGGGCGTGAACTTTACCTTTATTGCGTGGGGGCTTGAAAGCTTTCCGCCACTGATGTTCACCGCCCTGCGTTTTTTCTTTACCGCCGTGCCACTGGTCTTTTTTCTGAAACCGCCCAAATTTAACCGTACATTATTTATCTATGCCATCGGTACGTTTGTCATGCAGTATGCTTTTGTATTTACTGCCATGCACTTAGGGACATCGGCTGGGTTGACGGCACTATTATTACAGATTCAGATTTTTATCACCGTATTGCTGGCGTATTTCATATTGAGTGAGGCAGTGAGTCGCATGCAAATCATCGGTATGCTGGTCGGTGTGTTAGGGCTTAGCGTCATCGCGCTAAACCTTGGTGATGATATGCCTTTGGCTGGGTTTGTCTGTATCTTGATTGCGGCCATAGGCTGGAGCTTTGGCAACATTGCCTCAAAGCAGGCGTCAACCCAAGCGACTTTGACAGCGGCGCAGCAAGGATCAGGCTTGTCTATTATCTCGTCTAATACTGGAAAGAATAAGGCATCCGCGTTGTCTGCTCTCGCTCTTGTGGTCTAGGGCGGTCTGATCGCTTGTGTGATTTTGACGCTGTCTTCTCTCATATTTGAGACCGATGCATGGCAGCTGGTGACGTTTACTGAGGCGTCGCTCAAGTCTTGGCTATCGCTTGGATTTATCGTATATGTCTCAACGCTGATAGGTTTTGGACTGTGGGCGCATCTGCTCAGTCAAAATACGGCTTCTAAAGTGGTGCCGTTTGCCCTATTGGTGCCGGTATTCGGGATGACAACCTCAGTGCTGCTCACAGGGGAAGTGGTGACGTGGTGGAAGATGCTGGCGATGATGCTGATCTTGTCAGGACTAGTGTTGGCAAATATAAAGATGCAGAGAAAGCCTCAGTTGGCTTGAAATCCATGTTTTGAATGCTGGGCTTTAAATACTAGAAAATTGCGGGTTGTTATAGTGATGTAATCATAGACTACCTCAAGAGACTTGCCCGATGTCATTACCTAAAAATTCAATTATAGTAGACATCAAGACAGTTTATTTTAATAAAATTAAGGATAAAACGATGAAAACATTAGGATTGTGTGTGGCAGCAGGACTGAGTTTAAGCGCTTGTGCCACTGGTATGAATGGTGGCACGGCGGGCAATACCAATCAAAACAATGTGGTGACCCAATACCCTATTGAGGCTGCCATGCTCAATATTTATACCAAAGAGCGTAGCCAAAAACTGGCAGCCGTTGGCGGCAACCAAAGTGCCTCAGCAGATATTCAAGTCACGCCTAAAGGCAATATGGTATTCAACAATAAACCCGTACAAGCGGCCGAAGTAAACACGATTAATAAAGTGAACAATCAAATTACCAATCAATCAGTCGCTATCAACTACTTTACCCTAAACCCTTTAGTATTCCACGGTTTCACTGATAGCACAGGCAAATACTCACTATCGAACCAAACGACCACTATTCCTAAGATGGCAACGGTTGGAGCCTCTAGCAAGTTGATTACTGAAAACGTATACAGCGATCGCAGTATGAGTAAAAAAATCGGCACGTATAACCAAGATTGGTCGTTGACGCGAGATACCAATAACACGGCGTGGTTCTGTATAGAAACCTCAGGAAACTTACTGCTCAACTACGATTCTACTGGAACTTCATCAGAATGCTACAAAATCAATGCTCGAGGCGACATCTTAGCCAGCAAAGTCACGGTCAGTCAGCCGACTGCCGATGGTACTAAAACCGTAACTTTTACCAGCAAGTAGCGACTGTCTTTATCCCATAAAACAAGAAATGGCGCCTCACGTGGGCGCCATTTTTACGGGGTTAAACATAGTGACTAAGCATGTTTTTTGTGAATATTTTTATTCTGATATTTGCTTTTTACTTGTTGAGCAGTAGGCCGTCTTTTTGACTGATGCTGTGACGCCACTGCCTTCTTCTCTACTTGCTTCTTCTTTACCTGCTTATGTTTGTGATCATATTTTACAACAGCTTTTTGATGCTACATTTGAGCCGTATGATGTCTAGTGACGTCAGGCGCAGCATTGGCCTGACTGATCATTGTCAAGCAAGCAGTCACTGCTAAAATCGAACTTATCATTATATTTTTCATTATCAGTTCTCGTCTGAACTCATATCAGTTATGAGTGGTAATTGAAGATGCTTTATTGAATATCAAGTAAAACAACTACATGATAAAAAGCATCGTGATAAAGAGTAACTCTATCGACAACGAAAATGATAAACGATTCTAACGTTAAGTAGATTTATGAAACTTGAAGAAAGGTTACCACTATTGCTAGCGCGCTTTAATCACTTTTATGAGACCGCAACACCCTACAACACCCCAATCCCACTCAGTAATAACTGACCACCAGCAAATAACAGCAACACGCCAAACGCCCGTTTGAGCATCAAAGCTGGCAGGATATGTGCCAGTTTGGCACCGACTTTTGCCATCGCAAAGCTAGCAACAGAGACACATAAAAATCCAGTGATATGTACAAAGCCTATCGTGCCTTCAGGAAGATTGACCACGTCTTGACCGAACCAAGCAAAACCTAACGCGCCAGCCACCGCAATCGGCAAACCACAAGCGGCTGACGTTCCCACGGATTGCTTCATCGGTAATCCCGCCCAATTTAAAAATGGCACAGTCAAGCTGCCACCACCAATACCAAAAATAGACGAGGCCATACCAATCCCAGTACCCGCGCCAAACTGTACGCCTGCCGCAGGTAACGGCTTATCCAATTGCTCTTTGTTGGATAAAAACAACATCTTGAGCGCCATCAATAGCGCCCCAACGCCAATAATAATTTGCAATACCTGACCGTCAATCATATCAGCGATGCCAGCGCCAACTAAACCGCCAATGACCAGCCCTAATGCCATACTGCGCCAGACTTCCCAGCGTACACCGCCGCGTTTGTCATGTGCCATCAAAGAGCTGATAGAAGTCACAATAATAGTGGCAAGCGACGTACCAATTGCCAAGTGAGTAATGACTTCAGGCGGAAAATGATACGCCGTAAAAATCCATACCAATACTGGTACGATAATCATACCGCCGCCCACCCCAAACAAGCCAGCACTAAGACCCGCAAACGCACCTGCAACGACAAACCACACATACAACATGAAGAGGCTACCTTTTGGTTATGATAAAGCAAGAATCTTCAACCAGCATCTCAGCTATTTTTTCTATCCACGCTTTTAATCCATCTAAATCACGAAAGTCATCCCAACTCCTGCAAGGCACATGGGGTAGCAAGTTATTTATCATTCTGGACAGCGCATTGCCGGGGCCTATTTCTATCACCATGCTTGGTTGATACTCTTCAATATTTTCCATACAAAAATACCAGTCTAACGCATGGTCGATTTGACGGGATAGAATATGTAAGCCTTGCTCTGTCTTACTATACCTTATCCCTTCAGTGGCGCTGATAATAGGGATGGTCATCGCAGGCAAAGTAAGGGCGCTGGTATATTTGCGAAATTCTTCAGCAGCCCCTTGCATCATCATCGTATGCGATGGTACGGAGACGTTTAAATGCTGTACGCTGTGCGCGCCCAATGTCTGGGCAATTTGCATTGCCTGCTCTAGATTGTCTTTATTGCCGCCAATAATGAATTGATCTCTACTGATTTTAATAGACAAATGGGTTTTGCTTGTTTCAAGTAGCTGCGCAAGATTCCTATCAGCCACACCCTTAATTGCCAGTAGGCCACTGGCCTCTGTGACTGCCTGCTCCATAAAAGCAGCTCTTTTATGCACCAAATCCAATCCATCCTCAAATGGTAGCTGGCTACTACAACAAAACGCACTCACCTCACCCAACGAGTAACCAGCAAAAGCCATGGGGGTGGCAATCAGCTGCCGCAAATGCTGCCATCGATGATATTGCAAGGTATAAATAAACGGTTGCGCCACGCTATTATCGAAAATCTGACCGCTATCAGCATCGAATAGCTCGGGCACCATAGTAGCTAGTAAAGAGTGCTCATGAGCCGACATGTCGTTCAGTATTTCATGGACGTGCTTTTGGCTTTGTAGCCCTTGCCCACTAAATAGGATAATTAAATTCATTTTCTACCTTATAAAAGAAGATCGTCACAGCCAATAAATCGGCGCTGCCACCGGGACTGAGGTTATGATGAATAAAATATCGACTGATATTGCTGACTTTTTGTCGCCAATTGGCTTGATGCACCCCGCCCGCTTGCAAGAAGTTTTTTGCCAGTGCTTGCGCGTTATTTAGGTCTTTTATGCCGCCTCTCCATACGATATTGGTATCCGACAACACAGATATGAGCGTCATTAAGGTCTGCATGCTGGCTTTTTCGAAGTCTTGCGTACGCTCAATGGTGTGATAAAAACAAGGTAAAGCCTCATTCTGTATGACATCAAAGCCATTCGCAACCATTTCAATGGCACCCGTTATCCCATGTTTCTGAAACATTTTTTGACCATGGCTGTTCGGCTCTCGTTGCAGGCGATTGGTCAGATCAAATTGCCATCTAGCAACCAATTGCTCACAAACATTCTTAGCGGTTAATGGGATGCTCGCTTGGATAGATCTACCGATAGCGGCACAGACAAATCCCAGATTAAATATCGCCCCTTTGTGGGTGTTAATATTATGTGTGGCCGCTCTCATTTTTTGTTCTTGATAAATGCCCATATTTTTTAATTCATCAAAGGGTCTATCATCATATCCAAGCTGACTCAGCGCAGAAAAATACCCTTTCAAGGAGGTGATGCTATTTATAAAGGTTTGGTGATTCATGTCTGTGTGACTACCATTACTGGAAGGACAGACCAGACCTGGTTTGTTTTCAAGACTCAATTCATCATATAAGGCTTCAAGCGCCAAATCATCAATCTGCTGCCAAATGGCCTGTTGGGGCACTAGCGGTTTGGTTTGATCTAATAAAGTGTTCATATTCATCGGTATTCCATCCTAGTAATACGTCTATTTTTTGGAGCTTAATATCAAAAAGGGTTTTTACCAAAACTGTTGGGATACCAAATACAATGGCGTGGCTCAGCTCATTAAAAGATATATCGTCACGTCCTTGCAACCTTATCTCTCCATCAATTTTTAAGCCCAGCGCCGCTTCAGCAAATCGACCAAAGGCCGCTACTTCCAATAATATGGGTGAGATATTATCGCTGTGAGCAACGATCAAAATATCCAAATCTGATGTGGGTGTTATAAAAGGTAAGCCAGTAAAATATTGATTGGCAAAAGAGCCATAAACATACACATCGCTTTCTAAATCAGCACAGCGAGCGATAAATTGCTGAGCCTGTGTTTGCAGAGCTTTGGGCAATTGAGGAACTAAAGTCTCAAGCGCTAAAGGCGACGTGATGACTTCAGGGGGTTTGGGTAGCGTTAGAGCCAATCGGTATTTACGACCGTCTTCTATATAACTCGTCGCCACTTTGGTTACCGTATCGCTATCTTGTCTACAAACCGTGAGCGGCTGCTGAGCCGTAATCATTTGCTCAACAGCCGCCCTTACAGATAAAGGCAGAGAGGCATTCATAAACTCGTATGATTCATGCGCTTGTAAATAAACCAAATCATGACGATGCATATACCTGCCCTCTATAAAATCATGAATATTAAGCCGTTAACATTAAGCCGTTAAAACCGACTGAACAATCTCATCACACAACAGCCGCCCTTTTCTGTCTTTTGCCACTTGACGACGATTGTCTGTAAAAAAATCATCCATGTGCGTCAGTTGCGATTCAAGGGCGTTTTCTACCAGATGTTCATCCAACGTCTGCCAGATATCATCAACGGCACCCATGGCATAATAATTCTCGACCCCAGGCGCAAAAATCGCTGACGTTTGGGATAAAGATTTTAGCTTATCGAGCGGTATTTTGGTGACCCTCGACATGGCGTTTAGATCCATGACCTTGACTTGGCTTGATTGCATGGCAAATACTTGATTTGCCATGAGGCCGTAAGACAAAAACCCACCACTGACCGCCTCACCCAAAACGATGGCCAAATTTGGATGACCGCGCCGTCTGAGTAAATCGACACAAGATGCCAGATGCGCAAACGTTCTATTCAAACACAATAGCTCGTCCGCTCTCGACGAGTCTTGCCCCATCGTATCTACAATAAAGACGATAGGCGTTTTTTCCCCTTTTTCGATGACGGCCAATATCTCATTGGCAAGCGTCATCGCAATCAATTGGTTCATAGCAGCAGAATCGACCGTACCAATAATTTCAACGTTACCCATATTAGTTTCTGCGCTACCGCGTATCATCGAATTATCAATATGATATTCAAGCTTGTTAGGAAATAGCTGCTCTAAAATTGTTTTTGTTTGCATGACATTATCCTTTTTTAATGGCTCGAACTTGTTGAGCACTAAGCATGGCAATAGATTCAGGGTTTTCGATGTTCATTGACTGCCAAATGGCTATGCTGTCTTTTTTACCGAACCACTGATCATATTGGTTTTGCAATGAAGCTTGCTGCTGCTTTAAATACTCTAAATCTAAATTTTTAGCAGGTTGCTGAAGGGCCTCGACAATCCCTTGAGTAATATCATTGACATCATCTTCAACCAAAAATTCGACATGACCGAGCAAATAACGCGTTTTACCACCCGTCACTCGCCACACTAGCGCTCTGTCTTTGGAGTCAAACTCCTCTACGCCCTTGATGGTTTCGATTACCTCAGGGCCTGAAAGCGCCAAACGCCCTTCTTCTGTCATGATCACGTGGGTGCTCAGACACGCACAGATACCCATGCCACCAAAAGCACCATTTGTCCCACCAATGACGGTAATAATAGGAATGCCTGCATGACGAACCTTTAGCATCGCACGCATAATCTCGGAAATGGTTATCAAGCCAGCGTTTGCTTCATGCAGACGCACACCTCCTGAGTCGACAAAAAACACGACTGCCTTTGGCTTTTCTTCGATGGCTTTCAGTAACAGGCCAACAATTTTTGCGCCATGTATTTCACCGACGGCACCGCCCATAAACTTGCCTTCTTGAGCGATGATGTACACGGGATTTTTTTGAATGTTTGCCTGTCCAATAATCACACCATCATCAAAACTGCCTACAATATCTAATGAGGCAAGGTTTGGGCTCACAGGAATGCTGCCGGGTTTAAGAAACTCTTGAAAACTGTCTTTGTCAATGATGCTGGCTATACGATTGCGCGCTGTTTTTTCATAAAAGCTTTGTTGAATACGTGAATTATCCATGTGACTCTTCCTCCAAGATGTTAATCGCTTGGCTCAAGCGTAGACTCACCACCGCAGGCGTCGCGCCCATATCGTTGACCTTGAATTCCAGTCCACCCACTGCATAACGACTGGAGAAGTCCTGTAGTACCGCCTCCCAAATGTGATCAAAGCCTGTGACTGAGGTATCAATGATGAATTTGCTACTGTTGCCATTGTCGCTATCAGCCAAAGGCGATACCAATACCTCTAAGTTACCTGAGCCAACCACACCGCAAATCACTTCTTTTTTGATGTCGGCAATGGGTTGTGACGTAAAATCGAAATTAAGTACATTCATAGTTATATCCCTAATATTATTTTTACCAGTTTCTAAAGCGACTGGGCGGCGCATAAGTGCCATTGGACCATTTCACCAAATCTTTCACCGATTTTGCGGCCAGCAGATCTCTCGTCGCTTTTGAAGCATCGACACCAATATCCTCAGGTCTTTGGATAATTCCGCGCTGTCTCAGCTCTTTGACTTTTTCGTGATCTCGCTGCATCCCAACAGGGGTATAGCCCGCTACGCCGCGAATGGCTTGCTCTCTCTCTTCTGGTGTGCGACACAATAATAAATTTGCAATGCCTTCTTCGGTCACAATGTGCGTCACATCATCGCCATAGATCATGATAGGCGGAAAGTCACTGCCCATTTTTTCTTGCAACTGCCACGCGTCAAGCTCTTCCACAAAGACCGAATCCATGTGCTCGCGGTAGGTTTCTACCATCTGAACCACCAGTTTGCGTCCTTTTACCACGCGTCCATCGGCCGCTTCTTGTCCTGCTTTGAGATACGCATAGCTAGAATGTCTACGCCCATGAGGATCTGAGCCCATATTTGGCGCACCACCAAAACCTGCAATGCGATCTACGGTGGCGGTCGAGCTGTTGCCTTGTAAATCAATCTGCAACGTCGAGCCAATGAATAAATCACACGCATACAAACCTGCCGTTTGACTAAATGCACGGTTGGATCTCATGCTGCCATCTTTACCAGTAAAAAACACATCCGGTCGATTTTGAATATACTCATCCATCCCAACCTCTGAGCCAAAGCTATGAATGCTATCGACAAAACCACTTTCTATCGCCGGAATCATCGTAGGATGAGGATTGAGCGCCCAGTTAGTACAAATTTTACCTTTGAGATTTAATTCTGCGCCGTAAGTGGGCAAAAGCAATTCGATAGCGGCGGTATTGAAGCCAATACCATGGTTCAGACGTTTAATTTGATAAGGCGCATAGATGCCTTTGATGACCATCATTGCCATCAATATCTGCACTTCGGTAATTTGGGCGGGATCGCGGGTAAATAAAGGCTCGATATAATTAGGTCGAGGAGCAACGATAAAAAAGTCCACCCAATCTGCCGGAATATCTACGCGTGGCACGCTATCTACCAATTCATTCACTTGGGCAATGACGATGCCGCTTTTGAATGCTGTCGCCTCTACAATGGCAGGCGTATCTTCTGTATTTGGTCCTGTATATAGATTACCGTCCGCATCGGCAGAGTGCGCGGTAATGAGACACACGTTCGGTATCAAGTCGATAAAATATCGACCATATAACTCAAGATACGTATGGATTGAGCCGATTTGGATTTTTTGTTGCTGAACCAGTTTTGCCAATCTGAGTGCTTGTGGGCCAGAAAAAGAAAAATCGACTTTACTGGCAATGCCTTTTTCAAATATATCGATATGGCTAGGCAATGCCAATACTGACTGCAAGATGTGCAAATTGTTTAGCACGTCATTATTACACTGAGACAAACATTCAGACAAAAAGTCAGCTTGTTTTTGATTGTTGCCTTCTATACAAACCTTATCTTCAGGCGTCAGCACCGTTTCTAGTAACTCAATGGTTCTATCACTCGGTACGCGTTTTGCTAGGCCTTTGTCTTTTGCAGCTTGCAGTTTAGAATCTCGTCTATTTTGTTGTAAATTCCATTTTTTTTCTTCAGTATTCGCTTTCATAAGACTTCCTTTATCTACTTATTAAAATATTGCGTTTAGTGTTAAGAAAAATATAGAGGGACCTAATAAAGCACCTAGGCCCGTATAGAAAGTGGCTACCAATGCTCCATATGGGACCAGTCTGACATCAGTACCTGCCAAGCCAGCGGCTACTCCACTAGTAGTACCCACTAGACCGCCAAAAATCATGGCTGAACGTGGGCTTTTAAGATACATAAATCTGGCAAGTAAAGGGGTTGCGATCATAAAAAAGACGGCTTTAATCAAACCAATGGCGATGGATAAGGCAATCACATCAGAGCTTGCGCCAATTGCTGTCCCTGTAATAGGTCCCACAATGTAAGTCATTGCACCTGCTCCAATGGTGGTCATAGAGACAGCATCTCTATAACCTAATGTCCATGCAACACCGGCTCCTACCACAAACGGTATGACGCAACCTAATATCAAGGCAATAATACCGATTTTTCCAGCACGTTTTATTTCTTTAACGTCTACTTCAAAAGCAGTAGATGCAATGGCAAGATCCCGCAGCATCGCCCCACCTAAAAGAGCAAATCCAGAAAAAAGCTCTATATCGGAAATGCCTTTTTCACCACCAGTATATAAACCAGCAAAATAGGCAGCAATAAGACCAAGGGTGATAGCAATTGCAGATGACTGTAGCTTGTTGTTGGTTAAATACTTGGATAGTATTTGAGAAAAAAACATCACAAGGCCTGTTACTGCTAAAGCGGTTACAAAGGCATTTTTAGTGAGGGTTTCTATAATTAAGTCCATTTAATTACTCCGTTGCGCGATTGAATCGGTAGTTTCAGTTTTTTTGTAGTGTTAATAATATTGATGACACACTCACAATTGGTCGCGATGCTCTTCAGTATCATCCCAAGTAAAGGTATCGTAATCATTACCAATATTATTAAGTAAGCGTACGACAAAGACAGTTGCAGTAAGCGCAATAACAGAAACAACAGCTGCTACCATTCCGCCAGATAGTGCAGCGACTACGTTCTGTCCTGCAGCCATCGCAACAACGATAGGGATGTACATACCTGCCCAATATAGAACACCAAACTGAGTAGATTTTGGCAAAAGACCGCGTTTGGCGAGCATCTCTTTGCCAGCAATGAGTAGAATCATTGCGATAGCGACACCACCGATATTGGCGTCAACGCCTAATAGTTGTCCTAGCAATCCACCCAGAAAAACACCTAGCAAATAACTAACTGCTAATAAAGCAGTACCATATATGATCATATAAACCTTCCTTGGATATGATTACAGCCGCTTTGATAATATCTACCTTGATATACGGGCTGTATAAAATGAGAATCTACATTAATAACCACCAGATATAGACACAAGCACACATAATAGTAGTTTGATAATGTTTGTTGAGGTTTATTCAATTTCCTCAGTAGCTTCCTCTGTGTAAAGGATATAGGTCTTAACAGCACTCAAAACCTTTAAAAGCATCTATCACTTACCACGCACTTGTTTGATATAATCTAATACAGTTGGTTTAGAAGTGCAACCATATTGTATTTATTAAATGAGTTATTGTATACAAATGGAGAATTTATGAGTTTAATTGACGACTTACCCTTGTCAGTACAAGTCAGTAAAAAAATCGAAGATGATATTATTTATGGTCGTCTGCCACCTGGCACCAAACTTGATGAGGCAAAACTTTGTGAAAAATATGGGGTGTCAAGAACCCCTATTCGTGAGGCTTTGAAGCTGTTAGCTTCTGAAGGATTGGTGGAGATTCGACCGCGTAGAGGAGCAGTCATTCCCACTTTGAATATCGTCACGCTGTTTGAGATGTTTGAAGTGATGGCCTATCTCGAAGGCATGTGTGGCCGATTGGCTGCCAGAAGAATCAATGAGGAAGAAAAAGCGGAGCTACTGTCTTTGCACAATCAATGTAAAGACTACTTGATGGAGGAAAACACCGAAAGCTATTATGAGGCCAATAGAAAATTTCATTTTTTCTTGTATCAACTGAGTCGCAACAGTTTTTTGATAGAGCAAGCCAGCAATCTGCACAATCGACTACATCCTTATAGACGCTTACAGTTACGAGTCAACAATCGCATGCAGCATTCGTTTGAGGAGCATCAACAAATCGTGGATGCTGTCATAAATTCGGACGAAGACTTGGCGGAGCGTTTGATTAAAGCGCATGTGTCCGTACAAGGAGAACGATTTACTGACTTGGTGGCGACGATGAACCCTGATAATGTACAAGACTAAGCGCTACGCCTTATCGTAAATTAGCACTTTACTCATAGGCCAAATAGAAAGGTTTTTATGAATGATCAAAAAATATTCAACAGCGTCATCAAAGTTTAACCAAGATTTTTTAGAATATCATTAAAAAAACCATGAAAACAATCATTAGCAAATAGTACGTAACATGGGAATAGGAGCTAAATATGAGTGATAATAAAGAAAAGACCTTACAAGATTATAGACATTTGGTCGTCAGTAAAGATATCACCGTCCACTTGTCTCAAGACCAACAAGCGATGATACTAAAAACTTACGACTATGGATTGAACGCCTTAACAGATATTGATGAGATGTTGCTGAGCGCCGTCATTCGTCAGCTAAAAATGTCGATCCAGCCTGACGCTTAAGAATCTTTTTGCAAAAAATCCAACAAGGCTGGGACATTTTCTCTAGCACTGCGGCCAGCACCAATCAGCGTGGCCGAGCCTGGGCTTGCCCAATCGCCATAACCAAACAACCATAGCCGCGGCTCTTTGATTGCCTGCCCCTGTTCCACTTGCACTTTTCCATCGGCTTCGAGTACATTTAAGGATGCCAGATGGTCAAGCTGTGGTTGAAACCCCGTACACCAAATAACAGTATCTATTGGTTCTTTACTCCCATCAGCCCAGATGACGCCTTGTTCAGTAAACTGACGGAACATGGGTACTGAATGTAAGATACCTTTGTCACGTGCTGCTTTGACAGGTGGCACCATGACGATATCACCTATACTCCCTATAGAATCATCGTTACTGCTACCAGTAATGCGCGCCGTCGCTCTTTCAAACAGTACATGTCCATCGACATCATCGGCCAAAAATAATGGTGGCTCACGTGTTACCCAGCTGGCGTTTGCCACTTCGGCCAGCTCAGCATAGATTTGTGCGCCTGAGTTGCCACCGCCGACCACCAAGACCCGCTTGCCTTTATAGGCGTCAGGACCTGCATAATGTGCGGAGTGGCATTGTTCCCCAAGGTACGCTTGCTGACCTTCAAATGAAGGTATTGTAGGATTGCTCCATGTCCCAGTGGCACTTACCACGGTTTTCGCTAACCATGTGTAACTACCATCAGTCACCCGTAAGCAATTATTCTCTTGATCACGATGGATACTTTGTACTTGATAAGGTCGGTATATCGGCAATTGGTAGTGTTGCTCATAATTGCTGAGATAACCAAGAACTTCATCTCGATGGGGATACTCGCCATCTCTTTCCTTTGGCATTAAGCGACCCGGCAGGGAACTGATAAAAGCAGGAGAAAACAGTCGTAGTGAGGGCCAAGTATGTTGCCACGCGCCGCCACTTTGGTTCTGATCATCAAGAATAATGAAATCCAGCCCTGCGCGCCTCAGATAGTAGCCAACTGCTAGACCTGCTTGACCACCACCGATAATAATCGTATCGAATATTTTAGTTGCCATAACGATCCTCAATGCCTGCTATCAAATTTAAATTGTTACCTGAGTCAAAACTATCACGCCAATAATCTTATTATGTCCCAACCTATCACTTTGCTCATTATCATTTAATAATAACTCTAAAAACATCTTTACATACGAAATATTGTATATATAATAATTCGTATGTAAGCATACTTTTAATAGGGGTAGGTTATGGAAAACGCAAATAAGAAAAAGGTGCTGTTTCTTTGTACCAGTAATTCAGCCAGATCACAAATGGCTGAGACGTTACTAAAGTACAAAGCGGGCGATGTCTATGAAGTTTATAGCGCAGGCATAGAAAAAGGGGAAGTCGATGAACGCACCATCCAAGCGTTGGAAAAATTCGACTTTGATGCTAGTGGCTTAAGATCCAAGCACGTCGATGAATTCGAAGGACAGTTTTTCGATTATGTGATTACCTTATGTGAAAAAGCCAGTACCGAATGCCGAAGCTATCCCAATACGGACAAGCAGTTGGCATGGGACATCCCTGACCCAAAAACACGCCCTGGCAATCATCCTTTTACCACCACATTAAGTGAATTAAGCAACCGCTTAACAATGTTTCTCTTTGTAGAAAAAGCAAATATCAGCAAAAAAAATGCCGTTGCAACGCTATCCGTCACTGAAGATGACCTGCCGTCACCTGATTTTGATCCCATTACCTTTTATAAAAGCCTAACGGACGATGTTCGACTCAAAGCATTGATGCTGATCGAATATCATGGTGAGCTGTGTGTTTGTGAATTGATGGAAGCATTGGAGGAGGACAGTCAGCCCAAAATCTCACGCAATCTTGCTGTGTTAAAAAAGGCAAACGTCATCACTGATCGAAAACACGGCCAGTGGGTGTTTTATCGCATCAATCCGGAGCTGCCGTTATGGGCAAAGACCGTAGTTGCACAAACCACAGAAAATAACACTTCTCTGATTGAGCGTGAGATCGGGCGGTTGGATGCGATGCAAAACCGACCAGACAAAGACAGCTTTTGTAAATAATCAATAACTAACATTTAAAGAAAACTGAGCATTTAAACAAACTTAACCATTTTTTCTGATAACACTTAGACAAAACAAAGGACAACTTTATGGCTATTAAAGTCGGTATTAACGGTTTTGGGCGTATGGGACGTTTAACGATGCGCGCCGCATTTGACTGGGATGACATCGAGATCGTCCACATCAATGATCCTGCAGGCGACGCCAAAACGCTTGCCCATTTG
The DNA here is from genome assembly GCF_000471625.1 of Psychrobacter aquaticus CMS 56. Lineage (GTDB taxonomy): Bacteria > Pseudomonadota > Gammaproteobacteria > Pseudomonadales > Moraxellaceae > Psychrobacter > Psychrobacter aquaticus. Next base: position 141,574 of record NZ_AUSW01000006.1, read on the forward strand.
ATGACGTTTGACTCTGTGCATGGTCGCTGGCATCACGAAGCCACCCACGAAGGCACGTCCATGATTATCAATGGCGAAGCCATTCCTTGCACACATCACAAAGCGACCGAAGACACCGACTGGTCACTATGTGATGTGGTCATCGAAGCCTCAGGAAAGATAAAAACAAAAGCCTTGCTGCAAGCCTACTTAGACCAAGGGGTAAAACGCGTGGTGGTCACTGCACCTGTCAAAGAAGAAGGTGTGTTAAACATCGTTATGGGCGTGAATGAACATCTATACGACAAAGATATGTATCCCATTGTGACTGCTGCCTCTTGTACCACCAACTGCCTAGCACCTGTGGTCAAAGTGATGCACGAAAAAATAGGCATCAAGCATGGCTCCATGACCACCATTCATGACATCACCAATACCCAAACGATACTAGATGCCCCGCACAAAGACTTACGCCGAGCGCGTGCTTGCGGTATGAGCCTGATTCCGACCACGACAGGCTCTGCGACTGCCATCACGCATATTTTTCCTGAGCTAAAAGGCAAGCTAAACGGTCATGCCATTCGCGTGCCTTTAGCCAACGCCTCGCTGACTGACTGTGTCTTTGAAGTGGCTCGTGGCACCACCGTTGAAGAAGTCAATGAACTGCTCAAACAGGCGTCTGAAAATGAGCTAAAAGACATATTGGGCTTTGAGACACGCCCATTGGTATCGATTGATTACAAAACCGATCCACGTTCAAGCATTGTGGATGCGTTATCGACGATGGTCATCAATGACACGCAAGTAAAGCTCTACGTTTGGTACGACAACGAGTGGGGTTACGCCAATAGAACGGCTGAATTGGTACAGATGGTTGGTCTAGCAGATAAGGGTTAATCATGGGGCTGCTATCCGTTACGGATTTATCATCGCAAGTGAAGCAATACTTAGTCATCACTGGCAACTATTGGGCATTTACCTTAACGGATGGCGCATTACGAATGCTCGTCGTGCTGCATTTTTATCAGTTAGGCTATAGCCCGTTAAGTATTGCCATGCTGTTTTTGTTTTATGAGACTTTTGGTGTTATCACCAATCTGGTTGGTGGTTGGCTTGGTACCAGTCTTGGACTCAATAAAACCATGAATATTGGTTTGGCCATACAGATAGTTGCCCTCGCCATGCTCGCTGTGCCTGCTGATATGCTGACCGTGGTTTATGTGATGATCGCCCAAGCGCTCTCAGGTATCGCCAAAGACTTAAACAAAATGAGTGCTAAAAGCGCTATCAAGTTATTGGTACCAAAAGATGCTGAAAGTAAGCTCTATCAATGGGTGGCGATACTCACAGGCTCTAAAAATGCCCTAAAAGGCGTGGGCTTTTTTATTGGTGGTTTGCTGCTCACCTTGATTGGCTTCAAAAGCGCTATGATACTGATGGCATCGCTCTTAGCCATCGTCTGGGTATTTAGCTTGGTGGTATTAAAAGAGGACATTGGCAAAGCCACCAACAAGCCTAAGTTTAAAGACATCTTTTCTAAAAGCTCTGCTATCAATACCCTCTCCGCTGCCCGCATGTTTTTGTTTGGGGCGAGAGACGTTTGGTTTGTCGTGGCCTTGCCTGTGTTTTTGGCGGCAACTTTTAACTGGAGTCACTGGTGGGTCGGCAGTTTTATGGCAAGCTGGGTCATCGGTTATGGCATCGTTCAGTCAGTTGCGCCTTACTTTACAGGTAAGAAAAAAGGCGTGCTGCCAACGGGTCGCGCGGCATTTTTGTGGGCAAGCTATTTGACGTTTATTCCGGCGGCGATTGCGCTGGCTTTATACTTTGATTTTCACATCCAAGCGTCCGTTATTATTGGTCTACTGATATTTGGCGTAGTTTTTGCCATCAACTCATCATTACACAGCTACCTCATCGTCAGCTACGCTGATAGTGATGGGGTGTCACTAGATGTGGGGTTTTATTACATGGCAAATGCGATGGGGAGGTTGATTGGAACGGTGTTGTCAGGATGGGTGTACCAAGAATTTGGCTTAGAGGCTTGTCTTTGGATATCGAGTTTATTTGTGGCAATTGCGGCATTATTGTCCCTAAAACTGCCGACTCACTACAAAGCGGCGGCATACTGATTAGGTTTTTACTTAATCAATCAATCTAAACCAAAAATACTCTTATTATGACTCGCTACTGGGATGAATGTTTTTCGCCTACTGTGCTGATATAGACAGCAGCTTCGAGACATTTATCCCAACATCGCTGTGTTTTCTTAAAGCAAGTCAACGCTATAGTCGGTGAAAAGTAATATCGATACAACACGTACTGCTGGTGCAAATTTTTCTTGCTTGCTGTGCCTACGCAGACAGAAGCTACGAAAAATTTACACCAGCACTACTGTAGCGACTTTAAAGTATTTCAACTACAGCTAAGAATGCTTGAGCAAACGTTGTTCATCTCACCATCTATTGAGAATTTAACGAATCAAAATGACGGGTGACAGCGTTTTGGCAATGATTTTTGTCGTGGTACTGCCAATAAATAGCTGTTGCAATTTAGAATGGCCATAAGCCCCAATCACGATGATATCGACCATATTTTGCTTTTGAAAGGTGAGTAAGCCCTCAACGGTATCAGACGCAGACAACTGCTGCGCATCTATCGTAAAGCCTGCTGCTATTAGTTGTTCAGTCGCTGCTGCCAAGCTTTTTTTGGACTCGTTATTGTCATTGCCTACCATGACGAGATGGCCTTGCATGCCTTTTAACAGCGGACTTTTCGCAATCATGTCGACGGCCTTGATGGCTGTTTTACTGCCATCAAATGCTATTATATAAGAATTAGGCATTTTAAACGGCTCTGAGCAAATCAAGACTGGCACGCTAGAAGCGCGTGCTACGGTTTCGATTTGACTACCAATATTGATGCGGCTGTCTTTGTGATCTTCGCCGCGACGCCCCATGACGATGACACGGCTTTTGGCCTTAAAGTGTTCGATAGCTGGTAGCAATTTGCTATGGCGCTGATAGATGCGAACGTCCACGCCCTCAAAGCCACTTTGGATATGACTTTTTGCGTCATTTACTAACGCATTGCTATAGCTGTTCACCACTTTTGCTCTTTGCTCATCCAGTTGCGTGAGCTCCTCTAACAAAAACTGGCGACTATTGATGCCGATTGCCCCTGATAAATCACGTCTGGTCGAGGCAGGCACCTCACTCACGTGTAATAAGCCTACTGGTAAATTCAATCGGCTGGCATACCATGCGGCATAGTCACAAACCGATTCCGTCACGGCTGAGCCATCGATACAAGCCAAGATGTGCTGTTCTGTGGTCATAATCTGTCCTTAAATGTTAAGTTTTGAACGTCCATTTCATAAAAACTGACATCACTAATGGATGTTATCGTTGATGGACTGTATTGCTAATGGACACTGTTAATGAGCGCCCAAGCTTTGCTCGGCATCAGGTTTGTCATGAACACCAAACTTCTCTACCATCGCTTGACTTGCCTCATTCAGACCTATTAGCTCAACCTCAGTCCCTTCACGGCGAAACTTAATAATGACTTTGTCTATCGCGGCGACGGCCGTCACGTCCCAAAAATGTGCTCGCGATACGTCAATAACCACTTTAGATATAGATTCTTTCACATCAAACGACTCAATCAAACGCTCTGAGGATGAGAAAAACACTTGACCATCCACTTGATAATAACGCGTTCGTTCTGCTTCATCCAATTGCGTATGTACACTCATATAGCGTTCGATCTTATTGGCAAAGAATAGCGCCGACAGCAACACACCAATGAGCACTCCATATGCCAAGTTGTGCGTCGCGACCACTACAGCAACGGTGGTAATCATAACTATGTTACTTTGCAGCGGCTTGGTCTTTAACTCTTTAAAAGAGCCCCAGTTAAACGTACCAATCGACACCATAATCATCACAGCGACCAGCGCTGCCATTGGGATAATCTTTAACCAGTCGCTTAAGAACACCACCATTAATAGTAAAAACACCCCTGCCACTAAAGTCGATAGACGTGTATAACCGCCAGATTTTACGTTGATAATAGATTGACCAATCATCGCACAGCCTGCCATACCACCAAAGAAACCACTGACGATATTGGCAATACCTTGACCTTTACACTCTTTATTACGGTCGCCTTTGGTATCGGTCAAATCATCCACAATGGTCATGGTCATCATAGACTCAAGCAAACCGACAATCGCAAGACTGATCGCATACGGCAAAATAATTAGTAAAGTATCTAGATTCAAAGGAATATCGGGTAGTAAAAATATCGGCAAGGTATCCGGCAACTGACCCATATCATTGATAGTGCGCGCCTCTGCGCCTAACAGGATGGCGATCGCCGTCACCAATACAATACTGACCAACGGTGATGGAATCACTTTGCCGATTTTTGGAATGTAGGGATAACCATAAATAATCAATAGACCGAGAGCAACAAGCGCATAGACATGAACTAGGTTCGAGCCCTCTTGCGGCACAAGCTCAGGAATCTGTGACATAAAAATCAAAATAGCCAAGGCATTGATAAAGCCAAGGATGACAGATTGCGAAACGTACTTCATCAAATTACCCAGCTTTAAAAAACCAAAGATAATCTGTATCACCCCTGTCAAGACACTGGCTGCTAGCAAATACTGCAAACCATGCTCTCTAACCAGCGTGACCATGAGTAATGCCATTGCACCAGTTGCCGCAGAAATCATCGCCGGACGTCCGCCAACAAAGCTAATCACGACGGCAATACAAAAAGAGGCATAGAGCCCAACTTGGGGATCTACACCTGCAATGATAGAAAACGCAATGGCTTCAGGGATAAGGGCTAAGGCGACGACCATGCCAGCCAAGACATCGCCTCTGACGTTGGACAACCAGTGTTCTTTAATAGTATTTAACATGTTTCACTCAGTTTTTGGGAACTGCTTTAGTCTGTCAATAATCGCGATATCTAAAGTGAGATGTCTCTAAAATGAAAAGTCTGACACGTTTTTACCTGAGCATGATGCCCATCAAATAATAGATGTAAAAATGTGAACTGTCATATTTAGCGAGTTATTGTCATAACTGACTTTTAGCTGTTTGCGGTTGATGACTTAATAGATACATCAATTACTGATACAAACATAAAAGCAGTGCGTGCGTACAGGGAAAAGCGTCAGACGCTTTATGATAGAGTCATTGTTATGGGAAACAATTATTTACTTAGGAGGGGGTCGTACAACTAGATTGGCATACTCATCTTTATAGTAAGGTTTAAATCGATTGGCTATGTGACTATGCTATTAAGGCAACTGTGTCATTAAGAGCCACCATCAAGCACTGTTAATAATCGCACCAATTTTAACACACTAACAAAGTTAAAGTAAAACTTAAAGGTTTTTGCTATTTTGTGAGATTAAAAACGTAAGCATCAAACATTTATCATTTTATTACAAAAACCCCTAAACCATCTTCAATGACGGTTTAGGGCAAGCAAGAATATATCAGTAATTAATCATCGATATCGGCAGCTCTAACTTTACTGCGAGTAATGTTACCCGTCATACCATCAATAACGACTTCATGAACCTGATTGCCTTTACCAATATCGACTTTATACACAGGCTTGCCAAAATCCATGTCAAATCCGACTTCAAGTGGTATGCCTTTTAGGCGTTGATTAGCCTTATCAATGGCTTGATTAGGGGTCAATTTTGCTCGCTTCATGGCGTTATATTCCGCCAAGTCTTCCTTATCGAGGCGATCAGTGTCGCCCTTCATAACTTTACCCGTATTGGCATTCACTTTTACTTCTTGTTCGCTATTATTGGCAATGATCTTGATATCATAATAGCCATTTATAGTGCCATCTTCTTGATCGTACTCTGCGCTAATGATATCTCCTGCCACTGCTTTATTAGCGATCATCATCGCTTGTTTTAGATCGACTTTACTTTGCGCTGCCGCTTTGACTTCATTAATCGGCGCTTTAGAAGGGGCTGCTTGACTGACCGCCACAGATGCTACGCTTACGCTAGCAATACTTAGCGCTATCAGGACAGATTTGCTCAACGTTGATGTTTTTTTCATAATGATACCCTAAAGTTCTCCAAATAATTCAGAGGATATTAATCATTTAAATGATGTCATAAAGCATAACAATATTATTAATAGATTAATGTAAGCTTGAATAGTGATATTAGAGTCTATCGTGATGTCTAAAGTATTTATGCTGATAAAGCGTAACCAATGTGTCGCTTACCATGCTAATTTTTTTGATTTTTTTACTAGAGGCGATGGTTAGATTTTGAGATATATTTTTAGACGATGAGTTTGAGCAAACGCAGTTGCATCACGATCAGTCTCTGCAACAGTCATTATTGTAATGGTGAGAGCTGATTCATTTTGAAAAAAAATACGGTGTAGCTAAGTAGTCGGCAGTGCCCTATAAGTCAGACGCCTTTTGCAAAACATAAACCACAAATTTGGCCTCAGTCCTAAACGCCTCTTTTTCCACCGCTTCCAACAGCACTTGTCTCTTCTCACTCTTAGCACGATACGCATAAGGAGTCATGGTCATTAAGTCAGCTAGCTCATTGGCGGACAAGCTCATCTCGGTACTGACCCGATGCGTGTCTAAAAGTTTAAAATAAGGAGCCAACTCTTGCAAAAATTTGTCAGAATCATGCTCGCGGACGTCGTCAAATAACGCATCACGCATAGACGCCAAATGACCGCCATCTGGTTTGGCAATGATGAGATAACCCTCGTCGGTCAATACGTCAGCAAAGGCCTTTGGCAAGATAGGACTAAAAATACTACTAATACCCGTGACACTACGATCGCGTAACGGCAGGTGCGCAGCACTCGTGACCAGTGGATAAATGACGGTTGTCTTAGTAGACATCTTTTTATGCTGCTGATACCAAAGCCTACCTGCCGCTTTACTCACTTTGGCCAATTCTACCAATGCAGGCTTACTAATGTCAGCCGCGATTAAGATATCTAGGATATCTGATCCCATTTGTGCCATTGCTTGCGTGTAATAGCCCTCGCCGCAACCGATATCTAACCAATTGACAGGTTGATTGTCTTTCTCAGCGACTGGCTTATCTTGTGCCAATAACTGCTGCATTTGCTGACCAATTAAAACCTGTAACGGCTCATAATGTCCCGCATTCAAAAACCGTTTTCGTGCCTCGATAGATGCTTGGCTGTCGCCTGGCGCTTTAGACTTTTTTTGTTGTACTGGCAACAAATTGACGTAGCCTTGCCGTGCCACATCAAATGCATGAACCGTTTGCTTCGGATTTAAACTGCCATCACAGCGCCACGTATCTGATGCGGGTTGTAGAAGCGATTGACAAAGGGGACAAATAAATAAGGACACAAGCATCTCAAAATCATAGCAATATAACTGGTATTTTAACAAAATTCACGAGGTCTAAGTGATAAAAGCGCGCATAAAAAAAGCCGCCTCAACTGTCTGAGACGGCCTTTGAATATATGGTATAAATCCATTTAATATTGAAGCATGTTAACGCAGCTTTAACGTCATTAATCCAAGAATCACCAGTATAATAGCGATAATCCAAAATCGCGTCACCACTTGTGTCTCTTTCCAGCCGATTTCTTCAAAGTGATGATGCAGTGGTGCCATACGAAAGACCCGTTTTTTGCGCAGCTTATACGAGCCAACCTGTAACATGACCGATAGCGCTTCGGCAACAAATAACCCGCCCATAATCGCAAAAGCAATCTCTTGCCGTGTCATGACGGCAATCGTACCCAGCATTGCACCAAGTGCCAGCGCCCCTACATCACCCATAAATACTTGTGCTGGATGCGCGTTGAACCATAAAAAGCCCAGCCCCGCCCCAATCATAGCACCGCAGACAATGATGACCTCAGAGTTATAAGCAATATAAGGCACATGTAAATAATCGGCAAAACGTACGTCACCCGACACATACGCCATGGCGCCCAATCCTGCTGCTACCAAGACCACTGGCAAAATTGCCAAGCCGTCCAAGCCGTCGGTTAAATTGACCGCATTAGACGCGCCATTTATCACAAAATACGTAAAGATAATAAAACCGATGCCAAAAGGCACTGCCGAAAATGGGATTATCCAATCTTTGAAGATAGGCAATAACAAATCTTGCATCTCACGAGTGGTGTTAACATCTGGCTGAAGCGTGGCGATATAATATAGTGAAACGCCAACAAATAATGCACCCATCGAGAGCCAAAAATACTTTTTGCGGGCGATTAAGCCTTTGGGGTTTTTATATTTAATCTTGAGCCAATCATCCGCCCAACCGACGGCGCCAAAGATAACCATCACAATGAGCAAAATCCACACATACGGATTATTTAAACGCGCCCAAAGTAATGTCGACACACCAATTGCGCTCAAAATCAACACCCCACCCATGGTTGGTGTGCCAGTTTTGATCAAGTGTGATTGCGGGCCATCATTGCGAATGGCCTGACCATACTTAAGCGCCCGCAAATGTTTAATGACACGCCCACCAAAAAACATGCTAAATGCAAGGGCTGTCACGACCGCGAGTAACGCTCGTAGCGTCAAAGAAGAGACCGCCGAAAACGGTGTATAATACTGACCAAGCCAGCCAAACAACCAAACTAACACCGCTTACTCCTCTACTAGCGCATCAATAAGTGTTTCCATCTGCATGGAACGAGAGCCTTTAAACAATACTGTACAAGGCTGAGACTGCTGCGCTTGCAAATACGGTTGTAAATACTGTAATAGACTGTCTTTATCAGCGAACGCATGGGCACTGATGTCAGAAATCTCTTTCGCACCAGCAACAGTATAAGGCGCATATTCCCCCACGCAAAGCAGCATATCAATACCTATGGTCGCAATCGTACGACCCAGACTTTGATGCTCACTCACTGCCGCCTCGCCAAGCTCCGCAATATCGCCCAACACCATGACCTGAATTCCTGTTTGCGCGGCCAATACTTTTGCCGCCGCCCTTACCGAATGGGGATTGGCATTATAAGTGTCATCGATTAAACGATGCATCCCAAGAATCTGACTGTTCAAACGACCTTTGGCTGGACGCGCATTTTCTAGCCCAATCACGATGTCACTGGCATCAATTTTTAACGCATACGCACAAGCAGCCGCGGCCAACGCATTATTGACATTATGCTCTCCTGCTAGTGGCAACTTGATATCATGTAACTGGTTGCCAATGTGCAGTTTGAACTCACTGCGCTCTGGCTCTACATCTAAATGGCTGGCACTCACATCTGTATTACCAAAACCAATGACATGCGGGGTGTATTGTTCAGCGATACGGCGCAGCTGATTGGTAAAGTCGTCCTTGTCAGGCACAATGGCAAATTGAGTATCGGTTAAGGTATGATAAATCTCCGCCTTGGTTTGGCAAATGCCTTCTCGGCTACCAAACTCCCCCAAATGAGCCGTGCCAATGTTTAAAATACAGGCCACATCAGGCTTTACAATCTCAGTAGTATAAGCAATCTCGCCAACATGATTGGCACCTAACTCTAAGATGGCATAACGATGATGATCCGAAAGCTCAAGAAGCATCATTGGCACGCCCAAATCATTGTTTAAATTGCCACGGGTAATCAATGTCGGTGCCAGTCGACCAAAGATACTACCGAGCATCTCTTTACAAGTGGTCTTACCACTCGAACCAGTAATCGCAATTACGGTCACATCTTTGTGCTGCTGGCGGCGATAAGCGGCCAATTGTCCAAGCGCCAAACGGGTATCGTTAACGACCAACTGCGGAATACTGGTGGAGATAGGACGAGAGACAATAGCAGCGATTGCCCCTTTCGATGCCGCCAGATTAATATAATCATGACCATCAAAATTATCACCACTTAATGCCAAAAAGATATCACCGTTTTTTATGGTGCGCGTATCGGTGGCGATACGGTTACTAACGACGGCATTTTTTGCGAGCTCTGACTGCTCTGCGCTCGTGTGTTCTTCTGGTAGCTGCCAATGTCCAGCAAGTGACTCGGTCGCCGCGAGCAAATTATCTACTTGCCAAACATACAGCCCTTGTGACTGAATGGTATTATCGTTGTCGGCTGTCATAGTGATTACCTTATATGATGACTACTTGTTTCTTATATTTAAATGTTTGTGAAAAGTCAAAACGGATTGCAACGGCTATTATTTATGCGCGGCCTGCTTGTTTGAGAGCATTTTGCAAGACAATACTGTCATCAAAATCATAACGCACATGGTTAATTTCTTGGTAGGTTTCGTGCCCTTTACCCGCGATCACGATGATATCATCGGCAGATGCTTGACTGACCGCATACTCAATGGCGGTTTGGCGTGCAGGTTCGATATGGGTGCGCTGATATTGCTCAGCACTCATTCCAGCTTGCATGTCTTGCAAAATCGCATTGGGGTCTTCGGTACGTGGATTGTCCGCTGTGAGTATGACTTGGTCTGCACCCGCCAGCCCTGCTTGTGCCATCAATGGGCGCTTGCCTGCATCACGATCGCCGCCACAACCAAATACTGCCCATAACTGACCCTTACAATGGGTTTTCAAGCTAGCCAGCACCTGACTCAAAGCATCAGGTGTATGTGCGTAATCCACGATAAAACAGCCCTCAGCGGATGGCACACGCTGCATACGTCCGATAGCGCCTTGTAGCTTTGGTACGGCAGCAGCAATGCGCTCTATGTCGCTGTTAAAGTCACTATCAACATCAGAGCCAATTGCCACTGTCGCCGCTATTGCCGCAAGTAAATTCGCCACGTTAAAACGCCCCAATAAGGGACTGACGATAGTTATATTGCCGCCCTTGTCACCACTAATATCAGTATCACTAATATCAGTATCACTAAAGTTACTGCGGAGCGTGATCTCAACTCCTTGTAAGCTTGGTTTGATATCAGTGGCGACAAAGGTAGCCATTTTAGTGGCGTCTAAACTGTATGTCCACACGATCAAATCGCTGGCATGCGCCGTATCCAGCATCACCTGTGCATACTCATCATCGATATTGATAATGGCATGGGTCAAATCCGGAAAGTGCACTCTGTCAAACAGTTTGGCTTTGGCCGCCGCGTATTCTGTCATATCGGCATGATAATCTAAATGATCACGGCTCAAATTGGTATAAATCGCCACCGACACTGGCATGCCCTGCAAGCGCTGCTGATCCAGACCGTGTGAGCTTGCTTCTAATGCTAACAGCTCAGCGCCTTCTTGACCCATTTGATATAAGAACTGCTGGACGGCGAGCGCGTCTCCCGTGGTGTGACTGGCTTGAACCAACGAACCCAATCTCCCGTTACCCGCCGTACCCATTACCGCACTGCTCATTCCGGTTAACTGGGTTAATTGCGCGACCAATTGACTGATGGTGGTTTTGCCATTGGTACCCGTCACTGCCACAACCGTTGGCAGCGTCGTTGGTTGCTGATATTGCAAACGCGCTTGGATCAAATCTCCCAAAAAATCCCGAATATCAGGCACATATAATATTGGGCAAGGCAACGCGATCATTTGCTGTTGGACAGACGTTTGCAAGGTGTCAGTTGTCAAAGCAAGAGGGGCATCGGTAGGCATATTGGCTGTCGTCAGTAGCGCGACAGGATCGATTTCTGATAGGATAAAAGCGGCGTTGTTGGCGGCTTGGTATAGGTAATCACGACTTTTTTGACAGTTCGGTGTGTGGCTTTTTAATAAGACAAACACGTTGCTCGCTGCTAGCGCGCGGCTGTCTAACTGAAATTGATGAAATGGGATGTTGGCAACGCTGGCCACTTGATTTATTGAAATTTGAGTTGGTAAGTCTTGCATCGATGCCGTCATCATCGCGGTTAATGCTTGCTGCAAACTGTGTCTATTATGGTCGCTGGCTTCAACCAACTCTTTTAAGGTAACAGTAGCACAGCTGGGCGATGAGGTAGACATGGTCATTGGCAAATCCTAAACGGTTAAATCAAATAGTAAGTGGCTGAATACTCAAAATCTTATATCAATACCTACGGGGCTTCAGTTTTTAACGGCTTATCTAAGGGCACATTATACAAACGCAGTGCCTCACTCATGACGTTATGAAACACAGGTGCTACTGTTAAACCCGCATAAATTTGTCCACGTGGATCTTCGATTAACATCACACCGACCAGCCGTGGGTTGGAGGCTGGCACCATACCAGCAAAGACGTTACGATATTGATCGGTATAATAACCACCGTCCGGATTGATACGGCGCGACGTTCCTGTTTTACCAGCGACGCGGTAACCATCGATAGCAGCACCTTTGGCAGTACCACCATCTTCAGTGACACTTTCCATCATTTGTACGATAGACATCGCTTGCTCATGCGCCATGATACGTTTGCTGGGTGGTGGTTTATTATCTTTAATAAGTGTCAATGGATGCATCACCCCACCTGCCGCCAATGCAGAATAAGCCTGCGCTACTTGTGCAAGCGTTACTTGTAGACCATAACCATAACTGACCGTCGCACGCCTTGCTGTTTCTTTTTCTTGCGGTGTGACGACCAATCCGCTACCTTCGCCTGGGAACTGTAACGGCGTTTTTTCGCCAAAGCCAAACTGTTTTTGCATCTTGGTAATCGCATCAGCGGGTAGCGATAACGCAATCTTGGTGGAAGCCACGTTACTGGATTTCTGTAACAGCGTTGCCATGTTAATCATGCCGAGATTGTTATGATCACGAATGGTGTAACCGCGAACACGAATAGAGCCGGGATTGGTATCGATTAAAGAGGTGGCGGTATATTTACCTGAATCTAAAGCAGCAGCGACCGTAAAAGGCTTCATCACCGAACCAGGTTCAAAGATATCAAGTAGCGCACGGTTACGCTGGTTTTCACCCGTCATCTCATTGAGGTTATTGGAGTTAAATGATGGCCATGTCGATAAGGCAAGCACCTCACCCGTTTGTACATCGACGATCATACCCGTAGACCAACGCGCTTTTTGCAAACGCCCTGCTTTTTCAAGCTCTTTATAAAGTAAATACTGCAAACGCGAGTCAATCGTCAACGCCACATCTTTACCCGGTACTTCTGGCTCGATCTGTTTAATTTCTTTTAGGCTGTTTTGTTTGGCGTCTTTGAGTACCAGCACTTTACCGTCGTCACCTGCCAGCTCGGTTTCATACTGACGTTCAATCCCAGCACGCCCCTCATAACCGCCTTCAGAATCATTGGCATTTTGTCCCATAAACCCTAATAGTTGGGAGTTGGGATGTGGCTGCGGATAATAACGCTGAAAGAAGTTTTTCTCATAGACACCCGGAAAATCAAGCGAGCTGACACTTTGCGCAATCTCTGGTGTCACTTTATTAAGCAATGGCAAGTAGTGCGAGCCAGCACCCGATGGCAGCGCCGCTTTAACCGCTTCTTCATCGGTCACATCGATACTGGCATCAATGGCGGTGACTTTCTTTAACTCATTGACCGAGATATTGGCAGCAGCAGCAAGCGTGGTCAAATCCATATTGTCCAAGCGCTTTTGCATACGCGCAACCAGTTGCGGGCTATCAGGATTGGTGATGATAATACGCTTAAGCTCATAATATTCGCGAGCATAATCATGCGGACTAAAAGAGACGGTCGCCAGTGGCGCACTGACCGCTAAGGGCAAATTGTTGCGGTCTGTAATCATGCCGCGATAAGATGCTTGCGTACGCACGCTAGTGATAAGCTCAGCACCTTTGTCTTGATAAAACTGAGCATTGGCGACTTGTAAGTAGTAAGCACGGCCTATTAGCAAGCCCAATATAATCAGCGCAATGCCCCAAATCATACGAAAGCGGTTTTTGTCTTGCTCAAAGCCGCCGCGAGAAGAAGCGCCAGACGCTTTACCCAAAAATCCTCTTTTATTTTTTAGATTTTTAGTATGAGCGTTTTGTTTTTCATTGTTTTTTAAGCGATCAAATAGCTTGGCTTTGCGGCTGTCAGCAGATTTGTGATCAGCGTTGCTGCTCGTTTGCCCAGATTTGGCGGCACTAGGACGGCGCAAAGGCTTGGTGACTTTGCCACTAGCTGGTTTCTTACTAGCGTTGTTTGTGGTTGCTTTCCCGCTATTGGCATTAGACTTTTTATCACTCATTGTCCTGCCTCCGCTAGGTCAGAATCCGTGTCAGAAACCTCAGCAGATTCCTCAACCACCATATCGATAGGTATATCACTCACGACAGCTGGTTCGATAATATCTGAATCATTGGTGGCGACATCTGAGTCAGTCGAATCGGCAGGCACCAATGCTACGGCAGCACCGGGCTGGATGATTAGTTTGTCTTTCAGACTGGGTGAAAACATACCCAGTTCAGCAACCGCACGACTGGCAATTTGCGGCGTCGCACTGAATGTCTGCTGTTCAATCAATAGGCGCTGATGCTCAACTTGTAGCTTACGCTCTTGTTTTTTCATGTCTTGCAAGGTTTTATAATCCTGATGATATTGCTGAACGCCTTCGGCCGTTTTGATACCGCTCCATATAATCGCCGCTGCCAACAGCAGTAATATAGCGACATAAACACTGACCACATTAAATCGGCGCACAAATAGTTCACCAACATCGGCATTATAAGGCGTTGCGACACGACGGTTTGCAGGTTTGTCAGATATTGCCATGACGATCTCAGAAAAGTGAACTTAAAAATAGAAAGCGATAACTGTTTATGAGTTATCAAAACCTCATGCGCCATCAATAAAGGTAAAACCAAACAAAAAAGTAACTGCCGAGCCTAGCAGATAATGTTTACAGCTTTTTAACAGTAGCGTAATCATTAAAATATTTGCTCATCTCCCATTGATAAAAGACCGACCAAACATTCACGCTATAAATTTATTGCTCACCATCAGGCAAATACTCGCTATCACTACGTGTTGCCATGCGTAGCCATGCACTACGCGAACGCGGGTTGTGGCTTGTTTCCGCTTTACTTGGCCCCACTCGTTTAGGCTTACTAAAGTAACGCGGGCGATTCGGCGGCATCGGCAAATTCTCATCTTCTGGATATTGCCCTTTACTGTGACGCTGCAAAAACTGCTTGATACGGCGATCTTCTAATGAGTGAAAACTAATCACCGCCAGCTGTCCACCGGTCTTTAAGATGTGAATACTTTGTGCTAAAAAGTCATCGACATCGCCAAGCTCATTGTTAATAAAAATACGCATGGCCTGAAAACTTTGTGTCGCTGGATGTTTACCGCGCTGCCAATTGGGATGAGCAACCTTAATCACCTCAGCCAGCTCGAGCGTTGATTCATAGCTGTCCATTTGCTTGATGGCGCGTGCAATGCGGCGACTGTGACGCTCTTCACCAAACTCATAAAGCACATTGGCCAACGTTTCATCATCGACCTGCTCAAGCCACTCGGCAACCGACTGACCGCGGCTGGTATCCATACGCATATCTACCGCACCATCACGCATAAAGCTAAACCCGCGACTGCCATCATCAATCTGCGGTGATGAGATACCCAAATCTGCCATTAGCCCATCTACTTGGGTGATACCGAGCGCGGCCAGACTAGTCGTCAACGTCGCAAAACTGTCATGAACCACATGCACACGGCTGTCTGTCCTTGCCAGCTCTCTAGCAACACTAATAGCAGTCGGATCTTTATCAAAGACGATCAGCTTGGCATCATCGGCAAGATGACTCAATAATAAGCGACTATGACCGCCACGCCCAAAGGTCGCATCGACATAGATGCCGCTCATTTGTAAGCCTTTTTGACCTATTGCCGCGTCTGTTTGACTTGGTTCTTTTGGGCTTGGTAAGGATTTGACGCCCAATACTGCGGCGACGGTCTCTGGCAGAAGCACAGCATCATGGACAAAACTCAACTCATCAACTGTGGCAGGGTCTTTAATAGATGCTTGAGCCATATTTTGCATACCCTTTTCAACCAGATTTTGGACAGTATTACTTTCTACAGAAAACGGACTCGTCACTGATTCAGCATTATCAATGGCTGAAAAAGCGTTGACTTTAGAATTGGGCGTAGGTTTTGACTTCGATTTTGATAATGACACAAATAACTCAGTAGATGACGACCATTTTGGCCAGTAATAGTAAAAAATCAGATGAAAATAAACAAGTTATGACTTGCATAGCATTATTATCGCAAGGATACACTGGTAGTCAAGCTCTAGAAGGGCTTTTCATTAAAAATATCCCATCTCTCTGTTATACTAGCGCTATATTTTACGCTAATTTTCAATTTTGGCGTCTATTGTTTCATTCGTATTTTTTAGTCATGCTCTTTAATTGACACTTATCACTGCCATTTTTCACTGATATCCACTTTTTGAGATTCCTATGATGCAAACATCGACCCTATCCTCGACGAATCCTACGACAGCTACTGGCGGCAATCGCCCGGTCCGCACTCGCATTGCGCCATCGCCCACTGGCTTTCCTCACGTAGGCACGGCTTATATTGCTCTATTTAATTTGGCCTTTGCTAAAGCCCACGGCGGCGAATTTATTTTACGTATCGAAGACACCGACCAAACGCGCTCAACTGAGCAATCTGAACAAATGATTTTAGATGCGCTGCGTTGGGTGGGTTTAGATTGGAGCGAGGGTCCAGATATTGGCGGCCCGCACGCCCCTTATCGTCAAAGCGAGCGTAGTGATATTTATAAAAAACACGCTGAGCAACTGATCGATAACGATCATGCATTTCGATGTTTTTGTACCAGTGAAGAGCTGGACGCCATGCGCGCTGAGCAAATGGCCAATGGCGAGACGCCGCGCTACGACGGGCGCTGTGCGCACCTCGCGCCAGAAAAAACAGCACAATTGATTGCTGAAGGTAAATCGCACGTCATCCGTATGCGCGTGCCAACCGAAGGCGTCTGTCAGGTACACGACATGCTACGTGGTACGGTTGAGATACCTTGGACCCAAGTCGATATGCAAGTGTTGCTCAAAACCGACGGCCTGCCGACTTACCATTTGGCCAATGTCGTCGATGATCATTTGATGGACATCAGTCATGTCATGCGCGGCGAAGAGTGGCTCAACTCAGCACCCAAGCATCAGCTACTGTATGAGTACTTCGGTTGGGAGATGCCAGTTCTGTGCCACATGCCACTATTGCGCAATCCGGACAAATCAAAACTGTCTAAGCGCAAAAACCCAACGTCTATCACCTATTACCGTGATGCTGGCGTGTTGCCTGAAGCTCTGCTCAACTATCTTGGCCGCATGGGCTACTCCATGCCGAATGACGCTGAAAAGTTCACCTTAGACGAGATGATTGCCAGTTTTGATATCCAGCGTGTGTCGCTCGGCGGCCCTATCTTTGACATCGAAAAACTCAATTGGGTAAATAGCGAGTGGCTACGTGCGCTCACGCCGGAAGAGCTAAAAAACAAAATCCTAGACTGGGCAAGTAACAGCGATAAGTTAACCGCTATTGCCGCTGCGATTCAACCACGTATCGCACTGCTATCTGATGCGGTCAACTGGGGCGGATTTTATTTCCAGAATCTACCTGAGATTACCGCCGAGAGCTTTACGCACAAATCACTGACGCCTGAGCAAATTATAGAATTGCTACAACTGTCGCTGTGGCAGTTAGAGACCTTACCAACTTGGTCAGAAGAAAATATCTATGCCACATTGAAAGGTCTTGCCGCGCATCTTGATATCAAAATGCGTGACTTTATGGCACCTTTCTTTATCGCCATCGCTGGTAGCACCTCATCGACACCAGTCATGAACTCTATGGCGATTATCGGTGCTGACATGACCTTGACTCGCTTGCGCCATGCGGTCGATGTACTGGGTGGTTTGGGTAAAAAGAAACTGAAGAAGCTTGAAAAACAAGCGGCAGAGTTGCCAAACTTTATCAACATTTACAAAATAGAAGTACTCTTAAAATAAAAAAATAATATAAATTCATTAGTTGATAACAGAGAGGGATCAGGCTAATACTGATCCCTCTTTACGTTAATAGTAGCATTTGAAATTAAATATATTAATGGGATATAAACATGGCCGCCAAAACCGTCACCATAGAAAGCAAAGACTATGTCTTTAACACCCTAAAAGAAGCGCAAAAATACTACGATGCCATCGTAAAAGAGCTTTATGACGCAAATCTCACCCTAACTAAAGGTCAGGATTTTGAAGATTTAAAATGGATATACAGCACTTATTGCCACTATGCCAAACACCATGTAGATCAACTAAATGCCTCTGACATCGTAGGCTTTCAAGGCGTAAAAACGGTACGAGAAAATGGTGGTCAATATATCCCTACCGAATGTTGTGCTGTCATCTTTGCTGATGGGACTAATGCAGAATTTTTCACTGACAAAGCCATCAAAGAAATCGCCATCAAGCAAAATCCACGTTAAGTCGGCTCTTAACCTCCATAAAACCGATTTTTTTGCATATTTATGAATTATTTTTAAAATAGCGGTTGACAAGACTGCTGCTCTTACATAAAATACGCACACTCTTAGCGAGGGGCTATAGCTCAGTTGGTAGAGCACTTGCATGGCATGCAAGGGGTCAACGGTTCGACTCCGTTTAGCTCCACCATACTATTTATAACAATGCTCAGTATGACTGAAACTTGATAATAAATACTCGCTAGTAGGACGATATCAGCACCTAGGCAACGCTTGTTCTATTAATAGATAAGCTATCTGATATTGTGAAGTACCGTTATAGCCATTGGTTATGACACTCTATGCGTCCCCATCGTCTAGAGGCCTAGGACACTGCCCTTTCACGGCGGTAACGGGGGTTCGAATCCCCCTGGGGACGCCACTATTTGGCGTCACTTGTTAGCCCTCTTGCTTAGCATGAGATAAGACTAATAAGCGAACAATAAAAAAATCCCAGTCATCATACGGTGACTGGGATTTTTTATGTCTGTTGTTTCTCAAAGACCCTCTATTCTACTGTCGCTGTCTTATGACTAATAGCGCTATTGCCAACCTGTCTAATACTCGTTAATATCGACGTGACCAGCATTGTTATAAATTATACCCACATGCTATATATGATGGGGCTTAGAGCGATTATAGGGAAGCGCCTGCTATGTTCGGTATTGAAAACTACCTAGGGTTTATCTTAGCGGCGATTTTATTAAACCTAACGCCAGGCACGGATAGCATGTACATTATTACCCGTAGCATCTCTCAAGGGCAAACAGCAGGGCTTTATTCTGTTTTGGGTATCACCACGGGCAGTTTGATTCATACTTTATTGGCGTCATTAGGATTATCAGTATTGCTTGCCAACTCTCCAACGGCCTTTATGCTTGTCAAATATCTTGGTGCCGGCTATTTATGTTATTTAGGTTTTAAGATGCTCACAAGCAAAGAGTCCTCTTTAATAGCAAGCAGTCTGCCTAAAGACGAAGATATTATTAGACAGAACAAGGTAGATGGCTGGCAAATTTACCAGCAAGGAGTATTGACCAACGTCTTTAATCCAAAAGTCGCTTTGTTCTTTATCGCCTTTTTTCCTCAGTTCATTGATGCTAATTATGCTTACGGCATGCTGTCATTTTTAATATTGGGATTAACCTTTGCCACCACTGGCTTTATATGGTGCTCGTGTCTGGCGTTATTGGCAGCGCGGTTTAGTACACGCCTGCGAGAAAATCCCTCTATTGAAGCCGTTTTAAACAAGATAAGCGGTGTGGTATTTATTGGCTTAGGGATTAAGCTGTTGACTGAGAAGGGTTGAAACCATTGAAATAAATAGTAAAGGAAATAATAATGAATGATGATACTAAGCAAAAAATCACTTTACTACTTGAAGAGTTACTGAGCACCACATCCTCAGAGTCAAGGCAAAAAGACATAGATAATAAAATAAGCAAGCTGTCTCCCGATCCATTTTGGAGTGATTATATATTCTGGAATGAGGAATATGTAAACGAAGATGGAAGTATAAATTACGAGAAATTTTTTGATAAAATTGCTGAGTATCCAAGTTCTAATGAGTATAAAATAAAAAGTCGTATTTTAGATTTAGCTCGAAAACTTATTATGAGAGATTTCTCTGACATTAGTGAAGTTAACATAGTAAATGAAATTAATGAATTGTCTCCTGATATCAGTTGGACAAGCTACCTCTTTGTCGATAAGACTTGTTTGAGCGATGACGGTAGCATCGATAAAGAAAAATTCTTAAATAAAATATTTAAGGAGAGCTGGAATGAGAACTTCAGATAATTGAAGGAAATAGAATTTCAGATACTTGTTGCCTCTTTCTTCATTTAATAACAAAGCCCAATCCCCTATTTTAACTGAGATTGGGCTTTTTTTATATTAAGTCTTACGAACGATTACGCAGCGTTTTTACTCTCGCTTGCCAATTGACGTAGCACATAATGCAACACACCGCCATGACGCACGTATTCGCGCTCTTTTGGCGTCTGTAGCATCACATTGACTTCAAAGCTCTCGGTTGCGCCATCAGCACGTGTGGCAGTGACGGTCGCTACTCGGCTTTCACCATTATCTAAGCCTGTGATGCTAAGCACCTCAGATCCGTCTAAATTATAAGTCTCTGCGTTTTCACCATCTTTAAAGGTCAACGGTAATACGCCCATACCGACTAGATTCGAGCGGTGAATACGCTCAAACGAGCTGGTCAATACCGCTTTTACGCCGAGTAAAATCGTACCTTTGGCTGCCCAATCACGACTAGAGCCAGAGCCATACTCTGCGCCGCCAAGTACCACGAGCGGACGCTTGTCTTCTTTATACTTCATCGCTGCATCATAGATAGCCATTGCTTCGCCATCTGCGAGCGTGGCAGTGTCACCTTGGAAGTAATAGGTATAGCCACCCTCTTTACCATTCATCATGGTGTTTTTGATACGGATATTGGCAAAGGTGCCGCGAGTCATGACCGCATCGTTACCACGGCGTGAGCCATAGCTGTTAAAGTCGGCTTCCATCACACCGCGCTCTTGCAAGTACTTACCTGCTGGTGAGTTAGGATCGATATTACCCGCTGGTGAGATATGATCGGTGGTGATTGAGTCACCAAACAAACCTAAAATACGCGCGCCTTCGATATCAAGGATACCTTCTGGCTCCATGGTCATCCCATCAAAGAATGGTGGGTTTTTGATATATGTTGACTCTTCATCCCATGGATACAGTTGGCTATCCGCTGAGCTAATCGCGTTCCATGCGGCACTACCGTCGAACACTTCGCCGTAGTTTTTGCGGAACATATCCGCATCGATGTTGTTAGCAATCAACTCATTAATCTCTTCTGAGGTTGGCCATATGTCTTTTAGGAATACATCATTGCCGTCTTGATCTTGACCTAGCGGATGGGTGGTCATATCAATATCGACCGTACCAGCCAAGGCGTAGGCGACAACCAACGGCGGTGACGCTAAGTAACTGGCTTTGACATGTGAGTGAATACGGCCTTCGAAGTTACGATTACCGGACAGTACCGCAGCGGCGACTAGATCATTCTCTTCGATACCTTTTTCAATGCTTTCTAGCAGTGGCCCTGAGTTACCGATACAAGTGGTACAGCCATAACCCACTAAGTAAAAGCCCGTTTTTTCTAGTTCATCCATCAGTTTGGTTTTTTCTAGATAATCAGTCACAACTTTAGAGCCAGGCGCGAGTGAGGTTTTGACCCACGGCTTGGCTTTGAGGCCTTTTGCTGCAGCTTTTTTGGCAACCAGACCTGCCCCAATCATGACTGCTGGGTTTGAGGTATTGGTACAAGAGGTAATAGCGGCAATCACGACCGAACCATCACGTAATTTATGGTCTTTCTCATCGATGCTGACGGTAGAGAAAACCCCATTTGCAGGCTGATAGCCATCATCTTGGCTGTCATCAATTTTTGGTTTTGCGGCCAAGTGTTCGGCTTGTTCTTGCTCACCGCCTTCTTGATCAAAACGGATTTTGCCTTCGACTTCTGACTTGCGGTCTTTGTTCATTTTTTCTAATGTTTCGCCAAATTTCTCGTGCATATCAGACAAGTTGATACGCTGTTGTGGCAAGTTAGGGCCGGCAAGTGCTGGTTGTACTGAGGACAAATCAAGCTCTAGCTTGCTCGAATAAGTCGCCGCTGGCGTGTCGGCATCATGCCATAGTCCTTGCGCCTTAGCATACTTTTCGACCAGTTCAATCTGTGCTTCGTCACGGCCTGATAGACGCAGATAATCAATCGCCATCTGGTCAATGGGGAAAATACCACAAGTTGCCCCATATTCTGGTGACATATTGGCAATAGTGGCGCGATCAGCCAGCGGCATACTGTGTAAACCTTCACCATAAAATTCGACGAATTTGCCAACCACACCATGCGCACGTAGCATCTCAACCACGCGCAATACCAAATCCGTTGCGGTAACACCTTCAGTGAGCTTACCCTTTAACTCAAAACCAACCACTTGTGGAATGAGCATTGACGACGGTTGACCGAGCATTGCCGCTTCCGCTTCAATTCCGCCCACACCCCAACCAAGGACGCCAATACCATTAATCATCGTAGTGTGACTGTCCGTACCAAACACGGTATCAGGATACGCGGTCAGCTCGCCTTCTACTTCTGCCGCCATGACCACCCTTGCCAAATACTCAAGGTTGACCTGATGCACAATGCCAGTCGCTGGTGGTACGACCACGAAATTTTCAAAAGCATTGCGACCCCAATGCAAGAACTCATAACGCTCATTGTTACGCTTAAATTCGATTTTCTCGTTCAGATCGAGCGCATCTTCACGGCCATAAGCATCTACTTGTACGGAATGATCGACGACCAGCTCGCTAGGGATAAACGGGTTGATTTGCTCCGCTTTACCGCCAAGCTCAACCACCGCATCGCGCATCGCGGCCAAATCCACAACAGAGGGCACACCAGTGAAATCTTGTAAGACAACACGGGCTGGCATAAAGGCAATTTCTTTTGACGCTTCGGCACCTGCGTCCCAATTGGCAACCGCTTCGATATGGTTTTCACCGACCGACTGACCACCATCTTCATTACGCAATAGATTTTCTAGTACGATTTTCATGCAAAACGGCAATTTACTAATGTTTCCGTAGGTTTGAGTCAGCTTTGGCAAACTATAATAGGCATGTTCCTTGCCATCGACCGAAATAGTGTCTTTTACATCGAAAATATCACTCATGGTAGCTTCCTTATCGTTGTTATAGATTTTGAACACAGACGCTTGTGCGTTTATGCTGATGATTGGTGGCTATACAGCGGGTTGATTCCTTTCTTATAACAGTCATCATTTGTATTAAAAATAACTGTTTTATTCAAAGTAACAGTTTTATTAAACTTAGCGGGTTTTATTCACAGTCATCATTTAAAGCCGTGAGATCGAAATGTGGACAATAAAGAGAGAACGATTCTAGTTCACAAAATAGATAAACATCTCTTTTATGCTTAACAATAATACTCTTTTACCATAACAAACATACGGCACTTTGTTAACGCCTAGACGTTGTCGAATCGTGGCATAATCGTAAACGCAACAAGGGTTTAGTGGACTATTTATACGTTCCTAATCTCTTCTCAGCTTTGTGACCACTTTCTAAATCAGGACACGACCTAGGATAATTTTTCTTGCTTATTATGCTATTAAAGACAGATACTGCCAAAATTTATCTTGGCAGTATCTGTCTTCACTTTAAAAGTGGGCGGCTGTGTTAGACGTATGATCGGTCTATGGTATGATGGTGCGCTTTTTTACTGCTAGACAAGCGGCTCGAAACAATCGTTTCGCGCGCTATTTATTGATGAGTTTTTATGGCAAATTTTAACACCCACTTAAATGTCGCTTTCATGGTCAGTGGTGCGCTCAGTTTAACGGTTTATAAAGCGGGATTGATTGACGATTCGGGATTTTTGATGTGCGTAGCGCTTGGCACCATTGGCGGGCTCTTGCCTGATTTGGATTCTGACAACTCAACACCGATTAAGCTTGGCTTTAATATTACGTCTTTTATATTTGCCTTTGGTTTGGTGATGCATTGGCGCAGTGAGCTGAGCTTACTGGCACTGATGGCGTTATGGCTGGCGGGCTACGGCTTTATGCGATATGTGGTTTTTTCTATTTTTACCACCATGACTGTCCATCGCGGCGTCATTCATTCCGTCCCTTATATGGCGATATTGGGACTGGGGCTAACCTGCTTAAGCTATTACGGATTACAGCTACCACTGACTGCCAGTTGGTTCTATGGTTTGTTTTTATTTGGCGGCGCGATGGTGCATTTGGCGTTGGACGAGCTGTATAGCGTTAATTTGTCGAACATGAAAATGAAACGCTCATCGGGCACCGCGATGAAGTTCTATCAACCCAAAGACAAATGGTGGTATCTATTACTATACACGCTGCTGGCGATGCTGATATACCTGTCGCCACCCTTTGATTTGTTTTGGCAGCAACTGAGCGATCCAGCAGCATGGGCACAATTAAAAGTAGATTTGTTGCCAGAAGTGATAAAAAATTTACTGCGTTAACCTATATAAAACCATGAAAATCACACGATTATTAGAGTAAAACATGCCATCTCTTACACAAATCTGCCCTTGCCAAATCCATCCGTCAGCAGGCGCTATAAGCTCACCGCTACTTTATAAAGATTGCTGTCAGCCTTATCATGATGGTCTTGGTAATGAAGGCATTGAAAAAGTAGTTGGCGCAAGAGCGGAGACTGCCGAACGACTGATGCGCACGCGCTATAGTGCCTTTGTTTTGGTCAAACCAGAGTATATCGTCAAGACCACGCTACCCGCGCAACAAAGCTTGCTCGATATTAATGCGATTGAGAATTGGGCAAAAGAGACAAATTGGGTAGGATTGGAAATCGTGCAGCATACGCCAAAGCTGGGTAAACGCCATGCGCAGGTTGAGTTTAAGGCTTATTATAATGTCGTTGATGATGCGGAGAATAGCTTAAAAGAAAAATTACAGGCGCATCACGAGCTGTCTGCCTTTATAAAGGTGACAGGCAAAGCAAATAATGACGCGCGTTGGTACTTTTTAGATCCAACAGTGGCGATGACGGTCACGCAAAAGCAGCCCTGTATTTGTGGGTCGGGTGAGAAGTTTAAGCGGTGTTGTGGGATCTATTTGGGTTAATACTGCTGCTCTAACTTTTACTATGTGATTTAAAAATCATTTAACTTTTTAAGGAACATAGTTATCAAACTCCCAATAGAAATAATTTGATAAGGAATGAGGTATCTCACTTTCAGTTTTATCAATACTTTTCTCTTCAATCAAAGCGTTAATAAAATTCAGTAAAATATATTTATCAAAAGATTTCATCACAAATATTGCTTTTTTTCGAAAGTAAATATCATAGTTTTTAATCATAATACGATCAGAGCTAGGGCGATAATCATTAGTGACATCGAAGTAAAAAATATTACTTCCCTGTTCGTTACCTAATAACAGGTTTACCGTCAGGACAAAATAGTCAATACTTTCAAACTCAAAATCATCAAAACTTTGATGGTCGCCAAAATATATATGCTGAATCGACACCATTATTCAACTCCCACCATCTAAATTGAAACGTTCTGAGCAAATATAGTCCTAAACACTCGCCCCAACCGCTCGTGCAATCGCAATGCCTTCCTCAACTGTCAAGAATTTGCGCTGGCTTGGGCTGTCTTTATAAATGACGTCACCATCTTGAAATATCAAACATTCATTGACGGCCAATTGCTGCCATTTTTCATTTTCAGTGAGTGGTACAGTCACTAAAATAGTCACTTTGTCTTTATCGGTAGTGACATCGCCAAAGTTAATCGCTAGATCATCATCTGCCAATTTTGCTTCACCAAACGGTGCTTGGCGCGTGAGATAAAATAGCAAACTGCCCGCATAAGCCATTTGCCACTTGCCATTCGATATCAAGCAATTAAACAAACCGTTCGCAGACAGATAGCGACATTGCGTGGTCAAAAAATTAAATAGCGTTTTGTCATCAGGGCGAGTTTTAAAGCTGCTCTTTAGGCGATTCACCAAATAGCAAAATGCCATTTCAGAGTCGGTGTTGCCAACTGGCTGGCAGTGTGACGCATTGCCGTTGTCTTGTAGGCGCTGACAGCGTTTGATAAATTCACTATTCATCTGGCCGTTGTGTGCAAATACCCACTGCTCGCCCCACACTTCACGGACAAACGGATGCGTGTTTGCCAAGCAGTTCTGCCCTTGAGTAGCCTTGCGAATGTGCGCAATGACATTCATGGCTTTGATGGGATAGTTATTGACCAAGTCAGCGACTGGTGATAGGTGGCTGGGGCGATTGTCATGAAACAAACGCAGTCCCGTGGAGGCATTTGCCGTCTCGTCGTTGATTTTGTCATTATTAGCGCATTCGCTACGCTCAAAAAACGCAATGCCAAAGCCATCTTCATGACTGTCCGTCATGCCGCCACGCTTGCGAAAACCGGCAAAACTAAAACCGATATCGGTTGGGGTATTACTGTTCATTCCTAAGAGTTGACACATTTATAGAGTACCGCCGTTATGGTCGTCTTTTTTAGGGATAAATGTAGGTTCTGTCGATTCATCAAACATCTCGTAAGGCGCTGTTGCGCCATCTGTATCGATACTGTCCAAAATACGTTTGGCCTGTGCCAAATCAACATCTTGTATCCACAGTACAATCCCTGAGTTCATACCCGGCATCGCACTAAGTGGTTGCAAGGAGACAGAAATACCGTTATTACGCAATAGATTGGCATGCAACTCGCCTTGCATATTGGTATCGTAGCGTGCCAGTTTGTGCCAGTTATCAACTTGATCGGTCATGGGAGCGCCTTTATAGTTTGGATATAAGAGTAAATGAATCAGCCATAGTTACAGCAATTGATCTAGCGTATATTCTTTGATTAAAAAATGGCTGTGGTTGCTTAATTGATCAGGCGTTAATTGGTCACGTATTAACTGCTCACGCGCTTGCTCAGCTTGAGTAATGCTGCTAAAAACACCAACTATTTGATTGTTTTGATCAGTATTTGAGTGAGTATTTAACAGTACAAAAACCGTATTTTGCGCTTTTTCGACGTGTGACCAATGATAAGCGGACAAGCGTTTCATCAAGTCAGGGTTTTTGACCATGATATTGTCACCCGTGCGCCCTTCGGTACGGTTGTAGTGAATGACGTTTAAGCGTAATAACCAAAAAATTACTGCCGCTTTGGCGAGCATCACTGGCAAGGCGCGTTTTTCGTCAGCGCCAAGCGGGCGCTTAGACTCATAGCCTTGTAAAAAAGCGGCCATTTTACTGCGGTCAAAGTTCACCGACTCGCCTTGTTCGGCATCGCCCCATGTGGTACAAAAATCATTAATGGTAATGGCAATATCCATTACATAATGCTCGGCACTTACTTCAGTAAAGTCCAATAGACCTGTCAGACGTGCCTCGCCTTTTTGGCTATTATTTAATGATAAGTTCCATAAGGTATTATCTGCAAACATATCTAGATGACACAAGCCTTTTGGCAGAGTCGCTAGTGGCAATTGTGTATACGCATGCCAAATATCCCTCATCAATTTGGCTTCATCACTTGGCATAAACTGACTTTCACGATCACGCACATCGCTCCATGGATATAAAGGCACGCCATATTGCTCGCTCGGTTGCAGCGCTTGCAACGTCTCGTGCAGTAATGCTAGCGCTGCGCCAATCTCATGACACATCGCTTGCGTGGTTTGCTCTGGGTGCGCGCCTGCGAGGCAAGGCACCAGCGTAATGGCCTTGTCTTCATAATGGATAACGTAGCGTTTATCGTTATCCGTTCTAGCAGCCTCTGACTCAATAACAGCCAATGGTGCAGCAACTGGCAGCTTGCCATCTAATTGATTGAGAATAACGGCCATTTTTTCGATATCAGCAGGGGGACGCTCTTCAAATAATGTAAACACATAAGAGGGTGCGCCATCTGTGTCATCAGTCGTCTGAATGAACCAATTAGAGTTTTTGATACCTTGCGTAATAGGAATGGCACGCGCAAACGACACGCCAAAGCTTTGGCAAAAGGCGGCAAATTGGTCATCGGTTAACTGGGTATAGACAGACATGACATCTCACTTTTGGCAATTGAATAAGAAGTTAAATAGGGCACATTTAGACGGTAATGACAGCAATTGTACCGCGCATGAGCGAACTGTGGTGAAAAGCGTAATAATCTTGCGAAAACCTGCCTGAGATGGCAGTGATTTTGCTAGACTAGCGCATTGAGTGAATTGATTATAAGGTGAAAGACCCTATGTTAGCAAAGCGTATCATTCCTTGTTTGGACGTTGACAATGGCCGCGTGGTCAAGGGCGTGCAATTTGTCGATATTAAAGACGCAGGCGACCCCGTCGAAGTGGCAAAACGCTACAACGAGCAAGGCGCGGATGAGATTACCTTTTTGGACATTACCGCCACCAATGATGAGCGCGACACCACTTATCATACCGTAGAACGTATGGCAGAAACTGTTTTTGTACCACTAACCGTCGGCGGCGGTGTGCGTAAAATCGCCGATATCCGTAATTTGCTCAATGCTGGCGCGGACAAAGTGGCGATTAACTCAGCAGCCGTATTTACGCCTGAATTTGTTGGAGAAGCCGCACAAAAATTTGGCAATCAATGTATCGTCGTTGCAATCGATGCCAAGCGGGTCGCTGATGTGACTGTCGATGGCATCATCGTACCACGCTGGGAGATTTTCACTCATGGCGGGCGCAAACCCACAGGTATTGATGCCGTTGCTTGGGCAAGCAAGATGGCGGAGCTGGGCGCTGGCGAATTATTGGTCACCTCGATGGATGGTGATGGTACCAAAAAAGGCTATGATTTGGCACTTATGAAGCAAATTACCAGCCACGTCAATGTACCTGTTATTGCCTCAGGTGGCGTTGGTAATTTGCAACATTTGGCGGAAGGGGTATTAGAAGGCGGCGTGGATGCGGTGCTTGCGGCCAGCATTTTTCACTTTGGCGAGTATACCGTTTTGGAGGCCAAAAAATATATGGCAGAACAAGGGATACCAATGCGTTTGTAACACACTCGTAAAATGCCAATAAATTAGAAAAAATGTTATTATAGTGCTAACCATTTATTTTCGTTCATTTAACGACCCAATCGTGTGATTGCTAGATCATCAAATAAGTTGTTTGAAACTATTACTATATTTAGCCTGTTATTTACTCCTACATCTCCATTAAACGCCCATTACGCAAAGGATTTTTTATGTCGAATTTACAACAACAACGCAATGACGTGACTCATATCGATGGTAATTTACATCAAAACGCTGATGCCCGTATCGGTATCGTGGTTGGTCGTTTTAATGGATTCGTCGTTGAATCATTGGTTGATGGCGCGATTGATGCGCTGCTCCGTCATGGTGTCTTGGGTAGCAATATTACCGTTATCCGCGTACCTGGTGCTTTTGA
Organism: Psychrobacter aquaticus CMS 56; assembly: GCF_000471625.1. GTDB lineage: Bacteria > Pseudomonadota > Gammaproteobacteria > Pseudomonadales > Moraxellaceae > Psychrobacter > Psychrobacter aquaticus. The sequence goes on from NZ_AUSW01000006.1 coordinate 171,036, forward strand.
GCTGCCATTGGTTGCCCAGCGTGCCGCTGAGTCTGATCGCTTTGATGCTATTATTGCTTTAGGCGCTATTATTCGTGGTAGCACGCCGCATTTTGACTTTGTCGCGAGCGAGTCTGCCAAAGGCTTAAGCAGTGTGGCGATTGATTATAATATTCCAGTAGCAAATGGCGTATTGACGACTGACAGCATCGAGCAAGCCATCGAACGTGCTGGCACCAAAGCGGGTAACAAAGGCTCTGAAGCGGCCATGGTTGTGCTTGAGATGATCGCTGTGCTATCACAGCTAGACATTGATGATGATAGCGAAGACGCTTAAGCTTTAAAATTTAAACGTACTGGTTAAACGGTTGCTGCTATTTAGTAATAACAGCACCTAATAGCATTAGCCAGCTATCAAAATAATTGGCAATTTTTTGAATTTTCGCCGTATTTCTATACCTGTCACACCTCTGAATCAGCGAAACACACACGCATAAGTGCTGAAAATATTTCGTCTTGATGTGTTTAAAAAGTACACTTTGCTGATTGATGTTGTGACCGGGTATTATCTCAAAAATTTAGGTACAGACCCCCTATGACTGACCAACTCAAGCGCGCGATTAGCGCTGCGAAAACCGCACAAGCCAACGATCCACAAGCTGAAGCTACCCGTATAGCGAGCAGTAGTGCGGGTGATCAAACCTTCGATATGAGTGAGTCTTCTTATAAGACCAGTCACACCGCTATCCGTAAAGCGCGACGCTTTGCCATGCAAGGCTTATACGAATGGCTCGTCACTGACCGCCGCTTTGATGTGGATGGCAAGCTTGGCTGGAAAGCCAATGCCCCGCATGATATCGCTGCCCGTACCCGCGCCACCAATGCCATGCACACCGTACACATCGGTTATTATCATGAAATGATGCGCGATATCCCAGAGCAGATTGAGGCGCTAGATACCCTTATCAGCCAGCATCTAGATCGCGACATTGATAAGCTAGATACCGTCGAGCACGCTATTTTGCTGATCGGTGCTTATGAGCTACAGAATCGCTTAGAGATTCCTTATAAAGTCGTGCTTGATGAGGCGATGAAATTGAACAATCATTTTGGAGCGACTGACGCCCATAAATTGATCAATGCGGTACTCGATAAAATGGCCGTTGACATACGTGCGATTGAAGTAGAATCAGACACCAAAGCCAACTTACGTACCTCACAAAAAGCAGTCGCCAAACAGCCTGAAGCCAAACCAGTTGATAACAATGAGAAAGCGGCTATAGAAGCCATTGAAACTGATATCGATGACACGCCCACCGCTTCTAACAAACCCCGTATCAGTGCCAACAATGCCACAGTCAAACGCAATAGCGCTAGTAAAGCCAGCGCCAATATTAGTGATTTTAAGGCCAGTAAAAGAGACGCGGCTCAAAATACGGTTGAAAAAGACAGCGTTATCGACGCAAATAATCAAGACTAGCCATGAATGAATTTGAGCTGATTGAGCGTATATTTTCACAGATGCAATCGGCACAACTATCATTAGATGATGTCGAAAAAGGCATTGGTGATGATGCCGCGGTGATGGCGTTGCCTACAGGTTCGCGCTTAGTGAGCTGTATTGATACGCTCGTTCAAGGGCGACACTTTAGCGCTGACTGGAATCAAGTAAACACGCTGGCATTTGCCATTGGTTATAAGGCGGTCGCCGTCAACGTCTCAGACATTGCTGCCATGGGTGCGACACCGCACAGTATTTTATTGGCGTTGGCATTACCTGAGCGCTTAGCAAATGAGCAATGGTTAAGTGAGTTTGCCAAAGGTTTGTTTCATGCCTGCCAACTGTTTGGTGTAACGCTGATTGGCGGTGATACCACGCGCAGCGATAGTTTGGTGCTGAGTGTCAGCGCGCAAGGGTTACTTGCTGTAGGCACGCCAGCCGTTTACCGCTCAGGGGCACAGGTTGGCGACAAAGTCTATGTGTCAGGGTCACTTGGTGATGCCAGTTATGCCTTGCAACATCCTAAAAGTATTCAAGGTGTAGAACTGGCACATCGGCTACATATGCCTACCCCTCGTATTGCGTTGGGTGCCGCCTTGGCAAAAGTTGGTGCAACAGCAATGATTGATATCTCTGATGGTCTTTACCAGGACCTTGGGCATATTTGCCAACAAAGCGCTGTTAGCATGCGCTTACATCTAGATCAGCTGCCGACTAGCGCATCGTTAGCAACCGTTGATTTATCTGAGCGCTTATTGTGTCAATTGGCTGGTGGGGATGATTACGAGCTGGCTTTTACTTTACCCGCTCATATCGCGCCGCCTGCCAGCAACACGCCTGTCACCTACATTGGTGAAGTCATCGCGTTAGCAGACAAACCAAAAAATCATATAGAAAACCATATAAATAGTGCCGCGCATTTATATCCTGAGCTTGATTATCAAGGACAGCCAGTAACTCAGACACATCCTGCACCATTTCCTAAATGGCCCAAGCTGACTGGTTACCAACATTTTACAGGTTAACCTATGACCGATCATAATCTCTCCAAGCCTGATATTAGTAAAGCTAATGACTGCCCACCTTTACCAACAAATGCCAGTCTGCTTGATCGTGCGGTTTATTGGCTTGGTCTTGGTTTAGGTAGTGGCCTGCCTCGCCGTGCGCCCGGTACATGGGGGACAGTTGGTGGTTTAATCATTGCGATACCCTTAATGAGCTTAGGTTTTGTGCCGTTTTTGCTTATTACTGTTTTGTCCTGCTTTTTGGGTATTTGGATATGTGGTCGTACCTCTGAGCTGATGCAAGGTCACGATGACCCCCATATCGTTTGGGATGAATGGTCGGGTATCTGGATTACGTTACTGCCATTTTCTTATATGGGTGTCTCTGCTACCAGTTTTTGGCAAGACATATCCCAAAGCTTGTCTATCATTGCACTTATCATCGCTTTTGTCTTATTTCGCTTTTTTGACATTATTAAGCCACCACCAATTGGCTGGGCAGATAAAAAAGTCGCTGGCGGTTTGGGTATTATGCTAGATGATATTATTGCTGGTGTGATGGCAGCAGCAGTATGGATGATTGTAATGATGGGTATGTTGCTATAATCATATGCACAGTAAGCCTTTTTTATATGACTTATTATATAACCTTAAGTTACAAAGCTTGCACGTCATGTCGTTTTTCTTAAATCAATATTTACGTTATAATCGAATCTTATATTTTGTTACACCTATACTATAAGAGCCATTATGACATCTCCTCTTTCTGTAATTATTCTAGCTGCCGGTAAAGGCACGCGTATGCAGTCGGCTAAGCCAAAAGTGCTGCAAACGCTGGCTGGTAAATCACTACTCGCTCATGTCTTAGACACTTGCCATCAGTTGACTGTTGATGAAACCATCATCGTTCATGGCTTTGGCGGTGAGCAAGTGCAATCAGAAATTACCGATCAGTATGCGCAGTCCTCAATCACTTGGGTTGCGCAAACGGAACAGCTAGGAACTGGACATGCGGTCAAAGTGACCCTGTCTGATTTACCAAAAGAAGGACAAAGTCTTATTCTTTATGGCGATGTGCCATTGGTGAGCTGTCAAACGTTAGCCGCATTAAAAACGGCAAACACTGACGGCATGTCTATGCTTACTTTGACGGTCGATAATCCCTTTGGGCTAGGCCGTATTAAACGTGACCAAGCGGGTAACATCACCGCCATTGTTGAGCAAAAAGATGCCAATACCGATGAGCAAAGTATCAAAGAGATCAACAGTGGTATCTACTGCGTCGATAATGCCCTTTTGCATAAATATCTGCCTGAGCTGTCTAATGACAACGCTCAGCAAGAATATTACCTGACAGATATTGTCAAAATGGCAGTCGCTGATGGCATTACCATTGCTGCGATTGAACCTGAACATACTTTTGAAATTGAAGGCGTCAATAACCGTCAGCAGTTGGCCAGCTTAGAGCGCACATGGCAAGGTAAGCTGGTCGCTGACCTGCAAGAAGCAGGCGTACAGTTTGCTGATCCGACCCGTGTTGATATTCGTGGTACGTTGACCGCAGGACAAGATGTGTTTATTGACGTTAATGTGGTCTTTGAAGGTGACTGCACCTTGGGTGACAATGTCTATATCGAAGCGGGCTGCGTGATCAAGAGCACCAGTATCGGCAATGCGTGCCATCTAAAGCCATATTGTGTCATTGATCAGACTCAGATTGAAGCTGGCGTGACCATCGGCCCATTTGTAAATCTGCGTCCTGACACCCGTTTGGCCAGTAACAGCCGTATTGGCAACTTTGTGGAAATCAAAAAATCCACCATCGGTCACGGTAGCAAAGTCAACCATCTCAGCTACATTGGTGATGCTATCATCGGTACAGATGTCAATGTTGGTGCAGGCGTGATCACTTGCAATTATGATGGCGTCAATAAATCACAAACCATTATTAAAGACAATGCTTTCATCGGTTCCAATGCCAGTTTGGTCGCGCCCGTAACCATAGGTGATACCGCTAATGTGGCAGCAGGTTCCGTGATTACCAAAAATGTTGACGATAAAGCATTAGCGTTCGGACGCGCACGGCAAACGCAAAAAGAGAACTTTCAAAGACCCATTAAAAAATAATTGAATCATTAAAAGTGATATGGATAACCGTCATACCTTTAAAAAAATTAAGCAGTACGGCAATTTTTGTGGTGCTGCTTCATCGTTTTTATAAATTAATTATTTTGTTAACACTCACTCATACGATTTATTGATTGAGTCATCAACGTATATTACACATTAAATTTAAGGAATAGCCATGTGCGGAATTGTAGGGGCAGTTGCTGAGCGTAATATTGCCAATATCTTACTTGAAGGTCTCAAACGTCTAGAGTACAGAGGTTATGATTCTGCTGGCTTAACCGTCATTCGCGATGGTGCGTTGCATCGCGAGCGCCAAGTCGGCAAGGTTCAAGCGCTGGTCGATGCGGTCGCCATCAATCCAGAGTTTTTTGATGGTCATACTGGTATCGCTCATACACGCTGGGCCACGCATGGCGAACCTGCACAGCGTAACGCGCATCCACACGTTTCAGGCAAGATTGCTGTCGTGCATAATGGTATTGTCGAAAACTATGCTGAGCTTAAAGAAACACTCATGGCCAAAGGTTATGAATTTACTTCGCAGACAGATACCGAAGTCGTTGCGCATTTGATTCATGATATTTATAAACAAAACCCTGATTTACTAGAAGCGGTTCGTACTATTATTCCGCTATTACATGGTGCGTTTGCCTTGGGTATCGTGCATGTCGATTGTCCAGATGAACTCATCACTGTACGTTTAGGTTCGCCACTGGTGATTGGTGTGGGTATTGGTGAGAATTTTATTGCCTCAGATCAATTGGCTTTGCTTCCAGTAACCAACCGTTTTATGTATTTAGAAGAAGGCGACATCGCTAAGTTGACGCGCAGCAGCATTCAAGTCTATGCAGATGGTATAGAAGTTAAGCGTCAGATACATGAAATTGATGCCGCCCAGCACAATGCCGATAAAGGTGAATTTAAACATTACATGCTTAAAGAAATTTATGAGCAGCCAGATGCGGTCGCCCGTACGCTTGAGATGGCACTCGACAAAGGCGAAAACGTTAAGCTACGCGATGACTTTTTGCAACGTCATGAAACGCAGCTAAAAGGTATCAAGAGCGTACAAATCATCGCTTGTGGTACCAGTTATCACTCAGGTCTGGTCGCAAAATATTGGTTCGAAAGCCTAATTCGTGTGCCCTGTTCCGTTGAGGTTGCGAGTGAATTCCGTTATCGCAATCCAGTCGTTGTCGATCATTCATTAGTTATCTGCATTTCTCAATCTGGTGAAACGGCGGATACTTTATCTGCGCTACGTGATACGCAAAAGCAGTCGCCAACAGGTTTAGTCAGCTTGGCATTATGCAATGTCCCTACTTCATCGCTAGTACGCGAGACTGATATTTTCTTGCCGACACTAGCAGGCCCTGAGATTGGGGTTGCTTCTACCAAAGCCTTTACGACTCAGCTTGTCGCTCTCATGTTACTGGTATTAAAAGTGGGTGCTGTTCAACAGCGTATGTCTGAAGAGCGCTTGAGCACATTGATTGGCGAGCTACACCAGTTGCCGGGTCAGCTGTATAACAGCTTAAATCTTGATGCACCTATCAAGACCATGAGTGAGCACTTTGAAGACAAGAAAAGCTGTTTATTCCTAGGTCGTGGCTTGCAATTTCCTATTGCTCTAGAAGGCGCGTTAAAACTCAAAGAAATCTCTTATATTCATGCAGAAGGCTATGCGGCAGGTGAGCTCAAACATGGGCCATTGGCATTGGTAGACAAAGACATGCCAATCGTCGTCCTTGCCCCTAAAGACAGTATGTTTGATAAGCTTAAAGCCAACATGCAAGAAGTGCATGCACGTCACGGGGAGTTATTTGTATTTGCTAGTGAGTCCAGTCAGATGGTCGCAGAAGATCGTTTGCACGTAGTCCATGTACCTGATGTCTGTGAGATATTGGCTCCTATTATCTATAGTGTCCCTGTACAGTTGTTGTCATACCATGTGGCCGTGTTGCGCGGTACAGACGTTGACCAACCACGTAATCTTGCAAAATCGGTAACTGTCGAATAATTTAAGTAATTGATTTTAATGAAGTTGTCATTGAGTAATTACCTATCATACCAAGTAATTACTTATCATACTGAGTAATTACTTATCATACTGAGTAATTACCTATCATACTATTGTATGATGATTAATCCTTTGCTATCTTGTATTAACGAGATGACAAAGGATTTTTTTGTGAATAACAAAAATAGAAAAAGCTCCATAACAACTAAGTCTTCAAAAGACTATCAACCATTTGTCAAAGTAGCTGATATATCCTCACTTGGAAGATCTCACCGTGTCTTTGGTCATAAGACCAAACGAACACATCACCTTCTCTCTGATCTTGAGCTTGCAGTATTCTTAATTTTTGAGTGGCATGGCAATGTTGAAGATATACAAGAGCAGTTCCCTTTAGATATCAATATAACTAAGCAAATTGCCGATGATGTAGGAATTAAGCATCCATCTCAAAAAGGTGAGCTCAAAACAATGACTACTGACTTCTACGTCATATCTAAAAACATTAAATCAGTAACGTCTCAATTAGCGCTCCAAGCTAAATATAGCAATCATTTAGATGATAATAGGACTATAGAAAAGTTAGAATTAGAACGCAGATACTGGGAACAAAAAGATGTGGATTTCAAAATCATTACTGAAAAAGACATTCCTAGAGCTGTAACTGACAATATAAAATGGTTGTATCCCTCTAAGAATACTTATCTGATTACTATTGAAGAAAACGATTTTACTTTCTATTCAGAACAGATTATTGAGAGCCCTACTCTAAAAATCATAGATTTTTGTAAGAAAATTGACTCTGCTTACGACCACCCTCTTGGTACAGCATTAAGCAAACTAAAGAATTTAATAGCCCACGGTTATATCAGCTTTGATATACGAAAAGATTACCGAAAGATCGTTTGTGCTGAACTATCCATAGTAGATAAGGTTTATTCTAATTACATAGACAAGGAGCTCAAACATGCTTCGAATCAATGATGTTTATGACTATAAGCAAACGAAATTCAGGTTATTGAGTGAAATAACATCTGGATATATTTGGATTAATATTGATGACAAATCCGCTATGCCAGAGTTTATAGACCGATTAAGCTTGAATGTACTCATTGAAGATGAGGCTTGTACACTGACCCAAGATCCTTATGAGAATTTACGTCTGACTAATGAACCTAGCGCCTCATCACGAGCAATTAAGCGAGATAATAATTATGCATTAATATCTCCCATAATATTAGACCCAGATCACTATGAGGCAAACGTTAGAGGCCCATTAATTAATGATGTCTTAGCTCAAAATAAAACTACTAAACAAACTTTATATCGCTTACTAAGGAATTATTGGCAGAGAGGACAAACTCCTAATGCTCTACTGCCTGTGCGCACAAATAAGCGTAAAGATGGCAAGGAACGTCAAATAAAGAAGAAGCTTGGCCGACCTCGTATTTATAGCGATGGCAAAGGTATGATAATAACTGATGAAATTGCAAGGTTATTTAATTTAGTCATTAATCGTCATTTACTAAACCAGAGTAAGCATACGATAGGCTATGCATATCGTAAGTTTCAATCAATTTATCGTTCTAAATATCCTCAAATTAATGACACAGAAATCCCTACTATCTGGCAATTTAAATATCATTACGATACTAATTTTAGTACATTAGAAAAGCTCAGAAGCCGCACTAATAATAAGATATTTAATAAAGACATACGCCCGCTACACTCAACAGTAAATACGCATATTCTAGGCCCTGGTTCAAAGTATGAAATTGATGCAACCATAGCAGACATTTATCTATTATCTGACTCTGATAGAGCTAGCATCGTTGGTAGACCAATTATCTATTTGATAGCAGATGTGTTTTCCAGAATGGTGACAGGTTTTTATATAGGATTTGAAAACCCATCCTATGTAACAAGCGTACAAGCAATAAAAACAGCCGTCTGTGATAAAACAGATATATGCAAAAAGTTTGGTATAGATATTTCTTCAGAGGATTGGCCATGCATCGGCTTACCTGAATCGATACTTGCCGATAGAGGAGAGTTACTAGGCTCTCAAATTGAAACGCTTGAGAAGAGCTTTTCAGTAAGAATTGAAAATACGCCCGCTTATCGAGGTGATTTGAAGGGTATCGTCGAAAGATACTTCAATACTATTCAAGCAAAATTTAAACCTCATACGACCAAAATGGGAGTAGTACAGGGTATAAAAGAAGTACGAAGAGGTGGACACGACTATCGCATAGATGCCACTTTAACTATTACAGATTTCACTAAAATCATCATAAATTCAATACTCATGCATAATAACCATCATCTCTTAGCTAGCTATGATAGAGAGGCAGATATGCCTCCAGATATGCCGCTTATACCAATTGAAATATGGAACTGGGGATTGCAAAATAGAACTGGTCAATTAAGAGCTGTCGATGCAGATAGCATTCATGTAGCCTTATTACCACGACATACAGCAACTATCTCGAACTTAGGTATAAAGTTGTTTGGTGTTTACTATACATGCTCCGAGATCATGCAACATGGCTGGCTACATCGCAAAGGTACTGTTAATAGACCTAGATCTATTCAGGTAGCATATGATTTAATTGACGCCTCAAAAATTTATATTTTTTATGAGGATAATAGTCTTAATTACTGGATTGGAACACTTGCCGATCGCTCAAGGGAGTTCAAAAACTGTAGTTGGTGGGAGGTATGGCAGGTTCAAAAGATACAAAAAGTAGCTAATGCAAAACAAGAAATAAAAAGCAGTATTGCTTTAACAGACTTAGAAGATGAAATACAGGCTATTTTAAAAGAGTCTGAAATGAAAAAGAATAACAGTAATGAATCTAAGAACTCCCGAATCTCAAAAATTAGAAGTAATCGAGATACAGAAAAAGCTTCAGAACGCCATCATCAAAAACAATCTCATCACATTAAAAACAAGACTCATTTGAAAGTAATCAAAGATGACTCTCCAAATTCCCCATCTGATGAAGATCTGGCACTAAGCAATCCGATTTATACATCATTGTTATTTGAGGATGAATGATATGCTATCGTCAAACACTGTTACAGCAGACTATAGAAAAACGGATATACCTCGATACAACGATAATCCATTTATTGAAGCACTACCTCCTATCGCTGAACCAAAAGCTGTTATTGAAGCTCTTAGAAGTCGTGTTGATATCGTATATTCAGATAAAAGTAT
>NZ_AUSW01000007.1 GCF_000471625.1 Psychrobacter aquaticus CMS 56
CGTTCGTGATTTGATTGCCGCCATTGTCAAGGCCTTGGCTGCTCAAGCGGACGGTGCTGCCGCCAAGAAAGCGGACGCCATCCGTGTTCAACAGGGTGTCGCCTGTGGTCACGCTGGTGAAGACAACGTTATCTGCTGTAGAGACTTTGATACCCTCCCCATCTGCACTCAGAACGATGTTGTTACCACTGAGGAAGTTTGCGGTGTTGTCGGTTTTATTCAGGGTCTTGACGTCAGCGCCGTCAATTTGTGTGACCACAGTCTGCATGGCGCTATCCGCTTTTACTAGACTGGCTTTGCTGTCATCGCTTAAGTCCACTTGGTAGTCGGTTGTGTTGGTCGCGTCTTTGGCACCCGCTGTGACAATAACGGCGTCAGAGCCTTTTGATACGGTAACGCCATCCGCGTTGACGGTGTAGACGTCTTGGCCTGTGAGGCTGTCGGTCGAGAAGTCGACACGGGCTACATTGGTGCCTTTAACTACTTGGGTTCTGGCAGCAGCAGAGGCAAGTCTCACATCTTCTATGTTTGCTGCGTTGGTTGTGGTTGTACCGCCACTTG
>NZ_AUSW01000008.1 GCF_000471625.1 Psychrobacter aquaticus CMS 56
ACCATCAGCAATGTTGGTGATCTTGTTGCCAGCGGCATCGATACCAGCAGTAGTGATGCTTGGGCCTGTGGCAGCACCTGTGCTATCAGTGAAGCTTAAGCCAGTTTGGTTAACAAGCGTGCTGTTGCCAGCGGCGTCAGTTGCCGTCAAGCCATTGGCATCATAGTTGCTGGTGTTGGTGCCGTTAGTAACGCTGGTGCCTGTTGCGGTCACAGCTGTGAGGTTAGCGCCGTCAGTGATGCTGACACCAGCATTATTGACTGTGGTATTGCCTGTCGTGACGCTGGTTAGCGCAAGATCGTCTTTGGTTTTGATATTGTAGTCGGTTGAACCATCTGAGTTGGTCGTTCCTGTCACTACAATGTTTTTGCCTTCTGTGACAGTGGTCTTCGCTTTGGTCGCTGCGTCTCTAACGTTGGTGATCGCGCCATCGATTGTGCTCGCGCCAGTGCCACCAATGTTGGTTGTGGTCACCAAACCACCCGTATTAATAGCATTTCCACCAATGACGGTTTTCAGGGCTTCTGCGGTGTTAAACAGCTGCCCACCGTTGGTAGCGTCTGTGCTGTTTGCTGCAATGCGACCATTCGCCACGTTAGTAATGACTCTGCTACCCGCATCAATACCAGCTGCGGTGATGCTTGGGCCTGTAGCCGAACCTGTGCTATCAGTGAAGCTTAAGCCAGTTTGGTTAAAGGTAGTGGTGTTTGTGCCATCAGTTGCAGTAAA
>NZ_AUSW01000009.1 GCF_000471625.1 Psychrobacter aquaticus CMS 56
CGTATAATGCGTCCCAGTCGGAAGGGGTGGTAATTAGGAATTATAGATAGACTATATCTTTAAAACTAATTTAGCCAAACCAGTTTTAACCAAAGTCTTCATAGTGAGAAAGAAAGTTAAAACCAGTTAAAAATACTTCTTGACTTCACATTTAAAGCGTCTATAATACGCACCTCATTAAGGCAAAGCAGTTAATAAAGAGTGATACATCACTACTAAATTGGCCAGCTAACTTACTGAAACAAATTAAAAAACAAGCTTGACAAACTCATCATTCGTGATAAGATAGTCGGCTCGCTAGATAGCTTAAGCCACAACGGTTTGAGAGTAGATAGCGAAAAGCAACACCCTATATATCGGTTACTGGACGACAGTGATTGAGCACTATTTAAAAGCATAACTAAAGAACAACTTGTGTGGATTTTTGCTGATTCAGAATGTTAAAAAATAAAGTTGGTTGACTATCTTTTCGATAGAATTCTAACTATAAAAATTATCATTTAAGACAGCAAGAAAACTCAAAGTTAATTCATTAAATGAAACATACGAGAGCGTAATTGCCAGATTAAATGAGCCAAGTTTAGAAGTCTCTTTAAAGGACTTCATAGCAAGATTAAACTGAAGAGTTTGATCATGGCTCAGATTGAACGCTGGCGGCAGGCTTAACACATGCAAGTCGAGCGGAAACGATGATAGCTTGCTATCAGGCGTCGAGCGGCGGACGGGTGAGTAATACTTAGGAATCTACCTAGTAGTGGGGGATAGCTCGGGGAAACTCGAATTAATACCGCATACGACCTACGGGAGAAAGGGGGCAACTTGTTGCTCTCGCTATTAGATGAGCCTAAGTCGGATTAGCTAGATGGTGGGGTAAAGGCCTACCATGGCGACGATCTGTAGCTGGTCTGAGAGGATGATCAGCCACACCGGGACTGAGACACGGCCCGGACTCCTACGGGAGGCAGCAGTGGGGAATATTGGACAATGGGGGAAACCCTGATCCAGCCATGCCGCGTGTGTGAAGAAGGCCTTTTGGTTGTAAAGCACTTTAAGCAGTGAAGAAGACTCTTCGGTTAATACCCGGAGACGATGACATTAGCTGCAGAATAAGCACCGGCTAACTCTGTGCCAGCAGCCGCGGTAATACAGAGGGTGCAAGCGTTAATCGGAATTACTGGGCGTAAAGCGAGCGTAGGTGGCTTGATAAGTCAGATGTGAAATCCCCGGGCTTAACCTGGGAACTGCATCTGAAACTGTCAGGCTAGAGTAGGTGAGAGGAAGGTAGAATTCCAGGTGTAGCGGTGAAATGCGTAGAGATCTGGAGGAATACCGATGGCGAAGGCAGCCTTCTGGCATCATACTGACACTGAGGCTCGAAAGCGTGGGTAGCAAACAGGATTAGATACCCTGGTAGTCCACGCCGTAAACGATGTCTACTAGTCGTTGGGTCCCTTGAGGACTTAGTGACGCAGCTAACGCAATAAGTAGACCGCCTGGGGAGTACGGCCGCAAGGTTAAAACTCAAATGAATTGACGGGGGCCCGCACAAGCGGTGGAGCATGTGGTTTAATTCGATGCAACGCGAAGAACCTTACCTGGTCTTGACATATCTAGAATCCTGCAGAGATGCGGGAGTGCCTTCGGGAATTAGAATACAGGTGCTGCATGGCTGTCGTCAGCTCGTGTCGTGAGATGTTGGGTTAAGTCCCGCAACGAGCGCAACCCTTGTCCTTAGTTACCAGCGGGTTAAGCCGGGAACTCTAAGGATACTGCCAGTGACAAACTGGAGGAAGGCGGGGACGACGTCAAGTCATCATGGCCCTTACGACCAGGGCTACACACGTGCTACAATGGTAGGTACAGAGGGCAGCTACACAGCGATGTGATGCGAATCTCAAAAAGCCTATCGTAGTCCAGATTGGAGTCTGCAACTCGACTCCATGAAGTAGGAATCGCTAGTAATCGCGGATCAGAATGCCGCGGTGAATACGTTCCCGGGCCTTGTACACACCGCCCGTCACACCATGGGAGTTGATTGCACCAGAAGTGGATAGCTTAACCTTCGGGGAGGCGTTCACCACGGTGTGGTTGATGACTGGGGTGAAGTCGTAACAAGGTAGCCGTAGGGGAACCTGCGGCTGGATCACCTCCTTATAGATGACATTCGGTCAGCAAGAATTCACAACAAGTTGTTCTTTAGTTTAAGCTTACGTTTTATATAAGCGTAATTGGGTCTGTAGCTCAGCTGGTTAGAGCACCGTGTTGATAACGCGGGGGTCAGTGGTTCAAGTCCACTTAGACCCACCATTTTACATGGGGCCATAGCTCAGTTGGTAGAGCGCCTGCCTTGCACGCAGGAGGTCAACGGTTCGACTCCGTTTGGCTCCACCACACTATAGACGGTCAGTAAGCTTTAAATGCGAATAAATAAAATAGGTATCAAATAGAAACAAGTGATTTGTATAAGATTACTTCTTTCTGTTTTATACAGAATCTGTGACTCGATGAGAGCATAGAAACTATTTAAAAACATAGATATGAGTCTGGGTTAGGAAGCGCGTGTTCACGCGCACTTCTTAACCTTAATAATCGACCTCTTAACGACATCAGTTGTTATCCCAGGGGTTGATTATTAAAAAAAGTAAAGAGAACTGAATCAAGCGTATAAACATAGGTGATATCGTTATCATAATTAGAGTGTATGACACTTTGAAGTCGAAAGACTACTTGGGGTTGTATGGTCAAGTAATGAAGCGCACATGGTGGATGCCTTGGCAGTCAGAGGCGATGAAAGACGTGACAGCCTGCGATAAGCTTCGGGGAGGCGGCAATATCCTGTGATCCGGAGATTTCTGAATGGGGAAACCCACTTACCATAAGGTAGGTATCCTAATTTATTAGGAAGCGAACGAGGGGAAGTGAAACATCTCAGTACCCTTAGGAATAGACATCAAATGAGATTCCCCTAGTAGCGGCGAGCGAACGGGGAGAAGCCGATTAATTCTAATGTAGAAGAACAGCGTGGGAAAGCTGACCGTAGTAGGTGATAGTCCTGTATTCGAAACATTAGAGTTAACATATTAAGTAGAGCGGGGCACGAGAAATCCTGTTTGAAGATGGGGGGACCATCCTCCAAGGCTAAATACTCCTGACTGACCGATAGTGAACCAGTACCGTGAGGGAAAGGCGAAAAGAACCCCTGTGAGGGGAGTGAAATAGAACCTGAAACCGTGTGCGTACAAGCAGTAGGAGCCTCAATTTATTGGGGTGACTGCGTACCTTTTGTATAATGGGTCAGCGACTTATGTTCTGTAGCAAGGTTAACCGTTTAGGGGAGCCGTAGGGAAACCGAGTCTTAATAGGGCGTTTAGTTGCAGGGCATAGACCCGAAACCGAGTGATCTATCCATGAGCAGGTTGAAAGTGCCGTAACAGGCACCGGAGGACCGAACCCACTGTCGTTGAAAAGCCAGGGGATGACTTGTGGATAGGGGTGAAAGGCTAATCAAACTCGGTGATAGCTGGTTCTCCCCGAAAGCTATTTAGGTAGCGCCTCGGACGAACACCATTGGGGGTAGAGCACTGTTTCGGCTAGGGGGTCATACCGACTTACCAAACCGATGCAAACTCCGAATACCGATGAGTGATATCCGGGAGACACACAGTGGGTGCTAACGTCCATTGTGGAGAGGGAAACAACCCAGACCGCCAGCTAAGGCCCCAAATTCCTAGTTAAGTGGGAAACGAGGTGGGAAGGCATAGACAGCTAGGAGGTTGGCTTAGAAGCAGCCATCCTTTAAAGAAAGCGTAATAGCTCACTAGTCGAGTCGGCCCGCGCGGAAGATGTAACGGGGCTCAAACTAGGAGCCGAAGCTGCGGATTTGAATTTGTTTTCAAGTGGTAGGGGAGCGTTGTGTAAGCCTGTGAAGGTGTGTTGTAAAGCATGCTGGAGGTATCACAAGAGCGAATGCTGACGTGAGTAACGATAATGCGAGTGAAAAGCTCGCACGCCGGAAGATCAAGGGTTCCAGTCCAACGTTAATCGGGGCTGGGTGAGTCGACCCCTAAGGCGAGGCCGAAAGGCGTAGTCGATGGGAAATCGGTTAATATTCCGATACTTGTTTATAATGCGATGGAGGGACGGAGAAGGTTATGTCAGCCTGGCGTTGGTTGTCCAGGTGAAAGGATGTAGGCTTACAACTTAGGTAAATCCGGGTTGTTATATGGCTGAGATCTGATAGCAAGCTGTACTTGTACAGTGAAGTGGCAAATACCATGCTTCCAGGAAAAGCTTCTAAGCAATAGTTATAAACGAATCGTACCCTAAACCGACACAGGTGATCAGGTAGAGAATACCAAGGCGCTTGAGAGAACTCTGCTGAAGGAACTAGGCAAAATGGTACCGTAACTTCGGGAGAAGGTACGCTGTTGATGGTGATAGGACTTGCTCCTTGAGCTGTTGGCAGTCGCAGATACCAGGCTGCTGCAACTGTTTATTAAAAACACAGCACTCTGCAAACACGAAAGTGGACGTATAGGGTGTGATGTCTGCCCGGTGCTGGAAGGTTAATTGATGGGGTTAGCGTAAGCGAAGCTCTTGATCGAAGCCCCAGTAAACGGCGGCCGTAACTATAACGGTCCTAAGGTAGCGAAATTCCTTGTCGGGTAAGTTCCGACCTGCACGAATGACATAATGATGGCAGCGCTGTCTCCAGCAGAGACTCAGTGAAATCGAAATCGCAGTGAAGATGCTGTGTACCCGCGGCTAGACGGAAAGACCCCGTGAACCTTTACTACAGCTTTACATTGAACTTTGACCTGACTTGTGCAGGATAGGTGGGAGGCTTTGAAGCCGAGACGCTAGTCTTGGTGGAGCCAATCTTGAAATACCACCCTGGTCATGTTGGGGTTCTAACTCAGGTATAACAATACCGAGGACAATGTATGGTGGGTAGTTTGACTGGGGCGGTCTCCTCCTAAAGAGTAACGGAGGAGTACGAAGGTGCGCTCAGACCGGTCGGAAATCGGTCGTAGAGTATAAAGGCAAAAGCGCGCTTAACTGCGAGACCCACAAGTCGAGCAGGTACGAAAGTAGGTCTTAGTGATCCGGTGGTTCTGTATGGAAGGGCCATCGCTCAACGGATAAAAGGTACTCTGGGGATAACAGGCTGATACCGCCCAAGAGTTCATATCGACGGCGGTGTTTGGCACCTCGATGTCGGCTCATCTCATCCTAGGGCTGAAGCAGGTCCTAAGGGTATGGCTGTTCGCCATTTAAAGAGGTACGCGAGCTGGGTTTAGAACGTCGTGAGACAGTTCGGTCCCTATCTACCGTGGGCGTTGGAAATTTGAGAGGATCTGCTCCTAGTACGAGAGGACCAGAGTGGACGAACCTCTGGTGTTCGGGTTGTCACGCCAGTGGCATTGCCCGGTAGCTACGTTCGGATGGGATAACCGCTGAAAGCATCTAAGCGGGAAGCCCACCTCAAGATTAGATTTCCCTAAAGAGCCGTTCAAGACTAGGACGTTGATAGGCAGGGTGTGGAAGTGCAGCGATGCATGTAGCTAACCTGTACTAATTGCTCGTTTGGCTTGACCATACAACACCCAAGTGGTTTGTATCCAAGTCTAATTAATCTATCTTGTATAAGCTGTAGTGGCTTATAGAATAAAGAAAGAATATTTCGATATCACCTTTAACCTTGATTCAGTTAGGTTACAGTTGGTCGACAACAAGGTAAACCTTGACGTCAAACAATAAAAATAACAGACTCATATCTAACCCCCTTTGCTGACGACAATAGCGCGATGGCACCACCTGATCCCTTCCCGAACTCAGAAGTGAAACATCGTAGCGCCAATGGTAGTGTGGGTCCGCCCATGTGAGAGTAGGTCATCGTCAGCTCTCTATTCC
>NZ_AUSW01000010.1 GCF_000471625.1 Psychrobacter aquaticus CMS 56
ATACTGCTATCATAAAACTACTTATATTAGACCAATCAGCGCAGTCCGACTCGAGCGATTTGTATTCTAGCGATACAAGTATAAATACTTAGGATAATGCTTTAAATAAGAAGAAAATGCTCACAATGACCAACAACCACGCAAAACTTTTCTTTAATAGTTGTGGTGATAAAGTATGAGCTGCTTTTGCGCCTAATTTGGCTGTGAGGAAACTCATGGTACCAATGCCCAAAAACGCATAAATATGTACAAAGCCAATCGCATTAGGCACATCTACTTGCTCATTTAGCCCAAAAATCATAAAGCCTAACGCGCCTGCAATGGCAATCGGTAAACCACATGCCGCTGACGTGCCAACCGCTTTTTGCATGACCACACCATAACGATTGAGATAAGGAACCGTTAAGCTTCCCCCGCCGATACCAAAAATAGCAGAGGCCACCCCTATTCCAGCGCCTGCACCGAGCTGCTTAGGTGTCGAAGGCAATGACCTATTGGCATTTGCCTCTACTCGCTTTTTACCGCCAGTCAGCATGGTAAAGGCGACCCAAAGCAAAAACGTGCCAACAATGATCTGAAGATGAGTCCCAGACAACCATCCTGCGATTCCTGCCCCAAAAAAACAGCCAATTGCCATTCCTGGTGCCAGATTTTTGAATACAGGCCACATGACGGCGCCGTTTTTATTGTGTGCCATTAACGAGCTTATAGAGGTTATAACAATGGTCGCCAGTGACGTCCCCAAGGCCAAATGCATCGTCGTATCAGCACTATAACCCATTTGGGTAAAGACGATGAATAACAGTGGCACCATAATCGTGCCACCGCCCACGCCAAAAAGCCCAGCCGCAAACCCTGCTATAGCCCCTATTATGAAAAATATGATGAGTTCCACGGGATATTTACTTCACAGTTAGATGATGAATGGTTGGACAATAATTAAATCAATCCAAAAATATGAGTAGCCACAATATAGTCAATCCAGAATAAAAATGGTACAACCATTAATTATGTTCTACTGATATAAATTTTTCTCACTGGCTGTTTGCAAGCGTGACAGATGCTCCATAAAATTTATACCAGCAGAACTTAACTCTTTTAAAATGAATCGACTATATGAAATAATTGACTTAAGCACTGACCTAAGCAAACTGTACTTGACCAACTTGATGATAGGTACGATTAAAATAAACCAAGCTTTCCTCTTGCCCGCCTTGTTGTTCATTTTGTCTGATAGCAACAACGCGGCACATAAAGACACTGTGTGTGCCCACTGTCTGCACTTGCTCAATCTCACAATCAAAACTGACAAGCGCATCTTCTAAAACTGGAGCACCTGTTTTTAATGTAGTCCAAGAGCCTTGTTGAAATCGCTCTTCTGAGCACAATTTGGATGCAAACGCATTAGATAGCTGTTCATGCTGCGCGCCGAGCACATTGACACATAGAACTTTATTTTCAATAAAATGTATATGTGAACGCGATGTCTGATTCATACAAACCAGCAGTGTTGGCGGTGTGTCTGTAACGCTACATACCGCAGAGGCAGTAAACCCATGAAGACCAGATGCGCCTTCTGTGGTAACGACATTGACCGCCGTCGTTAACAAAGACATGGCATTTCTAAAGTCAGTTGCTTCAATCATCACTTATACCCTAAATTTGACTATCGCTTTTTTTAAATTAGGCCGTCAGTTCTTGACGAACAATCTCTGCGCCAGCACTCAACGCTGACAGCTTGGCACGTGCCACTTGGCGAGACAAAGGCGCCATGCCGCAGTTGGTCGAGGGATAGAGCTTATCGGCATCGACAAATTGCAATGCTTTGCGCAAGGTATCTGCGACCGCCTCAGGCGTCTCAATGTCATTGGTCGCCACATCAATCGCGCCGACCATCACTTTTTTACCGCGAATCAATTCAATCAAATCCATGGGTACACGTGAGTTTTGACACTCAAGTGAGATAATATCGATTTTAGATTGTTGCAGCTTGGGAAATGCTTGCTCATATTGGCGCCACTCTGAACCGAGTGTTTTTTTCCAGTCGTTATTGGCTTTGATGCCATAGCCGTAGCAAATATGTACTGCCGTTTCACATTTTAGACCGTCGAGGGCACGCTCTAAAGTAGCAATACCCCAGTCGTTCACATCATCAAAGAACACATTGAAGGCAGGCTCGTCGAATTGAATGATATCCACGCCAGCCGCTTCTAACTCTCTCGCTTCTTGATTTAAGATTTTGGCAAATTCCCACGCGAGTTTTTCACGGCTTTTATAATGACCATCATATAGCGTGTCAATCATCGTCATTGGCCCTGGCAGCGCCCATTTAATCGGCTGGTCGGTGTGCTGACGTAAAAACTTTGCATCGTCAACGAACACAGGCTTTTGACGGCTCACGCTACCCACCACTGACGGCACGCTGGCATCATAGCGGTTACGAATACGAACGGTCTTACGCTGCTCAAAATCGACACCGTCAAGATGTTCAATAAACGTGGTCACAAAGTGCTGACGGGTTTGCTCGCCATCACTGACAATATCGACCCCTGCACGTACTTGCTCTTGCAACGATACTAGCAGAGCATCTTGTTTGGCTTGGATAAGCTCATCACCTTCTAACGCCCAAGGTGACCAAATTTTTTCGGGTTCTGCCAGCCAAGACGGTTTCGGTAAGCTGCCAGCGGTTGAGGTCGGTAATAACGTTTTCATGGTATCTCATCTTTTATATTTTGTTTTTATGGTTTAATTTTTTATATGTCGGTCAGTTAGGCAGCATGCTTTTTAGCCGCACTTTTTTCCACAGAATAGCTTGCAGCCCACTGCTCTAAAACGTCTTGATAAGGCTTAATGAATTGCTCTTGTGTAAATTTGCCTTGCTTTACTGCCATTTGACTGCGTTCTTCACGATCATACACGATTTGCGTCAGTGAATAATCTTGGTACTCCAAACTTGGTTGATACACGTCGCCTGCGCTTGAGTTGGCATTGTAAATTTCAGGCCGATAGATTTTTTGGAACGTCTCCATGGTACTGATGGCACTGATTAGCTCAAGATCGTTGTAATCACTCAATAAGTCACCGGCGAAATAGAACGCTAGTGGCGCAGCACTATTTGGCGGCATAAAGTAACGTACGGTTAAACCCATTTTTTGAAAATACTCATCGGTTAGCGAGTATTCATCTTGCTTGTATTCAACGCCCAATACAGGGTGCTGATTGGCCGTACGGTAATAGGTTTTGCTGGTTGAAACACTGAGGCAAATCACTGGTTTTTTATCAAAATTGGCTTGGTAGGCTTCTGAGTTCAATAAGTATTGAAACAGCTTGCCATGCAAGTCGCCAAAATTCTCTGGTGGCGCAGAGGCTGGGTTTTTATCGAAATGCTCGAGTAGTACGACGCTAAAGTCATAATCGCGCACATAAGAGGAGAAACTATTGCCGATCATACCGTCAATACGCTTGTTGTCTTTATGATCAACAATCGTTGTTTTAAGGGTTTCGATGACAGGAAATGTATCGCCATTGCCTTCGATATCCATATTTGCAGAAATGATGTCAACTTCAACAGAATAACGGTCTGCTGTCGGGTTGTCCCAATGTGCCAAAGCGTTAAAACGGTTGTTTATCATTCTCAACGTTTTGCGTAGATTCTCTTGGCGATGCTCGCCGCGCGCCAGATTGGCAAAGTTAGTCGTCAGACGCGTGCTATCGGCTGGATGATAGTTTTCATCGAAACGAATACTCTTAATTGAACAGGCAAATTCTTTACTCATGGTAATCCGCTCCCCTAATACTCAAAATAAAACCAAATTTCTGTATGAGATGAATTATGCCTGAATCAATACATGAATAAAAATGATGTAAATTAAACTAAATATGAATATAATTCATCTTAGTAAATTTAAGATATAGAAAGGGCTTTCATTAAGACGTTAAAATATTAAGACGTTAAAAGTACATTCATCAAATCTAGAAGAGATTAAAAAGTGTTTTTTAATTTGGATAAGCTGACCACTAAATAATCTGACTTTCATAACTGAATTTTTCTGCCAGTCCGTATGACTCTCTATACTCAACAGGATCACCTTCCAAATTCTTAGCGATGCGGCATACCTTAACCAAGTTTTCGTGTTGCGTATTGTCCAAATAAGGATCTATATGATCGGTTATAAAAAATAGTGTTTCTATAGCAGAGGATACAAATTGTCCGCATTTTTTATAATAAAAAGGATAGAGAAGATTCTCAAAATCTTTGGGTTCTAGACCTATAAACTCTTGGTAGCGGTTCTTAGGTAACCAAATTCTTTCACTCAAAATGACTTTGTCTTCGACGATACGCACACGTTCTATATAAATCAGATCTTCGTTTTCATGAATATTCAATGTTTTATTGATCGTATCAACCGCCTCAATCAACGTTATTTTTTTGATGACGCCAGTCGGTATAACGTATCGAGCTTCTTGATCACGGAACTTATAAAATCTTAACAACGAGGTGTTAAAATCTGGTTTTTTTAAAAAAGTGCCGCGGCCTTGATGTTTTATCAACACCCCATCTTCTACTAACTTTTCGACCGCTTTACGGACGGTTCCTACCGACACCTGATACTTATCTGCAAAGTCCTGTTCCGTAGGTAAGGGGGTGCTTTCATCCCATTTACTTTCCGTAAGTAACGTCTGAATATGCCACCGTACTTGCTCGTAGCGTGGCATGTTGAATTTTTTAAAATTATCTATCATTTTTTCACCACAATGTGAAGATTTTGATTATCTGTTTTAAGAACGTTAAGCAGGGTTACATGCCTAAGCAGTAGAATATATCTGACATTCTATCTTAAGTCCTAACCAAATTTTAAATATCCTTTTAATGTTAACGCCCACCCAGATTTTTTGGTGAATCTCATCTCATTCATACTGCCATTTTTGCTATCATTCTACTCAGTTGAATACGCTTTGAGCGCCTATACAATAGGCGAACCTAGAAAATTATCTGTCAACATTATCGTAGCACTCTTTACTCTAGAAAATACATATGTAGATAGATTTAGGTTTTATACAATCAAAGTCAAGGAGCAAACATGACTCTATATATTTTAATGGCCATCGTAACCTCTATTGCGCTGGGCTACATCACTAAAATTAATATCGGCTTGTTTGCGATTGTATTTTCATACCTTATTGGATGTTTCGGTATGGGGCTTAGTGCTTCTGAAGTTATTAAACTATGGCCTCTCAAAATTTTCTTTGTTATTTTTGCAGTGACGCTCTTTTATAATTTTCCTCTGGCTAACGGTGCTTTAGAAAAATTATGTAGTCATTTGATTTATAAGTGTCGACACTTTCCAGCGTTATTGCCTCTGGCTATTTTTTTTACGGCCACGATTGTGGCAGGCTTAGGTGCTGGTTATTACACAGTGTTAGCCACTATGGCGCCTATGATTTTGTTGTTGTCCAAAAGAACCAACTTAAATGTCGTGATGGCTATTTTGTCAGTGAACTATGGCGCACTAGCCGGCGCTAATTTTATCACTTCACAAAGCGGCGTTATCTTTAGAGAGCTCATGCGATCCGCTGGTGTGGCCAATGATAATACCTTTACGTATGGTTTAGGGATCTTTGCTGTGACCTTTTTAATGCCAGTCATCGTATTGAGCGTTTACAGCTTTATCAATGCCAAGAATAGTAAAATAGTGATTCAAAGCATATTGCCAGAGCCTTTAGACAGTAAGCAAAAGCAGTCTATTATGCTGATTTTTATTATGATGGCCATTGTACTTATTGTGCCTATTTCAAATCTGCTGATGCCACAAGTACAAGCGATTCAGTTTTTGAATGCTCGGATTGATATTGGTTTTATTGCCATTTTTTTTGTTTTGGTCAGTTTGTTTTTGAAGCTGGGTGATGAAAAAACTGTAATTGCTTTGATACCTTGGAATACGCTCATTATGATTTGTGGCGTCAGCATGTTGATCAGCCTTGGGGTAGAAATAGGGGTTATTTACGAGCTGACAGAATGGCTAAGCACCAACGTACCTATCTGGATGATACCGACTTTAGTGTTTGTTATTAGCGCAATTATGTCAATATTTGCGAGTACACTTGGGGTAGTCGCGCCTACTTTATTTCCTATGGTGCCAGCGTTAGCCGTTGCCTCTGGTTTAAACCCTTTATTACTATTTGTCTGTATTGTAGTTGGCGCTCAAAGCTCGTCTATTTCCCCGTTTTCATCAGGAGGCAGTCTAACCTTGGGAGCCTCTCAATTGCATATAGATAAAGGTCGGCTTTTAAATATTCTGCTGTTTAAGGCATTGCCCCTAGATATCATTATTGGAATAGGCGCGATTTTAGTTATTCAGCTCATATTTTAAGCACTATGGTAAGTTCCGTCTCAAACTCCTGAACCACCATACGGTTTTTTAAGTCGATAAATGTTCAAAATATAAATATAAGGTTTTGCTTTATGAAAATAAAATTCATACATACATACATATGTTTCTTGTCATTTTTAAAATATTCTGTTACTTTTGTACAACATTTAGGGTTCTATCGTTATAAAGTTTACTCAGCTGAGTTAATCGAACATGAACATTTCATGTAATAACTTTACGACTTTAGTTAAAATTTTATTGGTTTTTTAGTAAATCAAAACACACAAGGAGCGTCGTGTGAACAAACTATCTTATTTGGCTCTTGGCCTTTCCGCACTAACCCTCACCGCATGTAATAACGCTAACGAAACTGCTAGCGCAGGCGCAGATGAATTTTCAGGTCCTTCACGTCCAGAATGTATCGCCCCTGCAAAACCAGGTGGTGGCTTTGACTTGACTTGTAAGCTTGCACAAGCTGGCTTAAGAGATACTGGCATCTTAACAGATCCAATGCGAGTCACTTATATGCCAGGCGGTGTAGGCGCAGTTGCTTACAACAAAGTCGTTGCCAATGATCGTGCAAATAACGATGCAATTATCGCTTTCTCTACTGGCTCTATTCTGAACCTGTCGCAAGGTAAATTTGGTAAATTCACTGAAAAAGACGTGAAATGGCTAGCAGGCGTGGGTACCGATTATGGCGCTATTGCTGTGAATGCCGATTCACCAATCAAAGATCTAGCAGGATTGGTCGCTGAACTCAAATCAAATCCAAAAGCGATTAGTTTTGCGGCTGGTGGTAGTGTCGGTGGTCAGGATTGGATGCAAACGGCTATTTTGGCTAAAGCAGTTGGTGTTAACCCTAGCGACATGACTTATGTGGCGATGGAAGGCGGCGGAGAGGCGATTACTGCGGTCATGGGTAATCATGTTACTGTCGTGAGTGCTGGTATTGCAGAGATTATGCCACAAGCCACTGCTGGTAAGCTGAAAGTATTGGCAGTGTTTGCCGAAGAAAGACTGGGCGGTACTATGGCAGATATTCCTACTGCTGTAGAGCAAGGCTACGATGTTAATTGGCCTGTTGTTCGCGGCTATTACATGGGTCCAGATGTGAGTCCTGCTGCTTATGCTTGGTGGAAAGCGTCGTTTGATAAGATGCTTGCTGATCCAAAGTTTGCTGAATTGCGCGAACAGCAAGAACTACTACCTTTCTCTATGACGGGTGAAGAGCTTGAAGCCTATGTTTATAAGCGTACTGGCGAGCTACGTGAGCTATCAGCTGAATATGACCTCCTTGGCGCTGAAGCCAAATAGCCTCATTAAGACCATACTCCCTTAATGATTGAATACTAAATTTTATAGTATTTATCAAAGGTTGACAGATGACACATCTATCAACCTTTTATTTTAGAATTTAAGGATTACTGCTATGACAATGGAACGTCTGTTCTCGGGGCTGATGGGGCTATTTAGTTTATTTCTAATATACTTAGCCATTGGTTATGTCGCCCCTATTGCCTATGACCCTATCGGCCCTCGACCCTATCCTATTTTGATTTTTTCAATTATGGCGCTTTTGACCTTAGTTATTGCTTTTCGTCCTGCACGATTTACCAAAGTCATTGATTTAGGCTACAACAAGGTAGTTATTAGAAATCTGGTTTTGTGTGTCAGTGCACTGTTGATCTATAGTTTGATTTTTGAGCCTTTAGGTTTTGTTGTTGCTACCATGCTGATGTGTTTTGCTCTTGGTTTATTGTTCGCTGGCAATCCTATTAAAAGCCTTATCTTTTCAGTTGTGATCAGTATTGCCTTGTATGCTTTGTTTGACATGGCCTTGGATGTCATTCTGCCACTTGGAATATTATCAGGAATAATGGGATAGCTATTATGGAAACTTTTGACTTTTTAATGCACGGTTTTTCCGTAGCCACTTTACCCAAAAACTTACTGATTGCCCTCATTGGTGCCTTTATTGGTACTGTCGTGGGTATGTTACCGGGCCTTGGCCCTATCAACGGTGTGGCGATACTATTACCTTTTGCCTTTGCTCTCGGTCTGCCACCAGAGAGTGCTCTAATCTTACTGGCGGCTGTGTATCTTGGTTGTGAATATGGTGGACGTATTTCTGCCATCTTAATCAACGTGCCAGGATCTGCTGCTGCAGTTATGACTTCATTGGATGGTAATCCTCTAGCGCTGCAAGGCAAAGCAGGTATTGCCTTATCCATATCTGCGGTAGCCTCGTTCGTTGGTTCTACTATTGCTACTCTTGGTGTGGTACTGTTTGCACCACTATTGGCTAAATGGGCAGTGTCTTTTGGACCTGCTGAGTACTTTGTATTGATGGTATTCGCCATTACCTGTCTGAGTGGTTTGGTCGGTGATCAGCCTATCAAGACAGCCGTTGCAGCTATGATAGGCTTAGGTCTTGCGACCGTCGGTGTCGATGCGGTTACTGGTATTTATCGCTTTACTTTCGATTCAGTCAACCTATCCGATGGTATCCAGTTCACTACTATCGTTATTGGTTTCTTTAGTGTTAGTGAAATCTTAATACTACTAGAAAGAACCAGTACTGGTCATAAAGTAATCGAGCAAGGTAAACGTAGCTTATTCAACCTCAAAGAGCTGACCTTTACTTTTGGTGCCATGGTACGTAGTGGCTTAATGGGCTTCGTCGTTGGTATCCTTCCAGGCGCAGGCGCAACGATTGCTAGTGCGATGACATACACTAGCGAACGTAAAATTGCTGGCGATAGTGGCAAATTTGGTGAAGGCGATCTTCGTGGTTTGGCATCGCCAGAAGCAGCAAATAATGCTTCAGCATGTGGCTCATTCGTACCAATGTTGACCTTGGGTGTACCTGGTTCTGGTACAACTGCGGTCATGATGGGCGCGCTGACCTTGTACAATATTACACCAGGTCCGCAACTATTTACTGAGCAGCCTGACATCGTTTGGGGTCTTATCGCCTCTTTGTTCATCTGTAACGTTATTTTGTTAGTAATGAACATTCCTTTAGTTGGTCTGTTTGCAAAATTGCTTGATGTACCAAACTATATCTTAATACCTTCAATCGCTGCCGTTAGTTTCGTTGGTGTTTACTCTATCAACAGTACGACTTTTGATATGGTACTCATGGTAGGACTTGGAATATTTGGTTATTTCTTACGTAAGTTGAACTTCCCATTATCAGCGCTTATTCTAGGTTATGTACTAGGAGAGCTGATGGAGTCTAACCTACGCCGTGCTCTGTCTATTTCTCAAGGTGAAATGTCTATCTTGTGGGGCAGTCCAATTACTATGTCGTTATGGGTACTTGTGTTACTGATGGTATTCATGCCAATCATTCGTAAACAGTATCGTAAACGCTTTAAGAAGACAGCTGTGTAGATTCTAGACACTTTATATTCAGAGATGTCTCAAACGGTGATTGTACTTTAGGTATGATCACCGTTTTGCTTTTTGGTATAGCAGCATTTCGCTTTTATCTTTAAACGATTATCACTGCTTTGCTGCCTCAATCTGAATGGTTAAATCTACCTTTTCTGTCATACCTAGCAACGTATATTTACTGATACCCCATTTCGTCCGATCAATGGTCGTCGTAAAGTCACCGCCACAGACCGATTTTTTTAATATAGGACTCAAATAACAATTGAATTTTGTGGCCGTCAAAGTAACAGGATTGGTTTTACCATGCAGCGTCAGCAACCCTTCTACTTTGGTAACCTCTGAGTTGTCTTTATTGGGCGCAAAATGCCATTTGGTAGACTCAAAATGTGCCAATGGAAATTTTTCAATATCAAAAAAATCGGCGCTTTTGAGCATAATGTCAAAAGCTTTGTTACCAGTATTTAAACTGTTTAAAGGAATAACAAGCGAGATACTACCTGTCTTGGCCTTAGGATCATATGTTAGCTGACCCGTTAAATTATAAAAACCACCCGTATTGGTAGAGGTATTGAAGTGATCAATGGCGAAACGCACATTGGTATGGGCGGGATCTATATTATAGGTCGTTGCATGGCTGCTAGCGATACTCAACGCGCCCAAAATCATACCGGCTAAAGGTTTACCGTAAGAGCGGGCGATTGTTAAAAGTGGAATTTGCGACATAATGACATTCCTTTGACAGTTGATGTTTGGTCAATTGCATCCTCTGTGATTGACCACTTTTCTTATATTCATTTTATATATAGTCGATTCTAAATAAAACTGATACATTCCAACGCTGAACTGGTATAAATTTTTCTGGCTTGCTGTGCCTTCGCAGACAGAGGCTGCGAAACTTCTCGTTTAAAGATAAGCATTCCAGTTCCGCTGACTCGTTTTATACTGAACTCACTATATTGACGATAAGATCATACTGATTGCCGTAGCCTATTAAAATAATAAACCAAATTTACTTTTCGATCGCTGTGCCTTCGTTACCGCTTGGCGTGAGCCACTTGGCAAACCAACCTGACAAATCATCCATCAATGTATAAACGACTGGAATCACTACCAAGCTCAATAACGTGGAGGTCACAAGCCCCCCTAGCACAGCCGCTGCCATCGGACGCCTAAACGTAGGATCGGCATCTCCCCACCCAAATACCAATGGCAACATGCCAGCGCCCATCGCAATAGTGGTCATAATAATAGGACGCGCCCGCTTGCGACAGGCATCAATGATTGCCTCAAAACGTGCCAAACCGCGACGCTGGGCAATCAGCGCATAATCGACCAGTAAGATAGAGTTTTTGGTCGCAATGCCCATGAGCATAATAAAACCAATCATGGAAGGCATAGATAGGCTGCTATTGGTAATGACCAAGCCGACAAAGGCACCGCCAATAGAGAGTGGTAAAGCCATCAAAATGGTAAATGGCTGTAATACACGGCCAAATAATAAAATAAGCACGCCCAAAATACAAACCACGCCAACCGACATCGCAATCACAAAGCCGCTAAATAGCTCAGCCATATTTTCTGCTTGACCTTGGTCAATCATCGTAATCGAAGGCGGTAACGTCTGCATAGCAGGTATGGCTTTGACCGCTTGTACCAAATCGCCAAGCTCGCCATTTGCAGGCTGAACCGTAATACTAATCGCACGCTCTCGATCGAGCCTTTTGATTTGAGCAGGCCCTGTACCAAAGTCTAGCGAAGCAACCTCACCCACCCGTACGCCCTGTCCTGCTGGTAAGGAACTTGGTACGTATAAGCCTTCTAATTGACTGACGTTTTGTTTGGCAACATCTGGCAGACGAATCACAATAGGAATCTGGCGCGTGTCTAGGTTGAGTTTAGATAAGCGCTGCTCATAGTCACCAACAGTCGCCACACGTAATGTCGTCGCGATGTCCTGCGTGGTTACGCCTTTATCAGCCATCGCCAGTCGGTCTGGTGTGACCGTTAACTCCTGACGCGGCAAACTACGGTCACTGGTCACTGATCCCGCACTGGGCAACGCTCGAATCTCTAACATAATTTGCTGGGCGGTCTGTTCAAGCAACTGAGAATTGGTACTGGTCATCGAAAAGTTATAACCGCTCTCACCGCCACTCGATAAACCGACCGTAAAGCGCGCACCCGGCACTTCTGCCAATAAACGACTTATCTGACGTTCAATCTCTTGCTTAGAACCACGCTCTGCTCTCGGCGCGAGCACAATATCTAAACCAGCGATATTCTCTGCCTTGCTGCCGCCACTAGAGTTTGAGTCCATCGTCGCCTGAGCTTCACCCACTGACGTAAATATATTGGTGACTTCCGGCATTGCCAAAATACGTGCACTTGCCAGCGCTGCTACTCGCTCAGTATCTTCTAATGCCACATCAGGCGTCAGCTCAATGGCCACACGTGTCTGATCAATATCATTGTCCGGAATAAAAGAAGTCGGTAGTAATTTTACGAGCGTCAGCGAGGCCACAAACAGTACTAAGGTTGCACCCATTGTGAGCCAGCGATAACGCAGCGTCCACGTGACTATTTTTAGATACCAATCCATCAGGGCACTTTGTTTTTCGACATGCTTTTTTTCTGGTCGCAAGATATACGCGGCCATCATTGGGGTAATAAGACGCGCGACCATTAATGACGCAAAAATCGATAAGGCCGCCGTCCAGCCAAACTGACGGAAAAACTGCCCAACAACACCGCCCATAAAGGCCGTGGGTAAAAAAACCGCGATCAGTGTGAAAGTCGTTGCAACCACCGCCAAACCAATTTCATCTGCCGCCTCCATCGCAGCTTCATAAGGCGTCTTACCCATGCGCAGATGGCGTATGATGTTTTCAACCTCAACGATAGCATCATCAACCAACACCCCAATTACTAATGATAAGGCGAGCAGCGAGATGATATTGAGACTAAAGCCAAATAAATACATGCCCAAAAAAGTTGGAATGACAGATAGTGGTAAAGCAACCGCCGCAACGATGGTCGCCCGAATATTACGTAAAAACAAGAAAACCACCACCACCGCTAACAGACCACCTTCAATCAGCATGCGTAATGATGCTTGATAATCTTCTGCAATGGGCGTTGCCCGATCATAGACTTTTTCGATACTGATATTGCCCGCATCTGCTGTCAGCTTGGCAAGCTCTGCATCCACCAGCTCCATTACGTCCACTTCACTGGCACCGCGCGATCGAGTAATATTAAATGCCACCACCGTTTGGTCATTCAACTTAGCAATAGAGCTTGGGTCCGCAGCGCCATCCATGATTTGCGCCATACGTCCAAGGGCTTGCGTGCTGCCTGTCGGGACAGTTACTTGTAAGTCATTGAGCTCACTAGCACGCTCAACCGCACCCAATACACGAATAGTCTGAGTGGTTTTACCCACCTCTGCTTCACCGCCTGAGCTGTCTTGCTGAATTCCTGCGATTTGATCAGATAACTGCGCAATAGAAAACTTTAAGCCACTTAGTGCAATGGGATCAGCGGCAACGGTAATCTCACGCTGAAGCCCGCCCACACGACCGACCGCACTGACACCAGGAATATCAGAAAGACGTTTGGTGACAGTGTCATCCACGAACCATGACAGGTCTTCCACGCTCATGTTTTCAGCCGCGACCGAGTAAGTCACGACTGGAAATCCTGCGGTAGAGACTTTGGTAATAATGGGGTCGTTGGCAGCAGCGGGCAGATCACCTCGCACTTCGCCGACCGCCGAACGTACATCATCGACGGCTTCTTGAATGTCTTTTTCTAGGACAAACTCCGTGACCATCGTGGCTGCCCCAGTTTGTAGCGTCGTCCTGATATGCTTGACGCCTTCAATACTGGTCAGCTTATTTTCTATCTTTTTGGCGATGTCATTTTCTAGCTGCGTTGGCGCGGCACCGGGTAAGGTCACCGTGACCACGACCGCTGGCAAGTCAATATCTGGAAACTGCTGCACCTTCATTTGCATAAAGCCGTAGATGCCACCTAACGTTAGTAGCACAAACAACAAAATGGCAACCAGTGGGTTTTTAATGGAGTAAGCAGAAACATTTAGGCTCATGAGCGCGCCTGCGTGGCTGTGCCAGTGGTTGCTGTATCCAAAGTCGCATCCGTTTGATTGGCTGCTTGGCTGGCAGTATTAACGATACGCACCACATCACCCTCGTTTAAAAAACTACCGCCCTGCTTCACAATTCGACTGTCATCGGGCAATGGCTCAGTGACCGCGACGTTATCATCCAGTCGCTCGCCAAGCGTCACTCGTTGTTGCTTAATACGGCCAACGCTCGCACCGTTTTTAGTTGTGATATTAGTTACTAGCATCACATAATCGTAGCCGTCGTTGCTCACGATAGCGCTATTGGGAACTGTTTGTGTGCTGGCACTGCCCAATAGGAACTCGCCCGTTTGAAACATACCTGCGCGTACTTTTGCGTTGGCTGCTAAGCTGGCATAAATCGTAATTTGACGATTGTTATCCGCTGTCGGCGCAATGCGGCTCACCTGCCCCAAGACAGAATCGCCATCTGGTAAACTCACGCGAACGGGCGTGCCGATATTGATGTCGCCGACTAGCTTAGGATCGATATCCGCTCGCCACTCTAAAACACCCCCTTTAATGATCGTAAATAACGGATCACCACCAGCGACCATACCAACTTCTGCCATTTTTTCACTAATGACACCACTAATTGGTGCGATAACGCTGGCATTCTCTAGCGTCAAACGCTGATTGCTTAAGCGCGCTTTAGATGCTTGCAAAGCGGCTCTGGCTCTCACCTCGGCGGTACGATAGCGATCAGCTTCTTGTTTGCTAATGGCATCAATGTCTATCAATGGCAGGACGCGTACGGCATCGGCGCTGGCATTGGCAAGCGTGGCCTCTGCTTCGGCAACGTCTGCTTCTGCTTGCAAGACTTGCTGCTCCATGGCATCGGTATCAAACACTGCCAGTACTTGACCCGCATTGACGCGATCGCCCTCTTCAACCAGTATCCGCTCAATTGCCACGCCAGTCACCTTGGCACTGACATTCGCTGTGTCTTTGGCATTGATTGTCCCATCAGCGCTCAATGTATTACCAATATCATCTTGGCGTGGCATCACCGTTTCTACCGACAGTACCGCTTGCTCGGTATTGGCAGCGCTGGTGCTCGCATTATCGCTAAGGGCACTAGTAGAGCCTGATGAATCATCTATCACTGTTTGGTCATTACCGCCCCAATACTTTCCAAGAAGTACCCCAATGATGAGTACTGCTGCTAGGACAGGCAAGAGCCATAAAGGGTACTTTGACGACGAACTATTTCCTGTATTGGATGTACGATATGGTGGCAACTTAGACTCAGGTAGCGGCTGAGCATTCAGCTTTTGCTGAGCATTGGGCTCTTGCTCATTATTAGGGTCGTGAAAGTCACTCATAATCGGTCTCTATAAATACGGATAATAATAAAAGCAGCCTTTAAACATTCACTTAAACAATTACTTAAAAACAGTCACTGGTCAGAACAGCCTATAAATTAGTGGTTAGTGCGCTATCTTTTTGCAATAAGCCCATTGCTAGATTTTTTGCAAACAATTTAAGTTGTTGTTGTAATTCTGGTTGTTCGTAAACCGACCCACCAAGCATGGCTTGTTGTAGTGACGAATCAGTAAACATACCAATAGTAAAATAAAGCAAGGTGAACAGGCACAATGGCTTAGTATGATCATCAGTGGGGGCAAGAAATGTAGACAGATAGCCTTGAAACCGTGCCAATACTTGAATGTCATGTTGAAACAAAGTCAGCATTTCTGGGTTATTTTGTACCGAGATATTCTGTGACGCTAGCTTAGCAATAGCTGGATTCTCAATCAGTAAATCTAAAGTTTTATCGATCCACTGCTCTAACGCTTGGGCGGGCTCAAGTGTGCTATCTGCAATCGCTGCTTCCGTTTGGAACACAAAAGCTAACAGCTGACGAGAATGCATTCTACATACCGCTTCATACAGCGTCCGTTTGCTTTGCCAGTGAAAGTGAATGGTGGAGATATTCTTGCCAGATGCCTGTGCAATATCTCGAGTAGTAACCGCTTTAAAGCCTTTAGTCGAAAACAGCGTTTCGGCGCATCTTAAAATTGAGGCGGCGCTACTATTAGGCTCGGCTTCGACTCGATCAAGCGCGGTTTCAAAGTCAATTTCAGATAATTTTGTCATGGATTATTATTAATCAATCAATTGATTGAGTCAAACGTTTTAATGGTTTTTCTTTTAAGAATCATAAGGCCAATAACGAATGAATTTTTTAATAAAACAACAGTGAAAATTGCTATTAAATTATGCGTTTAATAACATACTATGGGATAACAATGTCTTTAAATAAATCTATGAATATCTATTACTAACAATACCTCTACTAGGATAAGTTGATGAATTTCTCAAAGCTAATGATTCTCGGCACATTTGCTATGAGCACACTGGCTATTAGTAGCTACGCGCAAGCTAGCAGTTCTGAGGTTGAATACTGTGTGCATCCAAAGTTTCAATCTGGCGCTTATACCTCTCTAGATTGTCTGCAAGATGGTATGGCCATTGTTGAGTACGTGCCTCATTATGGCGCCATTGATGCGAATGGCGTGGAGGTAATTCCAACAAAGTACGACTTGATTCATCGTTTTTCAGAAGGGTTTGCAGTAGTCATGGATTTTGATACTAAGAAGAGCGCTTATATCAATAAGCAAAGACATTTTATTACTGAGTTTATATTCGATGACGCGAATGATTTCTCTGAAGGGCTAGCGGCAGTAAACCAAAACCCGCCTAATGGCATCTTTAATCCTGACGCTGGTGGCTGGGTATTTTTAAACTCTCAAGGTGATATACAGATTCCAATTCACTATCAAGCTGTTGCATATGAAGGTTTTGAACAAGGCTATGCTTCGGTCCAACAAAAAGGCAAATGGGGAATGATTGATCAGAAAGGCACTACCCATGTACCTTTTATTTACGAGGAAATAAGTGACTATAATAGCAACAGAGCAGTTGCCAAACTGAATGGTAAGTATGGCTATCTAGACATAGAAGGTAAGACTATTATTCCATTTACTTATGATGCTGCTGCTAGGTTTCAAGATGGCGTTGCTTTCGTTAGAAAGGCCTATAAGTATGCGCTCATTAATACCTCAGGCAAGTTACTCACGCCTTTTATATACGACGCTGCTGATCCGTTTTTTGAAGGAGTGGCAGCGGTTATGATTGTCGATAAATGGGGTTATATTCTGCCATCAGGACAGATGCTAACTGCTATGCAATACGACAAAGCAATGCCTTCTAGAGAAGGACTTATGGCAGTCAAAAAGAATGAAAAGTGGGGTTATGCAGATCATAGTGGTCAGTTGATCATCCCTTATCAATTCGATGACTCTCGTTATTTTCGTAATGGCATAGCGGAAGTAAGTATAGATGGCGAACACTTTTATATCGATCAATTGGGTCAACGACTTAACTAAGATATTAAGATGAAACACTTAAGCATTGGTATAACGACTCGCCTCTGGCATCCAGCGATGAATAAGCTGACTGACATCTGCTTTGCGCGTAGGATCTGCAATCAAATGCTTGGCCAAACGCTGAGCGATTGCAAATAATTGCTCATCACGAATGAGGTCGGCCAAGTAATAACCCACGTTACCCGTTTGACGTTTCCCCAAAAGCTCACCCGGTCCGCGCAGCTCTAAATCTTTTTGGGCAATAACAAAGCCATCGGTGCTATCACGCAAGACATTTAAGCGCTCAGTACCCGTTTCTGATAATGGCTTTTGGTACAGTAGCACACAGTAACTCTTGGTTGAGCCACGTCCGACGCGCCCGCGTAATTGATGCAGTTGCGACAGTCCCAAGCGTTCCGCATTTTCAATGACCATCAATGAGGCATTGGGCACATCGACGCCCACTTCGATGACCGTTGTGGCAATCAGCAAATCCAGATGACCTGCTTTAAACGCTTGCATGATGGCTTGTTTGTCCGCTGACTTCATTTTGCCATGTACCAGTCCAATACGAATATCCAATCGCTCATTTAAATCTTCATAAGTCGCTTCAGCCGCTTGCGCGTCCAGCACACTAGACTCCTCTACCAGTGAGCACACCCAATATGCTTGCCTACCTGCTTCGCAATTAATTGCAATGCGCTCAATCACCTCATCGCGGCGGTTGCGGTCGATGGTTACAGTAGTAATGGGCGTACGTCCGGGTGGTAGCTCATCGATAATCGAGGTATCCATATCACCATAAACACTCATCGCAAGCGTACGCGGAATCGGGGTTGCCGTCATAATTAGCTGATGCGGCGTACTATTAGCCACGCCTTTATTGGTCAATGCCATACGTTGCTCAACGCCAAACCGATGCTGCTCATCGATAATAACCAGCCCCAATTTGGCAAACTGCACCTGCTCTTGAAACAGGGCATGCGTGCCAACGACCACCTGCACGGTATTTTCGCTCACCGCCTCTAACGCTTCACGGCGCTGCTTCGCGGTTTGCTTACCCGCCAGCCAACCAACACCGATGCCCAATGGTTCAAACCAATTT
Organism: Psychrobacter aquaticus CMS 56; assembly: GCF_000471625.1. Classification (GTDB taxonomy): domain Bacteria; phylum Pseudomonadota; class Gammaproteobacteria; order Pseudomonadales; family Moraxellaceae; genus Psychrobacter; species Psychrobacter aquaticus. The sequence continues at coordinate 18,394 of NZ_AUSW01000010.1, forward strand.
TTAAAGTTAAGTAAATGCTGTTCTGCCAAGATTTCTGTCGGTGCCATGACCGCCACTTGCCAGCCACTATCAAGAGCATAGCCTGCTGCCCCTGCTGCGACCAAGGTCTTACCAGCACCCACATCGCCTTGTACCAATCGCAGCATCGGAATCGAGGTTGCCATATCCGCCGTAATGTCTTTCATGACTCGTTTTTGTGCACCTGTTAAATCAAAAGGCAAGGCCACAAACAACGCGTCAGCAAGTGGGCTTTTAATGGCGCATTTGGGCGCTTTATGCTGATGCAATTGCTGGCGACGATATAGCAAACTGAGCTGATGGGCAGTCAACTCCTCAATGATTAAACGTTGACAAGCCGCATGTGTACGCGCACTTAATTGCGTCAACAGTTTATATTGTTGACCTGCATCGGTATAAGTGGGCGGCGTATGCAGTAATACGAGTGCTTCAAATATCGTCAGGTTATAGACGTTATTATTAATCGTTCTACTAGCGACTGTATTGATATCATGACTGGCATTATAAGCAGTTGCACGGGCGTCGTTAACACTATTGCCAATAGCATTATCAGGCACACTACGCGCCAATGTGGAGAATATATCTTCTGGATACGTCTCTATGGTCACTGGTTTTTTTGGCTCGAAAGGCGCTAAAGGTAAGTCAGCAACAACAGCAAAGTCAGCCGCTGTAAAGAGTGTCATTGGCAAACCTTGGCTGCGCACGGTCTGTAATGCCAACTTAATCAATGTCCGCAGTTTATTCTGATGCAAACCTTTTACACTAGGATAAATCGGCTGCAAGCCAGTATTGGTCATAGCAGCACTATCCGTAATAATCTGATATTCAGGATGATGCAGTTGTTTACCATAACGGCTCACTTTGACCTCACCGAATAACTGTAATTGCGTGCCCAAACTCATCGTTTGCGCAAGACCTTGATAGACCTTAAAAAACCGCAAGGAGATCGTACCTGTATCATCATCTATGACGACCGTCATACCACTGCGCTTGATATCGACATGTACCACACGCCCAGTGATTAATGCAGATTGCCCATGCCCTACTTCTGCGATAGAGACTAGCCGGCTACGATCCTCGTAATCACGTGGCAAATGTAACAATAAATCAAATACTCGCTTGATATTCAATTGCGCCAATTGTTCTGCGACTTTTGATCCGACACCTGCCAGCACTGTCACTGGCATATCTAGCGCCGAGACTGGCAGCTCAGACCTAAAATGGTCTGATGAGCTCACTGAAGAATGACTGGCTGATATTGGCATCAAGGATCCTAACGATATTATTTTTAAGTTTTAGAGACATTCAGTCATTATGATTATAACTGACAATCCGATTGCTTATGCGCAGCGATTTGGTAATACTGTTTTGTATGGCGTTAAAGCCAAATAGGTCATTGTTATCATATCAATAACTGCTGTCCTTTTTCTGCATTTGGCAATCGTATAAGGTCTTTTTTATGTCTGCTCTTACGCTCCAACATCAATACCGTCATCATTTAGTATCAACACGTCTGAGTCTGCTTGCAGCATTAGGGCTGTCTATCAGTGCTTGTAGCACTTTACCCCCAGCGACGCCAACGCCTCTAGTACCTGAAATAAAGAAGCCGAGTGTCGCGTTGGTATTGGGCGGTGGCGGTGCGAAAGGCTTTGCTCATGTTGGCGTGATTAAAGCATTAGAAGAGAACGGTATTACACCAACACTCGTCGTTGGCACCAGCGTTGGTAGTTTGGTTGGCAGCTTATACGCCAGCGGCTATACACCAACACAACTTGAACAATTGGCACTGACCACGACTGACAGCGAATTGACAGATTTTGTATTATCCAATCAAGGATTTATCGAAGGCATCAAACTCAAAAACTTCATCAATACTAAAGTAGGCGGCAGAGTCATAGAAGATTTCCCAATCAGCTTTGCGGCGGTCGCCGCCGAAAAGTACACCTTAAAAAAATCAGTCTTTACCACGGGCGATGCTGGGCTTGCCGTTCAAGCATCCTGTAGCGTGCCCAATATTTTTATCGCCCCACGTATTCCTGAAAAAGTCGGCAAAAAATACATCGATGGTGGCGTGGTGAGTTTAGTAGCCGTTGATAGCGCGCGTGATTTGGGCGCTGATATTGTCATTGCTGTCGATGTGACCAGCACTAATATTAATGGCAGCTCGCCTACTACAAATAAAATGCCCACTCTAAACTCATTGAGCAGTTTTTGGGGATTTCTAGAAAATAATATCATCGCTCAGCCAAGTACCAATCGTAGCTCAGTCATGCGTTATGAACGGGATCGTGCTGATATCGTCATTATGCCTGATGTGGGTCATATCAGCTCAATAGACACCCGTCAGCGCCGCGCCCTCATCACTGCTGGCACGCAAGCCACGACCCCACAAATTGAGGCCATTAAACAATTGATTAAACAAAAATCCCAAAGTAAATACGCCACGCTCTGATTGATTAGGGCGTGTCCTCATTTTGAAAATGGTTATAAAAATGAGGACACGCCCTAGTAAACGAGGCATTTAAAAGCCTCAAAACTCTAACGAAAAAAAGCACCACAGTCATGAACCGTAGTGCTTTTCTGCTGGAATAAAGAGCGATTGAGCAAAACATCACATCAAACGCATGACTTATTTAACGCGCGCGCGATATTTGACCACGACGGTGTCATTGAGACCAAGACCTTCAAGATCCCAACGCACCGCTTTATAGTACTTTAATGGGATTTCTTGCAATTGATTATCAATTTTTCCACGTAACGGCATACGAGCAAACGTATTGCCATCCGCACTGCCGTATGGGAAATCAGGCGATACCGCTTTTAATAATTCCACTTGCTCAGGGATACTCATCGTTACCGTCATTTTACGGACTCTGTCAGCATTGGTATTAGTAAAATATCCTTGATATTCTAAAACATTACCAGTTTGCAGACGAGTGTTGGCATTGACAGGAACCAAAATTTCTTGTCCATTGGCATCAACACTAATCAATGATGCTGTAATTTTACTATTAACGGCTTGTGCATTGGAGTTGTGGCTTTGATTATTGCTTGTCTGCACAGCAACTGAACCATCCACTGCTTGCTCTGGCGTTGGCAACATCGCTGAGGCTTGCGTTACTACCATAGCACCAATGAGCGTACCAGCAACAACGTGAAATAAGCGATGTCCGCTCCAAGCACTAAATGGACTAGCAAATTGGTTATTTATTTTCATGGTCTTCATTATCCCTAGTTAATATATCGGTAAAACGCAGCTGGTAAAGCAATAGCGTTTAGCATAACAAAAAGTGTTTGTGCGTATACTAACCCCGTGTAGAGGTTGTGTATATCGCAAATAAGCTTTAAAGATTGATTAACACTACTGAAATAAAAGATAGCTCATAACGGCGTTTTTTGCTATGGTAAATCTTTAGCGATAGGCATTTTTTTGCTACGCCCCTTTTTTTATTCTAACGACTACTGCCCTTATTATGACTACTAGCGCTATGCCACAAATTAACCCTGAATACGTCCATTGGTTCCGTAACTCTGCTCCGTACATCAATACTCATCGCGGCAAAACTTTCGTGATTATGTTTGGTGGTGAGGCGGTCAATCACCCTAATTTTAGTACGCTTATTCACGATTTTGCCTTACTACATAGTTTGGGTATCAAACTCGTATTGGTACATGGGGCACGACCGCAAATTGAGCAAAATCTCAACGATACGGGTATCACCTCTCCCCTATATCAAGACATTCGCATTACCCCAAGGGTAGCTATGCCCTCCATCTTACAAGCAGTGGGGGCAATTCGCTTACAGATTGAAGCACAGCTATCGATGGGGCTTGCCAACTCACCTATGTATGGCTCGCGCATCGATGCCATCTCAGGCAATTTTGTCACCGCTCGTCCTTATGGTATTCGTGATGGTGTCGATTACCAAATGACTGGAGAAGTACGCTCTATCGACGTTGAAGCCATTAAAAACAATCTCTTGCACGACCATATCGTGATTTTGGGCTCAATGGGTTATTCAGCGACTGGCGAAGTTTTTAATTTACTGGCGGAAGATGTGGCGCTTAGCGCGGCCGTGGCACTTGGGGCTGATAAGCTCATATTTTTGGGTGAGGAAACTGGCATCAATCACAATGACCGTTTGCTACGCGAAATGATTCCAAACGAAGTCGATCGCTTTTTGCGTGATCGTGATTTGAATTGTGAGATCAATTATTTTTTGAGCTGTGCCAGTAACGCGTGTCGTCAAGGCGTTCATCGCACACATATTATTTCCTATGCCAAAGATGGTGCACTACTAGAGGAATTATTCACCCGTGATGGTTCTGGTACGCTTATTAGCCATGACCCTTACGAAGAGATTCGTCGCGCCGACATTGATGATGTGGTCGGACTGATTGAGCTATTGTCACCTTTAGAAGAACAAGGTATTTTAGTCAGCCGCTCACGCGAGCGCTTGGAGCAAGAGATTGAACACTATAGCGTCATCGAGCGGGATGGTATGATTTTAGGCTGTGCTGCCCTTTATCCTCTAGATGCCGATTCAGCGGAAGTTGCTTGCGTTGCGGTACATCCTGAGTATCGTAGCGGCAGTCGCGGTGCTGACTTGCTGGCGTTTTTGGAGCAACAAGCACGCAGTCATGGTCTGCATAAATTGTTTGTCTTAACGACGCGGACGGCACATTGGTTCGTCGAGCAAGGCTTTGCTGAAGTTGATGCCAGCGCCTTACCTGAACCTCGTCAAGAAAAGTATCACAATGGTCGTAACTCCAAAGTCTTCCAAAAAAACCTATAATTAATAGTCGAATTGGTAGCGCTTTTTCGGCTCTCACAGTCATATAGTTGACATACTTTAAAATCGCTACAGTGCTGCTAGTGTCAATTTTTTGCAGCATCGAGCTGCGAAGGCACAGCAAGCAAGAAAAATTTGCACCAGCAGCACGTGTTGTATCGATATTACTTTCCACCAACTATACAATATAAAAACACTTATCTATAAAAAAGCCTTCATAACAATTATGAAGGCTTTTTATGCTGTATAAATGCTAATAGTGCATTATTTTACTTCTAGCAGCTCAACGGTAAAGATCAAGGTGCTGTTAGGCTCGATACCTGCGTTGCCCGCTTCGCCATAAGCGATATCTGACGGGATATAGAATTCGTATTTTCCGCCCTCTTTCATCAACTGTAGACCTTCGGTCCAGCCAGCGATAACTTGGTTCAATGGGAACTCGATTGGCTCACCGCGCTCATAAGAGCTGTCGAATACTGTGCCATCAATCAATTTACCTTCGTAGTTCACTTCAACCACGTCAGTCGCTTTTGGTGATTTACCCGTACCTGCAGTGATGACTTTGTACTGTAAGCCAGAAGCGGTGGTTTTTACGCCTTCTTTTTTAGCGTTTTCTGCTAAGTATGCAGCACCTTTGGTTTTATTTTCTCCTGCCTTGGTTTCCATATCTTTAGCAAACTGCTCTTCTTGCTCTTTTTGATACGTCATCAATACTTCTTGCATTTGCTCTTGGGTCAATGCGGACTTTTTACCTTCGTAGCCATCACGAAAGCCCTGCTCAAATGTATCAAGATTCAAGTCTTGCACGGCTTCTTTATTGCCTTCTGCCATCATAAAGCCCAAGCTGTAACCCACTTTTTCAGTGGCTGGGCTTTGCTCGGTGATAGAAACGCTTTTTGCCGCTGTTTCTTGGTTGCCGTTGTTGGTACTGCAACCAGTGATTAACAACATAGCACTCACAAGTGCACTAACACTTAAAGTAGTGATTTTTTTCATAAAGTACTCTCAAATGGTAAGAATAGTGGCGAGATGTCACATGCTTCTATCATAACAAATCTTGGTTTTAGGAGCCATGTTTGGGGTGAAATTATCAGGCGAATGTACAGTCTATGTTACTATTTCCCGCCGTGATAACAAGTTATCACACAAATACAGTATCACGTTAAGCTTTCTATCTTTAAATCCATCAATACATCAGATAAGCTGAATTAGCTAAGGTGATAAGTAACCGAGTGTAAGTTTTTATCGTTGAATAGATATCTTGTTACTGAATCAACAGATTACGAGGCAGTTGATTCCGGTCAAAAAAACACTTTTGATAAGACTATATGTGATGAGACTCTATGCTCAAAATTATCATGTTGCCGTATAACTCAATTAAAAAATACTATTTATCACAACCATCTATATATTGATTTCGCTTAATAATAATCAGATTCATAATATTTTTTAGCGGCTTTTATATGATGATTAAAGGAGGATAAGATGAATCCAACGTATACATCGTTCAATGGTTATCTTGGTGGACCTATTGGTTCTATTATTGGCGCTATTTTAATTTTTATCATTGGCTGGTTAGTGGCACTCGGCATTGCCGCATTGGTACGCGGCGTATTGGCTAAAGTTAACCTAAACCAACGCATGAATTCTTCGACTGGCAAAACGTATGATCTTGAAGGTATTATCTCCAAGATTGTTTTTTGGTTTATCTTTGTCATCGCGATTTCTGGGGCTCTTAGCCAATTGAACTTGAACTCTATTTCGGCACCATTTGCGAATATGGTCAACCAAGTATTGGCGTTTATTCCTAATCTTATCGGTGCGATCGCTGTTGGTATTATTGGTTGGGTATTGGCTACTGTTGTACGTACCGCCATCAATGCCGCATTGGCTAAAACATCAATGGATGAGCGCTTAAGTGATAAAGCTGGCGTCAAACCTATGAGCAGCACGATTGCTGATATGGTTTACTGGTTTATCTTGTTGGTGGTATTGACCATGGTATTGGGTCAGTTAGAGCTTAATGGTTTATTTGCTCCATTGACCAATATGGTCGATAAAATCTTTAGCTTTATTCCTAACATTCTCATTGCAGGTGTGGTCTTCGTAGTTGGTTATATCATTGCCAAAGTCGTACGCGGCATTGTAACCAACCTTGTCTCTACCTTTAATGTACAAGAACTGGCGTCAAAAGCAGGCTTGAGTGAACAGAACAGCCTACCAAATATTGCTGGTTCATTGGCATTTTTGGTGGTTATCATTCCAACCATTATTGCTGCGTTAAATGCCCTAAGAATTGATGTTATTGCTCGTCCTGCGACCAACATGCTGAACAAAATCATGGACGCATTGCCGAACATCTTTATGGCAGTGGCTATCCTAGTAGTGACCTTTTATGTGGTACGTATGGTTGCTAACATCATCAAAGGCTTAATCGAAAACACTCAAATCAATCAACTGCCTGCCAAAGTTGGCTTACAAGAAACTATGGGCGCTCAGAAGATTTCTGACCTCGTTGGTTATGCGATTATCTTTTTTGCCATGTTGTTTGCCTCGATTGCTGCCGCTGATCTATTAGGCTTTGGCGCTATCTCAGCCATCATCGCTATGTTCATCGCTTTCGGTGCCAATATCATCCTAGGCGCGATCATTCTGTTCATCGGTTTTTGGCTGGCTAATATCATTGCTGGTGTCGTTGAGCGTTCTGAGCAAGGCTCACAATTCCTAGCAAACATCGTACGCGTACTAATCATGGGCTTAGTACTTGCCATGGGTCTAAAAGCGATGGGAATCGCTGACTCTATCGTAAACCTAGCATTTGGCCTGACCTTGGGTGCTGTCGCGGTAGCCTTTGCCCTATCATTTGGTCTAGGTGGTCAAGAAGCAGCTGCACGCTTTTTACGCAAAATGCAGGATAAAATGGACAGAGAACGCACTGAAGCGAAAGCAAAATCAGCACTCCAACCAAGTACTTCAACCCAAGAAAAATTTGCTGATTCAGTACGTGAAAATACACCAAAAAGTACGCCATCAGCTCCTAGCACATCACCTACTGACTTGCGTACCGATGTCGTAAATACACCTCATGTGAATACCAGTGATATTTCTAACGACAGCGTTAACAACACTGGTTTGAGTAATCCTGGTATCAGTAATAACAACATTGTTAGTGATGACCATTTATTGCCTGGTAACGGTTTTAACGACGACCTTAATAAATAAGCAGTAATCATTTTTTAATGTTAGATAAAAAAAAGACAGCCTAGGCTGTCTTTTTTTATGGGATTTCTTTAGGGCATGTTATTTATGGGCTTGTCGTTTAAGTTGCTGCAATTGCTTGGTTAACTGACGCTCGCGAGGGGTCATTGCATCGACTGGTTGAATCCACAAATCGATGTCGATAAAAGTATCGTCAGTCTCGTTGATAAAATCGATACCAAGTACGATGACATGATGAAGCTCAGCGATCGGTAAACGCGTGGCAACATCTTGTGCAATTTTTGCCAAATTCGGCTGAATCGCTCTTTTACCATGTTGCCCTTCTGGGTCTTGTCCATAAAAAATCAGCACATAATGTCGACCCAAGCTCTCATAAGAATGCTGATGCACCACGTAGCCTGATTGTTGTAATTTCTGTCCCTGTTTAGGATGTCGATAGAGAGTGCGAATCAATTCATGACGCGAAAACAAAGATTCATCCAGTAATTGCTGATGCCAATAAGTCAACTCTACTATTGTCTGCGCTTTGTCGTGACTGCCGCCTATTACCTTCTCTTCGAATACTTCTATCATCTGTGAGCAAAGCTGCGACCATAGTGTTGATGATTGATGCATATGCTGATGATACATGAGCGCCGTCGTGCTTTGATGCCTGTAAGCGAGCGTCATAGCGACCAGCGCTGAATTGGGCTGATCTTGAATTTTGTATTTTATCAGGGCATTGTCTATCACGATGGCAGGTGCCAATAGTGAGGTGCTATACAAAAACTGCGTGGCGAGCGCCTCTTCTGATTCAAAGCTGGGCATCTGAGTGGTGACTGAATCGTGCAGCTGCTCTAAACGATACGTCAAAAACCGCCATAGCTCGCAGGGTGTCTGTAGCATTGCCAATATGGAATGCCAATCGTGCCAGCTAAATACGTGAAGTTGCCCCGCGCTATCATTCGTATCTACAATTAAATCCTCCTTAAAATAGCGAACACCGAAATCATGTTTTAGGCGGTTTGGAGGGTTATTGTGCTGGTCATGGTAATGACATTGCTTGCTACTGTTAGTGCATTCAGTGAATTGAATAGCAACAACCAGAAGATCATGGCCAATCGCTTCGTTCTCTTTATTTTTAGATAAGTACGTTTTTCGCCATATTAGCGCCGACTTTAATGCTGTCATGCGTACTGACTCAATATCTGCTGGTTTACTATCAGGTGGCAAATGTAGTGTTAGTTCAAATAGCGATAGCTTACCTAAGGGTAATTGATAATCATATCGTCGAGCATTATAGTAGGCACCATAATTATATTCAAGAAACTGCATGTTGTTTAAAGTGATTACTACAGCATCTGACTGCAAATAGCAGCTTAACGCATTAGCAAGATAACTTCTATCAGCTATTGTCGTCGTTGGATGAGACACAGTTTTGACCCTTTATTGTTGAATGGACATGCTATAAGGTACATTGCTACTTATAAGCATAAAACTATTAAATTAAGTTAAGCTACATAAGCACTATTAGACACAGTCGCTTTCATCGCAATGAATTGTTATGATGATATCAAGACACATCAGCTTGTGTGCAGCTTTACAAATTATAGACTGCGCGCCATGACCTTTCTCAGATACATTGACCAAACTCATTGAATAGGGGCTGTATATAACTCACAAATAGGCACTGCTGATCGCTAAAACGGTTCCAGACAAGGCGCAAGTCGATGATAATGTTAATACCTTAGCAAGACTTGCAACACAGTATGGGGCAGTTTTAGCATCAGCCCCAATAATAAAGTCAGGGGACAGGACTCTTTTTTGCCGCTTCATTGATAAAAATAGACGTATAGTATGACTATACTTACTATTTTTATCTTCGAATCGCCTAAAAAATAGTCTCTGTCAGTGCCATGGTCGAATTCTATACAGCCCCTAACCATTCTATAATAACAAGGATTGAACATGATGAAGCGCTTTAAAGAAAAAACGGTTATCGTAACAGGTGCAGGTACAGGTATTGGGCGTGCAACCGCCATTCGCTTCGCTCAAGAAGGTGCTAACGTTGTTTTGGTAGGGCGTACTGCTGAAACGCTAGAAGCAACCACTCAAGAATTTCCGCAAGATAATACTTGGATTCATACTGACAACTATCTGACCATTACTTGCGATATTAGCGTACAAAGCCAAGTACAAGAAATGGTTAAAGCCGTGATAGATAAGTTTGAAAAAATTGATATTTTGGTCAACAATGCAGGTAAAGCCATCCAAGGCAAAATAACCGACTTGTCTACTGAAGACTGGAATTTAGCCATTAATATCAATTTAAATGGGAATTTTTATGTTTCGCAAGCTGCTATGCCGCATTTAATCGCCACCAAAGGTAATATCGTTAATGTCTCATCACTTTCGGGTATGGGCGGCGACTGGAATCTGGCCGCATACAATGCCGCCAAAGCTGGTGTTACCAATCTAACACGTACTCTGGCATTGGATCATGGGCCTGATGGCGTCCGGGTCAATGCCGTCAATCCAAGTGTGACTAAGACCAATATGACAAGCGCGATTCAGGACAACACGGCAAAAACCGACAAATTCTTAGCCCGTTCTGCCCTCGGTCGTCTTGCAACGCCAGAAGACATTGCAGCAGCCATTACGTTTTTGGCGAGCGATGACGCTGCTATGATTACTGGTGTTAACTTGCCAGTTGATGGCGGCGTCAGCGCTTCTAACGGCCAGCCACATTTCTAAAAAATATTGGCAAAACATTTATATAGTTGAAATACTTTACAGTCGCTACAGTATTGCTGGTGTAAATTTTTTGCAGCATCGAGCTGCGAAGACACAGTAAGCAAGAAAAATTTGCATCAGCAGTACGTGTTGTATCGATATTACTTTTCACCGACTATAGTAACGTTAAAACTTATCGATTAAAAAAGCCCCTGATGCAAAATGTCAGGGGCTTTTTATCTATAGAAACTTCATAACCAAGGATTTAATAGTACTAACTGCTACGACAACTCTTTTAGTCAGGTGAGTTGTTAATGTTCTGTAGTGGCTGCGACAAGCGCTCAGGATGTCGCGGCATCACACCCTTATACTGAGCATAGATTTTTGGTAAGTCAGCCTCGATATCGCCACTAGGATACACCAGTGACAAGAACCGCACCTCTTTGGTTTTGTAATCCATGGCGACGGGTAAAATTGGCACGCCAGCACCCAATGCCAAATAATAAAAACCTGTTTTCCAGCTTTCAGTATATTGGCGAGTCCCCTCTGGCGCTAACCCCAAAAACAGTGGCTCACCAGTTTTAAACTTATCAATACTTGCTTGCAGCACAGAGCCTTTATTTTCTCGAACAATCGGTATCACGCCCATCCAACTTAATAGCTGAGCAAATACCGGTATTTTAAATAAGGTATGCTTAGCCATAATACTGACTTTTAGATCCAGCGCAAACAAGCTTGGAATCGCATAAATCCCATCAACATTAGAAGTATGTGGCAATGCCAACACCACTGCCTGTGAAACATTGGGAATCTCGCCAACATTACGCCAGCCCATCGCTCTCAGTAACCCTGATGCAATTACTGGCGCAACCTTGCTACCTCGTCTTGGAACCAAATTACCCAGCTGCTCTTTACTAAGCTTAGGTAATATTTTGGAGCGTGTGCCTTTAGAGTTCGCAGGTTTAAATCGCTTAAAAAAACTTGATGTCATGACGGCACCATATAATAAAAGATACTTCTATAATACCATTAAGATTGTGCTACTAATTTGAATTTTATAGGCTTTTAAGGAATATTTGCTAAGTTGCCTTTATTCTCAAGCCACGATTTGCGATCAGACGCGCGTTTTTTTGCCAGTAGCATATCCATAACGCTGTTGGTCAGTATCATGTCATCCATATCTAACTGAACTAAGCGCCGTGTATCACGGTTCATGGTCGTCTCACGTAGCTGCTCGGCACTCATCTCACCCAAACCTTTGAAACGGGTAATTTGCGCTTTTTTATTACCCGGAACATTGGCTAAGATATGCTCAAGCTCAGGCTCATCTAGCGCATAATGTACGTCTTTACCCACATCTACTCGGTATAACGGCGGCATCGCTACAAATAAATGCCCAGCATCGACCAATGCAGGAAAATGCTTGACGAATAATGCACAAATCAATGTCGCAATGTGCAAGCCATCCGAGTCGGCATCCGCTAAGATACAGACTTTGTCATAGCGTAACTCAGACAAATCATCGGAGGCAGGATCGACACCGATGGCAATAGCAATATCATGAATCTCTTGGCTTGATAGCACCGTATCTGATGACACTTCCCATGTGTTTAGTATCTTACCGCGCAGAGGTAATATCGCCTGATAATGACGATCCCTTGCTTGTTTGGCACTACCACCTGCAGAATCTCCCTCTACCAAAAACAGCTCAGCGCCATCACGCAGATCACCGCGACAATCTGCCAATTTACCCGGCAGTGCAGGCCCTTGAGTGATTTTTTTACGAGCGACTTTTTTGGCCGACTTAAGGCGACGACCCGCTTTATTAATTGCCAGTTCCGCAATTTGCGTCCCCATATCAGCATGTTGGTTTAACCACAAACTGAAGGCATCTTTTGCCAAGCTCTGTACTGCCCCTGCCGCTTCACGACTTGATAAACGCTCTTTGGTTTGGCCAGAAAACTGCGGCTCAGAAAACTTAAGCGACAAGATATAATTGACCCCGTCCCAGACGTCTTCTGCCGTCAGTTTCACACTGCGGGGTAGCAAATTGTGAATATCACAAAACTCACGTAGCGCCTCTAAAATACCGGTGCGCAGACCATTAACATGCGTACCGCCTTGAGCGGTTGGGATCAGGTTGACATAGCTTTCTTGAATCGGTGTACCGCCTTCAGGCAACCAAGACAATGCAAAGGTGATACCTGCACGCGCGCCATTTTTTGCCTCATGATTATAATAAAATGGCGCTTGCGGCAACGTCTCAAGACCATCTAACTGCTCGTTTAAGTACTCAACCACGCCATCGGTAAACTGCCAAACAACCTTTTCATCGTTAATATCATCGGTGAATTCAATTGTCAGTCCAGCTGCCAAAACTGCTTTTGCTTTTAAATTATGCTTGAGTTGCTTCACATTGAACTTGGGCGTATCAAAAAAGCTGCCATCCGCCCAAAACTGCACTCTAGTACCACGTTTGCGCTTATTTGAGCTGACGGTTTCAGTCAAAGGTGTCACTGGCGCGCCATTTTCAAACGCCATATCAAACTGGGTGCTATCACGCCATACCGTTACTTCAACGCGCGTGGATAACGCATTAACGACAGAAATACCTACGCCATGTAGACCGCCTGATACCTCATAATTAGAGGTCGAAAACTTGCCGCCTGCATGTAAGCGAGTTAAAATCAGCTCAATACCTGACTGGTTAAACTCAGGATGAATATCAGTTGGCATACCGCGTCCATCATCTTCGACAGACAACGAACCATCACTATGGAGCTGAACTTTTATGGTTTTGGCATAACCCGCCAACGCTTCATCGACTGAGTTGTCAATGACCTCCTGCGCCAAATGATTGGGACGAGTGGTATCGGTATACATACCGGGGCGACGACGAACTGGCTCTAGTCCTTCTAAAACTTCTAACGATTGCGCATTATATTGACTCACAAATGCATCCTTAACTGTTCATGTGCGATTAATTCTATTAAACCATTATAACGAAAAATAGCGACGTTGACGGTAATAGTCAGTCGCTTGCGTCATATAATGTCGTCTATTTACTTTTTACTTAATCTTAGCCTAATTGCCGTAATAGCTTGAGCACCATCGGTAATTGTTCTTCAAAGTCACTAAATCTATGGTCACCTCCAGCTTGTACCGTGACCATTGCGCCCTGCCCTTGATAAAAGGCTTTAGCAAGCTCAGGATTTAACAACTCATCGCCTTCTTTGATGAGTACCGCGACTTTGTCTGGATGATTCACGACTGATAGCTGATAATTAGCAAACCATTGCAAATCGGCATTGGTAATATCCCAGCCACCTGCGGTCGAATGTAGGACATAATCATTGGACAATATATCTTTGTCACCACTGGATAATTTAGCTTCATTGGTAAATCGCTGTAGCGTGATATGTGGCTGGGTACTCGGATTTAATAATAGCGCAGGGCAACCACTATGATTGCTGATTAAGGTAGAAAAATACCCACCTAACGAGCTGCCTATTAATACGGTGTTGGTAGACTCAAACTGCGTGCCTTCAATATTCCTGTTTTTATTATCGACGTTTTCTATCAGTGACAGTATGTGATTAAAGACTTGGTCAGGTGATTGATTTAGATCAGGGCGAAGGACTTTAATATCAGGATGATGACGCTGACAGTATTTTTCTAACAACATACCTTTGGTAGAATTGGCATCACTGTCTAGTCCATGAATATAAATAAGATTCACGTGTCATCTCGCTTATTAATTTTATTATGATTGTTTGATGTCGCTTATTAAAGCCGAGCATAGCACCAGTTTATCAAAAATAGTAACAATAATATGGCACACTATTATTCAGTATTTGCGACATAATAGGACTATTACCCTAGTTTTGCGCCAACCAAAGGAATGACCGTAGTAGCGATGGAGCCGCCATGAATCCACAGTTTGAGCTATTTGACATAGACAACCCTTGTATCGGTGTCTGTCAAAGCAATAAAAAAGGTTATTGTTTTGGTTGCCTGCGCAGTCGTCCTGAGCGCCAGTTTTGGCATGAGATGACGACAGAGCAGCGCCGAGAGGTATTACGGCTTATCGTAGGACGTAAACAGCGTATCGAGCAAATGAAACAGCGTAAAAGCCAGCAATTAGGATTTGATTTTGAGGAAGATGTTGAGATTGGTGAGTTGTTTTGATGTTTATAATAACTTCAAGTAACAAGTTTTCTAATGAAACTCTTTATTATGATTTTATATTCCACACGCTAAGTATTCGGTTTTTTGGTTCTGAATTTAAATAAGGGGTATCTATACCTAGGGCACCAGCAATTAATTTTGTGTTAAAAGACCTAAACTCAAGGCTGTAATTTTCGTCTGGGTATGCGTAACCAATTGGATGCCCGCCATATTTTGCTTCATGCACTAGCTCATTTCTATGAGTACTAAGTTTGCTTTTCCCTTCTTCGCCTAGTTCTGCCCATGGCGGTAATTTTAAATTGTACTTCTTAGCAAGCTCTACTGGACGACCTGCATGATTGCTAGCTTTTGCTCCTGAAAGCCTATATAACCCATCAAGGACCTTATACTGTGAATCAAATCTTTCCCAATCAAATTCAGAGTTTTGACCTATTAAATACCAATGAATACAAGCAAACATCTGATTTCTTTTTTCTTCATCTGATTTAATATAAAATTTGTTTATGCGTTCCATTCCATTTATATAATCACTGTCATTTAATAACAGACCGTTTAAACTGGTTGGTTTATACGCTGTACGACCTAAACATGAGTACCCTTCTGGAGTAAGATATAGACCCTGTAGAAATCCCTAACCTAATATAAGAAATCTTAAATGATTATCAGAGTAGCTTTCAGTTGATGTTATTTGATGCGTAGAACTCATTTGAAAGAATGATTGGTGGACTATTAGAGCATTAGATGTGAAGTACTTCTTTTCAGAAGATTATTTTACAAGTTCTATTTGCGGTCCATAGAACCAACCGTTACTAACACTTATTGAATTTTTGAAGTCCTTTAAGATAGAATCGAAATCTATAACAGGGGCTACTTTAAATCCATCACACTCGAAAGCCTTATCATCGATAAGAAAACCAAATTTCATGTTAAACCCATTCTAGTATCATTTTCTTAGACCAACCAACATCTTAACATAACTTAAAGGCCAAACTGAATAACG
>NZ_AUSW01000011.1 GCF_000471625.1 Psychrobacter aquaticus CMS 56
GCACCTAATTAGGTGCTTTTTTATGGTTTTACGTTTTAAAAAAAGTCGTTTATTTTTGCATCCATTGACGCATTTTTTCACGCTCAGCAGGCGTTGCTTGTAGCCAGATCTGCATAAATTGATCTAGTGTATTAGCAGATGAACCCATGCTCATAGTTTGATTCGTAGTAGCCACTGTACCTGCATTCGTATTACTTTGGCTAGCGACAGAGGGTTGACCGAGTGCTGCAATAGCACGCTGATTCTGTAATTCAGCGTCATCGGCGCCACCAAACACCCCACCCAACGCTTTACCCAAACCTGATAGCAAGCCGCCTTGGCTGCCTGCCATTCCTTGTTGACTGGCAATCACTGTATTGTTCTGTTGCACGGCCAAAGTTGGACGTTTGGCATATTCTTTGGCTGCTGTATACTCTTCTGGCTGATTCGGCATGGTGAGACGATAGGTTTGATTGTCTGCCAACTCTGCTGTCACACTCACATTTCCTGAGCGCAAATAGTCATGTTCGTCACGGCGCAAGTTGTACAAACGATCATACTTAGCGGTAATGGCATGTTGCCCCGGATCAAGCGTGAATTTTTTCGTCAGTGGCTGAAAAGCACTTTGCTGAACTTCTTGCCCGTTAATGGCTGTTACTTTTATATGGTCATCAACCAATAAAGTGACAGCTGCTTGCGTGAGCATAGGAACAGAAGCAGCACCAATAAGCAACGTGCTGATGGTCATTTTTTTTAGCAAAGAAACATTGGGTTTCATAAGTGATTCCATTAATAGTAAAGGCATTTTGGTAGAAAAATTTGTGTTCTTAATGCTAAAAATCAAGTGGCATTGTATGTTGATCTTGATCGGCTGCGTCATTATCTACTTGGGTTTCTTGAGCAATGTCGGCCAGCTCTGCTACAAGGGTTTGCTCGTCAATAGTACGCAAGGCATCACTGATGACCGCTTTGGATATATTGCTACGACCAAGGTTAGAAAACATCGGCTGAATATAATTGAGCACTTCCATCATCGCCCCAATACGATGTGGCCCCTCAGTCAGCAAATGATTAATAATTCGACCATCAAATTGCCAACCACGCCTCCGTAAAATAGACTGCAACAATGCCTGACGATCCGCTTGGTTCTCACCATTAGGGACTTTAAACGTAGGTGCTTGTGCCAAGCGAGTCAGCAAATCTCTCAGTTGAAAAGGCAGATCACCCGCAGGCTTATTTGCAGCAAACAATAACTGACGTTGCCCTTCGCGACTACGATTGATTAGATGAAATAACGCTTCTTGCCACTGGCTACTTTGCTCTAGCACTTCTAAATCGTCAATTGCAATCAGATCAAAATTCTCTAAAGAAGAGAGTACATGAACATCGGTATGAATCAGCTCATTGAGAGACAAACAGATGGCCGACTTGTCCATTTCAATAAATGATTCACAAATAGCAGATAGTAAATGAGACTTGCCAGTGGCAGGGCTGCCAAACAAATATAACTGACCAATTAAGCCAACATGTAGTTGTCGTACTGCATCAATAATCGACATCCAACCAGGACCTGCAAAGTCGCTTAAACTTGCATCATGCTTAATGTCCAGATTGAGACTTAGCTGTGCTTCTGCCATGAATCGTCAACTCGTGTTGCGTAATGCAATCTAAAAAAGGATACACCATTAATAACTTGCTTTGAACGGCTTTTATAATTTTGAATAAAGACTTGGTACGTTAATATGTCGTCTTTTTTACCACCAATAAAACGAAAAATTGCGTAATCAAAACAGACCTGATTAAGAATTCATTTATTAATGGCTGACGCTAGCAATACTCTGCCTATATATAACATATTTACAAAATGACTGACAAGTCTTTTACTTCTTAACCGCACCCAGTCTCCTTTTCTCTACTTCACCAATCCCAGTCTACATTTCACTATCTTATTGATTTAACAATAAATCACTTAATTTTTTTCAAACAGAACCAATTGTTTACGGCCTTTGTAAAAATCCGTTGAGCGGTAATACTGATATAAATGACGGAATAATACATTAAGAACGGCAGATACAGGCAGCGCAATCAGCATACCAACGAAACCTAATAAACTTGCACCCGCTAATACCGCAAAGATAACCCACAGCGGCGATAGACCAATCTTATCGCCTAATAACAATGGCTGTAGGACATACCCTTCTGCGGCTTGTCCGACTAAAAATGCCCCAACGATCAATGACAGATACGTCCAATTCAAGCCAAACTGAAATAAGCACGCAATGATGGCGGCGATAAAACCAATACCAAACCCTAAATAAGGAACAAAGCTTGCGATACCAGCAACCATACCAATGATAAGTCCAAGCTCAAGTCCGATGAGCTGCAACTGTATCGCGTAAATTGCCCCTAATAACACCATTACCAATAACTGACCTTTGATAAAAGCCATCAGCGCACGGTCACATTCTTGGGCGATATTGACGACTTGTTTACAATAAGAAGCCGGAAGCGCCATCTTCCATGTGTGCAACCGCTGATCCCAATTGAATAAAAAATAAAAGGTCAAAATCGGTACCAACACAATCAGTCCTGCACTATTGATAAAATTCATACTCGAAGCAATGATTTGGCTCATCATGGTGCTGGCATCTGCAAACTTATAATTTGTTTGCATGTAATCCATCAATGTATCAGAGAATTCTTTGGACTCTAGTTGCGGCAGACGAATACGGCTGTTATTGATGAACCACTCACGTACCACTTGATTGTACCAATTTAAAACTTTAGGCAAATATTCCCATGCTGCTTGCAACTGATGCCACAATGTCGGTATCAACCACCAAAGTAGCAGCGCCATTCCTAAAGTAATGGTCGAGTAAACAATGATAATCGCCACCCAACGCTTGAGGTGTCTCGACAAGCGCTTGACCAGCGGATTGAATAAATAAGCGAGTACGAAAGCAAAGACAAACGGTACAATCACTGGTAGCATCAAATACAATAGAAAAACAGCCACCACTATCCCAACGACAATAAATAAGCGCCGAAAAAAGGGATCTATTGATTGGTTTGTCATGATAAGAAATCCTGTGAGTAGGCTAATTTAAGACAGTACCGTGATTAAGGTTCACGTGTTTTGCTGGGCCATAACATCACGATAATGAATAGGGCGTGTCTTCATTTTGAAAATGGTCATAAAAACGAGATAAATTTAGCGTTCTATTATCGCAGAGTCCAACAAAAAATCAGTCATTTTTTGTTTCTTGACTCATTCTTGATGACTTGTAGCAAATCCTAGTGAAATATCGGCCAAATATCGGCAAGTTGCTTTGCGAGTGTGGGTCATTTTTGGGTATAATGCGCGCACTATCTGCAGAATTAACACGACCAACTCGCTTTTCTACTGACTGACCTTCATTCCCTATAAAATTTGTGAGATGACCATGAGCAACAAGCCTTCTTTAAGCTACAAAGATGCTGGCGTTGATATTGATGCTGGCGATGCGCTGGTTCAACGTATTAAATCAGTGGCAAAAGCCACCTCTCGTCCTGAGGTTGTGGGCGGACTTGGCGGCTTTGGCGCGCTTTGTCGCATTCCAACTGGTTACACCTCTCCTTTATTGGTTTCAGGTACAGACGGCGTCGGTACTAAGCTAAAACTGGCTTTACAACTGAATCGTCATGACACTATCGGTATTGATTTGGTCGCTATGTGCGTCAATGACCTATTGGTTTGCGGTGCAGAGCCATTATTCTTCTTAGATTATTATGCAACTGGTAAACTCGATATCGACACTGCGGCTACTGTCGTCACTGGTATTGGCGAAGGCTGTAAGCTTGCAAATTGCGCGCTTATCGGTGGCGAAACTGCTGAGATGCCAGGTATGTACCAAGATGAGGATTACGACTTGGCTGGATTCTGTGTGGGCGTGGTCGAAGAGGCCGAAGTCATCACAGGCGAAAATGTCGCTGAAGGTGATGTATTGATTGCGCTTGCCTCAAGTGGCGCTCATTCTAATGGTTATTCATTGGTTCGCAAAGTCATCGAAGTCAGCGGTGTTGATATCACTAGCAGCGATAAGCAACTAGATGGCCAACCGATTCAAGACGCCCTGATGGCGCCTACTCGCATTTATGTAAAAGCCATTAAAGCCTTGCAAGATACGCTTGGCAGTGCAGCGTTACATGCAATGTCACACATCACAGGTGGCGGCTTGACCGACAACCTACCTCGTGTGCTACCAGAGAGCTTGGCTGCTAGTATCGATACTAACAGCTGGCAGTTTTCAGAGCTGTTCACTTGGCTACAAACGCAAGGTAATATCGAGCAAAGTGAGATGTATCGCACCTTTAACTGTGGCGTCGGGTTTGTCATTGTTGTCCCTAAAGATAAAGCAGAAGCAGCAATCAAGACGTTAAACGATGCTGGTGAAACCGCATGGCAGTTGGGCGAAATGGTCACGCGCGACACAGATGCAGTGGTATACCGTTAATGTCGATTAATACTGCATCGGTTAATCCTACTGACCATATTACCAAACCCTTAAGAGTGGTTGTTTTGGTATCGGGTAGTGGCAGCAATCTGCAAGTGTTAATCGATGCGATGCAAGCAGGCGAGCTGCCGATTGAGATCGTAGGTGTCATTAGCAACCGTGATGACGCTTATGCCATCACACGTGCCAATGACGCTGCTATCCCTGTAGCCATATTGTCACACGTGGCAAACGGCAAACGTATGGGCATTCAGACCTTTGAGAAGCATGCCAGCGATCAGCTGAAAGCATGGCAACCAGACCTCATTGTCCTGGCTGGTTTTATGCGGGTATTGAGCGCCGCCTTTATCGATAACGCGCCAGCACCAATGATTAATTTGCATCCCTCTCTGCTACCAGCTTATAAAGGTCTTGATACCCATCAACGTGCTATACAAGCAGGTGAGCGGCATCATGGCTGTAGTATTCATGTGGTTACCGCTGAGCTTGATGCTGGAACTGTCTTGACCCAAGCCTTGCTAGAAGTCACTCAAAAAGATACAACAGATGGTCTACAAGCACGCGTGCAAAAGCTTGAGCATCAGCTGCTGCCTTGGACCGTTGCATTGTTAGCAAAAGGCGTGCTTTCGTTGAATCACGATCAAACACACAATCCACAAAGTACTTTTTTGCCGACTTTGCCTTTGAAGCTGTATTTAGACAGTTAGAACGTGTCCTTATTTGACAGCATTTAACAGCAAAAATCGTTACGAATCACAAAATCCCCTCGTTGCTGAAAAATCATTAACCATAAAAAAGCCCCATCACTCACTATTGAATGATGGGGCTTTTCGGTATTTATTATAAATAAACGCTTAGAATTTCTTAACAATAAAGCGTCTATAGTCGAGGCAGTTTAAAGTGGGTACAAGGCAACCGAGTGCAGGTAGTACCGTTGTACAGCAAGCAAGGTTAACACCGTACCCATTTATAAATGCTTTGACTATAAATACTATTAGCCATTGTGGACATGTAGACCTTTGATATTAACAAACTCTTTAATACCAAAACCACCATGCTCACGACCATGACCTGAGTTTTTCACTCCACCGAATGGCAGTGCTGGATTTGCAAGGCCATAACCATTGATATAAACCATACCAGTATCAAACTCTTCACGCGCTAAGCGAATGGCTTTTTCTTCGTCTTTGGAGAAGATAGCGCCACCTAAACCATAACGGCTGTCATTAGCAATACGCAATGCGTCATCTTGATCTTTCGCACGTATTAAAGCGGCGACTGGCCCAAACAATTCATCGTCATAAGCAGGCTGACCTTTTTCGACATTTTCCAAAATAGTCGCTGGATAGAAGCTGCCTTTGCCTTCTGGTAGCTTACCACCAACTGCAATGGTAGCACCCTTACTGATGCTTTCTTCTACTTGCTCATGTAACTTTTCTTGCAAATCCTTGCGCGCCAATGGACCCAAAGCAGAACTTTCAGCCATTGGATCGCCTGATTTTGCATTTTCGAATTTTTCGATAATACGCTTACGGAAATCCTCATATATGCTATCAACGACGATGAAACGTTTCGCTGCAACGCAAGTTTCGCCATTATTGACGAGACGCGCTTGGGTACAGGTTTCTACTGCTAGCTCTAAATCGGCATCTTCTAAAACGATGAAGGCATCGTTTGAACCCAATTCTAAAACCGCTTTTTTGATTGCTTTTGCAGCTTGCTGTCCCACAATACTACCCGCACCATCACTACCTGTAAGCGTGATACCACGTACTTTATCATGAGCGATTAATTTTTCTGATTGATCATGATCGATTAAAATCGTACGGAAAAGATCGTTTGGCAAATCAGATTCATGAAATATTTTTTCAATCAATAGACCCGAACCCGTCACGTTTGCTGCATGCTTGAGCAAAACGCTATTGCCAGCCATCAAGTTGGCAATGGTATAACGGAATACTTGATACGCTGGGAAATTCCAAGGTTGCATACCATAAATGACGCCGATAGGCTGATAGGTAACGATACCTTTTTTCATGCCTTCAATGTCACGCTCATCATCTGCTAACGCGGCGATACCTTTTTCCGCGGTGTAATCGCAAATGGCTTTACACAAGTCTATTTCTTGCAGACTTTGGCTATAGAGCTTACCGCGCTCTTCCGTCATTAGCTTAGACAGCTCTTCTTTGTATTTCATCAACGTCTCACCAATAGAGGTGATGACTTTTGCACGCTCTTCATGGCTGGTCTTACGCCATTCTAAGAATGCTTGATGTGAGGCATCAACAATACTGTTGACCTCATCAGTGCTCATATAGTTATATTCTTTAATATCTTCGCCCGTTGCTGGGTTTACGGTAATAATATCTGCCATGATGATTGTCCTTATTTATTGGAATATTTTATTGGTTTAACATTTTATAATTTAGAAAATTCATATCGTTAGGGCTTGGATTGTCATACTCTATTAGTATTTTTTAAATTTAAATAATAGCTTATAGCTTAACAATAGACCTCCTAATTCTCTTTTTTCTTAATGTCCATTGATAATAACAAAATACCCAGTGAGTAGTTTTACAAGTTATGAAGAAGTGTGCGTAAGATGTTAAGAATGTGACTGTCTTAGTGAATAAACCTAAATTTTAGGCAAGAAATGTCAACAGATTAAACGCTTTATAGAATGTACAAATAAAAAACCAGCCATAAGGCTGGTTTAATAAATAGTGGGTATATTATCGAGAGATAGGTCACTCAAAAATTGTCATCGAACGTTTCAGAAAATAGATGACCATCAAAATAAATGGTTCGTCACCGGAATTTCTTGCGGTGGATTCTCTTCTTCATCAACAATTTGACGTGCCACATGCATGATGAGCTGGCGTAACCATCGATGTGCTGGATGGTGCTGTAGTAAAGGTGACCATGCCATAGTTAGCTCAAACTCAGGGATAAAAAATGGTGGTTCTTCCATCTTAATGCTGTCATTGTTGGCCTGCATTTTTGCCACACGAGTGGGCAAGGTCGCAATCAAATCTTTGTTAGCAGCTAGCATGGCTGGCATTTGATAATGGCGGGTAAAGACACTGATTTGGCGCTTTTGCCCCAAACGCTGGAGTGCCTGATCGATAGAACCCAAGCCACCAGATTTTTCTGGATTCACCCCAAATCCCACGCCCATACCCGTTTTAGAAACCCAAACGTGCTGAGCTTTCAGATAGTTTTTTAAATTAAAACGGTTGGCATAAGGGCTTTCTGAAGATAACAAACAACTAAAAGTATCACGCCATACCAGTACTTGGTGGAAACTCTGGGGTATCTCATTAAAGCGGTTAATCGCCAAATCAACACGCCCCTGCTCCATATCGCGATAGGAGACGTCGGATGGTGTCAAAAAATCCAGAATGACATTAGGCGCTTCAGAACGTAACGCCTTGACCAATTTAGGCACTAAAGTCGCTTCTGCATAGTCTGACGTCATAATACGAAAAACACGCGAGGTACTATAAGGACGAAACTCTGTGCGCGGCTCTAATACTTGCGTCAAATCAGCCAATATCTCACGGATACGAGGCTGTAGTTCTAAAGCGCGCTCAGTCGGTGTCATACCTTCAGAGGAACGTACAAGCAATGGATCATTAAAGAGTTTACGTAGACGACGCAAAATATTACTCATTGCAGGTTGGGTAATGCCAAGCTGCTCGGCTGCACGAGTGACGTTTTTTTCTCGTAGCAGCACATCTAAATGTACCAATAAATTTAAATCTACCCGCTGCAAATTCATATATGTATTTCTCTTGGCGTTTGAATAAATACCATTATAGGCGTGGTATTTTTAGTACTGTTTTAATAATTTATAGTCTACCACAGCATGGTTTTGTTGTTTTTTATCCGAATTAATGCGATTTCCGTCAGTTATAACTCAATATACCCAACGTAAGATACTGTTATATATATACTATAACCAATGAAAATACTAAAGATAACTATCATAAATTAGATAAATCTTAGTAAGGCAGTTATAGTTAGTTTAACAAAGGATTTGCGATACAGACAATAAATCCGATTTTTATAAGCCAGTTACTGTCTAAAAAATACTATAACCACATAGTAAATTAGCAGTTTATATCGGCAGCAAAACAATACCAAGTGAATGTATTATTGTAACACCTCTTGTTGCCAATTATGACACGACTGCCTATTAAATACTCAAACGCCTTAGAGATACGTACACGAGCTGAGTAACTATTTATAGATCAGCAACTATTTGTCAACTGATGAGTTCAGCAATCTCCTTGTATTAATGCACAGGTTTGTTTAGGGTAAAGAAGACCTTTGTAAGATGGCGATAGCATTGATACAAAACTTACTAGCATCACAAAATTATTATTTTAACACTTAATTTATTGATTTTTCACACCCCACCAAGGAGACTATAGATGTCAACTGCATATAAATCAGCGATCGATTTAGTACGTGAATTAAAGCAAAAACACGGTAACTGGCAAAATATCAGCGAAACCGATGCTGCACGTATGATGTCACAGAACCGTTTCAAAACCGGTCTAGATATCGCCAAATATACTGCAAAAATCATGCGTCAAGACATGGAAGATTATGACAATGATACGTCTCAATACACTCAGTCTTTAGGTGCATGGCATGGTTTTGTAGCACAGCAAACCATGTACGCTAAGAAAAAATATTTTGGTACAACCTCTAAAACTTATATCTACCTATCTGGTTGGATGGTAGCGGCGCTACGTTCTGAGTTTGGTCCCCTACCTGACCAATCTATGCATGAAAAAACATCAGTACCTAAACTAATCGAAGAGATCTACACGTTCTTACGTCAAGCAGATGCTAAAGTATTGAACGATTACTTCCGCGAGCTAAATGCTGCTGAAGAAGCGGGTCAAGATACCTCAGCTATCGTAGAAAAAATCGAAAACTTTGATTCGCATGTGGTGCCAATCATTGCTGATATCGATGCAGGTTTCGGTAACGAAGAAGCCACTTACCTATTGACTAAGCAAATGATCGAAGCGGGTGCTTGTGCTATTCAGGTTGAAAACCAAGTATCTGATGCTAAGCAATGTGGTCACCAAGCCGGTAAAGTAACTGTACCGCACGAAGACTTTATCTCTAAGCTAAACGCTATCCGTTATGCATTCTTAGAGCTTGGTGTTGAAGACGGTGTCATCGTTGCACGTACCGACTCTGAAGGCGCATCATTAACGCAAAAAATCCCAGTGTCGAATGAGCCAGGCGATCTTGCGTCTAAATACATCGACTTTATTGAGATGGAAGAAGTCACGTTAGAAAATGCCAAAGAAAACGACAGCTTGCTTAAGCACAACGGCAAATTGGTACGTCCCGTTCGTCTACCTAACGGCCTATATCAGTTCCGTGAAGAAACGAACATTGACCGCGTGGTACTTGACTGTGTGACTGCTCTAGAAAACGGCGCTGATCTACTATGGATCGAAACACCGACTCCAGACGTAGAGCACATCAAAATGATGGTTGACCGTATCAAAGAGCAGCAGCCTAAAGCGAAACTGGTATACAACAACAGCCCATCATTCAACTGGACGCTTAACTTCCGTAAGCAAGTGATCGCTCAGTGGGAAGAAGAAGGCAAAGACCTCTCTGCGTACAATAAAGATGACTTGATGAGTGTTGATTACGACGGTACTGAACTTGATGCAGCAGCTGACATTGCCGCCAAGAACTTCCAACGTGATGCATCACGCGAAGCGGGTGTATTCCATCACTTAATCACGCTACCGACTTACCACACGACTGCTCTTAGCGTCCATGAACTTGCTAAAGGCTACTTCGGTGAAGAAGGTATGCTTGCTTATGCAGCGGGTGTACAACGTAAAGAAATCCGTGAAGGCATCGCTTGTGTGAAGCACCAAGCAATGGCGGGTTCTGATCTTGGTGACGATCACAAAGAAATCTTCTCTGGTGACAATGCCCTTAAAGCTGGCGGCGGCAAAAACACCATGAACCAGTTCTAATAACCGACAGTCTATAATCATAAGTTACAAAAAAAGCCGCTCTACATGATGTAGGGCGGCTTTTTTATTACGATTTAAACAATCATAGAATGGTAGACTAATAATTGTTAATCAAAGCCATCATTCAGAATTATTAGGAGCCGTCATGCAAGAGATAGAGCTGAAGTTTTTGGTACCAGCAGCACGATTAAAAGGTTTGATGCGTCAAGCAAAAGTCAAATCTTCACAGATCACGCAACTGGCTGCCCATTATTACGACACACCTGACCAACAACTTGCACAGGCTGGTATTGGTTTGCGTATTCGTAAAGAAGGCGATACTTGGGTACAGACCCTAAAAGCTGGCGGCGATGGTATTGCAGCACGTTTAGAGCACAATGCCATACTGGACAATGAGCAAGTACAAGCGATGCTCGATAATGATGCGCTCGTGCCAGATTTAACCATTTATAAAGATACCGCAGTCGACCCTACTTTAGAGGATTTTAAGCTCAAAAAACTGGCTAAAAAATTAACACGACTGTATGTCACGGATGTGCAGCGCACCACACGCTTGCTAGTAGAAAAAACAAGTGGCGATACGGATGATAGTCATGATAACAGTATCGAGATGGCATACGATCATGGTGAAATTATCCACGGCAACGATGACAGCCAGCGAGATGCTATTCAAGAGATTGAGTTTGAACTGGTATCGGGAGATTTAGATTTTTTATTTATGACAGCCAAAACATGGTGCAAGCGCTATAAGCTTTGCCTATCTACCGTCACCAAAGCGGAACGTGGTGGACTGCTCATTGAAAGCCAAAGCCATAGTCAAGCCGTTAGCGCTGATCTTAGCCAGCTAACAATCGATAAAAAAACCAGTATGCCTGCCTTCGTACGCGCAGCAGTACATAACTGTTTGTTGCAAATACTACCGAATAGCAGTGCGATCGTAGCTGGTAGCACTGACGATGAACACGTCTTACAATTGCAAATTGGCATTCATCGTTTGCGCGCTGCTATAAAGGCATTTGCAGATTTTTCTGATGAAATCAATCCGGATTGGGAACCAATACTACAGCAAACTACCACCTTGCTCAGTGATTATAATGACCTAACTTATCTAGCCAATCATGTTGAACCTGAACTACAGAAACATGGCTCGCCTGCGATTGACTGGACAAAAGACATTGATGCGCTCAAAATTAAGCCGATGGATGCGGTAAGCGCCAATGACTTTCAGCTCACCTTACTAGAACTTATTGCTTTTACCATGAGTGACCCAGATCTCGAACCGCAAGCCGATACGCCTGCCATCGATCCGCTCACAAAAACTCTATCCCAGCAGCATAAAAACATCATTAAATTCAATGAAAAACTCGATGATGCAGACAATGCTGAGCTTGATAGCGCTGATACACAGAGTGCTGATACACAAAGTGTGGATTCAGAAAGCAACGACGAAGAGCAAACACAGCTAGAGTTGCTTCAGCAGATAAAAGCGTTACACTATATCAGTGAGTTTTCTGCACCAGTATTTCACAAAAAATCGTCTAAAAAGAAAACCAAGCACTGGTTAAAACGCGTGATAGAAGCACAAGAAGCAGTGGAAGAGCATCTTGATCACACTCAATATCAACAGCGTTATCAGCTAAAATCAGCATCAGATGCTAATGCGCTTTATGGAGCGGGTTGGTTTGCCGCCACGCTAAAAAAAGACCATAAGCACGCCGAAAAACGCTTGGCCAACGTTAGAGACACTTCGACATTTTGGTAAGTCTCCTTATCAGAGAGTAAAAAGCCAACATAAAAAAGACAGCTCATATTAGGGCTGTCTTTTTTATGTACTTGTTTAACTCACAACAATTATACTCATTTAACCCGCAACAATAGTCACGAGCGTCCCTTCGTCTACCTGTTCAAACAGCTCCAGAATATCTTTATTACGCATACGCACACAACCATGCGAGAGTGGCAAACCCATCGGTTCAGTGTCTGGCGTACCATGAATATAAATATAACGCTGATAAGTATCACAGCCGCCTTGACTGTTACTGCCTTTGTTAATTCCTTCTTCAAGACCACTCAGCCATAAAATACGGCTCAGTATCCAGTCGCGCTCAGGATATAAAGTGCCAAGCTCAGCACTATATTGCTCACCAGTTGGTACACGTCCAACGAATACTGCGTTTATAGGTGCGCTACCACCGATTTTTTCTGCAATGATATGTTGACCAAGTGGTGTACAACCACTGTCTTGCTGGCTACCTATGCCATTCTTCGCAGTAGATACTGAGTACGTATGAACTTCATTTTGCTGCTGATATACGGTTAAGGTTTGCTCAGCAATATTAATCACTAGCTGCATATTATGGTTTTCGTTATTTTTCATAAATACTTCCAACGGTTATTCTTGGTATGACTTATATCGTTATCAATAAAATGATTGAAAATTTCTATTCTTAAGGGATTGTATCGAGGCATTTGGCACCGTAAGATAGGGGCACACTTTTTAATGCTAGCAGATTATGACGACTATTTCACCGACACGTGTGTCGATGTATGATTTTCTATATCAAGATACCATGCCTATGCTGTCATTATTGGCAGACGCCGCTCAGCTTTCACTACCGCAAGCACGTTTGGCCATGAATGCCAGCTTACAGGCCATCATCAGTACCCTTCTTGCCTATCAGCAGCATCAAGGGCCAGTCGTTAGCAAGAAACTGTTTGGACGTGCGGCGGTCAAAGAGTTACGGCAATATAATTCTATGAACTTTATGACCATCAATGCGACACTATATCATCGTCATGATGCCGCTGACGCAATATTTTATGATAACGCCCGCGTGATCAAAGCCAGCGATCACATTGCCGCACAGATTGGTGCGACGACGCAACAAGTCCAAATTTTACTCACGTCTTTGTGCGTGATCGTCTTACGTGAATTAGCGATATTGGCAGAATATAGCCAACTTGATAATAATGAATTGAATAAATGGTTTGCATTGCAACCACAGTTTTTGTCAGCAGCACGTTTTGTAGCGAGCGAGTCCCATTTAACCTCTATCGATGACGAGTTAAAACAGACAAATCATAATAAAGAGTCCGCATCACCAGCAGAAAACACGCCACCACTTTTCGACCCTTACTGGTATGAACTGACCTCATTTAAACCTGAGAACCATCAGCCAGTACAAGACATGCGGTTGGCAACTGGCAACTACTTAAAAGCAATCGGTCGCTCACCTGATAATTTGCAACAAGGGCGGCATAACGACATGCTTGTATTTACAGAAATGCATGCAGTTGCTTTACCGCATCAACGCTGGTTATTGCAGCTGGCAAAAATATCTGACATTTATCTCAGTCGAAATCGACTACGTATTAACTCTGAACCCACCAGCCCGCCCAAACCTCCTCTAGTTAGTTTGGGGTTGCTAGGTGGTAACAGCGAAAACACTCCCATAACGATCAGTGAAAAACCGATTGAATACGAAGCATCAACACCGCTCTGGAAAAATCCAGTGATTCTCATTATTATTCTGGTCATCAGTATACTTGGGGCGCTGGCGACCATCAAATATCAAATAAAAAAATCTAATGGCGCCACGCTGGCAACAGCTGAGGTGTTAGAGCAGGATATTATCAAAGAACATCAACAGCAAGATGTGGCCATTGTGATGATAGATGATGATGAGCCTAGCACTGAAAGTGCACAAGATAAGTAAAAATGTATAATCAAAAAAAACAGAGGCGCTATTTATATAGGCCTCTGTTTTTATCGAAAATTACTATTCTACTTCACTCACAACCGTCTAAAATCTTATAACAATCCCCAAAATTAGAGTAGCAAGGAAAACAAGTGCAAGTACTACGTGTTGTAGGCTAAACGAGTTTGACGCAGCTAATCGTATTTTTGGGTTTTGGTATTACTTTGACAAATCGCGACCACGGCTGGCTTCGATGGCTAAACGTAGACCATTTAAACGGATGAAGCCTTCTGCATCTTTTTGATCATAAGCGCCCGCATCATCTTCGAAGGTAGCGATTTTTTCGTCAAATAATGAATCATTTGACTTACGACCAACTACGCTCACAGCACCTTTGTATAATTTTACACGCACTGTACCATTAACGTACTCTTGTGATTTGTCAATCAACGCTTGCAACATCATACGCTCAGGGCTGAACCAATAGCCATTGTAGATAATTTTTGCATAGCGTGGCATCAGCTCATCTTTTAAATGCGCCGCTTCACGATCAAGCGTTAGTGACTCGATGCCGCGATGCGCTTTTAGCATAATGTTACCAGCTGGCGTCTCATAGCAGCCACGTGATTTCATACCAACGTAACGGTTTTCGACAATATCTAAACGACCAATACCATGCTTTCCACCAATTTCGTTCAGCTTAATCATAATCTCGTAAGGCTTAAGTGTCTCACCGTCGATGGCAACGATATCACCTTTTTCGTATTCTAATTCTAGATATTGTGCTTCGTCAGGCGCTTCTTCTGGGCTAACTGACCAGCGCCACATATCATCTTCTGCTTCGGCATACGGATCTTCTAAGACACCGCCTTCATAAGAGATATGGAGTAAGTTGGCATCCATTGAATAAGGAGATTTTTTCTTATTGCCAGCATAGTCAATGGCAATGTCATGCTCTTTGGCATATTCCATCAGGCTTTCGCGGCTCGATAAATCCCACTCACGCCAAGGTGCAATCGTTACAACATCTGGCGATAAGGCCACAGCGCCCAACTCAAAACGTACTTGATCATTGCCTTTACCCGTTGCACCATGACTGATGGCATCGGCGTTGTGCTCTTTAGCAATCTCAACCAAACGCTTAGCGATGAGCGGACGAGCGATAGAAGTACCGAGTAAATACTCACCTTCATAGATGGCATTGGCACGGAACATAGGGAATACGTAATCACGAGCAAACTCTTCGCGCAAATCTTCGATGTGGATATGTTTGATACCCATGGCCTTGGCCTTAGCACGTGCGGGCTCAACTTCTTCGCCTTGACCGATATCAGCGGTAAAGGTAATCACTTCCGCATCATAAGTTTCTTGTAGCCATTTAGCGATGATTGAAGTATCAAGACCACCTGAATATGCCAATACGATTTTATTAATATTTTTTGGATCAAGCTGAGCCATGAATAACTCCTATTATGGGAATTTAGTGTTAATAAAAGCACTAAGTGTAAATAAAAAGACAAATTGCTTACTCAGTGTACATCATATTTACTATAGGCAAAAGTCTAACTGCTATAAGGCGTGTGCTTTTGGCTTAAATGTTGAATGAGTACATTTTAACTATCCATATTAAAGTAATCTTTAAAACGGATACATGGAAAATTGACCAAGGAATTATGTACAGATATTTAGCCGTATATTTAGTCAAGTAGGCAAATCTGTTATGATAGTCGCACAGTATCACTCCCTTTTGTTTCCCTTATTTGACGATATAGAGCGCTTTGACACTATGACTGATTCGATTAGAGAGTTGACCATCCTACAGCCAGATGATTGGCATATCCATTTGCGTGACGGCGAAGCGCTGAGCACGACCGTAGCGCACGCAGCAAATAGCTTTAACCGTGTCATTTGCATGCCGAACCTAGTACCACCAGTCAAGAATGCCCATGATGCTCGTGCCTACCGCGCACGTATCATGGATCATTTGGCCGCGAGTGATTTGAGCCTTGAACGAAAATCAGCCTTTGATCCGCGGATGACCTTATACTTGACAGACAATACTACTGCACAAGATATCGAGTTGGCAGCGCAGTCAGGTATCGTACAAGCAGTCAAGCTTTATCCTGCTGGGGCAACCACCAACTCAGCAGATGGTGTCACCAACATCAACGCCTGTGTCGATATATTCGAAGCACTAGAAAAATACAATTTACCGCTACTGATACATGGCGAAGTGACACAAGATCATGTAGATATTTTTGATCGTGAAAAGCGTTTTTTAGACGAAGTTTTGGCACAAATCATCCTAAAATTCCCCACGTTAAAAATCGTGGTAGAGCATATAACCACTAGTGATGCTGCGGATTTTGTATTGGCTCAAGGCAACCATGTTGCTGCTACCATTACCCCACAGCATTTGATGTTCAACCGCAACCACCTATTGGTTGGTGGTATCAAGCCGCATTTTTATTGCTTACCTATTTTGAAGCGGGAAAGCCATCAAAGAGTGTTATTAGATGTTGCGACAAGTGGTAATCCAAAGTTCTTTTTGGGCACCGACTCGGCCCCGCACGCCACAGATAAAAAAGAAGCGGCTTGCGGTTGTGCGGGCTGCTATAGCGCTGCAACTGCCTTGCCACTATACGCCACCGCTTTTGATAGTGTCGGCAAAATAGACAAGTTAGAAGGGTTTGCCAGTCGTTTTGGCGCTCAGTTTTACGGCTTGCCCGTAAATGAGAGTACCATTACTTTGCTCAATACACCTATGCAAGTGCCAGCAGCATATCCTTATTTTGACGGTAGCTCACTGACCCCGCTGATGGCTGGCGAGATGCTGCCTTGGTCTATTAAAGGATAAGCCTGACTAAGTAATATCTCCTTTATTTTATCCTATGATAGGAATAACACCTTTATAGTAAGCGGTGTGGCTTTTATCATAGGATGCTTATTTTTTAATTCAATATAACGTTACGACTGATAAAAGCGACTTAACCTGATATGACCACTCAAAACGATGCCGCCTTACCTGACGACAACTCATCAAAGAACGTAGAGGAGAGTCTCAATATTGCTTCAAGCGTGCATACTGAAGATACCGCAGCGGACGAACAAGCGCCGATGGGCTTAAAAGACCGTTTTCGTAAGTTTCTACCTGTCGTCGTCGATGTTGAGACAGCCGGTTTTAATGCTCAAACGGATGCTTTGTTAGAAATTGCCTGTATTCCCATACTACTTGATGAACAGGGCATCTTTTATCCGGGCGAGGCACTTAATGCCCATGTAGAACCCTTTGAAGGCGCAAATTTAGAACCAAGTGCGCTAGCCTTTACTGGTATCGATCCTAAAAACCCGCTGCGCAAAGCCATTGCTGAAGATGAAAAAACCGCACTACGCCGCATTTTTAAAGGCTTAAAAGAAGTACGCCGTACTGAAGAATGCCGTCAATGCGTTTTGATCGGCCACAATGCCCATTTTGACTTAGCATTTTTAAACGCGGCGGTGCTACGTACCAATAGCAAAAACCACAACCCTTTTCATAACTTTTCAGTGTTTGATACCGTGACCCTATCGGCACTAGCGTTTGGCCAAACAGTGCTAGCACGTGCCTGTAAGGCAGCGGGGCTGGAGTTTGATGGTAAAGATGCACACTCCGCTTTATATGATACGCAAAAAACTGCTGAGCTATTTTGTTATATTCTCAATCACTACCCTATGCTGTCTAATGCGATGCATGCTGAGCAAACCAGTGAAGAACTGACTGATGATAAATAAGTCACTTATCACACATCATATGTTGCTAAGCATCAATAATAGTGTTATTTGTAATACTTGATGACTTTGACATCTTGCTTTGACAATCAATAGGGATATGATTGATATCAAGATACATAGATGGCAGTATTTAATATTTTTTAGGTGTCATACTTTTAGACAATCCGTATGAGTTACCTGATAATACGGTATCGCGCTCAAGCGCTGCATTAGTTATATCCCATAGATGGTTTAAGTTGCTCGCGATGTCTTATTAGCAAATGCTATCGAGGCTTAATAGGAGGGACTTTATCATGGATCCACAGCTAAAATTATGGGGCACAATCATTGGTTATATGTTGCTAGCATTGACTATCAGCGCGTGTACTTCTTTATGGATTCGGTATCATTTAAAGCGCAACGATTTGCATCCTCGCCGCGCCATCAAAAAAAGATATTTAATTTTAAAAAGACGTAGAAAAAGGCTTGACAGAAAACGCAGACACCATTAGAATACGCACCACTTCAGCATAAACGGTGAAAGCAGTTGAAGTGTTGTTATACTAGTCCCCATCGTCTAGAGGCCTAGGACACTGCCCTTTCACGGCGGTAACGGGGGTTCGAATCCCCCTGGGGACGCCACTATTTGGCGTCACTTATTAGCAATATTGCTGTAAAGCATTATATAAGACTGTTAAGCGTACCAACGAAAAAGCCCAATCACAACATATCGTGATTGGGCTTTTTTTATGCCTGCTCATTTCTTATACTCAGCAAAGGTTTTAGGCTTCAACGCTTTCATTTCAACACTTTCACTTTTAATATACCAAAACAGTCAGCATAGAATGCTGACTGTTTTATTTAAATATTACCCGCTTATCACTGCTCTCAAATCTTGCGTTACAGTATCAACCAAAGCAACGCCAATACGATCAATCCACCCAATATAGCCTGAATCAAGAAAAAAGCTTGATGCTGCCCTACCACTTTACCCAACGTTATACCCAGCGTACTATATTTTATGGGCTGAGAATCTGTATCACCATTTCTAACTTCTTCATCATAGTAGTCTTGCAAAATATCTAGGAACTGCTTACATTCATCAGCTTTCCAAAGATCAGGCTTAAAGGGCATAAATGACTTGAGCTTAGGTTCATTAACCATCCAACGCTCAAGTGTAATAGAGCGTAGTGACCAACCAGAAAAACGGCGCTCAGCGATAACTGAAAAATCCAATATCGTTAAATCTTTATGTCGCTCATCTACCAATAAACGGTTCTTGAGATTGGTCAATGCTTGCTCAGTACCTTCTATACATTGCAAAAAGTAGCCATTGCCGTAGCAAAGAATACCAGTAATATTATCAGTATTGTTATTCTTAATTGAGACTTCTGCGATGTCATTAAGTGTGCTGGCATTTGAAAGACCAGTCGAAGTAATGTGGCTCAGATATACAAGCTGGCAGAGATCCGTTATTACTGGGTTTGTAGCATTATTAGCTGTTGACAATCAGTTTCTCCCTATTATTAGGTATGCGTAGCTAGAACAACCATATTAACTTTAGAAAAAAACATAAAGATAGAACCTTTGAAAGTATCAAATCGGCTTGCTATGGTATTGATTTTATAAATGTTTATATTAATTGTATTAAGTTGGTTACATCATAAGCCAGTTCAGTCATCAAAGCAACATATGTTTATATTAATAGATTGATTATTATTACTTAATGATATTTAACGTTCCTATACATATGTTTTTGGCATATGTATTGGCCATTAATAGCAGAATAACTGTAAACATTTTACGGAACTGAAAACGAAAATGTATAGTCGAGGCAGTTTAAAGTGAGTACAAGGTAGCTGAGTGCAGATAGTACCGTTATACAGCAAGCAAGGTTAACACCGTACTCATTTATAAATGCGTTGACTATAGTTTGAATAAACGAGACATTTTTATGAAATGGCAGAATCGAAAAAAATAGACAATAGTAGAGATTCAAGGATGATGTAAAATACTGTAGAGCAATTATGATTGGGCAGCCAGAATTGCTGCTAGCAAGACAGCATCGTCAGGATAAGTGAGCTTGATGTTTTGGCGACTGCCAGTCACTAGCCGAATCGGCAAATCTAAGTATTCAAAAGCGCTGGCTTCATCGGTAATATCAAGTTGATACTCAGAGACATGATGTAATACGGCTTTTAGCTGACCTAATCGAAATACTTGCGGGGTTTGGGCTTGCCACGTATTAATGCGGTCAATTGTGTGTTTGATATAAGGATATGAAGTCTGCCCTATATCGTCATTAGCAAGCTCAGATTGAACATTAGACTGTGTGTAAGACTGTTTTAGAGTATCGGCAACTGGCGTCGCTAAAATCGCTCCATAAGGCTCTGACATAGCGACTCTAATAACTTGGTCAATGTCTTGAATGGGTACGGCAGGGCGTGCGGCATCATGGATCAGCACCAAATCTGAATCGTCGGCTCCTGTGTTAGCAATTGACTCTACCCCCGCCTGTACAGACTGCCAACGCTCAGCACCGCCAATCGCATAATGTATAGGAAGTGCAAAATCTAATGTTTCTACAGTGCTATCATCTGCTGCAACTACCAATAAGCATTTATCAATATAAGCGCTACGAGCGAGCCTTGCCACGCTATGCTGTAGCAATGTCTGTCCTTGCAGCATGGTATATTGCTTAGCGATAGACGAACCAAAACGACTGCCGCGACCAGCAGCGACAATCATGGCATGTATATTAGGTTTGCTATTCATAAGACAGTACTCATGGCTGAAACCCATGATGGTTTGGTTGAGGACAAGCTAAAATAGAAAGCACGTGAAATATCATCTCTCTCTCATAGACAACAGAGAGCAGCATAACGTCATAAAAAGCTAATAACGACTGTGTGTGATGGGTGCGGTTGATACTTGTACAAAAGTTTCATTCGGCTTAATCAAGCCCAAATCCAGACGGGCGTGTTCTTCTACTGCTTCAAGACCGTTTTTTAAATCATACACATCGGTACGTAATAAGTTGTTTGCGGTGACTTGGTTTTCGTTTAGGCCTTGTTGCTCTTCAATCTGAGTCATCAGTTTATTATGTTCAAATCGACCGTTTTCGCCCAGCCAGTACTGATATTGCAATCCTAATAAGACGGCAACAGCTAAAGCAAGCAGCATAAATTGACTAAAGTATTTCATAAGAAGATAACGCCAAACGATAAAGAGATAATAAAATAGAGCCCACTAAGCTTACTAGGCAGTACATAATCACATTAGTTACCTATCAATGGTTACCTAATGCCTAGCGTTAGCGGTAATTTTTGCTTCTGAACCAAGGCTTCTTAACCACGCAAACCAATAAATTCTTCACGGCCACGATAGCTTGCACGTACTTGCTGCTCGATACGTAATAGCTGATTATATTTTGCAACGCGGTCTGAACGGCACAGTGAGCCTGTCTTGATCTGACCCGCCGCAGTACCAACTGCCAAATCTGCAATAGTGCTGTCTTCAGTTTCACCTGAACGATGCGAGATAATGGTCGCGTAGCCGTTTTTCTTCGCCAGATAAATCGCGTCTAGCGTTTCTGACAATGTGCCGATTTGGTTAAACTTAATCAAAATCGCATTGGCAATATGCTTATCAATCCCTTCTTGCAAGATAGCAGGATTGGTCACAAACAGATCATCACCGACCAATTGGACTTTATCACCAATTTGCTCAGTCAGATACTTCCAACCATCCCAATCGGACTCGTCAAGACCATCTTCGATAGAGATAATAGGATACTGACGTGCCAGCCCAACCAAATAGTCCGAGAACCCTTGGCTGTCAAAAGACTTATTACCTTCGCCTGCCAAAATATATTGACCGTCTTTATAAAATTCACTAGCTGCACAATCTAAAGCAAGATGAATATCTTCACCAGCCTTATAGCCGACTTGTTCAATCGCTTGCATAATGACGGTAATGGCTTCTTCATTGCTACGTAAGTTTGGTGCAAAACCACCTTCATCACCAACAGCTGTATTTAGACCTTGTGATTTTAAAACCGACTTCAAGCTATGGAAAATCTCTGTACCAGCACGCAGCGCTTCTGAAAAACTCGAAAACCCAACTGGCTCAATCATAAATTCTTGAATATCAACGGTGTTATCCGCGTGCTCGCCGCCGTTTAGGATATTCATCATTGGCACAGGCATCGTTAAAGACG
This sequence comes from Psychrobacter aquaticus CMS 56, assembly GCF_000471625.1. Classification (GTDB taxonomy): domain Bacteria; phylum Pseudomonadota; class Gammaproteobacteria; order Pseudomonadales; family Moraxellaceae; genus Psychrobacter; species Psychrobacter aquaticus. The sequence goes on from NZ_AUSW01000011.1 coordinate 22,163, forward strand.
TTTGATTACGCAAGTTAGCAATGTACTGGTGCAACGGCAAATTCTGTGATTTAGCAGCTGCTTTGGCGGTCGCTAGTGACACGGCTAGCATGGCATTAGCGCCCAAGCTTCCTTTATTTTCTGTCCCATCTAATGCAATCATCGCATTATCGATGCCTTGCTGCTCAGTCACGTCTTTGTCAATCAATGCACTGCGTATTTGGCTGTTGACATTAGCAACTGCTTTTTTCACGCCTTTGCCCATGTAGCGATCTTTATCGCCATCACGCAGTTCAAGCGCCTCACGTGATCCAGTTGATGCGCCGCTTGGAGCAGCAGCACGTCCGACAGTACCATCAGCTAAGATAACATCGGCTTCAATGGTTGGGTTGCCGCGCGAGTCTAAGATCTCACGAGCACGAATGTCTTTAATTGCGGTGACGTTGTTGGTTTCTTCAGCGTACATAATGTCTGTTAATTCCTTTGGTCATGCCAAGTTTGTGGGATAAATAACGGCAACTAGAATACAAAAAAGATAAAGCAAAATATCATATAGCGCAGGCGCTTAAACCCCTTCAAAACTCTCTATTATATGAACATGTTTAAATAGGGTTTAAGCATAGTTTAAATAGAAGTCAAAGAGTTATTAAGCATATTAATGGTCGGCTATAGTGCTTGGCATCATAGCATATATTTTATCAAACTTCCCTTATCTTACACCGACTTGCGCTCATAAAAGCTATTGGAGACACGAATATTGGTTGTGGTGGTCTCGTTTAAGTATCATGAGATACAAAAGTTAATATAGCGCTTATACTTTAGCCGAATGATCTTTATTAGCATGAGAGGCAGAGACCGTATTCTCCAGCTCAACCTCTGTCTTAAAACGTGTCAATCGTAATGCATTCATCAAAACCGAGATGGAACTAAGCGCCATAGCAGCCGCCGCAATCATCGGATTTAAAAAGCCAAAAGCGGCAAGCGGAATACCCAGACAATTATAGATAAAAGCAAAAAACAGATTTTGTTTGATATTGCGTAACGTGGCTTGCGCAATCTTTTGTGCGGCATCGATATGCATGAGTGACTCACCCATTAAGCGCGCAGAAGCACTATGCTGTGCCACATCAGTGCCTTCGAACATGGCAAAACTGGCATCAGCGGTGGCCATCGCTGGCGCATCATTGACACCATCCCCTGCCATCGCGACCTTGTGACCAGCCGTTTGTAGCAGTGCGATTTGACTGGCCTTGTCGCGTGGACTCATTTTACCATAAGCTTTGTCAATACCTAACTGCCCTGCTACATGATCGACGACAGACTGCTTATCACCGCTCATCAAAATAACATTAATACCAGCATCTTGTAACGCCGTAATCGCCCGCGGCGTATCAACTTTTAGGTCGTCCGCTAAGGCAAAAGCACCTAGAGGTTCATCATTAATGCTGATCGCAACAGTACTAGCGATGTTCCAAACTTTTGGCATCAGCTTCGGTAAGATCAAATTAGCAAACTCTGCTGTACCAACTTTTACCAGTCCAAGTCCTTCGATATTTGCTTGAATACCTGCACCCTTGACCACACTGATATCATTTACAGTTAACAATGGCAATTGACGCGCAGTGGCCGCATTGATAAGCGCCGTTGCTAGTGGATGGCTGGCATGTGCCTCGACACTGGCAGCAATTTGCAATACATCATCGACTGCCAATGACTTATCTACCATTAATTCATTGACGATTGTAGGTTTGCCAATGGTCAAAGTGCCTGTTTTATCGAGCACCACTGTATCAATACTACCCGCAGCCTCAAGGCTTTGTGCGTCTTTAAACCAAACACCATGACGCGCTGCAACACCCATACCAGCCATAATCGCCGCTGGTGTGGCCAAACCAAGAGCACAAGGGCAAGCAATAACCAATACAGATACCGCGTGCATTAAGGCGGTATCAATCATGCCCGTGAGCCACCACGTCAGACCAAAAGTAACCAAGGCAATCGCAACCACAACGGGCACAAAGATGGCCGTCACTCTATCGGCAAAACGTGCCAAATTGGCTTTTGAGCCTTGCGCGTCACTCAGGGCTTGTACCATATCACCCAGCTTAGTATCACTGCCTTTAGCACTGACGCGGTATAATAAGCTGCCGTTTTCTACCAAGGCACCTGCCAACAGCCCATCGCCCACGTCTTTTTTGAGTGGTACAGACTCGCCTGTTAAATGACTCTCCACACACCAGCCACTACCGTCGATGACCGAACCATCAGTTGCGACACGGCTACCTTGTTTTGCGCGCAAGATGTCACCTACTTGTACATCTTTTAAAGCGACATTATGGAAGTCACCATTTGCTTGCTGCTGCTCGACTTCATCAGGAGTCAGTGACAATAATAAATCAATACTGTTTAGACTGTGCTTTTTGGTTCTTTCCTCTAAATATTTACCCGTACGCACAAAAGCAATGACCATGACGCCCGCTTCAAAATATACTGCTGGGCCATCACTAGCACCGTGACCACCAGCATGACTGCTTTGCAGCAAACTGTTTAAGCTGCCATCGCCATGAGTGAGCCATAAATATGTCGAATACGCCCAAATAGTCACCGTGCCAATGACGACCAATACATCCATATTGGCAAGACCACCTTTGATGGACGCCCAAGCACTTTTATAAAATGGTAAGCCAAAGCCAAATTGTACAAGCGTTGCCAATACAAACTGGAGCCAAATAGGTGGCATCCACGCCATACCGAGACCCGTCAGCATACCTGCCATACCAATTAAGAATGGCACCAAACAAATCCACAGCCCAATCAGTCGCCACGGATACTGGGTGGCTATGTCTTCATCCGTTTGTGAAAACAAGCTATCGGCTGCCTGCAAATTGGCAACAAAACCTGTCTTATTTACCCATTCTGTGACCTGCTCTGGCGTCGTCTGCGTCGGATCATAGTCCACATTTGCAGTCTCACCAGCGAAGTTCACACTCACCTCATATACCGAAGGCTTTTTGTTCAGTACCTTCTCGATACGCGAGGCACAAGCCTGACACGTCATTCCATCAATCGCCAGTTGCAGGTGCGCACGCTGCGGCGCTATCTGCGTATCGGATTGAATATCAGTGTCGACATCGTAAGTGTTATGGTTGTCAGTATGGGTAGAATTATTCATAAATAGGGCTCGTCATGGCATTTACACAGTGGTATAAGCCATAAAAACATCAATGGGTGGAGAGCTTTAAATCACACAAATATTACATTCTAAAGCTATGGGCTTTATTTTGAACCGCTTATATAGTCGAGGCAGTTCAAGAATAGCAAGAGTGCAGTGCCAATTTTTAATCACTAAAAAACCAGCCCTGATAGCTGGTTTTTTAAGTGAAGCACAAACCTTATGAATGAGCGACTGTGGCATCAAAGCCAGCGTCATCGATAGCCGCCGCAATTGCTTCCGCACTGGTCTTACTGTCATCAAAAGTGACCGTTGCTTGATTCTCCGCAAGCTCAATGCTCATATCGTTTAAACCATCAATATCTGCGGTGGCATTGTGGACGCTGGCTACGCAACCACCACAAGTCATACCTTCGATTTTAATAATACGGGTTTGGTCTGCCATGGTAGGCTCCTTATTTTTATTGATAAATAACGTTATCTTTTAAGTATGTGTAAATACAACTACTAAACTAGCATAAGTCGTATTGATATGAACCACAAGGTTCAATCGTCATAACGTGGGTTTTGTGGTGCATCGATAGGAAATGGCTGGGTGACATAATCGACCATACTAATCGCCGCCGTTAAAGCATGAATACTGGTATCTGTATCCTCATAGCGTACGATAGCGACATGACTAGCAGCATCCAGCTCAATAGCCGTCACGCCTGAGATGTTTTTCAACGCTGTCATCACACTCTCTAACCCTTCAGCATTATCGATATTTTCGATACTCACCTGGGCAATTTTAATCGCCATTGTCTTATCCTATTGTGATTTACGCTATTAATGAGTATCTAGGGTCTCAAAACCTTTAACCAAGTCATCAATCTGTTTAAGCTGACGCAAAAACGGCTCTAGTTGGTTCATTCTTAAGGCACACGGCCCGTCACATTTTGCTGTTTCTGGATTTGGATGCGCTTCTAAAAATAGCCCTGCCAATCCTGTTGCCATACCAGCTCGTGCCAGTGTGGTGATTTGCTCTCGGCGGCCGCCCGCACTATCACTACGCGCGCCTGGCTGCTGCAAACTATGCGTCACATCAAAAAATACAGGTATGTCCATCTGCTTCATCGTATCAAAGCCCAGCATATCAACGACCAGATTATTATAACCAAAAGCACTACCGCGCTCGCAAAGTATCAGCTTGTCGTTGCCACCTTCAAGGCATTTATTGACGATATGGCGCATCTCATGTGGCGCTAAAAACTGGGCTTTTTTAATATTAATAATCGCATCCGTTTTGGCCATCGCATGCACCAAGTCAGTCTGACGTGACAAAAACGCAGGCAGCTGAATAATATCAGCAACTTCAGCCACTGGGGCTGCTTGATGTGGCTCGTGCACATCTGTGATGATTGGTACTTGGAACTTTTCTTTAATTTGACCCAACCAATCAATGCCCTGCGCGAGTCCAGGACCTCGATAAGAGTGCAGACTTGACCGGTTGGCTTTATCAAAGCTGGCTTTGAACACATAGCCGATACCCAAGCGTTGGCATATCTCGACGTATTGCTCAGCAATCTCAAACGCCAGTTCTTTAGACTCTAAAACATTCATCCCACCAAACAACACAAAAGGCTGGTCATTGCCGATATTGATGGTACTGTTATTAGGCGTGTTAAGCGCGATATGTGATTGTGCCGTCAATAAATTTTCCATTAAACCGTTGTCCTCTTTATTGTTATCAATATTTCTATGCCCTATTGTAACTGATAGCTTGGTTAAAAAAAGTATGCAAGCGTAATTAGATATGTTTGAAGAAAATCATTGTATAGCTGATTCAGCTTCGAAATAATATAGCGCTGCTGAGATGAATTTTTCGAAGCCTCTGTCTGCGAAGGCACAACAAGCGAGGAAAATTATCTCAGCAAAGTGCTAGTCAATCTAAATTTGTTTTATTTTGAATTGATACCAAACCCAAAAAATACGATTAGCTTCGTCAAACTCGTTTAGTCTACCATGCGTAGTACTTACACTCATTTTCCTTGCTACTCTAATTTTTGTGAATGGTATGAGCATAACGAACAATGCTCTTTACTGAAAAACGAGAAAAAAAGACCGATCCGAAGATCAGTCTTTTTTAAGAAAAACAGAGCGATACTACTTTAAGAGTGGTACTACTTTAACAATGACTTATTTAAATACTACTTAGCTTCACTATAGTTTTTTGCCGCTTTTACGAAGCTGTTAAACAGTGGATGGCCACCACGTGGCGAGCTAGTAAATTCTGGATGGAACTGTACCGCGATAAACCATGGATGCCCAGTCACTTCAACCGACTCTACCAAATGCTGCTTGGCAGAATAACCTGATATAGTCATGCCAGCCTGCTCTAACGGCTCGATATAACGATTGTTCATCTCGTAACGATGGCGATGACGCTCAGTGATATTACTAGCGCCATAGATTTGGCTCAGTTTGCTACCAGCAACCAGTTCCGCTTGCTGTGCACCTAAACGCATCGTACCACCAAGGTCTGAGTCATCACTACGAATCTGTAATTCACCGCGCTCATCTAACCATTCAGTAATAAGACCAATGATAGGCTCTGCCGTCTTGCGATCAAACTCAGACGAGTTGGCATCGATCTTCAATACATTACGCGCGTACTCAATCACGGCCAGCTGCATACCGAGGCAAATACCTAGATACGGAACATTATTTTCACGCGCATAAGTGATGGCTTTTATCTTACCATTGGTACCGCGCTCACCAAAACCGCCCGGTACTAAAATAGCGTCGACATCATTAAGACGGGCAAATAACTGCGTATCACTTTCTAAAAGCTCGGCATCGATATAGTCGATTTTTACATCGGTTTTATGAGTGATACCTGCATGTAATAAAGCTTCATTGATAGACTTATAGGCGTCAGGTAGCTCGACGTATTTGCCAACCATCGCTACTGTCACTGTCGATTCAGGATTGAGCTGGGCTTCAACCACTTTATCCCAATCACTCAAGTCTGCCTCTGGTACATCAAGACCGAAACGCTCACAGACTAAATCATCAAGGTCTTGCTCATGTAGCGTCCGCGGTATTTGATAAATGCTTTGCGCATCCTCACACATAATGACTGCGCGCTCTTCAACGTTAGTGAACAGTGCAATCTTACGACGGTTGTCTTGTGAGATATGATGGTCGGAGCGGCAGATCAAAATATCAGGTTGCAGACCGATAGAGCGCAACTCTTTCACTGAATGCTGCGTAGGCTTAGTTTTGGTTTCACCTGCACTCGCGATATAAGGCACTAATGTCAAATGCATCAGCATCGCTCTGTTACGACCAAGCTCTACTTGCATCTGGCGCACCGCTTCCATAAAAGGTAACGACTCGATGTCACCGACAGTACCGCCAATCTCGATAATAGCAATATCGTAGCCTACGCCACTGGCCAAGATTTTGCTTTTAATCTCATCAGTAATATGCGGAATAACCTGTACCGTACCACCAAGGTACTCACCGCGGCGCTCTTTGTTTAGTACGTTTTGATAAATACGACCACTGGTGAAATTATTGCTTTTGCTCATTTTTGAATGACGTAAAAAGCGCTCATAGTAGCCCAAATCTAAATCTGTCTCCGCGCCATCCTCAGTCACGAATACTTCACCATGCTGGAACGGACTCATCGTACCAGGATCGACGTTGATGTACGGATCCATTTTGGTCATCGTGACGGTCACGCCACGGGCTTCTAAGACCGCTGCAAGAGAGGCTGCGGTGATACCTTTTCCTAGTGAGGACACTACCCCACCGGTCACAAATATAAACTTGGTCATAGTATTCTGTCGGTAATTGGTAAAGAAGGATTTTACTAAAAATACGCCATAAAATATAGGGCAAAAACACAAACTCTTTGAAACTCTTTATTTTGGTACGTATTTGTTATGACCCATTATCTGTTTAGAGAAGTCATAACAAAAAAACTCACCCCGAAGGATGAGTTTTTATGCTATGTGCGAAAGATGATACTAGAACAAGTATTCTAGACCAGTACCAATTACGAATACATCAGCATCGCCTCTAGTGGCTACCATACCAGTATCTGTATTAAGCGTTTTAAGATCTTCAGCACTGTTCATACCAGCATAGGCATGAGCAATAATGTTGTCTTTATACATGTACTTACCACCAACAACGATCTGGTCTGAATTTGCGTCATTCCAACCATTCAAGTTGTCTGTTTTGTTGTACTGAGTATATATAGATGCTGGACGAGCAAAGTTAGTCAAGCCCATTTCAGCACTAACAATCAAACCTTTTTCTTTTTCAGTATTGCGATCATAGTCATAATCAGCAACTTGATACAAAGCACCTACAGTTACAGGCGCTGCAATGTATTTGCCTAGATCCACAGTAGCCGTACCACGGATGATATCACCGTTGATGTTTTGATCTTTGTCATATGCAAGACCAGCTGTGAAACCAGTACCTTGATCAAACATAGCAGCAACACCGAAGCCAGCATCGTTGTTGAAATTATCATCGTCAGAGCTGTACATTGCAGATACTTGTAATGGCAAACCGTCATACTTTGGTGAAGTCCAGATAACTGAGCTGTTGATACGGCCACTATCAGCCATGTTTAACGCTTCAACAACGTCGTTTTCCATTTCATTAGTACCTAGGTTATCCCAGTAACCTTGGTTAACAACAACGTTATTAATTCTATCTAGGCTAGACTGGTTTTTACCAACGCGGAATTCACCAAACTGTTTGTTGTTAAGGCCTAGGTATGTATCACGGTTAGAAAAAGTAGCATTGTCACCATCGATGCTTGTGCCATACTCTAGTCGATAGATAACATCAGTATTAGCCGTCATGGCTTCAGAACCTTTAAAGCCTAAACGTGAAGAATGAGAATTGATCTCTATTGTGTCTTCGTCAAAATCAGCACCAGCAACACGTGAATCAAAATCAGCATTGACATAGTCAGCAGCTAAGAATGCTTTACCATAAACGGTAGGCGCTGCATTGGCTGCAGATACAGATAGGGCAGCAACTGCTGTAGCTAAAAGTAGTTTTTTCATGGGGTATCTCCACTTTACAATTTTAGTAATAAGCTAGCTATTATTAGCTGGTGCTCACAATGGTATCGTCACAAATCCTCAAAGATATAATGTGTAACTGGCTACCGAGATTAGTCAGAAACAAGTGTGGCGAAGTTCTATTACAGTAAGATGAAAAAAACCATGACTTACATAACTGGGATTAAAAAAGTAACTGCCATGTAAAATTAGGTCTTTATCTGTCCTTTGCGTAACATCCGTTACCAAACTCATACTTCGAATACAAGCATAACAACTTTGACATAATTTGCAACATATTTTTTTGCTTTTTAAACACATCCATTGGTGGAAGCCATGCACACTATTGAATACGGTAAGTTGCAAAAAAAACCTTATCTACTCAAACAGATAAAGCTATCATTGATTAATAGGATTGCTAAGAAATTGAAACCATCGTAATCAATACACTTTCATTGGCAAAAATAAAGCGCTACTTATTATTAATTAATAAGTAAGTAGCACCAATAAAATAACGAGCTTTACTCAGTACATGCAGAAATTAGCAATTCGACTTAGCAGTTTGCTTTTAAATCAAGGCGCGCTTGATGCAGTAATGGCTCAGTATACCCACTAGGCTGCGTGCGTCCCTTAAAAACCAAATCGCACGCTGCTTTGAAGGCATAGGAGTTGTCAAAGTCATTTGCCATCGGCTGATAGTCACTATCGCCCGCATTTTGCTCATCAACAACCTTTGCCATGCGTTTCATCGTGTCCGTCACTTGCTGCTCGCTAACGATGTCATGGTGCAACCAGTTGGCGATGTGCTGACTTGAAATCCGCAAAGTCGCGCGGTCTTCCATTAGACCAATGTCATTGATATCCGGCACTTTAGAGCAACCAACTCCTTGATTGACCCAGCGTACCACGTAACCTAAGATACCTTGAGCATTGTTATCAATCTCTTGTTGCTTCTCTTCCTCTGTCCAATTGGTGTCTTTTGCCAATGGGATGGTCAGGATATCGTCTAAGCTTGCGCGTTTACGTGATTTTAGGCTGTCTTGTACATCAGCGACGTTCACTTGATGGTAATGCATACTATGCAAGGTTGCGCCAGTCGGTGATGGCACCCAAGCGGTGGTAGCACCAGATTTAGGATGCGCCGCCTTGGTGTCCATCATCTCTTTCATCTCATCAGGTTTTGCCCACATACCTTTACCAATTTGAGCACGGCCTTGTAGCCCTGTCTCCAACCCAATGTCAACATTCCACTGCTCGTATGCAGGCTGCCATGCTTGTGACTTCATCTCGCCCTTTGGGACAAATGGACCCGCATTCATGCTGGTGTGCATTTCATCACCCGTACGGTCTAAGAAGCCAGTGTTAATAAAAATAACGCGCTCTTTTGCTTGGCGAATGGCTTCTTTTAAGTTAACCGTCATGCGGCGCTCTTCGTCCATAATACCAATTTTGAGAGTGTGACGTTCTAAGCCCAATAAATCTTCTGAGGCATTAAACAAATCATTGGCCATTTTGACTTCTTCAGGACCGTGCATTTTTGGTTTCACGATATACATCGAGCCTTTGCGCGAGTTTGACAGCGCGTTTTTACCTTTTAGGTCATTGAGCGATAATAATGGTGTAATCAAACCGTCCATCAATCCTTCAAAAATGCCCTCTTGACCATTGCCTAAATCGACTAAGATGGCAGGGTTTTGCATCAAGTGACCCACATTACGGATGAGCAATAGCGAGCGACCCGGTAAGATTAGCGTGCCGCCCTCTGGCGTATGGTATTCACGGTCTGGGTTTTGCTTACGAGTACGGGTTTTGCCGCCTTTTTCAAAGGTTTCTTGCAAGTCGCCATTCATTAAACCGAGCCAGTTGCGATAGACTTCCACTTTTTCTTCTGCATCGACAGCAGCGATTGAATCCTCGCAATCTTGAATAGCGGTAATCGCTGACTCAAGAAGCACGTCTTTAATGTTTGCTAGATCATCTTTGCCAACTGGATGGCTGGCATCTATTTGAATCTCCGCATGCAACCCATTGTGTTTTAACAAAACACCCGTTGGGTTTTCCGCGTCGCCCAAGAAACCAACAAATTGGGCAGGCTCTTTTAGCTGTGTATTACTGTCGCCTTGGGCAATTTCAAGTTTACCGTCCACCACTGTAAAGCCAGTCGCGTCGTTATACGAGCCTGATGCTAATGCAAAATTGTCGTCTAGGAATTTTTTGGCATAAGCAACAACAGCAGCGCCACGAGTTGGATTATAGCCACCTTTAGCTTCTTGCCCATTGTCATCACTGATGACATCTGTACCATATAGTGCATCATACAAACTGCCCCAACGTGCGTTAGTCGCGTTCAGTGCGTAGCGAGCATTACGTACTGGTACTACCAGCTGCGGCCCTGCGATATGGGCGATTTCATCATCGACGTTTTCTGTACTGACAGTAAAGTCATCGCCTTCTGGCAATAGATACCCAATCTCTTGTAAAAATGTCTTATAGGCAGGGTAATCAATGTCGCCGTCTTTGGCAGGATTGTCTAGATGCCACTGATCAATCTGTGCTTGAATCTGGTCACGAGTTTCTAGTAGCGCTTTGTTACGCGGCGTGAACTCTTTGATGACCTTTTCAAAACCTGACCAATAGCCCTCTGAATCAACACCGACTTTTGGCAGCACTTCATTCTCAATAAAGTCATACAACTGCTGGTCAATGGCAAGAATGCCTTTTTGAATACGATTGGTTGTAGAAGACTGGCTCATGTTGTTATCCTTATCTGTTCGTGAGGTGTATAAATACGAAATTGCTACCGCAATGGTTGGATATTGTCGGTCTTAGGCATCTATTTCTAACTCAGATGACCTGCCAAACACGCTTATGGGTTTTTAGGGATCTGCTTATTTATACTATACTGGCGATTGTTATCATGCCCAGTATCTACCATCAAGCGACAATGAATGGTAAGGCGAAATATCGCTCAAGCAAAATCTCATCCTACTATCAAATAAAGAAATAAACAAGAAAACACCATTCATAAAATAAATGTTGAGGTTGTATAATAATGATAATCTATGTTGCATCAGCTATATAGGCGTTAAATATGATGTAGTAATAAGATGACGACGACGTATAAATAAACGGTAAGTAATGATTACTAGAATAATTTATACTTAACGGTTGTCTGTTTAATCTTTATATTTTATTTAAACAAGTTAAACATTCGACCATGACAGAGACTATGAATACAGAAATGATGCAGATGAAAACCAACAATATTAGCGATAATGACATTAACAATCATGATATAGCAGAAGATAGCGTCGATATCACCCAACTGCGCACCCCGATAAAGGTTGATCTCTCCCCTATTTATAATTTTTTGGGTGCTCGAACCACGCAAGCTTGGGTCGATGCGGCCATAGCGGATTTACCTACTATTATTCAAGATCATGCCAACTGTGAAAAGAAAGCGGCTGGTACGGCGATGAACTTGATATTTCGCTATGAGTTTTCTTATGATTTGCAGCGTAAATTGGCACAGCTGATACGTGAGGAGATGCTGCATTATGAGCAAGTGCTAGGCATCATGAGTGATCGTGGTCAAGAGTGGCGATACTTAAGTGCGGGACGTTATGCCAAAGGCATGTTAAAGCACAAACGCACCTACGAGCCAGCAGCGATGGTAGATGTACTGATAATCGGGGCATTTATTGAAGCGCGTTCTTGCGAACGTTTTGCTGCGCTTGCGGAGGTTATCGATGATGAGCGCTTGGCAAAGTACTATCGCTATTTATTGAAGTCGGAAAGTCGTCACTTTGAGGACTATTTGGCATTGGCACAATCACTGTCTGAAGACACTATCGATGAACGAGTGGCATTTTTTAAAGAGATAGAAGCAGAGCTAATAGTAATTCCCGATACTGAGCTACGCTTTCACAGCGGAACTCCGGCTTAAAAGCCACTTTCTAACTATTCCCTTACTGCCCTTTTATAAAAATAGAAAAGCCTAACGATGACAACGTATTACTGGTGCTTTTATGACTCAAAGCACCTTGTCAATCAACGGTTATTTGTCATCTTCCATTAATGAGCTGTCGTACTGCTTATTGTTTTTAGCAACGTGATGCGGGTCATGATCGTCTGTTGCTCTTTCAGCAGCGGCTGGATTGACCTTTTGCAGCGCGTCATCAGGTACGATACCGTTATTGTCATCCGCATCTTTTAGCTCGCGACCTTTGTTATTAAGTTTGTCATCTGATATGCTCATTTTTATTCCTTAGTATGTGTTCCCTGTTAATATATTTTCTTTCTAAAATGCCAAACCTTGCTATCTATTACTGTTCTTTTGATCTGGGTTTAACACGCGGGTCTGAGCATTATCAACATTGGCATAACGGTTCATATTGTTAATTTTTTCGCTATCAGGTGCTTCGCTACCGACAGTGTCTTCATTGATATTATCGTCAAAACCATTGCCGCTTTGATCACGGCGATCAGGCTGGCGTGCGGGATTGTCATTATCATTGACATGCTCTGATTGGACTATTCCTTCCTCAAAAGTATCAGTACCTTTATTTTCAGTGATGTTTTTTTCAAGCTCATCATGATGATTGGGATGAGCGTTAATGGTTTGATTCTCATCAAAAGGTTGATGAGTATCCGTTTCTGTAATTCGAGTTTTGCTCAAAGCAGAATCTTTGGTTTCCATGGTCATGTCCTTATAATTTTTATTTATTGGTGGCTACTTGTATAATTAAAGCGCTATAAATATTGACTATTAGTCTAATATCTATTTGTTACCCTCTCGACTTAAATCATGAGCATTTAAATCTGCAACATTTTTGCCACCTGCTGGCAAATCTTCTTCTTTACGAGGATCAACATAAACTTCATCGGTCTCTTGTGACGCTTGCTCAGGGCCATCTATATTTGGCTGATGTTTTCGACCTTCATAGCTGTTTTTGGGGTTATCCGGATGTAAAGTAGCGGGATCGTGAATAGGGACTGCTTCTTCATCATTTGGATGGGTTTTGTCTGTCATGGTAAATTCCTCGGGCTAATCAATTAAGAAATCAATGAAACAGGTATGACTATCATACGATTGCTATTGATGTTTTATAGATTTCCTCAAGTATAGTTAGCATGCTGTAAACCGTACCAGTGTACTGCCGTATCAATATGTGAATAAATGTGAGGTTACCAGACAGTTTGTAACTTTTATAGAAATGTCCTAACTATTAATGCCTCAACTATAGTCAATCTTAAATAAAGTGGATACACGATATGATGACGCAGGACTGGTACAAATTTTTCTTGCTTGCTGTGCCTGCTCAGCTCGATGCTACAAAAAATTCGTACCAATCCTGCTGTATCCTTTTTATATTGATCTGACTATATTATAGAAACGCCTCAACCATAAAATAAAAACCAAGTACTAATATTATCAGTACTTGGTTAAATACATACGCCTTCATGTTAGCCGATATTTTTGCAGCTGCTAAATAGGATCTTGTACATTATTAATGGTTTTTAACAAATGCTCTTGGGCAATGTGCGGCGTCTCTCCAGCTGCTGGCTGTAACTGCTGCCAAACGCCATTACCATCGAGTGTCCACGCTTGCGTGTTGTCTTTTAGATAGTTGAGTAATCCATCTTGATAAATATGCTTAAACAGTTTTTTGTCCACAATCGGAAATGCCACTTCTACACGATGAAATAAATTACGATCCATCCAATCGGCACTGCCACAATACAAACGCTCATCACCATCATTGTAGAAATAATAAATACGCGTGTGCTCCAAGAATCGACCAATAACAGAGCGTACAGTAATGTTTTCAGACAGCCCTGTGACTTGCGGGCGTAAACAACACATTGAACGTAAAATCAGCTCGATTTCGACACCTGCTTGTGACGCATCATATAGCTTGTCAATCAGGCGACGCTCAGTTAGAGCATTGACCTTGATAATAATATGAGCGCGCTTGCCTGCCTTTGCATGAGCGATTTCATCATCAATAAAGCTCATCAATTTATCGTGCAAGGTAAATGGTGCATGCAGTAGCTTTTTGAGGTTGGCAGGTTTGCCCATACCTGTCAGCTCTTGGAAGATATTGTGTACGTCTTCTGAAATATCAGGATCTGCACTAAATAAACCGTAATCGGTATACACTTTGGCATTGGCAGCATGATAGTTGCCTGTCCCTAAATGCACATAGCGGCGAATGCGATCGTCTTCACGGCGCACGATGAGCATCAATTTTGCATGGGTTTTGTAGCCAACGATACCATACACCACGACCGCGCCAGCTTCTTGTAAATAGTTGGCAACGGCGATATTAGAGGCTTCATCGAAGCGGGCACGTAGCTCGATGACGGCAGTGACTTCTTTACCATTTCGAGCAGCAGCAGCCAGCGCTTTGACGATTTCTGAATTGGTGCCTGAGCGGTACAGTGTTTGCTTAATGGCGAGCACTTTTGGGTCGCTGGCTGCTTGCCAAAGCAGATTGATAATTGGCGAAAATGCATGAAACGGATGATGCACGAGCACATCATTTTTGCGCATGGCGGCAAACATGCTGGTCGCTTTGTCTAGTTTGTCCATCTCACGGCGAAACTCTTTTGGTATCACGTGAGTAAAAGGCTGATAGCGCAGTGCTGGAATATTAAAATCAAACAGCAAACGCGTTAAATTGACAGGCCCATTGACTCGGTACAATTGATTGTCATGTAGTTCAAACTCGTTGAGCAAATAATCACTAATAGGTGTCGGGCAGTCGGCTGTGACCTCTAACCGTACTTTGTCACCAAATCGGCGGTTTTCCAGCTCGCCTTCTAGCGCTTTGGCAATATCTTCGACATCATCGGCCAAATCTAAATCCGCATTACGGGTCAGTCTGAATTGATGACAACCCGTAACGTTCATCCCAGGAAATAGCTCGCCAATATGCTCATGAATAATGGCCGATAGCATGACGTGATGCTCTTTGCCACCCGTCAGCTCGTCAGGTAGACGAATCACACGCGGCAGACTGCGTGGCGCTGGCACAATCGCTAAATTGATATCGCGACCAAAGGCGTCTTTGCCTTCTAAAGTTGCGATAAAGTTTAGGCTCTTATTGACCAAACGCGGAAATGGATGGGCAGGGTCAATGCTAATCGGTGTCAATACTGGCGATACTTGTTCTGTAAAGTAGCGTTTCATCCAAGCCGATTGCTCAGCATTGAGCTCATCACGTTTGAGATAACGGATGTCTTCGAGAGCAAGTGCAGGCAAGACATCTTCATTGAGAATGCGATATTGCTCAGCAATGGCAGCGTGCGTTATGGTGGATATCTCGTTGAGTACTTCACTTGGACGCATACCGTGAGCGCTGGTCGACACATCGCCCATATTGAGCTTTTGCATAATACCCGCAACGCGTATCTCAAAAAACTCATCGATATTGGATGAAAAAATAATCAAGAAAAACAAACGCTCAAGTAGCGGATGGCGAGGACTGGCTGCCTGTGCCAAGACACGTAGATGAAACTGCAATAACGACAAATCGCGATTGATATAACTACTCGATGAATAGCTGCCATCCTCTGAGCGTTGCCAAGCAACCTGCGTCAAATGTTCAGTGCTACTCTCTCGTTTATTGTTGCTTTTTATTTCAGTGTTGCGCGCGCTATCGGCGGTATCTTTGATATCAATCATGTCATTATTATCATTACTGTCGCCATCATTGTTCTGCTTGTCATACACCTCTGCCACGTTACTACTCCTTTTGCGTTATCGATACGTCATTATCTTTTACGTCAATTCTTTGAATCGCTTTTATTTCAGTCTTTCTTATAACAGCTATTTATGACAAAACGCACCATCACCACTCAAACCTCACAATCATTCAAATATTCATTCAAGCAGATTGCGGTAATGCAGCGTTTTTCATACGTTTTTTGATAATACGTTGTTTGTTACGCAGGCTTCTGTCACCTTGATTGTCTTGATAATATTTTGGATTGGTCAGCATGGCGATGAGCAAGGCAGATTCGTCACGATTGAGATTGTCTGCAGATTTGTCAAAGTAATGCTGAGCCGCCGCCTCGATACCATAAATACCAGTACCAAACTCTGCCACATTGAGATATGCAGCCAAGATACGCGTCTTATCCCAAAATGTTTCAATCATTACCGTGATAACCGCTTCTTCGGCTTTACGAACGTATGAGCGATGTGACGTCAAAAACAAATTTTTTGCCAATTGCTGAGTAATCGTTGAGCCACCAGCTGACATTTTGCCTGTCTCTTCGTTTTTTTTGCGTGCCGCCTCGATACCTTTAAAATCAAAACCACTGTGTTGGCTAAACGTCGAGTCTTCACTCACGATCGCCGCTTGCTTGGCAGATTTTGCAATATCATTGTACTCTACCCACGTTTGCGTGACATCACCGCCTGTCATACGATGAGTCAGCATAAACATACTGTTGTTGATAGGCTGCGTTTTCCAAATTAATAGTAGGCCTGCGACCAATACATGGAATGCGACGACCAACAACATTATTGCCAGTAATAGTCGTTTGATAAATGTGCTAAAACTTGCCATGCGAGATATCCAAGTGATTAAAAAGCCAAGAAGATGAAACAATAAGATGAAATAAGCCGTTATCGATAAAAAAACGTAGGCCAGTCATGATAAATTGAGTAATTAAAAACAGTAGGTCATCTTACCTAATCTCACAATCGCTGTCATTATTTACCCCATTTCTTTATGATGTTATAAAAGCAAACCGTTTTATAATGTTATAAAGGACAAACAATATTCACGTTTTTTTGCGCTTTTACAGTAGCACTGTGCCGCACATATGAATATAAGAGAATAAATATGCACAATGACAGTATTTACAATGACAAGATTTGCGATGAGAGCACTTATAGCACTTATATTCATCAAAACGGTATGCACCACAACGATATAAAAGTATTGCGAGATCATATTATTTTGGCAAATCCTAATTTAGGTACGGCTGAAAATACCGATAAATGGTGGCTATTGGGTACATCTGGCTGTCATTTATGTGACATCGCTGAGCAAATTATCATGCAGTTTCAAGCGGTACAGCCCATTACTTATAAAAACGTCGATATTGCTGATTTTGATGAGTCACTAATGATGGCGTTTGCCACCACCATCCCAGTTATTTTAACGCCATCCAAACGCTTGAATTATCCATTTTCAGTCATGGATTTACAGCAATTATTGACTTAAAAACAATATATCTATCACTAGTATTTTATATTGAGACCCATATGAAAAATTTAGAAAAAGTCACCGAAATTGAAGACTTACGGCGAGTCGCTGAACGCAAAGTTCCACGCATGTTTTATGATTATGTCGATTCAGGGTCATGGACTGAGACCACATATCGCAACAATGAAAGCGATTTTGATCGGATTAAACTGCGCCAACGTGTACTGGTCAATATGGACAATCGCAGTCTGGCGACGACGATGATTGGTGAATCCGTAAAAATGCCAGTCGCCATTGCTCCAACTGGATTTACAGGCATGATGTGGGCGGATGGCGAGATTAAAGCGGCGCAGGCAGCAGAAACGTTCGGTGTGCCTTTTTCTTTATCAACCATGAGTATCTGCTCTATCGAGGATATCGCTACCCATACCAGCAAGCCGTTTTGGTTTCAATTATACGTGATGCGCGATCAGGCCTTTATGGCCAATCTGATTCGCCGTGCCAAAGAAGCGAATTGCTCAGCGCTTATTTTGACTGCTGACTTACAAGTACTCGGTCAACGACATAAAGACATTAAGAACGGTCTGTCGGCACCGCCCAAACCGACACTGACCAATATCCTCAATCTGATGACCAAACCAGAATGGTGCCTGAACATGCTGGGCACTAAAAGACGTACGTTTGGCAATATCGTCGGTCATGCAAAAGACGTTGCGGATCTCTCTTCCCTGTCTGCGTGGACGGCAGAGCAGTTTGATCCCGCTCTCAGCTGGGACGATGTCGCCCGTATCAAAGATATGTGGGGCGGCAAACTGATTATCAAAGGTATCATGGAACCTGAAGATGCGATTCTAGCCGCGCGTAGCGGTGCGGATGCGCTGGTGGTCTCGAACCATGGTGGTCGGCAATTAGATGGTGCGCTCTCCTCTATTTCAGCCCTTGCAGATATCGTACAAGCAGTGCATGCCGAAAATAGCAATATTGAAGTATGGCTCGACAGTGGTATTCGCTCGGGTCAGGATGTATTAAAAGCCATATCCCTAGGCGCGAAAGGCACGATGATCGGTCGCGCTTTTCTTTATGGACTGGGTGCTTATGGTGAAGACGGGGTGCGCCGTGCGCTTGAAATCATTTATAAAGAGTGTGATATATCCATGGCATTCTGTGGCCATACGGATATCAATAACGTCACAGATAACATCTTAGTAAAAGGGACTTATGAGAACCTTAAAACGAACCATCCTTAAAAAACCAACAACCATTAGATGATTTCACGCTTATAGATAACATGTTCTGAGCATACCCTTTATACTTTACCTACCATCTTTACTGATCATCTTTCATTTATAGTTAACTTTTATGACCATTCAACAATTATTAAAAACAGCACCCGTTACTACTTTGCTACTCATCAGCTTTATTGGATTATTTATCATCCAAATATTCACGGGGGTCGATGCCAACAATCCATCGACTGAAGCGCTGTTAAAGTGGGGCGCTAATGCCTTGCCTTTTACCATGGGCGATGAGCCGTGGCGATTGGTCAGCAGTGCATTTTTGCATATTGGTCTCATGCATTTATTGTTTAATGGTTTTGCTATGTACTTCTTTGGACAAGTTGCCGAGCCGATGTTTGGCTCAGCCAAATTTTTGGCATTGTTTGTGCTGGCAGCAATCGGTGGCAATTTACTCAATAGTTATGTCACATGGCAGGACATTTTAGCAGGTACTGGACAACCGGGATTATCGGCGGGCGCGTCTGGTGGTATTATGGGTATTGGTGCAGCTTTATTGATAGCAGCGCTGTTTAAGATATCGGTTAATGGCATGGTGCTCAATTTAAAGAGCTTGATATTTATCATGGGCATCAACCTTGTTTATGGTTTTGCCGTATCGGGTATTGATAATGCGGGGCATATTGGCGGCGCTATTACTGGATTGGTAATTGCGCTGGCTTTTGCGATTGCTTACCGTCAGCATATGACTGTCACTTTGCAAAACGTCCTTGTGCCTCAAATAGACTATCAAAATAATAATCAACTCGACACTCAAAACCCCTATCAAACTGATTATGAGAATAATGACCAAGCCGACTATTCAACCAGCCACATCGATCAGCCGTCCGACCCTGATGCTTATTCGACCATTAGCTCTGCCGAGTTTGACAATCATATTGACATAAATTTGGATACGCCTACCAGCGCTGCGCACACCAATACCATTCAACAACGAGCACCTGCCAAACCCTCATTTATTTGGACGCTGCTCCCATGGGTGGTAATGCTGTTAATCAGTATTGGCTTTATTTGGTGGTGGCAAGATATTCACTATCAAATCGTACAAGTATTAAAAATCATTGAGTAAATGGCCATACTTATTTATCATGGCAAAACTACTCATAAAAATAGCCTATTTATTTAGCTTACCTTACTCTATCGCTTCTGCTTGATGATACTATTCAACCATTACTACTCACTCACGAGATCCCATTATGTTTAAACTTGCAGCGCTACCTACTATCTCTACGCGCACATTGCTTGGCGCGCTAACGGCTACTGCATTATTCAGTGTGGCTAGCGCATCTCATGCCATCCCTTTTCTTAATAAGAACTTAGCTACTGACCAAGATGCTGAATTAAGCGTTGGGGTCAATGTCATGGCGGTAAAGTCAGCCTATGATTTGGAAGACAGTACCGATGTGCGGGTGTTGCCAGGTGCATTTTATGACAACAATAAGTTCTATATACGCGGCGCTCAAGCGGGTGCCTATCTTATCAATGACGGCACCAATCAGTTATCGGCCTACGCCAAGCTCGCGGGTTCCGAGTTTGATCCTGATGATGCCAATGGCGTACTCCAAGGTCTTGATGAGCGTAAAGCCTCAGCAGAGGCTGGTCTGAGCTATCAGCGCCGTACCGCTATTGGCGGTATCCGTGCTCAGTATGGAGCGGATGTATTGGACCGTAGTGGTGGCAATACTGGGCGCTTGACTTATCTTGCCAGAATCAGCAAAGACAAGCTAACCGTTTATCCAAGCTTTGGCTTTGAGTATCATGATGCTGCCTATAACGAATACTATTATGGCGTCAGTGAGGAAGAGTCAGCGAAGACGGGTGTTGCCGCTTATAAATCTAATTCGAGCTTGAACCCTTATATCAATATCAGCGCCAACTACGACTTTAATGATAAATGGGCAGGATTTGCCAATCAAAGCTTAAGTTATTTGTCGAATGAGCAATATGATAGCCCAATGGTAGACTCACGCACTGAGGCAACGACGACGCTTGGTTTGCTTTATAAGTTTTAATTAGGCGTAGATTTTTGATATAAAAAAGACCTTACTGTGTGATGTGGTAAGGTCTTTTTACTGCTATATATAATAATAAAGCCTATGTAAATAATACAACTCATTTCAGTTTACAATCAATCAAAAACTTCCGTTGAAACAATAGAATCGATTAGTGAACTTACAACAGGAACAGATACACTATTTCCAATTAGCTTCATCCATCGTGAACGACTTTCTGGCAGCTTAAAATTTCTTGGGAAACCTTGTATTAGGCAAGCTTCTTCCTTAGTAATTTTTCTATACTGCTTAGTGAAATAAACTTCCTCTAGGAACTTTTTCTTATAACTTTCATTCGTTTCTCTATCTACATGTTTGAGCGCAACGAAATCATTCGTGTCACTAGCCACAAGAGTTGGAAAGACATCTGAAGTAGGTAAAAATATACGGTTAATACCATCTATTCCACTGCTAATCTTTGTATTTTTAAACTCATATCTTTCCTCAATACAACTAATCACTTCTTTATTGATTAAAGAAGAGAGCAACCCTGAAAGGGTTCTACTATTTAACCTTAATGAATTTTGTGTTTTTATGATGTCTAATTGCAGTACACCATCATGAGCAAATTTTAAGAGTTCAGCTTCGCTATCGGTCAAATCGGTATCACAACTAGCTAATACTTTGAATCTATAAAAAACTTTCTTTAAAATATCCCTATGAACTAAATCTTCTAGTTCGTAAAAATTGATACTAGGATCGATTTTTTGTATTTGTACTAATGAGAGAGGGTTACCATCCAGCAAACCGAACTGTTTTTTTCGTCTATTTTTTAATAATAATAGACATATATCTTTCTCTCTATCAGTCGTATCAAGGATGTCCCATGAATGAATTGTGGTTTCGCCATTCCGTAGATCATTAAATAAAAAGTAATCATTGTAGCCATTTTTACTTGAAAGACTCATTTGTTTGTTTACTTTTTCACTGAAGCCAAACAAGTCCACTTGCTCGTTATTACTTTCAATTTCAGGGAGATCAATATCTAGTATATCTGCCAAGACAATTTTTTTTTCGATGCTTCGGGGAGGGTTAAATTTATCAAAAAACTGTTTTTCGCGAAACCCAACAATGTAAATACGAACACGATTTTGTGCTACTCCATAATCATGTGAGTTGAGAATATAGTAATTCGCATAATAACCGGCTTGTGTAATACGTTTAAGAATATACTGAAGTGCTGACTTATTTCTTGGATCAACTAATCCTTTTACATTTTCAAAAATAAAAGCTTTAGGCTGCGATTGGTTAAGTAAGTAAATCGTATCATTCCATAACTGACCACGATCATCATTGAAGCCAAGATTTTTTCCTGCAATAGACCAGCTTTGACAAGGAACCCCTGCTGTCAACAAATCATGCTCAGGTAGTTTTTCAATTTTCCGAATATCACCAAAATTTAAGGCTGGACTAATACGATAATTGTCACAGTATGTTTCGATAGCATCTTTATCAATTTCACTAAAGCCTATACATTCGCCACCGTTAGCACTGAGAGCCATCTTGAACCCACCAATACCTGAAAACAAGTCTATAAATTTAATTTTTGATGTTTCCATTTTAATGCAATATATCCTCTTTATAATTTCCAGGTGGTTCAATACCTAAAAACTCACGATAAATTCGCTCTTTATAATTTTTACCCAATGAATTAATTTCATCAATAAAAAGTTCGTATGTTCCCTCGCCGCCTATCAAATCCCAAAACTCTTCTCCGATTAAGACGGACTCATCGTTGTTCATATCAAACCATCTTTTAGGAAATGCCCAATTGTAATCAGCTTTCTTACCATAAGGATTATACGGAAGAGCAAAAAATGCAAAATCCACTTTCGGAGGCTGCATAGCTAACAATTTAAAAATTTTCTCTTTACTTACTTTAGTCTGGTCACTATTAGGAAGAGGTGCTTTGACTTCGAACGCATAAGTCCTGTATGTTTTTGTGCTCTTAATCAAAACATCACAAACTACTGATGTTGGCATCAACTTACCACCGCCTTCTAGAATGTATTGCAACTCACCTTTCCAGTTAGGTAGACTTCGATCTTTTCCCTTATGTTCCAGTCTGTTCAGAACCTGTTGAATCCTACGTAACCTTTCAGCTCCTATTTCACCAATAACATGAGTACCTGTTTCACAACGCCCGTGATGTTCTACAGCAACCACTTCAGCTAATCGTTCCCATACACCACCAAAAGGCGTCACAAAACGCCTCTCAAAATGAGATCCCTTAAATATTTCATCTGGCACTAGAGCAGCATATAATGGTTTCTGTGAATGGTGATTTTCTTTAATAAACGGGTCTCTGTTTAAAACCCTATCCATCACCCTATCCATCAATTCTGTAATGACTCTATTAATACCTTCCTTTACATTACTGTCTGCCATTATTTATTCCTTTTGAAGAACTTAACCCTTACAAAAAGACCTTGTCAGCTTGTACAACAAGGTCTTTTTCTATTCTAAGAAAGTCCTAAATAACTTACTTAGGATTTACCATATCAGCAGGAATAACCCACTCATCGAATTGAGCTTCAGTTAATAGCTCCAATTCAACCGCAACTTGCTTCAAGGTTTTATTTTCTTTATAAGCCGTTTTAGCGATTTTTGCTGCATTTTCATAACCGACATGACGGTTTAATGCCGTAACTAGCATCAACGAGTTGTGCAAGAAGTCATCGATTTTGTCTTTTACTGGCTCAATGCCGACAGCACAGTTTTCGTTAAAGCTATTGCACGCATCTCCAAGTAGTTTGATAGATTGCAACAAGTTAAAGGCGATCACTGGCTTATAAACGTTTAGCTCAAAGTTACCTGACGCGCCAGCCATGCTGATCGTCACGTCATTACCCATGACTTGCGCTACAACCATCGTCATTGCTTCTGACTGAGTTGGGTTCACTTTGCCCGGCATGATAGAAGAGCCTGGCTCGTTCTCTGGAATCGTCAATTCGCCCAGACCACAACGAGGACCAGATGCCAACCAACGGACGTCGTTAGCGATTTTGTTTAAGCTAGCTGCTAGTGTTTTTAATGCGCCTGAAGCAAACACTTCAGCATCACGAGCGGCTAGTGCTTCAAATTTATTCGGCGACGTGACAAATGGCAAGCCAGTCAATGTTGATAGCTGCTCAGCTGATTTTACCGCATAATCAGGATGGGCATTTAGACCAGTACCAACGGCAGTACCGCCTAGTGGCAACTCATATAGACCTTGTAGCGCGTTCTCGATACGAGTCAATGAATGGTCAAGTTGGCTCACATAGCCGCTGAACTCTTGACCTAACGTCAAAGGGGTGGCGTCTTGCAAATGCGTACGACCGATTTTTACGATGCTATCAAACTCTTTCGCTTTTGCAGCTAGCGTATCGCGTAGTGCTTTTACCGCTGGAATCAATAAACCATTGATTTCACGAGCTGCAGCCACACGAATCGCTGTTGGGAAGCTGTCATTGGTAGACTGTGCGTGGTTTACATGGTCATTCGGATGAATTGGCGTGTAGCTGCCGCGCTCAGAACTAGCGATTTCGTTGGCACGATTGGCAAGCACTTCGTTCATGTTCATGTTTGACTGTGTGCCAGAGCCCGTCTGCCATACCACTAATGGGAACTGATCCGTTAAACCACCGTTGATGATTTCGTCAGCAGCTTGTACGATCAAATCACGCTTATCACCTTCGATACGCTCAAGGCTTGCATTGGTAATTGCAGCGGCTTTTTTGACCAATGCCATCGCTTCAATCATCGGACGCGGCAATGTCTCGCCACCGATTTTGAAGTTCTCGCGGCTACGCTGAGTTTGCGCGCCCCAATAAGCATTAGCCGGGACTTCCACGTTGCCCATTGTGTCTTTTTCGGTACGAGTTGCCTGATTCTGTGTCGACATAACTACCCTCTTTGATTTTATTTGACTGTAAAAAATGCAACATCTGCTGCACATAAAGGAGAATACGATATAAAGTGGCGTTATGATAGCATGACTAAGGCGTGTTGAATATTCACAAATAAACGTTCCTTCTGTCTAAAAATATCAGCCATTATTCACTCATTACACAATCGGATAGTCTCTCTATGTATCCTGAACCCAATAATCCTGCATTAAAGGATTCTAAAATTAGCAATCCACCCAGACGACAATTTACGCGCCAGCGCCGTCAGTTAAGTGAAAGCACACGTCGGCATTTGGGACAAGCAGCGAGTTTACATTTAGCTAAGTTACAACAGCGGTTGCCAACGAATGCGCGTATTGGCTTATATTATGATGGCTTTGGTGAATTGCCTACTCAGCCACTGTTAGATTGGTGTAAACGCTTAGGCTATTTTCCTTATTTGCCTGTTGTGGGTTCGTTAGGTCGTGATAGTCAGGGTCAAAATGACAAGCGATTGCGTTTTGTACCGATCTATCGTTCTAAATTATTAAATGTACCGACACGCATTCATCGCTTGGGTATGAAGCAAAATCATCATCGTCGCCTGCTGTGGGCTCGCGAATTGGATGTGATTATCTGTCCGCTAGTGGCGGTAGATCTGAGTGGCAATCGGATGGGCATGGGCGGCGGTTTTTATGACACCACGCTTGGTAAAGGCCATCAGTCAGGCGTTAAAAAACCGTTAAAAATTGGTTGGTGTTATGATTTTCAAGTCGTCGACGCGTTGCAACGTCAGCCTTGGGATGTACCATTAGATGGCTTAATTACGCCAAATGGTTTGAGGTGGTTTTGATGAAAGATAATAAAACGTCTGATAAAAAAGACTCTAGCGCGGACAATGTGGACGAGTATCTACAAACATTAGGCAGTGATGACGCTAGAGAAATGCTTTACTACAGTCAAGAGCAGCCCTTCAGCGCTGAAGAGGTGACAAGGCTAATCAATGAGGAACGTTTAAACGAGCTGCTGGCGCAAAGTGATGCGTTTTTGCATGGTTTAAACAGTGAGATTGAGGGTTTTGATGAGTAATGTCTATGGTCGTACAAATTGAGCCATGCAAAATTCTTAAGAACGCGAGCGCCGATTGCTATCTGTACTCGCCTTTTCATATCAATTCAAAGTTTTATATCATGAATTATAGTCACTTTTATTGAGGTGCTTCTGATTAAAGCATCATCGCTGCAATCCAACCAAAGATTAATAACGGAATATTATAGTGAATAAAGGTCGGTACCACGCTGTCTTTGATATGGTCATGCTGTCCATCGATGTTGAGACCCGAAGTTGGCCCCAATGTCGAATCTGACGCTGGCGACCCTGCATCGCCCAGCGCGCCAGCCGTACCGATGATGGCAACGGTAGCCAATGGCGAAAAGCCTAACGAGATACAGAGCGGTACGTAAATCGCTGCCAAAATAGGAATGGTAGAGAATGACGAGCCGATACCCATGGTCACAATGAGACCAATGGCGAGCATAATAAATGCCGCGATTGCTTTATTGCCAGCGAATAATGACGCCGCGCCGTCGACCAATGGCTGAATCTGCTCAGTCGCTTTCATGACTTCAGCAAAACCCTGTGCCGTAATCATAATAAATCCAATCATCGCCATGAGCTTGATACCGTCATTAAAGACACCATCCGCATCGCGCCATTTGACCACGCCTGTCGCCATAAAGACCCCAAAGCCAAACATCGAACCTAAGAGCAGCGAATCGGTATAAAGCTGCACCACAAAAGCCGTAACGATAGCAGCCAATGCGACCAGCGTCTTTAACTTACTTTGCGACTGTGCACTGGCAGCAGTTTTGCTCAGAGCATCACCCTCTACCGCGGCATCATGAGCTTCTTTGTCTATCGCCACTTGCTGATAGTGACGCGGCTTACGATAACTGATAAATACCGCGATCAGCAGACCAATCAGCATCCCTAATGCAGGAATTGCCATCGCTTTAACCACAGAAATATCAGTGATATCAATGCCCGCTTCACCCACGTTTTTGAGCATGATTTGATTGAGGTAGATATCGCCAAAGCCATATGGGATAAACATATAGGTCGTGACCAGACCAAAGGTCAGTAGACAAGCAATCAGACGTCTGTCAATTTGCATACGATTAAAAGCCAGCAGCAGTGGCGGCACTAGCAGTGGGATAAAGGCAATATGAATGGGTATTAAGTTTTGACTAAAGCAGCTCATCGTAATCAAGCCTGCAAATAGCATATACTTAATCATACCGCTGGTACCACCCGCGTCAATACGCTTAATCACCGCGCCTGCCAACGATTGCGGCAAGCCAGAGTGCGCAATCGCGACGGCAAAAGCACCTAGTAATGCGTACGACAGTGCGATTTGTGCGCCATTACGGATGCCTTCTTGAAAAGCCTCCAAAGTATCGGTGATACCAAGACCCGCCAGCAAACCGCCTGCCAGCGCCCCAATGAGTAAACTGAGCACCACGTGCACGCGCGAAAGTGATAGCCCCAGCATGATAATAACTGCCAGCAGTACCGCATTGATTGCCATGTGTTGCCCCTTGTCCTGTCTAAATTGTCTGTCTGATTGATTTTGATCTAAAAATATCTGAGCCTCTAAAACGCGTTACTTTAAGCAGTATTTTAAATAGGCCCGTTTTAGACGCGCGCCAGTTTACCTTATTTTGCCCATAAAACCTATGTATAGGAACCAATAGGTACCAATAGTCACTGCCATATAAAATGAATGCGGTACTGCTAGGATAAATTTTCGCAGCCTCTGTCTGCGAAGGCACAGCAAGCAAGAAAATATTATCCTAGCAGTACGTTATAAGGGTTGTTCCTTTTTTATTTAGGATCAACTATGGCAGTATCCGAAGCTGTATTAAGATAGAGAGCGTTTTTTAGCAAAGATAAGTATGCGACTTGACCAATGAGCCTTGCAATTTTATCTGTGAGCACCATTTATCTAAACATGAACCACGAACTTGACTTTACAAGTCTGGTGAACGAGGAAAAATATATGAGTGAACATAAAATTGCCCCAGACAATATCGACATCGATGTCGACGTTTCAACGACTGTCGCAGAAGACAACGAACCAAACACTTCATCTGATAACACGTTAGATGCGGTGTCTGCCGATGTTAATGAGACTGATAGTGAGATTGATAGTGACGACAGTACAGCCAAAGACGATGCTACCGAAGACAATACCGTTGAAGACTATTTGCCCTTGTTGGCACTGCGCGACGTCGTCGTCTACCCACACATGCAAATTGCTTTGTTTGTCGGTCGTGCGCCATCGGTAAAAGCCGTTGAGCTGGCACAAGCAGAGTACGGCAACAAAGTACTGGTTTTGGCTCAAAAAGACTCTTTAACCGAAGATATCGATCAAGACAATCTATACCAGTACGGTACGGTCTGCCGCATCGTCAGCACCATGCCGCATGATAGCGATGAGAACTGCATCAAAGTATTGATCGAAGGTCAATATCGGGCGCGCGTCGATAATATTGAAAATCATGACGAGCTATTGATGGCAAGCTTTGAGCGTGCCGACCTCGATATCAGTATGGATGAGAGCCAACAGAAAAACACCATCCAAGCGTTGACCAGCCTGTTTGAAAGCTATGCGGATGCGCGTCTGCGTAATGCGCGTGAGCTAACTCGCGTGGCAAAACGTATTGATGATTTGCTTGAGTTGGTCTACTTCATCTCAACGCGTGTGTCGATGGACCTTGAAGTAAAACAGTCTTTCTTAGAAAAAAACGATATTAAAACGCATATCAATACCTTGACAGAATATCTGGTCAAGCAAAGCGCGGAACAAAATATCGAACAAGACATCCAAGAAGCGGTTCGTCAGCAAATGGAAGACAATCAACGCGAATACTTCTTGAACGAGAAAATGAAAGCCATCAAAAACGAGCTGTCCGATATGAATGACGGCGCGTTCGATGGTGAAGATGATGTGGCGGAGCTTGAGCAGCGTTTAGAAGATGCGGATTTGCCAGAGGATGTCCGCAAAAAGGCAGAACAAGAGATGAAAAAGCTCAAAATGATGCCGCCTGCATCGAGCGAATCATCTGTCGTACGTAACTATATTGAATGGATTTTGGATACACCGTGGAATGCAACCACCAAGGTTTCAATCAATTTAGACAAAGCTAAAACCGTCTTAGATGAAGATCATTATGGCTTGCAAGATGTCAAAGACCGCATCTTGGAATATCTCGCCGTTCAATCACGCGTGAAAAAACTGCGTGGCCCTATTCTTTGTCTCGTTGGCCCTCCGGGTGTTGGTAAAACCTCATTGGGTGAGTCCATCGCGCGTGCAACGGGTCGTAAGTTTGTGCGTATGGCACTTGGCGGCGTGCGTGATGAAGCGGAAATTCGTGGTCATCGCCGTACCTATATCGGTGCGATGCCGGGCAAAATCGTCCAGTCACTGGCGAAAGTAGAAGTCAAAAACCCGCTGTTCTTATTGGATGAAATCGATAAGATGGCGCAAGACTTCCGCGGTGATCCAGCCTCAGCATTGCTTGAAGTATTAGATCCGTCGCAGAACGACACCTTTAATGACCATTACTTAGATATGGACTTAGATCTGTCGCAAGTGATGTTTATCTGTACCGCCAATAGCATGGATATTCCACCAGCGTTGCTTGACCGTATGGAAGTGATTCGTCTACCGGGTTATACCGAAGAAGAAAAAGTCAATATCGCGCAGAAATATCTGGTGCCAAAAGCGATTAAAAATAATGGTCTCAAAGAAGGTGAAATTGAGATTGTTGAAGCGGCATTGCACAGCATTGTGCGCAGCTACACTCGTGAAGCGGGCGTGCGTAACCTTGAGCGTGAAGTCAATAAAATTTGCCGCAAAGTGGTTCGTGGTTCAGTTGAAAATCATGGCGCGCGGGCCCCGAAAAAAGCAGAACGTCAGCTGATCGTGGTCGATGACAAAAACATTGATGACTATCTAGGCGTGCATCAGTATGACTATGGTCTAGCTGAAGAAGCGCCTGAAATTGGTCGTATCACTGGTCTTGCGTGGACACAGGTCGGTGGTGAGCTACTCACTATCGAAGCCGTCGCCATGAAAGGCAAAGGCGAGCTTAGCTTTACGGGCTCGCTCGGTGATGTGATGAAAGAATCTATTCGCGCTGCCATGAGCGTGGTACGTGCTCGCGGCGACAGCTTAGGTATCGATTACGAGACCTTCAAAACCACTGATGTCCATGTGCACATGCCAGAAGGCGCAACACCGAAGGACGGCCCTTCTGCTGGTGGGGCGCTCACCACAGCGCTGGTCTCGGCTTTGACTGGTATCGCGATTCGTTCAGATATTGCCATGACAGGTGAGATTACCCTACGTGGTAAAATCCTACGTATCGGCGGTCTCAAAGAGAAGCTACTCGCGGCGCATCGCGGTGGTATCAAGCACGTCTTGATTCCAGCGACCAATGAACGTGACTTGGCTGATATCCCTGACAATGTCAAAGCAGGTCTAATCATTCAGCCAGTGGCGACGATTGACGAGATTCTAAAAGTGGCCTTGGTCACTATGCCAACACCGCTTAAACCTGCTAAAGTAACAGTTGATAAAACCTCAGGCAAAGCGCTGCGTAATTAATAGACTAATCATTAGTTAAATCTTAAGAAGTAGCAGCCGTTCATCACTATGATGGGCGGCTTTTTTTTGACAAAAATAAAAAACAATGTCTATAAAATACTATGATATATTTCAGACAAATGTTTATTAATTAGAAATACATGATGTTAAATAGTCTACGGATTCCTCTAGTGATAATAAGCGCATTACTACCAGTCGCTTTATTAGGTTGCCAAACCAATAGCCTCAATCATCTAGCGCAAACCAGTACTGTCATCGACGATAAAAACTGGTCAGCTGATACGCCAATACCTAGGCTACTTCAAACGCTCACCAAATATGAATGGCAATTGACCCACCTCAGTAATAATGATGGAAAAATCAACCCTTTTAATCATAAGCCACCATTGGTCATGAATGTGCGTCCCGATGCTTTGCTATTCCAAGAAGGCTGTCACCGCTATCAAGGTAATTTTAACGCTTGGCGACCCTTACCTTATCCTTACTCGCTACCTGATATGTCAGATATGCCTGATAATTGTGATATAGCGACGAACAGCTCAGGTACAAGCAACTCAAATAAAGGCGAGGTTCAGCAAGCTTTAGATGTCGTATTTGCGCCCTATTCAAATTCTTACTTTAGATTTGACCCTATATTGCCAAACAATCCGCTTTTCTCTAAAAAAGCATCGAAACAGATGAGGTTGACTACAGATAAAGGTAAAGTATTTATTTTTTCTGGTAGAGCAAAACCTATTAAGCAGACCTCAGGATTATCTATCACCAATGAGCTATTAGAACGCTATGACTGGCATCTTATACGCGCAACTGATGATACTAATACGTTGAGTCCTAAGCTTAATAATCCCAATGTGCCTATCACCGCAAGCTTTCGGCTCGATGCTCATAACCAAGGTGTTGGCTTTTTAACTGGATGTAATGGCGTTGGTGGGTCTTATGCTCTATCCACTAATCATACATTGCTGATCGGTGCATCGCCATCAACATTAATGGGATGTGGTGAGTTAGTGAATGGTATTGAAAACTACCTTGATCGCATTATGCATAACAGCACTAGCCAACTAACTTTGACTCATCCTGATAATAATCCAATAGCTGATTCTGTTAATGAAACAAAACCCAGTTACTTATTCACCCAAAAATTAGATTCTGGCGAAAGGTTAATTTGGAAAAATGAGGCAAAGAAAACATTGTAAGTAATTTTCAAACCCATACGATACTTACATTTATTAACCGATTGTTGCGCTTTTGATGAATAGCTATGTTCTATCCTTCGCTATACTGAACTAATTGCGACATTGAGCAATGTTTGCATATTTTAAATAAAATTATAGATAAGTATATTCATCATAATGATGGAACATAAATGGAGATAACAATGAATAAGACGATGTTAGCAAGTGCCCTATTATGTGGTTCAGCTTTAGCAATGACTGGTTGTCAAACAGTAGAGAGCCAAATGCAAACAGGCAACCCTTTGAATCAACCTGTTTTAAAATCTACTATCAATACCGTCACTGATAATAAAAGTGAAGTTGGACAAGTCTTTCTACGTCCAGTTGATGGCGGTGTACAGGTTTACGGCAAGCTTATGAATTTACAGCCAGGTAAGACCGTATCACTCCATATTCATGAGACTGGCAGTTGTGGCGATATGGGTAAAGCGGCAGGTGGCCACTTTAATCCAGACAACAAGCCTCATTCTAATCCAGATGACATGAATGGTCATGCGGGCGACTTGCCTAATTTGACAGCCAACGAAGACGGTGTCGCTACCATCAACTATGTGAATAAGAAAATCTCTGTCGCTGAGACAGGCAAATACAGCGTCAATCGCTTAGCCTTTATCGTACATAACGGTGTTGACGACTATAAGAGTCAACCCGCTGGCAACGCAGGTGATCGCGTCGCGTGTGGTATCATCGAAAAAGTCTAATAAGTTTCAAGATGAACGCTTAATTGCATAAAAAAACCCTCCTAGCCAAATGATATGGTTAAGAGGGTTTTTTATTGTCGATAGAAAAACCGTTATTCTTCTACCCACTCGCCTTTACGCCAGTACACTCCCCAACGTGTGGCTTTTCCATTTTTTTCAGAGCCGATATATTGTTCCTTTTTCTTACGCGACCAGCGCAAAATTGTTGGATTACCGTCAGGATCTTCATCTGGCCCTGCAAATAAATACTGGAATTTATCTTCCATTTTGTCTTTGATTTCTCTTAGCTCAGCAAGCTTTGGTGGACGCGTCTCACGTACTTTTGGGAACTTAGACGCCGCTAAAAACATACCCGCTGCGCCTTCACGTAAAATGAAATAATCGTCATGCTTGGTTGATTTTAGCTCTGGTAGATGGATAGGATCCATACGTGGCGGTGCTGCTTCGCCTGTTTTTAGTACTTTACGAGTGTTGTCACATTTCTGACAAGCAAAGTAAGGGCCAAAACGTCCAGTCTTTAACTCCATTTGACCATCACATTTATTACAGTCAATGGTTGGGGCGTCTGAGCCTGGTACTTCAAACTTCCCTTCTTCTAAAATATAACCATCGCAATCAGGATTGTTACCGCAGATGTGCAGTTTGAGACCGCCATCGACGATATAACCATTCATCGCTGTACCGCATTTCGGGCAGCGCTTTTTCTCCATCAAGTCTTTGACTTCTGCCGCTTCGTCATCGCCTTCCGGATCATCGAGATTGGCAAAAGCTTCGACTGGCATTAGGTTCTTGGTGCCTTTACAACGCTCTTTTGGCGGTAAGTTATAGCCAGTACAGCCTAAGAACACCCCTGTTGACCCTGTACGCAGCTGCATCGGACGATCACAAAGATCACAATGCACATCTGGTACGTCGGTCGGATCATTTGGACGCATGCCGTCTTTTTCTTTGGCGCGGTCTAGCGTTGTTTTGAATTCGCCATAAAAGTTATCAAGCACGTCTTTCCAGTTTTGCTCGCCTTCTGCCACGTGATCGAGCTTGTCTTCTAATGCCGCCGTAAAGGTATAATCCATTAAGTCTGGAAAGCTGGCCGTCAATCTGTCAGTAACGATGTCACCCATTTTTTCGGCAAATAACCGTTTGTTTTCCAGCTTTACATAACCGCGATCTTGAATGGTCGAGATGATGGAGGCATAAGTCGATGGACGACCGATGCCTTTTTTCTCAAGCTCTTTTACCAAGCTGGCCTCAGTATAACGCGGTGGTGGCTTGGTAAAGTGTTGGCTCGGATCGAGATTATCTAGCGTTAATTGATCACCCTTTTTGACATCAGGTAATAAGGTATCGTCCGTCTTAGCAGGTGGCATCACTCTGGTATAGCCATCAAATACCATGGTACGGCCGCGAGCTTTTAGCTCAACGTCATTTGCGCCAACGAACAAATTCACTGACAGGTACTTTGCAGGTAGCATCTGACAGGCCACGAACTGACGCCAAATCAGCTCGTAAAGACGTATGGCATCACGCTCAACGCCTTTAAGCTGCGTTGATTTCATGTTGACGTTGGAGGGGCGAATCGCTTCATGCGCCTCTTGTGCGCCTTGCTTATTGCCATAAAAATTGGGGTTTTCTGGCACGTATTTTGTGCCATAGCTGTCTTCGATATGACCACGCACGGCAGCGAGCGCATCGCCTGACAAAAAGGTCGAATCGGTACGCATATAAGTGATGTGACCAGCTTCATATAAACGCTGTGCCAAAATCATGGTTTTCTTAACAGAGAAACCCAATCTGGTACTGGCCGCTTGCTGTAAAGTCGAGGTGATAAACGGCGCACTTGGACGAGATTGTGTGGGTTTTTCTTCTCGTTCTTTAACAATAAAGTCACTTGCTTTGAGGATGTCTAATACTTTATCCGTCTGCTCTTTGTTTACCAGCTTCAGCGTTTTGCCGCCTTGCTTGGTCGCCTCTAAACGGATACCGATTTGCTCAGCGTCTTTTTTGCTATTGGTGATATGAGTATCTGCATGAATCTGCCAATACTCTTCTGGAATAAAGGCGCGAATCTCATGCTCACGCTCAACCACCAAACGCATGGCAACCGACTGTACGCGGCCTGCCGATAGACCGCGAGCGATTTTTTGCCACAGTAAGGGCGATACCATAAAGCCAACCACTCGGTCCAAAAAGCGCCTCGCTTGCTGGGCATTGACGCGGTCGATATCAAGCTTTGAGGGTTGTTTAAAGGCATTTTGAATGGCGGATTTGGTAATCTCATTAAAGACCACGCGCTGATATTTACTATCAGGGCCACCGATGACTTCTTTTAGATGCCACGCAATCGCTTCCCCTTCTCTATCCATATCCGTTGCGAGATAGATTTGGTCCGCGTCTTTGGCCAACGCTTTAAGCTCTTTGATGACTTTGGTCTTGTTGGGCAACACTTCATAAACTGCTGCCCAATCATGCTCTGGATCTACGCCCATACGACGTACCAATGCTTGTTGGGCTTTTTCTTCTTTGCTCAGAGTGTCATCTTTTTTGGCAACGGCGGTTTTTTTGGTGCTTTTGCTGGCACTGACTGGCAAATCACGGACATGGCCGATACTTGAGCGGACGATAAAGGCATCACCAAGGTATTTATTAATCGTTTTTGCCTTGGCTGGTGATTCTACAATCACCAGAGACTTGCCCTTTGGACTGTCAGCAGTAGCTGCTGAACTTTTTTTAGTTGTGGTTTTTGCCATATTTGACGACACCATTGTATAAGTAAATTAAAAGAATATGATTAAATTAAAAGTAAGGATACATTCAGCAGCATGGCAGTTTATAATTGCTCAGCAAATTATTGTAATAATAGCTGCTTATAAAAATGGTTATAAAACAAACAATAACCATAAAATAAAGATATAGTTATAATGACGTTACACTGCTAAGTATTAAACTGTCAACTGTAAATGAATGAGCGTCTGCCAAAAGTGCTTGCATATTGTCTACTTATGGAGACTAAAAAACCATTTACTACCTTACGGTATTTTTCTGCATTTGTAGGGCCCATTTTTCTAGGTTTTGTTTCAGCACCAGTAGGTCTGACTCGATCGCTTTTTGCTGATAAATGGGGTTGGTCGATGGTCGCACATAAGCGATATCTTCCCAATAAATGACAATCGTATTGGCCTTGGTCAATAAACCTTTAACAAACGGCTCAATACTGACTGGCAAATCTAGTGGCGCTTTGTCCAAAATGAAATTAGTCTTTTTTACAGCCGTATTGGTATGACTGTGAGTAGAACGAATGGCACTTGGAATATTGAGCTTGACATCGTCTTTGGTGGGATCTACAAAGCTGCTATCTGGTCGCCACTGTCCATCAATCACTTGATAACGTGTGTGCGGCAGCTGTGTATTTTCTAACACCAAACAATATTGACCCATCATCCCGCGACCATACTCATTATCCTTGCCCTTTATCCAATCAGGACAGCTAACGAGCTTTGGATTCAATTGCAAACGGCGCGCGGTCATACGCAGTTTATCCAAACGCTGGTCGATGCCGTTAGGCTTGAGCGCCATCATACTCCCTAATACGAATAGTACAATGATAACGCCAATCAATATTCCCATAATGCTTTGGCCCTTTGATCGAAATAAAATAATGCTAAAAAAACCAACCGTGACTATCTAGGCCGTGTCCTAACAAGTAGATGCTATATAGAAGCTTATAATGAGCACGAACGATTAAAAATCAAGCAGGATAAATTGACCATCGTTGAAAACTCAGCCACTAGTTTTGGACTAATACTGCCATTTACGCTGGTAGATCAAATACTTGACTCAACTAAGAACAAGCCTAACCACAACATATAAAAAGTTGTCGACAGCAAAAAGTGCTATGATAAACCATAATTTTAAACGCGCGCAGGTTTATTATGAATTATATTATTAGACTAAACTCATCGACTGCTGACTTGGCTAGCAAATTGACCAAGAATATGGTAGGTAAATCTGGCATTACTATATCGCTGATGGGCGCAGCAGTACTGGCTTTATCAGGCTGTGCAACGACCCAAAGCCTAACCCCGCAGCAGTGTCAAACCAGCAACTGGCAAGAAGTTGGCCTTGCGGACGGCTTACGTGGGCGTTCAGGTGCGTACTTTGGGCACTATGCCAATAGCTGCGCAAGTGTCGGTGGTGCTATGCCCAATCGCATACAGTGGGAACAAGGACGTCAGCAGGGTCTGAAGACTTACTGTACCGAGTTGAATGCCTATAAGCTTGGCCGCGAAGGCTATGATTGGCAGCCCGTTTGTCCGCTCGAAGGTATTGAAAAGCTAGAAGAAGCTTACGCGCAAGGGCGCTACTATTATATCCGCCAGCGTGATCTTGATTATCTACGTTCACCATACCCCTTTGGCTACGGAATTGGGCACTTTGGTTACGGCTATCGTCCATTTGGCTATGGCTGGTAGACGCTAAATAAGAATATATGGGTGCGAATAAACACCTCTCTGCATTAGAGCTGCTTACAATAAAAGAAACCTCGCAAGGTTGCCCAAGCGAGGTGGAAGGAGAGTTTCATCGTTCTGATTTTTCTTATTATTATCTTGGTAATTTTTCTATTGATAAGTTTACTGGTTTTTTTAATAAGCTTATTAGGACGTGTAACCGTTAAAGCATTTAGCTGTACATACTATCTTATTGGAAAAAGCTACTCATTAACAAAGGCGACCTTAGTCAGCCCAGCCTGACTGGTAGCCGCCAATACCTGAGCGACCGTGTCGTATCTACTGTCTTTGTCTGCGCGCAGTTGTACAGAAGGATTAGTACCAGCGGCGCTTTGCTCTTGTAGCCGTGTCTCAAGCTCTTCCATACTAATCGGATCACTGTCCCAAAATATCCCTGCATCCTTGTCAATGCTGATTTGAATGGCTTCTGGTGGGGTTTCATTCACCGCTGCACTGGTTTTGGGCAAGTCTAATGGCACCGTCGGGTTTAGCACGGTCGCAGTCAATAAAAATATAATCATCAATACCAGCATGACATCGATAAGCGGAATGAGGTTCATCTCATTCATACCGTGAACGTCATCATCACCCAATTGGAATGCCATAATTACTCTCAATACGTTTGGTTATTCTTAATACAGCCAGCCCTTTGAGTTTACCGCTGACTTTGTTTTTCCTTAACTGACAACCCTATTAAGTTATCATCACTACAGCTGTGACGTTGAGCTACGATAGTGACTGGCTTGCTGAGAATCTTCTGTATTTGCGGTGTGTTCTTTGGCTACCTGAGCAGGAGCAGATTTGCTGGCTACTGACGACTTTGGAATAGCTGCCAGCTCAGCGGAGCTTGCCAAGAGATCGTGCGCACGGTCATTGGCTTGGTACATCACACGGCGGTTAATACGTACGGCAAGGTTATAAAACACGACCGCTGGAATAGCAACAGCGATACCAAGACCCGTCATAATAAGTGCCTCACCGACAGGGGCTGCAACTTGCCCCAACCCTGCCTGTCCACTCATACCGATATTATGCAGCGCATGAAAAATGCCCCATACCGTGCCAAACAGACCAATGAATGGTGCAATGGCGGCCGTCGTACCGAGGATGGGCAATCCACGCTCGCTGGCAAAACGGTAACGACCAATATGCTTGAGCAAGGTCTGCTCGGTGATTAAACGCCGAGTAGCCGCATCTGACTCTATCAGCTCAGCCTGTTTAGTCTGAATTTTCTGACTCAAATCGTCTGCGACACTGCCAGCCAATTTGCGACTTTGCAACACACGAATGATGCCAGTCACCCATGAAATAATGGATAAGGCTAAGAGCATAAAGAACAGGCTTTTTGTCACCATGTCGCTATATTGCCAGTATTGCATAAAGTCCATGTCAGACTCCTTGGTTTGTTATTTCATTACTATGACTTGATTATCTATTGCTTCGATATTACTTGATATATTGTGACTTTACTACGGTACTTTATAAGCGATAGGCAATGTGACGTTACCCACGACTGGTACATTGTTTTTCGTAAATGGTTTGAATTTACCAGAGCGTACTTGGCGCTGTGCTTCTTTGTCTAATGCTGTATTACCAGAAGACTTGGCAACATTTACACTATCAATACCGCCCTGCTTATTGACTCTTAATGTCAATACAACCGTAAATGTATCGCCTGAATTGGCCCTACGTGCAGCACGATCAGGGAAACTGAAGTTCGGTGCAGATGCCCAATTAGCGGCGCTCGCTGTAAAATTCACTGGCGTATTACTTGCAGCAGCAGCCTTTTCGGCAGCGGCTTGGGCACGAGCAGCTGCTTCTGCAGCTTCTCTTGCTGCCTTGGCCTCTGCTGCAACGCGAGCTGCTTGAGCTTGGGAATCACGATTAGCTTGGGCATCACGATTAGCTTGGGCTTCTTGAGCGGCTTTAGCTTGTGCATCACGCGCGGCTTGGGCTTGCGCCGCTTGAGCAGCCCTCTCTGCTTTTGCCGCTATGATTTTACGTTGCTCATCGGCTACAGAAGTATCAACTTTTGGTTTAACCAGAGTCTCTTTTGGCGTCTCTTTTGGTCTTTCAACAGTTTTCTGTTCTTTTACTGGCACTATCGGTGCGGGTTTAGGCGTTGTCTTTTCTTCTCTAACCACTGGCTTTTCTCTGACCACTGGTTTTACTGGTACTTCTGGTTTTGGCTGTACTATTGATTTGGCTTTGGGTACAGGCGGCTGTTGCTCTGCAACTTGAGGCGCAGGCTCCTGTTTAGGAGCGACTTCTATTACCTCTACTTCAGGTGGAGGCGTTTCAGTAGGTAACGATATAAGTTCTATCTCAATAGGCGGCGCGTCTTTTTTAGCTTCAATTTTTAGCTCAGGAGTTTTGATTGCCACTAATGCTATTGCCGTCAGAATGTGCAAACCCACAACTACAATAATAGCCGCAAATGTCAGTCTCAGTGGTGGCGCCTCCAAATCCGTTGAACTCATAATACCCTAATATTAATTAACTGAAGTAGAATGGCGTAGATAATAATGCAAACGATAATTATTATCAATACATATCATGATATTTTTGCTCAGTCAGTTACGCATGACTACCTATAATACGGCTATTTTATAAGACAAAATCCATCTTGCCAATGCAGGCGCTTGTATCAAAATTCAGCAATCAATGGTGATAGCAACCAGTAAAATCAATGACGTTAATAAAAATCATTATCATTTGTATTGATAATGACTCTCAATTAATTTATGATAACCTTCGATTGATTGATCATCCTATCTTGCTGAAAATATAAACATCAAAGAACCAAGCGACGAAAACCGCTCACAAAGTAACAAAAACTAATAACGTCTAAAGAAGCAATACTACCGAGCATTGTCTGGTGTATACAATCACGCCATACAAGCTCGTTTTGTTTTTTATCAAGCTCGTTTTTTTATATTGATATTTTATATATTGGCACTTCAATTTATTCATACTTTACCTAACCATCTGATATACCGAGTTATTTATGTCTACTATTTTATCTTCTAGTCACGCGTCTGCCCCTTTTTTTAAACGTCCGCTATTGACTGCGATGATGACAGCATTTGTGGCCATCAGTGTGGCAGGCTGTAGTTCACCTGAATCTAACGACTCTGAACCAGCAGACGCCCAGACTGAAAATCAAACTGCTGCCAATGTTGCCAACAATGACGCCGTTTCTGCTGAGATCATCGCAGTCGATACGGTGAAAGGTAATGTCGATTTGGCAATCAATCCGTCACCCTTGGTTGTCTACGACATGTCATTAATGCAAGACTTGGCAGCACTTGATATAGCTATCGATGGTATGCCAGGTGAGCTACCTTTAGACAATTTACGTTCAAAGACTCAGCCTGAACCAAAAGATGTTGGCACCTTATTTGAGCCAGACCTAGAAGCATTGAATGCAATGCAGCCACAAGCTATCTTAATTGGCTCACGTATGGCTGAAAAATATGACGCCTTATCAATTATCGCTCCAACGCTCGACATGACCATTGATACGGCAAAAATCTATGAATCCAGTAAACAGCGTTTGCATGATTTGGGCGCATTGTTTGGTAAAAGTGATCAAGCGGCAAAACTGCAAGGAGACATTGATAGCCTCATTGACGAGACTAAAGTTTTGACCAAAGATAAAGGTAAAGGCTTGGTTGTGATGGTCAATGGCAATAAAATGTCCGCTTATGGTGACAAATCGCGCTACGGTTTTATCCATACTGTACTTGATATACCAATGGCAGACAATCAAATCGCAGACGCGCGTCATGGTCAGCCAGTTTCTTTTGAGTATTTACAAAAGACCAATCCAGACTGGTTATTCATCATTGATCGTAGTGCCGCCATTGGTGAAGATGGCGCAGGTGCCAAAGCAGTACTGGACAATCCATTGGTTGCACAAACCACTGCATGGAGTAAAGATCAAGTGGTATACCTTAGCCCAGACTCTTACCTTGCGTTCGGTGGCTACTATCAGTGGATACAAGATTTGACCACTATTAAAACTGCCTTTGCTGGCGCTAAATAGTCACTGTTCAAGCAACTGCTCTGAACGTCCGCTATATTTTTTCACTTTTTAAGCCAGTCGCCATTATGTCGTTATTTTCACATCGTGCCCGTACCAGCGTTAAAAGCAGCTCTTCTTTGTCAACTGTCTCGTCCAGTTGGCAAAAAAGGGCAAGTAATGGTCAGCATCCCAAACATCGACGTGCAGCCATTCCACCGTGGTTGATAAACATCGGTAGCCTCATTATTATGGGGCTTTTGGTGTTATTGAGCCTATCTATTGGTGTGGCAGATTTTTCGTGGTCAGGTATTTTGCAGAGCTTGATTAATCATAGCGCCAATTCCGATAGCTCCCTGCTGCTGGTCAGCCGTATACCGCGGACCGTTGCTATTATCTTGACGGGTATTGCTATGGCAGTGGCTGGGATGATCATTCAAGTGGTACTAAAAAACCGCTTCGTTGAGCCATCGATGGTTGGTGCGACCCAAAGCGCTGCACTCGGGTTGCTGGTAGTCAGTCTGCTATTTCCAGCCAGCGCACTCATTATAAAAATGGGCGTAGCCACTCTCACTGCCATGTTTGGCATGATGTTATTTATGCTGCTCATTCACCGAATTCCGCCTACTGATTTTTTGATGGTTCCACTGATTGGTATTGTCTTTGGCGGAATTATTGAGGCAGTGACGACCTTTATCGCTTATCAAACTGAGACATTACAGATGCTCAGCGTCTGGCAGTTTGGTGATTTTTCTGGGGTATTGGCAGGCCGTTATGAGCTTTTGTGGCTGACAGGTGGACTGTGCGTTCTTGCTTATATCATTGCAGACAAGCTGACCATTGTCGGTCTGGGCGATAATATTGCGTTAAATTTGGGGATTAGCAAACGACAGGTGACATGGCTTGGCGTTGGTATGGTGGCGATGATGAGCGCCGTGGTGGTCGTGACGGTTGGCATGATTCCATTTATTGGTTTGGTCGTGCCAAATATCGTTAGCCGATTGATGGGCGATAAGTTACGCCGTAGCTTGCCAGCGGTTGCGCTATTAGGTGCTTCAGCGGTGCTATTATGCGATATTATTGGCCGCTCTATTCGCTATCCATTTGAAGTGCCTGTAGCCACTGTTTTTGGTGTGGTCGGCACCGTACTGTTTTTATGGCTATTACTACGTGCTCCGTCAGATCAATAAGACATAATATTAATATATAAGACAGCCAATCGTTTATGAGTCGCGTATGGATGGTCATAGATTCATCGTATCGTGTGAGACCACATTACCGCTAGACCATGTTTTCTCTGGCGCTTGTTGCTTCTTTTGTTAATTTAACCGTCCTTTTGTCTGAATGGATAAGCTTGGCACTATAGGATTTTTCTATGTTTTCGTCGTCTACGCCTAGCTCTACAGAAGAGAGCACCACAGAAAATGCTAACAACGCTATTAGCGCTTGGCAAAAGCGCCTTGCGCAACTTTGGGCATTCATCGTAAGCCATCCAAAGTCAGTAGCGACCATTATTTTGGTTGTTTCGATGACGCTGTTTTTAACGCTCAACGTCAATGGGCATTGGGATTTTGCATTGCCGCTACGTGGCAAAAAACTGCTGGCATTGATGGTGGTCGGATATGCCATTGGCGTATCAACCTTGCTGTTTCAGACCCTAACGCACAACCCGATTTTGACGCCTTCTTTATTGGGCTTTGACTCATTATATGTCTTGCTACAAAGCTTACTGGTCTTCTTTTTGGGCGCGATCAGCTTTACCAGTATTAATCCCATTACCAAATTTACGCTTGAAATTGTTTTAATGTTCGGTGCGTCCTTATTGTTATTCCAACTATTGTTTTCAAAAAACAGCCAAGATTTGACACGGTTGATATTGGTCGGTGTTATTTTTGGCGTATTGTTTCGTAGCTTGTCAGCCTTGATTGCCAGATTGATTAATCCTGATGATTTTGTGGTCATACAATCTGCCAGCTACGCACAGTTCAATACGGTGAATCCACAACTACTTGGCATCAGCTTATTCATTTGCATTATCAGTGGACTGTTTGTTTGGCGCTGGCGCTATCAGTGCGATGTCTTGATGTTAGGAAAAGCACAAGCCACCAATCTCGGCATTAACTATCAACGCTTAGCATTTGGGCTGCTCACCGTCATCGCGGTATTGGTCGCAACTGCTACGGCTTTGGTCGGGCCAGTGACTTTTTTTGGTTTATTGGTTTGCGCGCTAACCAATCGCCTCGCTCGAAACATGTATCATAGCGAGCGCCTTATATTGGTCAGCTTGGTCGCAATGATTTGTTTGGTGCTCGGCCAGACTGTGTTTGAGCAGGTTTTGGGCATGGCAGGCGTACTATCGGTTGTCATTGAGTTGGCAGGTGGGATAGTGTTTTTGTTATTAATTTTTATGACTCAACCCCGTTAATGCTCAATTATTAGGGCATGTTAAACACGCCCTAACCCTAACAATAGAAAATTCAAAACTCTCTACAAGCAAAAATACTATGATTAAAATAGACAATATCTCGCATCACATTGGCAAACAGCAAATCTTACATGACGTTACGGTGTCTTTACCAAGCGCCCAAATCATTGCGTTAATCGGGCCCAATGGTGCTGGCAAATCCACGTTATTTTCCGTCATGGCACGCCTGCAACCGCTACAGTCGGGACAAGTGTGTTTTGGGGAGCATGATATTGCCAGCTGTCATGCGAGAACCTTGTCTAAAACCGTCGCCATGCTTGGGCAAGACAATCAAGTACAAGGGCGACTGCGCGTACATGAGTTACTGATGTTCGGACGCTACCCTTATCATCAAGGACAACCGACCACGAACGATCAGCAAAAAGTACAAGAAATTATCGAACGCTTTGAGCTTGAGCCTTTAGCCGAGCGTTTTTTATCGACATTGTCAGGTGGTCAACGTCAGCGCGTATTGATTGCGATGATTGTCTGCCAAGACACGCCGTATTTGTTGCTTGATGAGCCGCTAAATAATTTGGATATGTATCATGCTGGCCGCCTGATGCGTGAGTTACGTGAGCTGAGCCACAGCCAACAAAAAACCGTGGTGATTGTCCTGCATGATATCAATCAAGCGGCGCAATTTGCGGATACGGTCGTTACCATGAAATCAGGTCAAGTAATGGCGGTTGGCAAACCTGCCGACGTCCTAACAAAAGAAACCATGAAAGAGCTATACAATGTCGATGTTACCGTTCTGAGCCATCAAGGTCGTCCGGTGATTGTCGATACGGTTTAAAGACTGGCTATCTGAACCAGTCCTATTTCACATCATTCATTATTTAACAAGGCAGTACTTAACAAGGCATTGCTTACCTCACCTTTTGCGACGCTTTTAACCGTTGTTGTCGAGATTTGTACCACAGATACACGCCTGTACCTGACAACACTGTCACGGCCAAGCCTATCATCGCTAAAAATATTTGATACAGTCGATGACTCCAGCCTTGACCAATGTGCCCCATGTGCAGCGTTGACAACCATTGGTCTGTCTTGGTCCCAAATGTGCTTTGATCCCCAAAATGAACACGCTCGACGCTGCCTGTTGCGGCATTAACCGTAATCGATGAGGCACCGCTGTGTGTACCGATGTCTTTATCTGTTTTAAAACGCAATTGCCACTGTCTGTCTTCTGCCACCCAGCGTATGCCCAGTAGTTTTTGTACGCTAACACCATTATGTTGAGCAGCGAGTTCAGCCTGTGCACTAAGATAAGCAATACTATTGGCTTTGTTAACCACATTCGTAATAGCAACCGTCTCATTGTTGGGCGGCTTGCCTGTTGGTACGGGCGCCCTTGCTTGACGTGCTCTTCCGTCCCTCTCTTCAA
This sequence comes from Psychrobacter aquaticus CMS 56, assembly GCF_000471625.1. GTDB lineage: Bacteria > Pseudomonadota > Gammaproteobacteria > Pseudomonadales > Moraxellaceae > Psychrobacter > Psychrobacter aquaticus. The sequence goes on from NZ_AUSW01000011.1 coordinate 66,815, forward strand.
GTCCTACCACTGCTTGCATCACAGGCTGATAAACTGACTTTAAATTAAAACCGACACTTGACCAAGCAATGACAAATAGCATGAGCCAAAGCCACAAACCAAACGCATGATGTAAGTCATAGTTAAGCTTAAAGGTATTGGTTTTGCGTCTGATTTTCCAAGCAGGAAGCCAGCGCTTAAAAAAGGAAGCCCGTTTTTTGTCAGATGATGTCTTAAGTGACTCTATTGCGGCTTTGTTCGACTTGACTGCTCTTGGAAAAGTAAGATAAAAGCCAATAAAGCAGTTAATCGTCCAAACCAACGCCACAATCCCTAATGTTAACTTACCAATATCACCAAGCAATAAGTCACGATGCAACCAAAACACCTTCCACATGGTATTGCGCCATGCCCACTCATCTTTATCGCGCGTACCAATGATATTGCCATTGTAAGGATTGACATAAACTTCCTGAAACGGCGCTTGAGCAAGGTTATTAGCCGCTTTGCCTCGCGTTCTATCTACCGAAAACACCGCTGACTTATTGGACGATAGTGAGGTTGGCATGCTAGAAAATTGATAGTCTGGATAGGCGCTGATAACATTATCATGGAGTGCTGCTATCGGTAGCAGCGGCGTAGGCTGCACTTCGATACGAGCCAGCTGATGATTAAATATCTCATCTAGCTCTTCATGAAATGCCAATAGTGTGCCAGTGATACCAGCGACGACCAAGAAGGCGGCCATGGCCAGTCCGGTATAACGGTGAATCCAAAGACAGCTTTGGCGCAAATTAAATGAAATCATTGATCTTGGTTCTTTATTAAGGGGTTATGTTGATTGGCTATTAAAAGTGGTTTTTATTATTACTATCACCGAGTGAAAAACTCACTGGCAATAAAAAAGTCAGCTCTCATATAAAGACAGCTGACTTTTTAAACACCATTAAATGGCTGTTATATTAAAACTGGTACGTTAAAGAGGTTTTGATGTTACGACCCATCTCAAAATCCGTATAATCATCATCCAAAGCGTTATTGCGTGAGGCATGGCTGGCATAAGTTTCATCAAAAATATTGTATACCCCAAGCGTGGCTTTTAGACCTTCAAATTGAGTCGGCGTATAGCTCATATAAATATCATGCACGTCATAGTTCGGTTTTTCGGTGTCATCATCAGCGGTATTAGGCGTCACTGAAGCAACATAGGTACTGCGCCAGCCAAGTTCTGTAGTATCTGTTGGCGCATAACCAAGATTGACCATGTACTTGTCACCAGATTCAGAGCTACTACCGCTTACTGAGGAGATGTTGTAGCCAGTTCCATCCCCTTTACTACGGGCGCGCTCATAGCTTAGACCCATGCTAAAGTTGTTTGTTTTATAGTCAGCAGCGAGCTCTACTCCCTTAATTTTATAGTCCTCGTCTTTATTAATCACACCTTGGCAGCGCCCACCCAATTGTCCTGTGGCACAATCTAAACCAACTCTACCGCTACCCGCGCGCACAAATTCAATATAATTTTCAATATCGGTTTCAAAATACTTGGCACTCAGTTGCAACGCATCATCAGCAAGGGTCAGGTCGCGCAGCGTCGTGGTAATACCGACTTCTGTGTTAGCGCCTTCTTCTGCTTTTAAGTCACTATTGACATGAGTACCCGCACCATCTGTGTTAAAAATAGTTTGGCTTAAGTCTGGGCCGTTAAACAGTTGCGTATAGCTGGCAAAAACCTGCGTACGCGGTGCAATCTCATAACTGGCAGCGAGTGCTCCCACGACATTGTCGTAAGTTTTTCCAGCAGAAACGAATTCTGGCGACTCATAGCGGTCATAACGGACACCAGGCGTTACGCTTAGTTTGCCTATCTGCCACTGATCCTCTAAATAGACCGAGGTGTTTTTTGCCTCATCCGTGCCACTGACAGGTATGGTGGTACCACGCTGAACACTATTATATTCAGACTCTTTTTTATAATGCTCGACCCCAGCAATCAGCTTATGTGTGCCAGTGATGCCATCGATGATACTGCTATCGATCACACTGGTGTTTTGTATCTTAGCGCCTGTGGTTTTAACCTGTGCATCAAACTCAAAGCCTGGATTTTCTAAATAGTCGGCATCACGCAAAATCTGCGTCTTTGATTGATAGACATTGGTGTCTACATCGATTAATTTATTGACCGGATTAAACGTATAATCAAGCGCATAAGTGTCGCGTTTGACTTCCTGCGGAATAATGGGGTTCCAACCACCAGCAGGAAAATCTGGGCGTAGTGGGAATTTCCCTTTGTTTTCAGTACGGCTAAAGCTGGCACCAACATGATGGTCATTGGCAATGTAAGCACCCGCTTTTAATAGGATGTTTTCGCCTTTACTGTCTTCGGTTTGAATCTTGCGCCCTTCACCATCTTCACCCGCCTTGGCATCACGCTTGCCATAATAAGCAAGTAAATCAACGTTCTTCGCTGGTGCACCATAAACGGTGGCGGAGGTCAACAGCTCATCATTATTACTGCCATAGCCTGCATGCAGTTTTGCACCAATTTTCTGACCCGGTTTGAGCAAATCTGCGGCATCAACTGTCTCAAAAGCCACTGCGCCACCGATGGCATCGTTACCAAGTGTCACTGAGTTATTGCCAACCGCAACTTCTGCTTGTTTTAATAAGTCTGGATCAATCGTGACATCGCCCATATGATAAAACAAAGCACCTTCTTGACGTGCGCCATCAATCGTGACCTTTAGATTGGTATCATCAAGTCCGCGTACGCGTATACGCTGATTAACTGACGACGTACCACCAACACTAACACCTGGCACTATATCTAAGAAGCCGCTTAAGTGGCTTGCTTGTGCAGCGGGTGTGTAGTCATCTATATAAACAGAACCCTCTTGCACGTTATCACGTACCGAGCTATTAGCCGTCACTGTGATGGTCTGTAACGTGGTATTTGGTATGTCTTCTACTGTGGCGGCACTGACCGCTTGCGACCATAGTACCGCTGCCACACCCATGGACAGCATCGTCAATTGACTAGATAACTTTACTTCACGCATAACCCACTCACTTTATTTACTATCAGAAATTAGAATTTTTGAAGTCTATTTATTGTTGAGAACTACTTTTAGAAGCCGTTGATAAACGGTCTTTTGTAAAACTATTTTTTAGACAACTTGACACTACCCAAGCCTCACACACAAACAACAATGCTAATGATAATTGTTAGCATTTCACAGCGAGAGGCATAATAACGAAGTATTAACAATTTGGCAATAATTAATAGAGACCATCTAGGCTTTTAATAAGGGTATATAGAACTAGGGACATTAAGGGCTACTAGGCTTTAGGACAAGAGAATCATGCTCTACCGATAGGACGCCTCTTAGTCGATTATATCGACGAGCCAACGATGACGACATAATGGCTATTCTTATGCTTCTCTCTTGTTTTTTCTGTACTACTGTACTAGAATGCTGATACAAGATGACTTTCTATCTTTTTTTCTTTTGTCTTTTATTTTATGCAGATTAACGATTATGAGTACTGATCCATATCGCAGTTTATTGAACCATTTAGCCAGTTGTACTGATGATACAGATATTGAAAAGCTGCTAAGTGCCCTGCTGACGGATAAAGAGCAACATGAGATTGCCAATCGTATTCGTATATTTGATTTGCTGGAGCGCGGTGTCACGCAGCGTGATATATCTGAACAATTGGGTGTTGGCATTGCCACGGTCTCACGCGGTGCCAAAGCCATGCAAATTCACGACCTCAGTGCTTTGCTAAACACACACAGGCAAAGCTCTTAACGTATAGGCAATTCACTATAAAAAAGTTACAGCGTTAACCTCGCTTGAATTACTACATATATTTCTGCACTCGGTTGACTTGTACCACTTTCAAATTGGATCAACTCTCTTAAACAATTCTTTCTATATTTTTAGCGGATACTCCTTTTAATTATTTCGGACTTTGTTATGACCTCACTGACGACCCAGCATGACCAACCTGCACTGATTGATATTCCCAGCAAGCCGCAGCGGATTAAGCTCACGCAAGATATTGATTTTTTTGCGTTGTTTAAACGCATTGAGGGGGCTTTTGATACCTGTTATTTGCTCGAATCATTGGGCGAAGAAAGCCACATCTCACGCCATCATGCCATTGGTTTTGATCCGGTCATGACCATTGCGGCACTAGATCGCACCACTCTTGCCATTACCGATAATAAAACGGCTGAAACACGCCATTATCAAACCGACAACCCTTATCAATTACTGCGCAAAATTACCCCGCAGCATGTCATTGCCCGTGATCAAAGCGGTGGTCTCGTCGGCTATCTAGGTTATGACAGTGTGAATTTTTTTGAACCCAGCCTAAATGCTAAGCCGAGTGAAGACTTTGAACCGTTTAAATTCGGTGTGTATTTGGACGGCTTAACACTCGATAAAATGACGAGCGAGATTTTCTATTTTTACTATCCGACCTCACAACAAGACAATCGCATTGAACAAATCAAAGCCTTACTTGATGCGCCGATACCAAGCTACCAATCACCTGCGGTTGAGTTTTTGGGTGACGGTATGAGTCAAGAAGAACATGCTAAAGTAGTAATGCAAGTGAAAGAAGACATCATCTCCGGACGTATCTTTCAGTGTGAAGTGGGGTTTAAATCTAAGTATCATATCGCTGGTGACAAGATGCCCATTTATGAAAAACTGCGCACCGTCAATCCATCGCCGCACATGTACTTTATGAAATTTGCTCAGCAGTGCATTATTGGGGCGTCCCCTGAGCTGCTCTTTCGCTTGCGTCAAGGTGAAATGGAAACCTATCCATTAGCAGGCACTGCCAAACGCGGCGTCGATGTGATCGAAGACCGTAAGCTTGCCCGTGCCCTACTTAATGATGATAAAGAGATTGCCGAGCACAATATGCTGGTTGATTTGCATCGCAATGATATTGGCCGTGTGGCACAATTTGGTACGGTCAAAGTGCGTAGTCTGATGGACATCAAACGCTTCTCACACGTACAGCATATCTCCTCTGAGATCGTCGGTATTTTACACCCTGAAGAAGATATGTTTAGCGCCCTTGCCAGCAATTTTCCTGCTGGTACGTTGTCAGGCGCACCAAAAGTGGAAGCCATCAAAGTAATTAACGAGCTAGAGCCAGACGGTCGCGGTGCCTATGGCGGCGCGCTTGGGTCATTTAATTTCAACGGTGACTGTATTTTTGCCATTCCTATTCGCAGCTTATTTATCAATGGCGAGTCGGCCTACGCGCAAACCTGTGGCGGCAATGTCTATGACTCCAATCCAGCAGATGAATATCTAGAAATCCAGCGTAAATTGTCAGCAATGAAAGTGGTATTAGACAGTTTTATGCATCCGTAAGTTGACCCTATTTTTATCAAAGAGTTTATAACTATGAATGTTTTAATTATCGATAACTACGACTCGTTTACCTTCAATCTTTACCAATATATTGGCGAGATTTTACAGACGCTGGGTGATGATAAAAAAGCAAACGTCATCGTCAAGCGCAATAATGAGATTACTCTAGCCGACGTGCAAGCAATGAATCTAGATCGAATCATTATCTCACCTGGACCTGGCGCACCGGACGATCCCGCTTATTTTGGGGTTTGTAGCGAGGTGATCGAAGTGATGGGCAAGACCACGCCGCTATTAGGTGTTTGCTTGGGCATGCAGGGTATCGCCCATGTGTTCGGTGGTGATGTGGTACGTGCTAACCTCCCGATGCATGGTAAGGTTTCGTCGATTCGCCATAATGAGGCAGGTATATATCAAGGACTGCCGCAAGAGCTTGAGATCATGCGTTATCATTCACTGATGGTCAAAGCAGATACGCTACCAGATTGTTTAACGGTCACTGCCGTCGTCGCCAATCATAACCATACTGAGTTAAACTTGGCTGCGTCGGCGCTAGCAGGCGATGAGATCATGGGATTGCAGCACAAAGACTACCCAATTCAGGGCGTACAGTTTCATCCAGAATCCTTTGCAACCGAAGGTGCTAAGCGTTTGCTAACGAATTTCTTGATGCAGGTATAGATCAATGATGCGCGTCTTTCGCCAATATAGATTTCGCTAACCAAGAACGCAAGCCAAAAAAGTTTCCCTTATTCAGCAAAATGACAGCCGAGAACAAGCCTATTTTTTGTGGATTGATTAGGGCGTATCATCATTTTGAGAATGAACTTCTTGCATAAGTTGGTGACTTAGTAAAATTTGTAACGCAATACTGGGCGCCTTTAGAATCGGCAATACCTATTTATGAATCATCAAATATACTCTGATAGAAGTGATTCCATTATAGTAGTCTGTTTTGGGTGGTCTATTAATAGATTTGAAGGGTGAATTAACTGATTGCCATAGGGTATACGTTCTCTGCTTCAATTCTTAACATTTAGAAAATATTAGAACGCTTTAATATGTATAGGACTAACTTAATATTAAGTAATTATCAAGTTAGTCCTATATTTGCTTATATCTGCGCCTGCGGATTATTTTTAGCATAGCGCCATGACATCCATGCAGTAATAATTAGCACTATAGTCAGTTCAGTATAAAAACGAGTCAGCGGGACTGGCATAAATTTTTCGCAGCCTCTGTCTGCGCAGGCACAGCAAGCCAGAGAAATTTATGCCAGTTCAGCGTTGGAATATAATGTATTTGTTTTATTTAGAATCGACTATACTGCAATAAAGCCTAAAGAAGCTGCAATTGGAACATGATATACATCAAGTAGAAGCATTTTTATACCAATAAAGGTCATGATTATGCCTAGCCCATATGGTAAGTAGTGCATTGTGGCTGCTGCGCCTGCTAACAGGAAGAACATAGCACGCAAACCCAAAATAGCGAATAAGTTAGCACTCAATACAATGAATGGGTCGGTGGTAATGGCAAAAATGGCAGGAATAGAATCAACCGCAAAAATAACATCAGAGATTTCGACTAAAATTAACACTACCAACATGGGTGTCGCCCACAATAGACCATTTTCACGTACTAAAAACTTTTCGCCTCGCAGCGTGGGCGTAATGCGCATATGTTTACGCAGCCATTTTAATAGCTTCATTTCTTCAAGGTCGACAGGTTCGTCGTGACCACCTTTTAAAAACTTATAACCGGTATAAACCAAAAACGCACCAAAGATATAAAGTACCCATGAAAACTCTTGAATGAGCCATGCGCCTGCAAGAATAAAAATAGTGCGTAAAACAATAGCGCCTATTACACCGTATAATAGTATACGACGCTGCAAAGCAGGTGGAACAGCAAACGCGCCAAAAATCATGAGCCAGACAAACACGTTATCAATCGCTAATGATTTTTCGATTAAATAACCAGTCACGAACTCTAAGGTTTTTTGGTTAGCAACTGCCGTGCCTAAATTTGTATTTAAATACCACCATAATCCGCCTGCGAACAAAGCAGATACACTGACCCAAGCGATACTTCATAGAGCAGCCAATTTAATAGATACAGGTTGGTGCTCATTTTGTAATGCGTTTACGTCGGAACTCTTTGGCGGATCTTTATGCTTAAAGCTTAGAAAGTCGATCAGTAGCATGACTGCGACTATCGCAAAAAAAATGGCATATAGCCAAGGGGTGCCGATGGTTTCCACAATATTCCTCAAGTATAGACAACAGGGATCAGATTCCATTTGGTTCCAATTGGTATGCCCTCATACTAGTAACAGAACCCTAAAAAGAAACTTTAATATACACATATTACTTATTTTCATCTACATTAATTATGACTCCTACCGTCAAATCCGTACAAACAAACTTAGGTTATTTTGATCAGGCGGCTTAACGATAATGCCCATTGCTCCCATAACAGAGCTTATGGTAAATGATTTCATGACGGCCAAACTAAAAAATGGTCGTTGATATTATTGATGATATAGAGCAGGTTAGAAAAATGCAAATCTATAGATGACAACTGTTACCAGTCTACTTCCCACTATAAGCGTCAAATTTAAATGACAGACATAAAAAAAGCCCTAAATGGGCTTTCGTTTTTACAGCGGCGCACGTTACAACGACATAAGCTATTTCTGATCGATGCGCTGCAAAAATGCTTGTGTCCTTGGGTGCTTTGAATCCTCAAACAACTGCTTAGCACTGCCCTCTTCGACGACAACGCCGTCTTCGATCAAGACCACATGATCCGCCACATCACGTGCAAAATTGATTTCGTGTGTCACCACAATCATCGTCCAGCCTTCAGACGCCAACTGCTTCATAGTCCCGAGCACATCTTGTACCAGCTCAGGATCAAGCGCGGACGTTGGCTCATCAAACAGTAGCAACGATGGCTCGATAGCGAGCGCACGAGCAATACCAATGCGCTGCTGTTGCCCACCCGATAGCTGAAACGGATAGAGATCGGCTTTGTCCGAAAGCCCTACTTTTTCTAGCAACACCAAAGCCTGCTCACGCGCTTGGGCTTTGGTTTGTCCCTTAACGACCGTCGGCCCTAGCATTAAGTTTTCGATGGCGGTCTTATGCGGAAATAAGTTATAAGATTGAAAAACCATGCCTGACTTACGTTGCAGCGCCAATAGTGTTTTTTTCTTCGGTTTGGTGGCAAAGTCAACCGTTAAACTGCCATCATCAAAGGCTATCACGCCTTGGTCAGGAATTTCCAGCGCATTGAGACAACGCAAAAAAGTCGTTTTACCCGACCCTGATGGCCCTAATATTACCACCACCTTGCCTTTTTCGATGGTCAAATCGATGCCTTTAAGCACTTGATTGCCACCGAAAGCTTTGTGAATATTAGTGACTTTGATCATAAAAGTTCCTGTGGTACGGAGGATACGGAAGCGATAGTGTTATAAAAAACAGGAAACCGTCCGTCTATTTTGCGATATAGCGATCGAGTCTGGTTTCAAGCTTACCTTGGATAAAGGTCAAGAACAGACAAATACCCCAATAAATAATCGCCGCTTCGGTATAAACCAGCATAAACTCATAGTTACGTGCCGTGATAATCTGTGCTTGCTTAAACAGCTCAGTCACTAACACCAATGAAGCCAATGACGTATCTTTTACCAAACTGATAAAGGTATTGGATAATGGCGGCACGGATACTCGAAGCGCTTGCGGTAAAATGACGTGGCGAAAGGTTTGTAGATAGGTCAATCCTACAGTCGACCCTGCTTCCCACTGGCCTTTGGGAATGGACAAGATCGATGCTCGCACCGTCTCTGATGCGTAAGCACCAATATTGAGTGAAAAAGCAATGATCGCCGATGGAAAAGGATCAAGTTTGACGCCCACACTTGGCAAGCCATAAAAGATAATAAATAGCTGCACCAGCATCGGCGTGCCGCGAATGGCCGACACGTAAACACGAGCAAGTCTATAAATAATCTCATGAAACCACCCAGCACGCGGCACAATACGAATCAGCGCCACTGTCAGAGCAATAGCCATACCAATCGCAAATGAAATCAATGCCAGCGGTATCGAATAATAGATAGCGCCTTTAAGCATAGGCCAAAAGGATGAGATGACAATTTGCGCCCGATCAGGGCTCATAAATGGCAATAATGCCAATAAATCAGCTAGCCATGACACAGACATTATAGAAGCTGGCATGATAGACCCTAACATTATTTTTGTTGGCTGATATCAGCACCAAAGAACTCTTCGCTAAGCTTGGTGAGCGTACCATCGGCCGCTAATGCCGCCATCGCTTCGTCCAATTTTGCTACGACTGCGTCATCACCTTTTAACAAAACCAAACCTGAGCCTGTTTGCTCACTGACAGGTGCGGTCAGTTTGATTTCCAGCTCAGCATCTGGGAATTTTTTTAGATAATCCAATACCGCAAGATTGTCATTCATCGTAAAGTCAGCACGGTCTTGTTTGACCAGTTGGATGGCTTGTGCCATACCATCGACAGGAACGATCTCTGCGCCATAACGTTCTGCCAACTCACCATAGTTACTGCTGAGTGATTGTGCGGTACGTAGACCTTTGAGGTTGTCCCATGAACTATAACGGTTGTCATCCTTTGGTGCCAAAACCACAGCACCTGACCAGCTATAAGCCATGGCTTTGTCATACTTGGCTTGACGCTCAGGCGTGGTCAAGCTGACTTGATTGGCCACCATATCAAAACGTTTTGAGTCCAAACCTGCCAGCATCGCATCCCACTGGGTTTCTTTAAATTCAACATCAACGCCCAATTTGTCAGCCACGGCACGTGTGACTTCGACATCATAACCTGTCAATTTACCGCTCTCATCATGATAAGTGAACGGTGGATAAGTGCCTTCCGTACCGACATTGATGGTGCCGCCGTTATTGATACGTTGCAGCAAATCAGATCCGCCTGTTGCAGCACTGTCTGTCGCAGTGTTGTCAGCGTCATTAGTAGTAGACTGACCACAAGCAGCAAGTAGCATAGTACTAGCGGCAAGGGCTAAGAGAGTACGACGTTTCATAAGACGTCCTTATAAGAGTAAGAGTAGATGAATAAATCGAAACCACATAATGTCAGCAAATAATGAGAAAACCCCCACAAACAGATATCGTCATACAACAGATACTCTAGATTGCTTGGCTTTGGTTGCTCGATTTGAGGATATTCAGCATATTTTTCAATACTGTTTTTATATTAATTTTACACTTTTAACGCTTTGAGAAAATACTTTAAGGCTATCACTGCCAATTAAGGCGTGTTCAACACTTACATACTAGCGCACTTCAAAAAGAATAAACGTACAAAAACAGTGAGCATGCGTAGGGTCATTACAGTTCTCCTGAGAATTGGTATCGATCGCCAGCATGCCACATTTTGACAAAGGTCAGCACTTGACCTGCTGAATAGGTCTGGCGACACAACACTAACGTTGGCGACTGCGGTGCAATTTGTAGCGCAGTCGCAATCTCATCTGGGGCAGCCAATGCACGAATGGTGTAACTGCCGCGCTCCAGTGGGCTTTTGGCAATCAAGTAATCGCTGGTATTGACCACGCTAAAATCCTGCTCGATGAATTTTGGTACTTTTTTGGCATCGACCCAGCGTTCTTCAAACTGTATCGGTTGACCGTCAGCGAAGTGGACAATTTTTACTTCATATAAAACAGACGCTTTATGATTGCTGACTGTATTATCAGTATTTTTCAAATCAGTAGACGCGTCTGTCGCCTCGATAGCAAACTTGCGGCGCAGTTCATCATCGAGCATATCAGCGGTAATCACGCGCTTGCTCATCACCTTTGCTTGATAATCGCGATTGGCCGATTTTAAATCTTGGGCAATATTACGCACCTCTACAAAGGTATGATTGAATTGCTGCTGCGCGACAAACGTCCCCGACCCTTGCCGGCGCTCCAATACCCGCTCTGCGCTTAGCTCCTTTAGAGCGCGGTTGACCGTCATACGCGAGACACCAAACTCCGCTGCCAACGCCATTTCGGTAGAAATCGCCTTCCCCGCCTGCCATTTGCCCGCATGGATGTTATCCAATATCGCCTGTTTAATACGCTGATACGCCGGAATCGTTTTTGTCATATCCGTCTTTAACCGTCAATTTTGCCCATAAGAAGAGCGCCATAATATCATGACAATCATCATACCCTGCATCCAAACACCCGACCTTGCGGTTCTCTATTATAAATAATTCAATCAATACTAAAAAATTGCTTGCATGAAAAAATAATCTTTGATAATTTGTATATACAACTTTGCGTAAAAGTAAACAATCTCATTAGACAATTGTATAAACAATCACAAGGAATGGTTATGACAACCGAGAATGGAACGCGTAAAAACGCTGAATTTACCCGCCGTGACGAAAGTCGTAATATTGCCGCGCCCACAGGCAGCACCCTACATTGCAAAAGCTGGCTGACCGAAGCGCCTTATCGAATGCTGCAAAACAATCTGCATCCTGATGTGGCCGAAAACCCAAAAAGTTTGGTGGTATATGGTGGTATCGGACGCGCTGCTCGTAATTGGGAAAGCTACGATCAGATTTTGGCGTCACTCAAAGAGTTGGAAGATGACCAGACATTACTGGTGCAATCTGGCAAACCCGTTGGCGTCTTTCAAACTCATGAAGATGCCCCGCGTGTCTTGATTGCCAACTCTAACCTCGTGCCGCGCTGGGCGACGTGGGAGCATTTCAATGAGCTAGATCGCAAAGACTTGTTTATGTACGGTCAAATGACGGCTGGTAGCTGGATTTATATTGGTACGCAAGGCATCGTCCAAGGCACTTATGAAACCTTTGTGGAAGCTGGTCGTCAGCATTATAATGGCAGCTGGGCAGGACGCTGGATTTTGACCGCAGGACTTGGTGGTATGGGCGGCGCGCAGCCACTCGCCGCGACTTTTGCAGGCGCAACTTCTCTAAACATCGAATGCCAACAATCTAGTATCGATTTTCGCTTGCGTACCGGTTACGTCGATAAGCAAGCAGACGATCTTGATCATGCTTATGAGTTGATTAAGCAGCATACCGCAGCAGGTGAGGCGGTCTCAATCGCCCTACTTGGCAATGCCGCAGATATCTTGCCTGAAATGGTCAAGCGTGCCAAAGCTGGTGGCATGAAGCCTGATTTGGTGACCGATCAGACCTCAGCCCATGACTTGATCAATGGCTATCTGCCAAGTGGCTGGAGCGTTGAAGAATGGAAAGCGGCACAAGAAGATCCAGAGCAACATGCCGCACTAACCAAAGCAGCTGCTGCATCTTGCGCCACACACGTACAAGCCATTTTAGACCTACAAGCGATGGATATTCCAGCGACTGATTATGGCAATAACATCCGTCAAGTGGCGTTTGATGAAGGTGTTAAAGACGCCTTTAACTTCCCCGGTTTTGTCCCCGCTTATATTCGTCCGCTGTTTTGCCAAGGTAAAGGCCCGTTCCGCTGGGTAGCGCTGTCAGGTGATCCAGAAGACATCTATAAAACTGACCAGAAGATTAAAGAATTATTCCCTGAAAACACTCATGTGCATCGCTGGCTTGATATGGCCAAAGAGCGTATTCAGTTCCAAGGTTTGCCTGCTCGTATATGCTGGTTGGGTCTGGGCGAGCGTGACAAAGCAGGCTTGGCATTTAATGAAATGGTAAAAAACGGTGAGCTAAAAGGCCCTATTGTCATTGGTCGTGATCATCTAGATACAGGTTCTGTCGCCAGTCCAAACCGCGAAACAGAAAGCATGAAAGATGGTTCAGACGCGGTGTCTGATTGGGCACTATTGAACGCTATGCTCAATGTCGCAGGCGGCGCCACTTGGGTATCGCTACATCACGGCGGCGGTGTTGGCATGGGTTACTCGCAGCATTCGGGCATGGTCATCGTCGCAGATGGTACGGATGCAGCCGCCAAACGCTTAGCACGTGTATTGGTCAATGACTGCGGTTCAGGTGTCATGCGTCATGCGGATGCAGGGTATGAGCTGGCAATCAAGACCGCCAAAGACTATGGTCTAAACCTGCCGATGATTAAATAGCAGTGTATTGCTATTCATCACGGATTGTCAGCCAACTGATTTCTATGATTTAAAATATTCATACTAAAAGACAAATAATAAAGGACGATACGCATGACGACTATAAAAGAGATGACACTACACCCGCGTAAACTCAGTTTTGAGATGCTACGCGACATTTATGACCACCCTGTTACGTTGACACTACCTGATAGTGCTTATGCAGCGATAGATGCGTCACACGCAGACGTACAAGCCATCATTGCACGTGACAAAAGTGCTTATGGTATCAACACGGGTTTTGGCCTATTGGCAAAGACACGTATCAGTGATGACCAGCTTGAGCTGCTACAGCATAACTTGATCGTCTCTCACTCAGTGGGCACTGGTGAGGCGCTGCCAGACAATGTAGTTCGTCTGATTATGGTGATGAAGGTAGCCAGCTTGGCGCAAGGTGTCTCTGGTGTGCGCCGCGCCGTCGTCGATAGCTTACTCGGTTTGATCAACAATCAAATCACTCCCAACATTCCGGCCAAAGGCTCAGTTGGCGCATCTGGTGATTTAGCACCTTTATCGCATATGACGCTTGCGATGATGGGTGAAGGGCATGTCTATGTCGCTGGCAAAAAAGTTCTTGCGGCAGATGCATTGGCACAGCACGGACTGGAGCCAATCACGCTAGCTGCTAAAGAAGGTCTCGCCCTCATCAACGGTACTCAGGTCTCAACGGCACTGGCATTACGTGGTTATTTCTTAGCGCGTAACTTGCTTGAGACAGCGACCATTGTCGGTTCTTTGTCTATCGACGCCGCTAAAGGCTCAGACGCGCCATTTGATGCGCGTATTCATGAAGTTCGTGGACATCATGGTCAAATCGAAATCGCCAAAGCGCACCGCCAGTTGATCAAAGGCAGTGCCATTCGCGCCTCGCATGATGGCGAGCAAGACGATAGAGTACAAGATCCTTACTGCTTGCGTTGTCAGCCACAGGTCATGGGAGCGTGCCTTGATATCATCAACCAAGCAGGCAAAACCTTATTAATCGAATCAAACGCGGTGACTGATAACCCACTTATCTTCAATAACGATGATGGCCCTGTGGCAATCTCAGGTGGTAACTTCCATGCTGAGCCAGTTGCCTTTGCCGCTGACATTTTGGCCTTGGCAATCGCTGAGATTGGTTCTATGTCTGAGCGCCGCATCGCCTTACTAATCGATGCGACTTTATCAGGTGGCTTACCGCCATTCTTGGTTGATAATGCTGGGGTGAACTCAGGCTTTATGATTGCCCATGTAACTGCCGCAGCGCTGGCATCTGAAAACAAATCTATCGCTCATCCAGGTAGCGTTGATAGTATCCCGACTTCTGCCAACCAAGAAGACCATGTGTCCATGGCAACTTACTGCGCACGCCGTCTATATGAGATGGCTCAAAACACGGCAACTATTATCGGTATTGAACTACTGGCAGCTGGTCAAGGTATCGATTTTCATCGCGGACTTGAGACCTCAGAGATGCTGAAAACAACACATCAAAAACTACGTGCGCAAGTGACTTTTTATGATAAGGATCGCTATCTCGCCCCTGATATCGAAGCGGCGAAACAGCTGGTGTTAGATGGCACGCTCGCTGAGCATTGGCAAGAACTGCGCCATGACTGGTATGAGTCCAAATAGAAGGAAATCGGCGATGACCATAGCAACTATTAACCACACTCTCGCGGATATGACTCGCTGGACAGGACGCGCAGAGCCGTTTGAAACCGACCGCGCTCGCTACTGGTATCAGCTGGCACAGCCCTACGAGCAGCAATGTATTGGGCTGATTGGTTTTGCGTGTGATCAAGGGGTTAGGCGCAACCAAGGACGCGTGGGTGCAAGAGCCGCGCCGCCCTTGATTCGTCAGGCATTTGCCACGCTACCAGTCATTGCCGAATTGCAACAACGCTTTGAGGGTCAATTGCCAACCCTATTGGGTGATGCTGGGGATATCCATTGTCATGATAATGATGATTTTGCTGCGAGTATCCTTGAGCAAGCTCAAATAAAGTATGCCGATAAAGTAAGCCATATTATTCAGCAAGGCGGTCTGCCCATCGGACTTGGCGGTGGTCATGCCATTGCATATGGCAGCTTTTTAGGATTGTGGCAGACGCTGTCAAAAGCAGACGATGTAACGGTTGATAAAGCACCAATTATAGGCATTATTAATTTTGATGCTCATCTTGATATCCGCCAGTCTGATGTGGCAACGTCTGGTACACCGTTTCGCCAAATTGCCGAACACCTTGCCGAACACAATCAGCCGTTTAATTATTGCTGCATTGGCGTCAGTCGCTTTTCTAATACCGCTGCCCTCTTTGATCGCGCTGAGCAATTGGGCGTCCATATCATCAGTGATGAGGACTGTCATCATCAAACGTGGGATATGCTTGCCAAGCAAATTGAAACATTTATCCGTCACGTCGATGTGCTCTACATGACCATTGATATGGATTGCTTACCATCAAGTGTTGTTCCTGGCGTCAGTGCGCCAGCGGCTTACGGTATTGGGCTGATTTTCGTTGAGCGCGCGGTCAAACTGATCATGGCATCAGGCAAAGTAAAAGTGGCCGATATCGCTGAAATCAACCCTACCTTTGATGTGGATAATCGTAGTTGTAAGGTCGCTGCCCGTCTATTGGCGACTATTAGCGAGCAGCATTTGCTGGCAAAATAATCAGGAGCACATCATGGCGAATACGACAAACACAATGAATCACGCATCTATTGACGATAGATGTATGGTGTCGTTTGACCACATTATTATCAATGTCAATCTGGCCACATTTTCAGCACAGTATGGTTTTGATCTCCATACCAACAACAATATTGACACCAAGGAAAATGAATCGATATCAGCCAATAGCCCATTGGCAAAAAGCACGCCTTATGGCCAGTTAGAGAATGCGGCTATCGGTATCAAAGAAGAAAAAATTGCGTGGATTGGTGCACATACTCAAATCGAAGCGTATCTCACTCAATATCAAAGCCATCAAATCACAAATGCTAATGGCAATTGGCTTACACCCGGATTGATCGATTGTCACACTCATATTGTTTATGGTGGCAATCGCAGCAATGAGTTCGAAGCACGTCTGCATGGTGCCAGTTACCAAGATATCGCAGCACAAGGTGGCGGTATTGTCGCGACCGTTAGCGCCACTCGTGAGGCTAGCATTGAGACACTATTTGCCCAAAGTGAAAAGCGCCTGCTCGCGCTCATAAAAGAAGGCGTAACCAGCATCGAAATCAAATCTGGTTATGGTTTGGATTTAGACACTGAACGTAAAATGCTAACAGTCGCTCGCCAGCTGGGCGAAAAGTATGACATTCATGTCAGCACTACCTACCTCGCCGCTCATGCCCTGCCACCTGAATACAAAGGCCGTGCAGATGACTATATCAAGCAAGTTTGCGAATGGCTGCCAATCCTACATTCAGAAGGCTTGGTCGACGCAGTCGATGGTTTCTGTGAAAGCATTGCCTTTAGTGCCGAACAAATCAAGCGCGTCTTTGAAGTCGCACGCGCATTGGGATTACCAGTCAAACTGCATTCTGAGCAGTTATCTGACATAGGCGGTAGTGCATTAGTTGCCGAATATCAGGGCCTATCAAGCGATCATCTTGAGCACTTATCAGAAGACGATATCAAAAAGATGGCGGTAAGCAATACGGTCGCTGTCTTATTGCCGGGCGCGTTTTATACTTTGCGTGATACCAAGCTGCCACCGATTGACGCCCTACGTAAACACCAAGTGCCTATGGCGATTTCAACCGATTGCAATCCGGGTACATCACCGTTGACATCGCTATTATTGGCGATGAACATGGGCTGTACGCTGTTTTATCTCACACCTGAAGAAGTACTGTCAGGAACAACGGTTCATGCCGCGCAAGCACTAGGCTTAACCCAAAAAGGTAAAATAGAAGTGGGCTATGATGCGGATTTGGCATTATGGGATATTACCCGCCCTGCCGATTTGTGCTATCAGATAGGCCTCAACCCTATTCAAGGCATTATGTCTCAAGGCAAGTGGCGGGAAAAAATATAACTAATATCGTTTTTTTTATGGTAATTCAAAAAGCCCCAGTCATTAGATGATTGGGGCTTTTTATATATGTACATCAGTAGACTCCTACTTTATGTTATTACAAAAACTCGTGGAATAAATAAGCACATAAAATCATCACATTTAACATCGCATCTAACTTGCAGTAGATTTAATCATATAACCCATTCTTTTATCTCAGTTTCCTCATATAAATCATAGATTCAAAGGCAAAAAGTCAAATATAAACGGTAAAAAAATATCGAGAATTTCGAATTAAATTAACAATTACTATATCAATATTGTTAGCAAGGAATTACAATACCTTTATTGAAGTGAGGGTATTTTTGGCCAACTCTACTATCTCATCAATATAAACCAACAACCAGTATAGAGAAATCGATATGCGTACAGACTCGTTCCAGCAAATCTTGGAAGACCTAAACAGTTCCTCAGCGGATGTTGAAGCATCTGCCCTCATTTCTAACGATGGCCTTATGATTGCTTCAGCCCTACCAACTGGCGTTGATGAAGACCGCGTTGGCGCTATGTCAGCGGCTTTATTGTCATTGGGTGACCGCGCAGGACGTGAGCTGGCACGTGGCAGTATCGACCGTATTATGATTCAAGGCGAAAAAGGCTACGTAATCATGACCTCTTCTGGAGAAGAAGCGGTGCTTACCATTATGGCAAAACCAAATGCGAAGCTGGGTTTGATATTCTTAGACATCAAACGTGCCTCAGAAGCTCTAGCAAAGCTTATCTGATTGGTAATGTTTTTGATTGGCAGTGTTTTTGATCGAGAATATTATCGACAATAACCACACCAGATTGGCTTTTTAATCATTATAACTATAACGATAAATGAAGGAGATTACGATGGGTTCTCCGATCCCTGATGCACATAAGCCTGATATGCCTGCTGAGCAGGTTACTCTGACGTATCATGATGGCCATTCGCGGACTGTCTATGATACAGGTATTGAACGTGCCTACCCAGATGGTAAGCTGATTGTATCGCGTACAGATTTGGACGGTATCATAACGCATGTTAACGATGCTTTTGTCGAGATTAGCGGCTACAATATTGATGAATTAATTGGTCAACAGCATTATATTTTGCGTCATCCTGATATGCCAAAAGCCGCTTATAAAGATTTATGGGATACCGCCGCATCTGGACAAAAATGGCATGGCTACGTCAAAAACCTATGCAAAGATGGCAGTCATTATTGGGTTTATGCGACCGTTGTGCCTAATGTTCGTCGCGGCGAAACGGTGGGATATACGTCTGTGCGACGTAAACCATCACGCAGCAAAATCGAAGCGGCGATCGCTCAGTATGCCCAAATGAAACAGAATGAGGAAGGCTAAATCATGACGACACACAATATGTTAATCGCCCCAGATTTTTCGCCTGAGCGTTTTGCAGGCTGGCACATGTTTAATACCTTGATCCAAAAACGTGCCAACCTAAACATGCATCTGAATATCCCCGCCTCACACGCAGAGCAAGAACAGATTATTGATGCAAGTGATACACAGGTCATTTATGCCAATCCTTTTGACGCAGCCATACTGATCCGTGAGCAAGGATACCGCGCAGTCGCCCGTCCCATTGGTAAGTCTGACGAGATGGTCATTGCGGCGGCGGCAAATAGCAATATCAATCGCCTAGAAGACATTCAGGCGGGTGCTACTATAACAATGGCGGATAACCGTGATGTTAAGCTGATCGGCTTACGACTATTAGAAGCTGTTGATATAGAAGAAGCTGATCTCCACTGGGATATCACTGAAACGTATCAAGCAGCAGCGCGTAAAGTCATCAAAGGTGACGCGCAAGCAGCCTTCTTTTTGGCAGAGATTTTTCATAGCTTTTCACGCCTAACTAAAACCCAGTTATCTGTACTCATCGAAAGTGATTTGGCTGATATCAGCCATGTGCTACTGATCAAAGAGGGATTTCCTGACACTCAGATCTTTATGGATGCCGTTCTTAATTTGCATCACGATGACGATGGTAAAGAAGCATTAACTGAGCTTGGTATGCCGCAAGGGTTTGAGTCAATGAGTGAAGAAGATGCGGAATTTATGATAGATTTGATGCAAACCTTGCTTGATTAGTTGGCTGATATTAATTGGCCTGTTTCATCTTTTTGCTTAAATTAAGTCATGATCTATTGCTGGTCAATACTGGCTATATGCTACTAACGGTACACTATAGTCAATCCAAAATAAAAATGGTATATAAGTTGATAGTGTTCTACTGGTATAAATTTTCCTCGCTGGCTGTTCGCAAGCGTGACAGATGCTTCATAAAACTCACACCAGCAGAACGGTAACCTTTTTAAAATGGATCGACTGTAGTAACTATGGCGTAAAGGACACTATTATGTCTGATTCAGATCTTATCAAAGAAAACGAGATGGAAGCGCGCCGCGTGTTTCGCTTATACTCGCGCAAAGTTTTTTTAGCACCCAACAATCGCTACTTTCATGAACAACGTATCAATGCGGCGTTGCTTTTAACCGAAAAAGAACCGCTGCAAGGTGCGGTCGCAGACTTTTTTTATGGCTGCTGGTATGATATTCCTTATGATGTAAACAACCTGTTTACTCGTATCAAAGATCGCCTGTACCCTCATGTCCGACAAGGTTTTCGTGATTGTATTGATAAGAAACGCTATATCCAACGCAACAGTATGCTGGCGACTCGCTGGAGTGTACTGATATCGCCTTCTCTCAATGAGCAGAAACAGCGATTGCGTATCAGTAGCGATGACGCCAAACAAATCTCCAAAGACATCACGACCGAGCTGATGCAAGCGCGTGATGATAAAGATTGGGGCACAATTGAGCAAATAGAAAACGAGTTCTTTGCGCATTGCATCGCTCGCAATGATCGTTTGGCTTTTTCTTTGGTATGGTTTCGCTTGGGCAAAAGTGACTGGCATTTCGATGAGCGCTGGAATAACTGTCAGCAACACCTAGATCAAACCATCAAAAGCTAACTTATTACTTATTCAAAACTTTCATCACAATGGTAGCCGCTATGTCCTCTTACTTAAATGCTGATAAAACCTATCTGACCTTAACGCCAGCCGGTATTTTTGAGGCATTTTCACAAAATGAACCGACTGATGAGCAGCTGTCACTACAAGATCTCTTGTCTTATGAGCAGACCCTGCTAGCTGCTGACTGGCTGGAGCGCTATTCTGATGACTGGTTACAAAGCTTTACAGAGCAAGGCTGGATTGAAAAGCTGTCTCTATTTTTGCCAGCGCCCAATTTGCCATTGGATCAGTTTTTGCCCTATGTGGTTGCCAGCTTGTCGGGCAAACGCCGCGCAGCGATTGGCTCTGATGAAGGATTTTGTCTGGCGCGGATTGGCTACAGTCAAGAAGAAGCGGACATGCTAAGTGTGGCGGCGGCTGATTTTTCGGGTTTTATGCTACGCCAAAAACAACGCGGCTGGGCGGTAGAAAGCCAAGCTATTTCATTTTTTCAGCAGGTCGATTTACTGATTCCTGAGACCAGTTTTGTGTTTTTGTGGATTGACGGTTCAGGCTACGTGCTTATCATCGATGGTGAGCCTCTGACCAATAGTCGTGCCTTTGTAGAGCTGGTATGGGCATTAAAAACATCTGGACTAAGATTCCTGAGCTAAATCCATTCCCTACCTGACTCAGCTCAACATTCATTAATAATTCCTTACCTCAATAAATGCGCCTGACTTTCTTTAAAACAGGTGCATTATTCCTCTCTACTGTTATATTATTTCTCTATGCCTTATTTTTCTGTTATTCAGCAGCGATGTAGGGCATGTTGAACATTCGACCATGATAATGTGCCGTACTCATTTCATAGTGAATTGACTATATAGTCAGTGAGAAGTAATATCGATAAAACACGTATAGCCAGTTTATGCATAGTAATAAGAATACCTTGAGAATTAACAACACCTTATCAAGCTGTTGAGTCATAATATCTCCAATACTAAAACCACGCTTTTTTGAAGTATTTATAAAGTTTTGACAACTTAACTCATTATCGTCAGCTATTACCCTCTTTAAAAGTGGCAACTTCTGCCAAATATTGCACTCTTGCTTATTTTTAGGATCTTTTATGACTTCGTTGACCACTGTACGCTTGCGTTATCAAACGATTGAAATTGGCAACACAGATATTCATATTTGTACCCTGCGTGACAATCAACAATTTAGTGATCCTGAGAATGAAGCCTTAGATTTAGGTATTTGTTCGGCTTCTTGGCCGATGTTTGGGGTGATATGGCCATCGAGTTTGGTGCTGGCGAATCATATGCTCAATTACGATATTGCAGGAAAGCGCATCTTGGAGGTTGGCTGCGGCATGGCACTATCTAGCCTACTGCTGAATAGCCGACATGCCGACATCACAGCGACTGATTATCATCCAACGGTTGAGTATTTCCTCGATCGCAATACCACACTTAATAATAATGAAGAGATCAATTTTGAGCGTTTAAACTGGGCAGAAGACAATAGCCATCTCGGTCAGTTTGATATGATTATCGGCAGTGACTTGCTTTACGAAGACCAACATATCGATATCTTGGCGGCGTTTATCGCGCGGCATGCATTGCCAACCTGTGAGGTTATCGTCGTAGATCCGGGTCGTGGTCGCAAAAACAAGC
Source organism: Psychrobacter aquaticus CMS 56 (assembly GCF_000471625.1). Taxonomy (GTDB): domain Bacteria; phylum Pseudomonadota; class Gammaproteobacteria; order Pseudomonadales; family Moraxellaceae; genus Psychrobacter; species Psychrobacter aquaticus. The sequence continues at coordinate 89,063 of NZ_AUSW01000011.1, forward strand.
TGACCAATAAGATGATAGAGTTTGGTTTTAGCAGCAAGCATGTCAAGCCTGAGAATACCGCCTATCTTGACGCGCCCTTTAAAGGGCATATTTTGACGTTTTCGCGGGATAGCAGCAAATAAGAGAAGTAATGAGCGGCTATCATATATAGGATTGAGTAACGACACTGTCTTGCCACTGCTCCCGAGTTATTTTATATAGCACATGCTCAGCAAGCGTATGATTAGTGTCAAGCATAGGATGGTAAAAACTGTCCTGTGTGTTCGTCATACCGATACGTTCCATAATAAGTTGTGAGCGCTGATTGATAACAGCAGTAAATGAGACAACGTCATCAAGTGCCAGCTCGGTAAAGGCGAACTTTAACGCTGCACGTGCCGCTTCAGTTGCGTAACCTTGTCCCCAATACTTTTTATGTAATCGCCAACCAATCTCGACAGCAGGAGAAAACGGCATATCGGTATGCGCATTATTTAATCCAACCATACCGATAAAATTATTACGCTTTTTTGAACCGTCTTTTAAGCTGACCGCCCAAAATCCCCAGCCATTGTCTTCAATAAGCTGCTGGCATTTTTTGGCAATAGTGTTGCTCACGGTAGTCGATAATAACTTTGGAAAGTATTGCATCACTTCAGGATCAGCATTCATCTCAGCGAATATCACAAAGTCGCTTGTTTGCCATTGCCTAAGATAAAGGCGGTCTGTTTCTATCACATTGGTCATTTTTATCTCTTAAGGATTGATATTGCTCTGATACCGTTAAGGTTATTTATTTATCTAGCCAGCCTTTCTGCTGCGCATAAGCACGCTGTGCTGGCGTATCAATGTCATAGCTGAGCTGCGCATTGGCAACTGTCATTATTCGACTGGGCGGCAAGCTTCTAATCAAGTGACGCAAACCCTTATCCCCGATTAGCGCCGACTGCCATTGTCTTAATAACTCATAATCAATCACTAAAGGCAGTCCAGTGATATTTTTTTTAAGTGTATCAGTAGCATTTGTCTCATTTAAGTCTTGCCAATTGTGATAACCACTTGCAACCACTGCCTGCTTACCTGCCAGCAATGCCATTAAATGCGGCGCATCGAGTAATATTTGATCGATACCCATGATTAATACTCGATCAATCGATAGGTCTGTAACGTCAGCCAACGCCTCAATTCCTAAAGACAAACTATGTGCCATACCTGTTTCAGGTTGTGTGTTCATCACTACTCGAATCACGGGATACTGAGAAGCCAATTGGTCAATCGCACTGGCAATCAATTGATGATTATTAGGAACGACCACGATGATGGTTTTCGGCTTGGTGGTCAGTGCAAGTTTCAGCATATAGCAAACGAGTGGTTCACCCTGTTTACACAGTAACTGTTTGGCCTGACCTAAGCGCTGACTGAGGCCGCTTGCCAACACTATAACCGCATGGCTTTTCACATAGTTTTGCGCGTGATTTTTAGCATCTACGACAGTAATGGTATCGCTACTCATACGCTACTCGGTGCCATATCTTTTTCATTGCTTGTTGCTGCCGTACTTGCAACGTTATTGTGCAAAAATGCGTTGGACGCTGTTTGCTCGTGCATGACGGCATTTATTTGAGCCATAATACCGAGCGCGAGGGCTTCGGGGCCATCCCCACCGAGCTTATAACCGATTGGATAGTGCAACTTACTAATACCAGCATCCAAAACCGTAGGATGACTGACAGTGGTGCTAATTTCATTAATTAAGCGCTCAGTGCGGTAGCGTGGTCCTAATTGCCCAATATATCTGTAATTTTTGGGATGGGCTAGCAGTACGGCCAGACGAGCACGATCTTGGCTAAGACTATGCGACATCAAAGCAACAGCCGCATTATTGCTCAGATTGAGTAACTTTTCGGTACTCTCTAATGGCAGATGCATCACCATATCTGCCTGAGGAAAACGCATCCGAGTCGCATATTGCGCGCGACTGTCTATAACCGTGACATGCCAATCTTGCAGTTTTGCCATCGTGACCAGTGGCATCACATCATTGCCTGCACCGCAAATCAACAAGCGAGTTTGAGGTTGTAGCCGTTGTATGAGCCATTCTGTGGTTCCGTCCCCATCATCTAAAACAACGTATTTAGCATCGTTATCAAGCGGCTCATATTTTAACAATGCTGCACTCATATTCGTCAATTTTTGCCAAAACTCAGAGGGTGCTAGATCCAAATCTTTACCAGCACCTATCACCCCTATTTTTCCTAATTGGCTATAGTCATCTAGATTGATGCGTATTCCAATTTGTAACTCAGCGCTTTTTTGCGATTCAGTACTTTGCTGCTGATAACTATCAGAGCGAATCAAAGTCGCTATTGTGGCGGGCTGCTGAGTATAACGAACCTGACAGATTATCTCTAATAAGGGTTTTGCGGTCACCACTCGTTCAAACAACACATGCACCCGTCCATTACAACCTAGCCCAAAATTTAGCTCATCTAATTCAGTGCCTAAGTCAGTGTTTGGCTCAATATTTATCTCAATATCTGGTTCAAAGTCTAGCTCATCAGATCTTTCAATATCAGCCTGATCTTTTTTCACCGCTACTTGTGCTTGACCATTTTCAGCATACTCAACGTCATCACCTGTCTGGTAGACTTGCACATTTGCGCCATTACGAGTCAGCCAAAAGGCGCGTTTAATAATATGCGGCTCTAAGCAACCCCCGCTAATCATCCCAACCGAGCAACCATCTTCACAGATGAGCATCATGGCACCAGCGCGGCGGTACGCTGAGCCCTCAGTACGCACGACAGTTGCTAGTACAGCATCAACGTTTTTTTGCTGAGCCTCACTTGCCAGCTTAAGAATGTCAGCAACTTGATTCATAACGCCTCTTATTTAATAATTATTTTTTGATAATGATAAAAGATACTAACGATTGAGTTACAAAAACCCGCTCATTAAGCGGGTTTTTGTCATATACATGGCTAGTAAAAACTACTCTGGCATCTCATAAAGCAGCTTGTCGAGAGTAATCGGGAAATCATAAACACGGACACCGACCGCATTGTAGACAGCATTAGCAATGGCCGCGGCAGCACCAGCGATAGCCGTCTCACCGATACCTTTGACATGCATTGGGTTGGTATAAGGATCATCTTCTTCTACCAATATCACATCCAACTGCGGTACATCCGCATTGACTGGGACGTGGTACTCGGCAAGGTCATGATTACAGAGGCGACCGTCGCGTTTGTCGTGAATCACTTCTTCCATCAACGCTGAGCCAATACCAAACACCATGCCACCATAGCACTGTGAAGTGGCGGTTTTTTGGTTAAGGATACGACCAGCGGCAAAGGCACCCGTCATACGCTTGACTCGAATTTCACCAGTGACTTTATGAACGGCAACTTCAGCGAAATTTGCACCAAACGAAGATTGACGATACTTTTTGTCATTTTTACCCGGTTTTATCTGACCTTTGGCACTGATTTTTTGCTCGTCATATTTACCGACAATATCTGTTAGCGCATAAGAGTCATTGTTATCAAAATCGTACTTCTCTGACTCTGATAGTGCTTGCTCTTCCAATACTTGCTCTGATAATGAAATTCCTGTGGTTTCTGATATCTTGTTAATGGTGCTATCAGCGAACGCTTGGCTATTCTTCTTAGCAGTCTCTACAGCAGTTAGCTCATGCTCACCGACTTGTTTGATGTGACCGTCGGCCAGCTGAATGGTATCAGGATATAGGCCGACTTTTTCAGCCAGCATTTCACGCAATTGTTCACAAGCAAGATAAATACTACTACCTGCACTTGCAGCTCCCCAACTGCCTCCTGAGCCTGATGCAGGGGGCAAGGCGCTGTCACCCAATTTCATCTCGATATGATCAATCGGTAAACCCAGCAAATCAGCAGCCACTTGAGAGAACACGGTATAAGAGCCAGTACCAATATCGGTCATGTCTGTTTCGATGACAGCTTTGACACCGAGTGTTTTTGATTTATCTACCTGAAGCGTTGCGCGTGCCTCAGAGGGCTGTAATTGATTGCCACGTGCCGCAGCAGCCATGCCAGTTCCTATCCACCAGTCCCCTTCTAATTGACTGGCTGGTTTGGTATTTCGCTTACTCCAGCCAAACTGCTCAGCACCTTGTTCCATACAAGCAATCAGCTGCCGTGTCGAAAAAGGAATGTCCTTACTAGGATCTTTTTCAGGCTCATTACGGCGGCGTAGCTCGATAGGATCTATATCCAATTGAGAGGCCAATTCATCCATTGCGCATTCAACCGCGATCATGCCAACAGCCTCACCGGGTGCACGCATCGACCCTGATAACACTTGATTCATATCTACCATTTCATAATGGACGCGGCGGTTTTTACCACGATACAAGTAATGCGTAGACAAAGCAGTCGGTTCAAAGAATGCCTCTCCGGGCAAATTGCTAGAAACGGTATCGTGAATCAACGTATCGATGACACCCTCTTTATCACAGCCGATTGCGATACGCTGACGAGTATTTGAGCGTCTGATCGTGGCTTCCATCACTTGTGGACGGGTCATGGTAATCAATACTGGGCGACCAAGCTCTTTTGCGGCGATAGCAGCGGCGATAGACTCAGGGGCAATACCAAGCTTGCTACCAAAGCCACCGCCAACATAATGAGCGATGAGCTGCACTTGATCTTTGTTCAAGTCCAAAGCATCCATCACTTGTTGCTTGCAAGAGGCGAGCATTTGATTCGCAGTATAGAGGATTAATTTATCTTCTTCCCAATGTGCCAATGTCGCATGTGGCTCCATGGCAGCGCTGTTTTGACTTGGTGTATGATAAAAACGATCGATCGTTACTTCGGCATCAGCGAGCCCTTGGTCTGGATCGCCTTGCACATAATTTTTGTCAGAGCCATTTTTTTCATCAACTGCATGGGCATTGGACAGCTCTTGGGTGAAATTCAATGCCGCTTGGTCAGTCTCGTCTTTATAAGTAACTTTAAGCGCTTTTGCTCCTTCTGTCGCCGCCTCAAAGGTTTCAGCAATGACAACCGCTATCGGCTGGCCATGGTAAAAAATCTCGCTAACACCTTGCTTTGGTGCTTTTTTTGCGCCGCCCTGCTGAGAGTTACGCAAAAAATGCTCAGGATCGGTGACGACTTTGATAATATTAGGAATACCTTTTAGAGAGTCACTGTCGATTTTCTCTACTTGACCTTTAGCAATTGTCGCACCAACTAAGACACCATAAACTTGATTGTCCAGATGTATTTCAGCACTATATTTTGCTTGACCACTAACCTTTAGCGAACCATCAACACGGTTGATCGGCTTACCGACAAGCTTGCTCGCCGTTGTACTCAGCAAAGACTCAACAGGCTTATCCATGGTCATTTTTTTGGTCGGTTCTGACTGAGTGATTGATTCAAATAATGCCATGATTATGCTCCCTCGCCCGCTAGTGCGCGCTGAATGACTTGTTTTAGTAGGCGACGCGTTAACGGTATCTTAAAATCATTTTGACCATTACCTTTGGCATCGCTCAATAATAAATCTGCGGCCTGTGTAATAATGTCGATATTGCCATCAGTATCCGTCAAGAGTGCCTCAACTTCCTCATTACGCCACGGTTCAGTACCAATACCACCAAATGCCAGTCGTACCGTTTTCAGAGTACCATTATCATCAGCGTCTACTACCGCCGCACATGACACGAGTGCGAACGCATAAGAGGCGCGGTCACGGACTTTGTCATACGTGTGCACGCCTTTAATAGGGGCTGGCAGTATCACATGAGTGATAAGCTCACCACGCTCTAAGACGTTTTCGATATGCGGCGTGTCTTTTGGTAGACAATAAAAATCTTTGACAGCAATGGTGCGCGTACTGCCATCGGCTTTTACCGTCTCAATCTTTGCATCAAGCAAACGCATGGCCACGGCCATATCGGATGGATGCTGAGCAATACAAGCATCACTAGTACCTAAGATTGCAAGGGTACGATTCTCACCATTGATGGCTGGACAACCCGTTCCCGGCTCTCGTTTATTGCAGGCACTGTCTGTCTGATAAAAATAATAACAACGCGTGCGCTGTAAGAAATTACCACCGGTCGTTGCTCTATTACGTAGCTGACCAGTCGCCCCTGCCAAGATCGCTCGCGCTAGTACAGGATAATTTGCAATGATGTCAGGATGTGCTGCCAAATCACTATTGGTCACAAGCGTCCCAATACGTAAACCACCATCATCAGTGGATTCAACTTGTTGCAAGTCAAGACGAGTGATATCGACCAGCTTAATTGGGGTTTCAATTTCTAACTTCATTAAATCCAGTAGGTTGGTACCACCTGCGATAAATGCAGCGTCTTTGGTACTCGCAGATGTCGCAGCTTGCTCTGGTGCAGCAGCACGGTCATATTCAAAACGTCTCATGAGCGGCCTCCTAGCGTGTTGGTTGCTTGAGTATTGTTTGATGATTTACCAAGTTGGCTTTCGCTAGGCGGCGGTGACCAAATCCCTGTTACTTGCGATCCTTGCGCTGTCTCTGTTGTCGACTTTGAAGACTGCTTAGCAACTTCACTTTCGAGCACTTGTGAGATGGCTTTAATGATATTGGGATAGGCTGAACAACGACAAATATTACCGCTCATGCGCTCAGCGATTTCTTGCACCAATAATCCATCAGGATTTTTTAGATCAGCAGTCACGTAGCTTGGCCAATTTTGCTTGACCTCTTCTATTAATGCGGTCGCTGAACAAATTTGGCCAGGCGTACAATAACCACATTGGAAAGCGTCGTGATCTTTAAAGGCTTGCTGCAATTCTGATAGCGACTCGGGCATTCCAATACCCTCAATCGTAGTGATTTCATCACCCTCATGCATGACAGCAAGTGTCAGGCAAGAATTGACCCGTCTTCCGTTGATGAGAATTGTACAGGCACCGCATTGACCGTGGTCACAGCCTTTTTTGGGTCCAGTGATTTGTAAGTGCTGACGACAGACATCGAGCAGTGTCGTACGCGTATCGAGATTATCGAGCTGATAATTCTGCTTATTAATTGTTAAGGTCAAAATAGACATGCTGGCTTCTCGCTGGCAGATGATCATAAAAAAAATGCTTTTAAAACAAGCGCTATTCGTTGCATTATGACGTATCGATACTGTTGTTTTGTTTTTACTTTGTAGTCATTAGGGTGTAGTTTCTAATCTAAAACACTATCAACGCAGGAACCTTTTCAATGCATTATTTCTTGTTAAGCAATATTTTAGCCATCAGTCATACCTACTCTTCAAAATTTAAAACACTCTGACTTTGATAAATAAAATCTTATACATGCTATTTATCTTGCCATTGATAATGATTACATTTGCACTACTTAAGTCGTAACCTAGAGTGCATTGTAATCGTCCCGTCATTCTCTTAATATTGATTGATTGCACGGATATGGCTGGACAACACACCAGACACATCTCCTTTAAAATATAAATAACATTACTGGTGAGAAATTATGGAACCATCAAAAAAACCACTCCGAATAGACATTGTCTCAGACGTCGTCTGCCCTTGGTGCGTCATCGGCTATCGCCAACTGGCAATAGCGCTTGAGCAAACTGGTACAACTCATACCATTCATTGGCATCCGTTTGAGTTAAACCCTAACATGCCAAGCGAGGGTCAGAACCTACGCGAGCATATCATTGAGAAGTACGGCTCGACGAAACAAGAGTCCGATGCTAGCCGCATCAGAATGGCAGAAGCGGGTCGTGAAGTGGGCTTTGAGTTCAATTTCAATGACGACACGCGTATGCACAATACCTTTAATTTGCATCAGCTTTTACATTTTGCTGATCAACAAGGACGTATGCATGACTTAAAACAAGCCTTGTTTGTCGCGCATTTCACCAATAACAGAGACATCTCTGATATTAATGTACTTGCTGATATTGCAGCAGAGACTGGGCTTGATCGTAGTGAAGCGCTGGCAGTGTTGGAGGGTCAGTTCTTTGCTAAAGAAGTACGAACCGAAGAACAGCATTGGCAACAACAAGGCATTCAAAGTGTACCAGCGGTTATCTTTAATGAGCGCCATCTTGTCAGCGGTGCGCAAGGCGTCGATAATTACATTAGTATTTTAGAGCAGTTAGCCACCATGCCTGACTGAATCATTATTTAAAATAAAAAGGATTTTTTATGTCCTCTGATCACAGCCCAAGTATCATTGTGTTCGATGTTAATGAGACACTGCTCGATATCAATACGCTTGCGCCTCTGTTTACGCGGGTCTTTGGTACGCAAGCGGTTCTGAGAGAATGGTTCGCACAGCTGGTCTTGTACTCACAGACCATGACCTTATCTGGGCTATATACGCCTTTTGGTGAGATTGGTGTCGGCGCGTTACGCATGGTAGCTGATATTCATCAGACGACGCTGACAGAGAGCGATATTGCCGAATTAAAAGAGCGTATGAATAATATGCCTGCCCATGCGGATGCGATACCAGCGCTGACTCGTTTACAAGAGGCGGGGTTCCGATTGGTCACGCTGACCAACTCAGCGAGCAGCGCCTCCCCAACTCCTTTAGAAAAAGCGGGATTAAGCCATTTTTTCGAACGTCATTTCAGCGTTGAGACGGTCAGTAAGTTCAAGCCTGCACCTGAAACTTATCAAATGGTAGCGAAGGAGTTGTCTGTTAAAACGTCAGATTTATGTCTTGTGGCTTGCCATCTTTGGGATACCATAGGCGCGCAAGCGGCGGGTTGTCGTGGTGCATTTTTGACGCGTCCTTATAATGCGATGCTTAACGCACCGAATGTACCAATACCAGATTTGACCGCATCAGATTTGCTGACGCTAGCGGATCAAATCATTAGTGGAAAGGGTGATTAATACATCCAATTACTAGGGCGTGTTTGAAAATAACGTCAAAAAAGGCTGCTTCAATATTGAAGCAGCCTTTTTGTTTTTAACAAAGTATTTTTAGAACAATAATGATGTCGATATTGCCGTTATCAATTACTCTGCAAAATGTACCACAGAGCGAATACTCTCGCCTTTATGCATTAAGTCAAACGCTTCGTTGATGTCCTCTAATGGCATGGTGTGGGTGATAAAATCTTTAAGTGGAATATCACCTGCTAGATAACGCTCAACATAGCCGGGTAATTCTGAACGGCCTTTAACACCACCAAATGCTGAGCCTTTCCAAACGCGACCTGTCACCAACTGGAATGGACGGGTAGAAATTTCTTGCCCTGCGCCAGCGACCCCAATGATGACCGATTCGCCCCAACCTTTATGGCAGCACTCAAGCGCTGAGCGCATCACGTCAACATTACCGATACATTCGAACGAATAATCAACACCGCCATCGGTTAGCTCAACGATGACTTCCTGAATGGGCTTGTCATAATCTTTCGGGTTGATACAGTCTGTCGCGCCAAGTTTTTTAGCCAGCTCAAATTTGCTTTCGTTGATATCAATCGCAATGATACGGCTGGCTTTTGCCATCTCAGCGCCAATCACCGCTGATAGTCCAATGCCGCCTAAGCCAAATATAGCAACGGTAGCGCCTTCTTCTACTTTTGCGGTATTCATGACCGCACCCATACCAGTGGTGACACCGCACCCTAGCAAGCAAACTTCTTCTAACGGCGCGTCTTTGTTGACTTTGGCCAAAGAAATTTCTGGCAAGACAGTATATTCTGAAAAGGTTGAACAGCCCATATAGTGATAAATTGGCTCACCGTCTTTATAGAAGCGCGTGGTACCATCTGGCATGAGACCTTTACCTTGGGTTTCGCGTACCGCTGAGCAAAGGTTGGTCTTGCCTGAGGTACACATTTTGCAAACGCCGCATTCTGCTGTGTATAAAGGAATGACATGATCGCCGACTTGGACGCTGGTCACGCCTTCGCCGATTTGCTCAACGATACCGCCGCCTTCATGACCTAAGATTGCTGGAAACACCCCTTCTGGATCTTCACCAGACAGCGTAAAAGCATCAGTATGACAAACGCCACTCGCCACAATTTTGACCAACACTTCCCCTTTGCGTGGCAACATGACATCCACTTCTTCAATCGATAGTGGCTGATTTGGCCCCCACGCAATAGCGGCCTTAGATTTAATAAATTTGTCTGACATATAAATACTCTCTTTTAATTGGTTATTTTTTACGATACACATCGCTACTGTTTTAGTGTAATTACAATAATTTCAATACATAGTGAGTTCAATATAAAAACGAGTCATCGGAACTGGTATGAATTTTTTGCAGCCTCTGTCTGCGAAGGCACAGCAAGCAAGATTTATACGAGTTCAGCGTTGGAATATGATGTATCTGTTTTATTTAGATTCGGCTATAGTTCAGCTTTTCTATATACGTGACATGAGTTTAGAGCCGAGCTGTTTAAAGACACTTTCAGCTTATCTTGCTTACTGATGATAGGCAAGCTTAAACACAGTAAGTGTTTTTCTAATTTTTACCGATATTTACCATTATAGTTTTTTCTGTAGGGATAACAATATGCTATATTTGCAAATATCTTTTACATACTGGTAATAATGATGCGTTGGGATGGTATTAGCGAGTTCGTCTACGTGGCGGAGTACGAGAGTTTCACTCGCGCAGCAAAAGAATTGGGAGTATCGACCGCGCAAGTCAGTCGCCAGATAAGTGCGTTAGAGAAACGGCTGAATATCAAACTGCTGTATCGCACCACGCGCAAAGTTTCACTCTCAGAAGAGGGCCGCGTGTTTTATCAGCATTGCCGCAGCGTACTTGATGGTTTGGATGCTGCTGAGCAAGCCGTGAGCAATTTACAGTCAAAACCACAAGGCAGGATTAAGCTGACAGCACCTGTCACCTATGGCGAACAGCAATTACTGCCGTTAATCAATGATTTTATGCTGCAATATCGAGACATCGAGGTGACGGCTTTTTTGAGCAATCAAAAGATTGACTTGGTCGAAGGTGGTTACGATTTGGCCATTCGTATCGGTAAATTAAATGATTCAACCATGATGGCCAAAAAGCTCAGCCGTCGCACTAACTTTGTCTGCGCCGCGCCCACTTATCTTGATAAATATGGCATCCCGCACACGCTAGACGAGCTGAGTCAACATAACTGTTTACTCGGTACGCGCGACTATTGGCATTTTATTGAAACAGCTAAAGGCGCAAATGAGGAAGTGAATAAAGAAAGGAACTTACGCGTGGCCGGAACGGTGCAGTACAACAGTGGCCATAGTTTGGTTGACGCTGCTTTAAAAGGTTTGGGTGTCGTCCAGCTACCCGATTACTATGTACAAAAACATTTAGCATCAGGGGCGCTGGTGAGTTTCTTGGACGACTATAGAGAGCCTGACGAAGGCATTTGGGCAGTATATCCCCACAACCGTCACTTATCGCCAAAGATTAGATTGCTAGTAGATTATTTGGCGAAGCGCTTAGCCTAGCGATTGGTCAAAACAGATTCCTCAAAGAAAAACTCTGTTCTGAAAACTCAGATCGCACCATTTGGTCATTCAATTCTACTTTTAACTTTTTGGCACATTCGATAATTTTTTTTCGATCGGCAGGAATCGCACCTTTAGCAATGGCTATTTCGCGCATTTGTACGGTGATGTCATAATGCGGATAACTGGCATGACGATGAAACAAACGCGCATCCACATCAATAAGCGCTGCAAACTCATGCAGTTCTTGTAATGTATCGGCCAACATATGACACCACTGATAACCTTTGAATGTTATCTTCACAAAATCTACGTATATGGCCATTTTACCATTCCCTAAAGCGCTTACATCAATTGGCGTATATGTTTTCTAAACTGTTTAAGCTGTCTTTGATATTCGCGGTCACTGGTATCCAGTGTACTAAGGCGTCCATAACGCAGCTGCCGATAGTCTTGTTGAATCTGCTCAATTTTTGCGTGCATGTCTTCTGAATCAACGTGATTTTTTGATTTATTAGTATTATCACTCTCAAGGTGACGATGCTGGGTCATATCGTCAGTGCGGTTATCCAGCGTTGCTGCCAAACGCTCAAGCCACGCCAACTGTCCTTCGCTATCGCCGCGCGCCAGTAATTTATCGCGCTTACTCAGACGTTTTGAGAGCTGGGCAAGTGGTAGATCTGCTGTATGCCAACGTTTGCGGCGACGCTGCCAAATAATGAATATCAACACCGACATAACAGTAATGGCACTAGCAGCTAACCAGACAATTTGCTGCCCGATTGAGCGAATATTGAACCACTTTAATAGCGAATCAGCTTGTTTATCCTGATCGTAGCCGACAACGTCTTTTTGCCAATAGTAACTGGCCTGATCTGATAAGCGCCGCAAAGATTGGAGCATCTGATACTGCTGATAGCTAATTTGTGCGCCAGCGCCCTCTCCAAACATCGCCGCACCTTGTGATTGCGTCATCGCATCCATGCCTTGCTCTACGCGCTCAGGAGCAACAAAAGCCGTCGGATCCACTCGTACCCAACCTTCGCCTTCAAGCCAAACCTCCGTCCAAGCATGCGCGTCCTTTTGTCGCACTTCCCAGACATTGCCGCCGCGACTCAGCTCACCGCCTTGATAGCCCGCCACAACTCGTGCCGGAATACCCGCTGCCCGAAGCATAAAGGTAAAGCTAGAAGAATAATGCTCACAAAATCCCGCTTTGGTCTCAAATAAAAACTCATCAATACGGTTGGTATTCAGTCGCGGCGGTGACAGCGTGTAGCGAAAATCTGTTTGATTAATCCAGCGCTCAATAGCATTCATATAGCGAACGGGATCAGAGCCTGACTGGGCAAAAAGCTGCTTAGCCAATGCCCGTGCTTGCGGATTGCCATCAGCTGGCAATGCCAAATTCAGCTGCCGCAATTCATTGTCCAAAATAGGATCGATACGCATCGGCGCAAATTGTAATACATCGTAGCGCAGTTGCTGCGTGACAGGTTGATCTTTGAGTAACGTAAAGTCTGACGTAACACTGACATCTGGACGCTGGCTAAAAGGATAGTCGAGTCCAAACAGCCAGTTTTGTTGCGTGGGTTCTAAGATGATCTCATAGTTGCTGGGCGCGACTTTTACCACGTCAGGGACGGTCGCAAATGCATTTTCAATCCAAGCAGGCCTTTGCGGCGAAGGTTGCCATTGTCGTTGCTGAGGGCTTGGACGCCATGTAACGCCATCAAAATCACTAAAAACCAAACCCCGCCAATAAAGCTGCTGTTGTGGCGGACGGTTATTTTCAAACTCAACACGAAAAGCCAGCTCAGTCGATTGTCCTAGATTGGCAAAATCACCCGGTGACATACTGTCAGAAACACCCGTCGTCGCTTGTTGACCGGATAACTGTACTGACCATAACGGTGGCAGACGCGGAAAAAACAAAAACAGCACGACCAGCAAAGGCAATGCACCGATACCCAATATACCTAAAGTACGCAAGCGACCCTCGCCGCGAGTATTGCCATCATCATTGAGTGCGATGAACGCCAACAACACAACAACGGCACCGACCACTACCTCAAGCGTGGTAACAAGACCTTGATTCATTAGAAACAACGCAGCAAGTACGAATAGCGACAAGTTCAATACCACATAGGCATCACGGCGCTTATATAACTCCCAAAGCTTACTGATCAAGCACAGCACCAAAAATGCCACGCCCATATCTAGCCCAAATGCCGTGTTGTAGGTCAGCCATAAACCAACTAATCCCAATAAGAAGCCAAGCATTTGCATGGCTTGATACAGTCGTTTTAAATGGCGCAGTTTTCTAAATCGCGCCTTTACCTGTGGCAATTGGGCGGCAATACTAACGACCGCAAAGCCTATTAGCCACAGGGGCAAATGGGCAGCATGGGGTAAAATAACGATCATTTGGGCAATTAATACCCAATAATATGCTGGCAATGCCAATAATTTGCGATACCCTTTGTTATCATGGCTAATGTCATCGCGGCTTATGTCATCACGGCTCACTCCAACTTGGGCATTGGTATATTGACCCAATGCCAAGCACTCAAAGCTGGTAGCAGCGCTCGTTGTAAAGCCTGTTTCAGATGAGTTGTTAGAAAACGTTTTGCTTAAGGGCTGAGAGTCAGTCATGGTGCTTTCGCCAATCTTAGCAGGCAAGCTTGCGCAAAGCCGTCGCCCTCACCCATTGGTACAACAGTCTGTTCTTCACTGGGTAAGCGCATTTTAAATGGCACTCCTAGCTGAGCCAGTGTCATCACACCATAAGCCAGTTGCGCAAGCTTATGCTCATGATGTGCCGCTGGCATATCAACATAATCTAACATTTGCTCATGGCCGACAGGATCACCGAAATGCTTGGTAAACATACCTTGACCACGCGCCACATGACCCCAAGAAACTCGTGCCAATGACTCACCTTCTATATAATTATCTAGCCGCTCAAAGTCATCTTGACCTTGTCGATACTGTCCACCCGTTGGCAAATCGTCCATACTGACGACGGCATACTGCGTTTGCCAATCAAATGCTTCTGGCTTTGGATACACCCAAGCGGTACGCGCAAAATACACGTACGACCATGCACGCATAATACCCAAAGGATAAACCGTCTTTATTTTTAACCGTGGTAATTCAAGCTGACCGCGAGTATGGGTCTGAATAGGCAGACGAATGACTTGCTCACCTTGTAGCTGGGTCACCAGCACAGAATGTTGATTATCCTTACTGTTTTTAGTCTTTTTATCAGCACGCTTATTGATTTTTTTATCCAGCTGCTCAAAGTCAAACACAAGCTGGCGTCTAGATTGACGGCTCTCACTACGGAGTTGTAAGGTAACCCAAATAGGAGCGCCTGCTTCTGCCGTGGTCACTTCCAATATACGCACTTGCAATCCTGAAATATGTGCAAAGGTCACATGAAAGCTGATGAGCCAAACGCTGACCAGATAAAAAAACAAACCCAGCACCAAATTATTACCGTAGTTGATACCTGCGATAAAAGTGATGATTAATAACAGCGCAAACAGCATGCCTTCACAGCTAAAAAAGATATAGACGTTTCGCAAATTGAGCGTAACGCTGTCACTTTTGGGCGCGCGCGACGCAAACCAACGGCGCAATGCTGACATTATAGGTACAGTTAAGGCTTTTGGCAAAAGGCTCATGATTACCCTATCGTTACCATAAAATTGAAAACATAGTCAAAGCGTCTTAGGGCATATCATTAATGTGCTAATTGATGACACGCCCTAGGCAAGAAAAGATTAAATAACAATAGGCACTTCTGCCAAAATACGTTGGGCGATGGTCTGCGCTGCTTGTCCACCCACCACATGAGCAGGTACAAAACGCTGACCCAAACGGTGATCTGTCACCGCTGCAAATACCGCTTGGATATCTTCAGGCGTCATCTCCATATGACCTGACACATAGGCATAAGCCTGTGCGGCACGTTGCAATGACAGCACACCGCGCGGCGAGAGACCATGATATTCCTGACTGGCTCGGGTTTTTGCGACCAAGCGCTGTAGATAATCTAATACCACATCTGCAACATAAACTTGCTTGACCCCATGCTGAGCCAACAAAACAGCCTCTGTGTCCAATACCGCGTCCAAACCTTTTAATAGTTCACGGCGATCCTGACCTTTTAATAGCTCGCGCTCTGCCGCAGGCGATGGATAACCCAATGATAGACACAGTAAAAAACGATCTAACTGCGACTCAGGCAATGGATATACACCCGCTTGCTGTAGCGGGTTTTGAGTGGCTATCACAAAAAATGGCTGCGGCAAGCGATAGGTTTGCCCGTCTTGCGTTACCTGCCGCTCTTCCATGGCTTCTAGTAGCGCACTTTGGGTCTTAGGACTGGAGCGATTAATCTCATCAGCGAGTAGCAGTTGCGTAAAAATAGGGCCAGAACGAAACTCGAATTTTAGTTTGCTTTGGTCGTAGATACTCATACCTAAGATGTCGGCAGGTAGCATATCATTGGTAAACTGTACCCGACTAAAACTCAACCCTAGCAACTGTGCCAAGCCTTGAGCCAAAGTCGTCTTACCCATACCTGGCAAATCTTGCAATAATAAATGACCACCTGCGAGTATGCCGCTGAGGGCCAACTTGACCGCTTGCGGTTTGTCCAATACGATTTGATTTAATTGCGCCATTAATTGGGCAATTTTCTGTTGATTGTGGTGATAGTCAGCAGGACTAACGGTGGATGGACTGGCATCCTTTACTGTTGACTGATGCATGAACGCAGATGATGTTTCGGTAGCTGAATGGGTCATAGTAAGTTACTGGCTCATTTTTTAGGGGAGTAATGATGATAAATCAGGCGTTACTGGGCAGCAGCTTCTGTTATCGGCGCCGCGGCACGCAGCGTTGACAGATAAGCGATCACATCTGCACGCTCTTTGGCATCCGGCATAGGGTTTGATAGCATTTTTGATTCTGTCATGGCTTTTTGGGCATCGGCAATATAAGGATCAAGTGTCTTAGCATCCCATGTCCAACCTGATTTTTCTAGCGCTTTACTATAGGTATAATCCTCTAGCTCAGCCGCTTTCGCACCATATATGTTCATCAGCTGTGGGCCTTTTTTATTGAGACCTGCATTGAGCTGATGACACTGACCACAAGCTTCTCGATAAATGATAGCACCCTTAACAGCATCACCTTGAGTATATAGTGGCAGTGTAACAGGAGCACGGTGATCGGGTGGCGTTCCCTCACAGGCAGTGAGTAATAAAACAACGGCAAAAAGACCGCTCATTTGACGTTTACTGATGATAGGCATTTTTGACAATCTTTGGTTAAGGAGCACCCGCTATAAGCGCACAATATAAATAATACTGAAATGACAGTTGTAAGGCTTGTCATTGGTTAGGGCATGTTATGGGCTTAATTCACCACCATCGTACTACTAAGCTCTTCTAAATAATCACCTTGCAGGTAGCGCGCGCCCACACTCCAAGCGACAGACATGGTTGAGGCATCTTCGATATAAGGCATCAACACATCAACCTTGATTTCATTGGTAAGCATAATGAGGGATTTGACCGTTTCTAAATTGTCCGCTGAATCAATTCCTTCCACATAGTTACGAGCTAAACGCACCACATCTGGCTGCACAAAACTTGCAATTTCTATCGATTTGGCAGAAGAGCCAAAGTTCTTGATGCTCAATTGACAGCCGACTTGACTGAGTGCAGAAAACTGAGTTTTCGCCACCGTCAAATGATCCGAGACCTCTTTTTCGTTAAACTGCAACGTTAGCACACCCGCCGCACCGCCCACGGCTTTTATAAGTTGACTAACGACATTAGGCAGCTTTTTATCGGTCAGTGACGCACTATTCAATTGCACCAGCAATCTGGCTTCAGGTTGTGTTTTGCGTATCTCATTTATTTTTTTACAGGCATTAATCAATACCCAGCGATCTATTTTCTCACGCAGTTTATGCGTCTTGGCAACTGCCATAAATTGATCGGGTGTCAATACGGTGTTGTCGGCATCTGCCAATGGCAATCGCAGAAATACTTCGAAAAAATCGCTGCGGTCATTATTGATGTCATATATTGGTTGGAACGACAACTCAAAGCGGTTATTGGTTATGGCATCAATCAAAGATTCAGCAAGGGCATGATCATCACTATTGGCATGTTCGCTTGGGTCATATAAATGATAGATACCACCATGGTCAGAGGTCTCTACCATAATTTGATTAATGACCTCCATTGCCCGCTCAAGTAATATATTTGGCTCGGCAGTGTTTTTCTCAATTCTGACAATCCCAATACTGACCGTCGTACTAATAGTGCGCTTATCCACCTCAATGAACGTATCTTTGATACGTGAAACAATATGAGCAGCCAAACTTTCCAGCTCTGTCGTTGTTTTGTCTTCTACCAAGATCGTAAATACCGTATCACTAAAACGGCTCACATGCCCATCTGATATTAGCTCATCCAACATATAGGCGATATGCTTGACCGTCGCGTCTATGCCTTTTAAACCCAAACTGCTTCTAATTTTACCGACATTATCAAGCTGAATATAGAATAGCGCCGCCGTGACCACACCTTGCTGGGCTTGTTTGTATACACTTGCCATTTCCTCTTCGAAGCCGCGGCGATTGTCGATACCAGTCAAGCTATCTTTACGCTCAGCCGCTGCCAACCGCTTGGCCACTTCAGCACTGTTGGTGTTGTTTTGTTGGATAATGACCTGAGTAACTGGCTCGCCATCCAAGGTCGCTGCAGCCAGCTGTAATTTTGCTTCAAAAGTACTGCCATCCATCCGCACACTTTCGAACTTAAATTCTACGTCTTGCCGGTTTCCTTTATTAAATTGACGTAAGAATTGTTTGAAACCCTTAACGTTATCGACGCCTGCAATCAGGTCAATAATGGGAACACCCATCACATCATTCAGTGATTCAAAACCAAAAAGCTGAAGATAAGGATCGTTGGCGAAAATATGTATCCCTTGGTCGATATAAGCAACGGCACTTTTAGAGTTTTTGATCAAGACATTGGCACGTTGCTCGGCTTCAGAAAGTACAAGCCGTAACGCTTTAAGCTCGTGGCGACTGCGTAAGTTATCATGTTGTAAGCAAATAGACATAACGACGGTCATTTCTTGCTCTACTGTGAGCGCCTTGACCATGGTTCCGCTGATAATATCAGGCAATCCCTCATTATTATGGGCTACCGCTGCCATCTCTTCACTCATCAGGCAGATCATAGGCAGATCGATATTTTGATCTTGAACAATGCCCACGACATCCGTAAAACTCATATCATAAGCATTGCCAAAAACCAAAACATCCCAAGGTTGCCGCAGGGACTTTAGCAGCTCCTCTTTATCATCTAAAAATCCCAAATTGATGGTTTCGTAATAACAATCTAGGAGGTGCACAAGGCGCTCAGCGTAGAGCTGATCGTCATCAATGACTAATAGATTTAAGACGGACTGTGCGCGCATAAGAAGCCTTTTGAGTCTTGTGATCTTATTGGTGTGTTTTACTCGTGATACTTTACAGCTTGTCCAAACATCCACATAGCACAAAAAGCACTATAAGAATTAAGCTAAGCGATTTTGATTGATGGGTGCGTTTTTCTTAATGAAGATGACATGCTTTTAAATCAGCATTATTGTATAAACTTTTAACAGTCTATACGTCATTATAGACAATAATTCAACTAGTTGCAGGTTAACTTACTATCATCGTTATCTAGCGTGATTCTGTAAAAACGCTTCTACATGATAACTTTTTTATTCCATCATTTATCGATTTTTTATCAGCCGTCACATAAACGACTGTTTGACGACTTCGTACTGGCTAAATTCATCTGTAATCAGCAATCTGCGCCCCAAACGTAAAGGGACTTGTTTATTACTGATACGCATGATGACTTTGTCATTCACCTGAAAATGCGCATTTGGCACTATTAGTGTACCAATAGTGCCTAACTGCTCATTTCTACCAAGCATAAATGCTGGCACAAAATGTCGACTACGCACCTCTCTACTTTCTAAACGCAAGCCACAAGCCACGAGCTTATGACCAAGTACTTGCCACTCAACTTCTGGATTTTTGGCATCAAGATTCAGCCAGCGCACTATTCCCATAGACCAATCAGCTGGCGTGAGCGTATCAGAGCGGCAGATCAAAAAAAGACTCATGGTATATAAGGGTGGCGGTGCCGTTGTAGCGGCATCATTGTCAACCCTCACTACATTAAGGTCATCTCTGTGAAGACGCGCTTTATCTTTGAACCCCTCATCATCATTAAATGTTGTCTGTGATATTTCTTTATCAAAAACGTCTAACTTGTCTGATTTTGCAGGCAATCGCAGAGTGCGAAATAATGACAAGACGTCATTACTACCAAGAGTTTCGCTGATGACTATGCCACTACTGTCTTGTTTTTGACTAACCGTATCATAACGAGGACGCTGCTCATCTGGCAACTCCTGCATAGCAATCAAGCTTGTGAAGCTTTGCGAGCCACTAACACGGTAATGAATGTTGTTAAAGCCAGTAATCAAAACAGCCTCTTTTTTGACAGGGTACTTGGCTTTTGGTGTGAGCGGTGACTGTAAATATCGATAACTGAGTGTCATCAGTATCTTGTTAAGCAAGTAACACTCAACCCCTTCACTGCCCTCCTCAATTAAGACTTGTATGCGTGATTCAAAATACTCAACCATCGGTGCAAGTTCTATAAATAAACAATGATGGCAATCTTCGTATGGGTTGATGTCAGAGTTGGCCGTCAAATAGGTTGGTGGCATGTCACTTTTTAGATCAACAAATACCCGTGTCTCGGTTTCTGGCTCTATCGTCGCAATAATGCGAGTGGCCCACTCAGGTAATAAACGTTGTACTAGCAAGATATTAGGACGACGCATGGCACGTACGTTTAACAAACTATATAAGCAAATTTGACAATACAGCTGATGTATATTATTTGCGTGCCGAGTAACGATACTTTTTCTCAAATCAGTATCTACCACTTGATACTCATGGGCAAGGGAGTACAGCTGATTAATTTTGGCCCATAAGTAAGGTGATGGTTTTTGATAACAAATCGCGTCCTCACCCAATAGCTTTTGATACATCAGCAGTGTTTGATAAATGGCGACAGCCAGTGTGGTGGTGGTTGATGACTTAGTGGCTTTGAAATAACGCTGCCAGTTGCTGCTTAAAGCATGTTTCTTCTGATTACTTAATAAAGATATTTTTCGGTGTATAACACTGTCATAGACCATAATCATCAGATAATACAGTGACTTTGTCTGAGCCACATAACCTAACTGAGCAGCACTCAGCGCTCCTGTCTCGTAAATATAGTACTGCCGCAAAGTAGCCACCAATTGATCTAAAGCATCTAGCGTAGTAGCCGTCAGTTTGAGACGTTGCAGCCCGTCTATATCAGCTGCGCGTAATATAGTGAGAATTTTTTCTAATTGCTCAGCCTGTTGGGCTTGCGTTCGAGCAGGCAAGGTTGCCAGCAACCTAAGCAACTCATGCTCATGAACGCTGATTGTTTGATTCGGTGATGGTGGTGATAGCTCTACAGCAGACAAATACGCTTGAAACGTCGATAAGGTTATCATCAGTATTCCTAATAACTAAGGCGCGGCCTCATTTTAAACCTAAAAATGAGATAAATTTTAGTCATGACAGTAGGGCGCATTCAACACGCACTAGTATTGGCTATCCATAGCGCATACTTTTTTGAATCCACTATTTTTAAGCCAAACCTGCCTCCTCTCCAACTATCACTTTCTAACAATCACTCTTTGTTTACTAATTTTTAATATACCATAATGTTTATATTAAGTATCATTGTAAATATCAATTGGCACCTTAAAAGGTTTGTTCGGTAACTCTCTCACCAGCTTAGGCACTAGATAACCTGGCAATGCTGCCAGTAATGACCAATAAAGCGCAATTGATGCTTGCTGTTCATTATCAAAATGAGCTGCACCTGCCACTTTGTCTAACACATGCAAATAATAAGGCAATACACCAGAGGAGAACAAGCGCTGGCTTAGTTGTGTTTGGATCTCAGCATTGTCATTGATGCCTTTTAATAAGACGGCTTGATTTAATAAGGTAATGCCAGCCGCGCGCGCGCGCTGTAAATATTCTGACGTCAGGGTGTCGATTTCATTGGCATGGTTACAATGGATTACCATCACAATATGACAGCGACTCTGGGACAATCGTTCCAATAATGCCTCGTCCAGACGCGCTGGAATGACTAATGGCAAGCGAGTATGCAACCGAATGGTTGTCAATTGAGGAATGGATTCTAGCGTCTCCAACCAAGCAAACAAACGCCTATTTGTCACATTTAGTGGGTCGCCACCACTCAAAATCACTTCATTAATCTCAGGATGAGCAGCGATATAGTTGACGATGTTTTCTTTTGCATCCGCTGTTGGCATATTGGCACTATAGTCAAAATGCTGACGAAAGCAGTAGCGACAATGAATGGCACACGCGCCAGTAATGGTCAGTAGCACTCTTGACTGATACTTATGAAGCATGCCTTTGACTGGATTTTGCGTATTTTCACTTAAAGGATCTGCCACATAGCCCGTTACCTTAATTTGCTCACGCTGGTCTGGCAGTACTTGTCTGAGTAAAGGATCATTGATATCGCCAATGGTCATTTTTGCCACAAACGCACGCGGCACTCGTAGCTCAAAATGCGTGGGCACATAGACCTCTGCGCGTCGTGATTCGAGCTGTAAGAGACTGAGTAGCTCATCAACGGAGGTAATGGCTTCGGATAATTGCGTTTGCCAGTTCTTTTGTGTGATTAAATGGTTTATCATGACAGCCTATTATCTGTGCCTAAAAGGCGATATTATACGCCCTTACGGTGTACCCTATCAAAGTATACCCGTTACCCTCTAAGCACTTGGCGTAACCACAGCTTTTTGTGCAGTAAGCCCTACCTATCATCATACTTACAACCCCTAGGAGTCTCTTGTGGCAAGTTTTTCTACTAATGAATTTAAAGCTGGTCTAAAAGTTATGCTCGATGGCAATCCTTGCGCCATCCTTGAAAACGAGTTTGTCAAACCCGGTAAAGGCCAAGCCTTCAACCGTGTCAAGTTGCGTAATCTTCGTAGTGGTAAAGTATTGGAGCAAACATTTAAATCAGGTGACAGCTTAGAGGCCGCTGATGTGATGGATACTGAAATGAACTATCTATATAACGATGGCGAGTTCTGGCACTTCATGCATCCTGAAAGCTTTGAGCAGATCCAAGCTGACAAGACAGCGATGGGCGACTCGGTAAAGTGGCTAAAAGAGAACAGCAATGCGTTATGTACCATTACCTTGTTTAACGGCGCACCTTTATCAGTGACCCCGCCTAACTTTGTTGAATTGCAAATCACAGAAACAGATCCTGGTGTACGTGGTGACACGTCAGGTGGTGGTGGTAAACCTGCTAAGCTAGAGACAGGCGCTGTCGTCCGTGTGCCATTGTTTGTACAGCAAGGTGAAGTGGTTCGCGTTGATACTCGTACTGGTGACTATCAAACTCGCGTTAATTAATAGCCTATAAAAAGAACAGATAACCTCTAAAAAATAGCACTTTCTTTCTTCAATAAAAAAGCTGAACCCCTTATGAAGCGGTTCAGCTTTTTTTGTATGGTCGGTGAAAAGTAATATTGATACAACACGTACTGCTGGGGCTTGGTATAGACCCTTGTTAGCAAGCTTTCGAACCACTATTCCTCTTCGTTCAATTGCTTTTGTATCAGCCAATACTGTACCAACGCATTCAACTGTTCTTGTTTAAAAGGTTTGGTGCAGTAATCTTGCATACCAACCTTCAAATATTTTTCGCGTTCACCATCCATTGCATTGGCCGTCAAAGCAATAATAGGTGGTAATAATTGAGGGTCATAAAGTTCATGCAGTTTGATGGTGGCCTGTACACCGTCCAAAATCGGCATGTGATGATCCATCAAAATAATATCATAACGTTCAGGGGATAAAGCAAAGGCATCAATGGCTTGTTGGCCGTCAACGACATGAGTGACTGTATGCCCCCCATTATTTAGTGCTTTTTTAGCGATAATAGCGTTGACGGTATCGTCTTCAACCAACAGTATATGGCCTGTACGCTCGTGAGTAGGCTCAATCATGGTTAAATCATTTAAATTTTGCCACGTTTCATATTGGTCTTTATCAATAGCAGGTAGCGGCAACATAACGTGAAAAGTAGTGCCGACATCAACTTCGCTATGGACCTCGATATAACCACCCATCAAATCCACCAAAGACTTACAAACAGAAAGTCCCAGACCAGTACCACCATAGAGACGGTGTGTGAATTTGTTCGCCTGCCCATATGCATCAAATATTGCATCCAACGATTCTGATTTGATACCGACACCTGTGTCTGTGACTTCAATACATAGCGTCATCACTTCATGAGAGACCGTCTTATCGGTGGTGTTCTGAGTGCAATAGGATGAATCAATACTGTAACCATCAAAATCGTCACAGTGACAATTAGGCACGTGTTTGACATCAATACTGACTCGTCCCCCTTTACGAGTAAACTTGACTGCATTATTGACGAGGTTGGCTAAGATTTGTTTGAGGCGTACGGGGTCTCCTTGCACATAAGGCGACAACGACTCAGTATAATGGTAGTCTAACGTCAGTCCGCGCTGACGGGCTTTGACAGTAAATAGGCTGACAACTTCATTACACAGTGCAGACAAATTCACCGGAATAGAATCTATGGTCATTTTTCCAGACTCTACTTTCGATAAATCCAAAATACCGTTGATGATGGCCATCAAATGCTCATTGGAAACTTTGATATTATTCACGTATTCTTGCTGTTCACTGCTTAGTTCAGTGTAACTGAGCATATCCACCATACCAATAATACCATTCATTGGTGTGCGAATTTCATGACTCATATTGGCTAAAAAATCCGACTTCATCTCATTAGCATGTTTCGCGTTACGTTGCTTGTCTTGCAACTGCAAACCATCAGCTGCCATCATGGCAAATTGCGCCAAAATCTTTGCTTGCTGCTCGTCAAAGCTATGATTAGGTTTTGTATCCATCACACACAAAGACCCTAAACGATAGCTTTTGTTGTCTTCATGCAAAATGATTGGCGCACCCGCATAAAATTGCAAATAAGGCGACCCTATCACTGCAGGGTGTTGGCTAAAACGCTCGTCTTTTGATAAATCGGGGACGATAAAAAGTTCATTAGAGAGCACGGTATAGTTACAAATAGCGACGTCACGTGTCGTTGGAGAAACATCGTCCAATCCTTGAACAGCCTTTAAATACTGCGTCTCTTCATCCATAAAAGTAATGGCCACTATTGGCATATCGAAGAATTGCTTTACAAGATCAACAAGGCGATTAAAGACAGGCTCATCATTGTCATTGAGCACCTGATACTTCCTGAGTTTACTAATCCGCTCTGCGTCATCTGCCGCAACTGGGTAACTGTATTTAGATGTGTTAAATATAGATATAGACAAGATAGTCTCCATTAAATAATGTCAGATGCTCGCCTGTTTTAGCAGCAGCTGTAATGCTTCGCTCACCATCACCATCGCTACAACTGAGGTAACAACGACTGCTGAGCCATAACCACCACAGTGCAACCCCCCTGTTTGGCAGCTCTTATCCACGCGAGGCGGTTCTGTAGAATAAACACATTTGATACCGAAATTTTCTTTTAACGCACTGTTGATGCCTTTTTCGTGGCGTAGCTTGTTACGTAATTTGGCAAGTAACGGATCTTGGTAACTGTCGCGTAAATCGCTCACTCTGATTTGACTCGGATCTGTCTTACCCCCAGCCCCGCCCGCACAGACCAGCTTTAGTTTATTAAAACGGCAATGCAGGGCAATGGCTAATTTAGCATTCATGTCATCTACGCAATCGAGTACGACAATAGGTTTGCCTTGGGCAGCGGCGGCTTTTGCCTCATGACGGCTGGGCAACAGCGTCTCTACATTATCTACTGTCAAAAAATCATCAATTAAATTTAACATTATCTTGGGATTGATTTCACGCATACGCATCGCCATCGCTGCGATTTTACTTTCCCCAAAAGTGCTGTCTAGCGCTGGCAGCTGGCGATTGACATTAGAGGCAACCAACACGTCTAAATCAATCAAAGTAATCGTCCCAACTGCTGTTCGAGCTAAGGCTTCCGCTGCCCAAGAACCCACACCACCTACGCCGATGACATAAACATGAGCGGCAGCAAACGTATTGACTGATGGTGCGCCATAGAGCGTTTTTGTTCCTTGGAAACGACGCTCATATTGTTCATTGTCTTCTTCAGTCATGTCTTGTATGACTGAATACTCAGGGGCACTCGGTTCTGTCATTGATGGCTCAAATTGTCGTGTTTCACTCATAACAGTTTAAATACTCTTGTAGATTGTTGTCATTGCTCCGACTTAAATTGTTGCTTTACCCAGTAGCGTTTAACCGACTAATGATACATAACGATGATCTGTCATGGTTGTAAAAATCACTTTGGATAAGGCCACGTCTGTCGCAAAGCGCGACAACTGTTGTGCCACAATTGCTTAGCGAGAATAACTGGTGACACATCAAGTAACTCACTTAAACTCAGCAATACCCATGGCAAATTAGCAGGCACGTTTCTATTAGGAACAGATGTGTCATTTGCTGTCTGACACATGATAGGTGTCATGTCTGGACAGTCTGTTTCTATCACCAAGCACTCAATACCATGACTGGCAACGGCTGCTTGAATAGCACGTCGCAGTTTTTTAGCATTTGGATTGGTGACTTGACCGGTCACACCAAGCTTGAATCCTAATTTCACAAACGCTTTTGCCTCTTGCGTGCCGCCGCTAAAGCTATGCGCGATACCGCCCAACTTGTGGGCGTCATAATCATGCGCTTTTAATATGGCTAACGCTTCTGCATGTGCCTTACGAATATGTAGCAGCACTGGCAATTGATGGGTCACAGCCAGATCCAATTGTGCCATAAAAAACTGTACTTGCTTGGCAAACATATCAGGAGCTTTCATCGTATCAGTAAAAGTATCCAGTCCAATTTCACCAATCGCTAGTGGACGCCGCTCAGCTATCATTGTCGTCATGTCTTTTAAATGATCTGCCGTATGCTGTTCAATATAAAAAGGATGTAGACCTAACGCAATATGGATACTGGTACATGATTTATTATTTTGGTTATTAGAAACTATTGTAGACACTTGTGTAGATATTTGCGACGGTTTTTTAAGTAACTGCTCAGTCTCGTACATACGATCAAAATATTGGTGTAAATAACCTACTAATACGAGATGGTGCACGCCCTGCGCGTAAGCCTGCTGTGCTAGTAACGCCTTGTCATTATCAAATACTGAAGCATCAAAATGAGTATGCGTGTCAATAAGAGGATAAATATCGGGTAATATTTTTGTAGACTGGGATGAGTTAATAGGGGTCATTGAGAGACTCCAAAATCAATGTTTTTTGCGATGCATGCCATTAGACTTTGCTTAATTAGACTTTACTTAAAAAGGCACACAGCTATGTGACTGAGTTTTTAGTAATGCTGACAACTATCAAAATGTGGCGAGTCAAAAACCTTTTACTTGTATGTCGTTCTTTACATAGCATCTGTTTTGGCACTATCAGCGTGGTCATTGTTGGCGTTTACATTCTTTTTATCAGATAAAATGATGTCAGCTTTTCGGCTACTGCGCCGAGGAACAACCAATAAAGCCGTAGCAACAGCTACCAAGAGAACCCATTTTTTTGCATTTTTAGAACCCATCACCAGTATCTCTCTATTGCACCATCATTTGCTACATTTATAATGCTTCATTAGATTTAATATACTTAGATATAAAAACCGCTATTTTTATCTGTGTTATGAATGCGCAATTCCATGTAAGAGCAAACTTATATAGACTGCATTCTTCATTTATTACCCCATATATTGGGACATTACGGTCATAGGAAACATTTGCCTGATTACTGTAGCATTAAAATAGCCGTTTGTTGCATTATTAACGACTTAATGGATAAGTGGTAATGCCATTATCAGAACTGTCTACTTTAGTGAAACCTTGAGGCGCGGCTTTTGGCGTCTGGTCGCGCTTAGGGATGAGAGGGTTAAGCGGCATCAACTCGTAATCTGCACTGACATCACCATTCCAGCCTTCTGTTCCGCTTAATGGTAGCTGTTTAATCGTACCGTTTTTATCAATGACCAGTTGCAGTACGCGCATTTGATTAAATTTACGTTCAGTGACGCTAGCGACTGCACCGCCATCCCGAAGAATGGTTGGCTGTAAAAATATGATTAAGTTGCTTTTTTGAGTCGAGTCGTTGTCGGAGCGGAACAGTCGACCAATGAGTGGTACATTGCCCAAACCTGGGACTTTTTGTTGGCGCGTGGTGGTATTGTCACGCATCAACCCTCCTAGAGCAATGGTCTGTTGATCGTCTGCTAAAATCGTCGTGTTAATGAGGCTTTTATTGGTGATCAAACCACTCGAGTTACCAGTGCTGCCTGGCACAACTGAAGAGACCTCTTGCGAAACTTCTAAACGCACTGTGCCATTATCACCAATGTGTGGAATGACATTAAGATTGATACCGATGTCTTGACGTTCAATGGTCTGAAATGGATTGTTCGAATTGTTGCCACTGGTGGTAAAGGAGCCAGTCACAAAAGGCACGTTTTGGCCAACCAAAATACTCGCTTTTTCATTGTCCAATGTCAAAATCGATGGCATAGACAGTAAATTGGCGCTAGTAGAGGAATCAAGTGCCTGTAAGATAGCCCCATAAAACTCGGTATTTCCTTTGCTGTCTTTTCGGCTATCGCCAATGCCAATTAAAGCCCCAGCTATAGAGCTTGCAGCTGCACTAATACCCGCTGTACTGCCACCTAAAGCAGCTGCCGCAAGCGAAGCGGCACTGGCCCCAACATTATTAAAGTTTACGACCCCGTAACCACTATTGGCATTGCCAAGCGCCCACTGCACACCAAGCTGAGTCGCATCATCGCCTGAGACTTCGACGATAGCGGCCTGAATCAGTACTTGCGCGCGGCGATTGTCTAACTGATTAACGGCCTCTTCAATCTCAAACATCAACTCGGGCGCCGCATTGACGATGACGGCATTTTGGGTTTCGTCAGCAATAATACTAAACGGTCGACCACCCACACCTGTACCTGCGCCACTGGTGCTTGTGCTTGAGCTAGCAGCAATTGAGTTCGCAGCACTGGTATTAATACCACTAGCCTCATTGGTCAATGCAGCCCCTGCGCTACTCACATCGTTCAATGAGGCTGACTCTAACGAAGAAGTCGCTCCAGCACTATTAATTGATTGATTGGCGAGCAGTCCACGCAGCATCTCTGCTATATGACCCGCACTGGCATACTTCAATCGGAAAACACGCAGACCACTCAAGCGCCTTGTCGGTGTTGTATCCAGCTGATTGACCATCTCTTGAACCTTGGCAATCATCTCAGGACTGCCTTTGACCAGCAGTCTGTCACTAGAAGTGTCAGCGATAACTTTGAGCTGATTGCTCCCCCCTTGCGCTTGCCCGCTGCCCGCACTCATCACCAGCGAGCTGATCAAATCCATCATCCGCTCAGCATCGACATGACGTAGGGGTATCACGCGCAAGCTGTCATTGACATTACTGTCCAAATCACGGATAAGTGCCGTCAACTGATTAAGGCTCTCAGCACGATCAGACAATACTAGGGCATTCACTCCCGGCACAGCAGCAGCATGGGCAGACTGTGGCATCAAGGGTCGAATGACGCCCAATACTTCGGCAGCTTGTGTGTTTGTCAGATAAATAACGCGGGTTGCCAGCGTTTCACCCATACTATTACCGCGCAGATCAACCGCCACACCAGATTGTTTGGCGACACTGTCGGGCACCAACTTGATGGTCGTGCCCGAATCAATGGCTGCAATGCCATTCACTTGCATTACACTGAGAAATAATTGATAAATCTCATCACGGGACAAGGCTTTGTTAGATATTACCGTCACATTGCCATTAATACGTGGATCAAGGACAAAGTTTTGATCAGTGATGGTTGCCACCTCATTGATAAAGGCTTTGATATCTGCATCTTGTAAGTTGACTTTCCAGCTTTCAGCATTCACAAGACCAGTACTGGCTGCCCATAAAGGCACTGCTAAGCAAAGAGGCCGGCACAATCGCATCAAACGCTGCAAGATATGGTGCAAGGGCGTGACTGAAAAATTTTGAAAACTTACCATATTGATGATTACCTACAGTGATGTCGCTTTAGTATGTACTGAGTGTTGTCAGTGAGCGACTTACTCACCATAGCAACAACCAAACGCTCATTTACTTAAAATAAAATATTTAACTCAGTGGTTTTTAAAACTGCTGACGAATGGTAATAACTTGCTCGCCACGCTGCACCTCTATCTGCGCCTCACCTGCTTGCTGCACCTGTTGTAGCACACCCGCATCCTGTGCAGGATTGTTACCCACACTCTGACCATTGACCGTCAGTACCCGATCACCCGGCTCAAGCCCTAGACGATTGCGCAACTTGGCAGGCATCGCAGCTGTCACTTGATAGCTTTCACCTGACGCCATGACCCCCATTCTGCTCAGATAGCTGGTAGGATCTTCTTGCAACGCTGTGACGGCTTCTTCAATAGCGGATTGCGGATTGCTATCGCCACTCGTCTCGGCTGACTCAGCGTCAGCGTTTTGATCTGACTGAGGGGTGGTAGGTAACATATTACTGTCTGGCAAACGTTGGTTACTCACTGCCCCTGCGATCATATCACTTTGATCTAGAGGCATGGCATCTGGCATACTAATAACCGTCTGCTTATCATTGGCATCAGCGATGATAACTGCATTCCAGTCGACAGCGATAAGGGTATAATCGCTGTCTTTTAGCGTATCACCGATGCGATAATTTTTTACCTCGCCATTTATGTCCAAGAGCGCTGAAGATAAGCTTTCTGGTATGGCCAACAAAACCCCTTTTAAACCCACACTAGGCGGCGGTTGCACTGCTGCCGCGATAGGCTCGGGATCTGAAAAAATGGCGAATAGGCTACTGTAATCTTTGCCAGATGTGGCGGTGGTTTGCAAAGGCGTTAATGGCAATGTGGGCGCTAATGGCGCAGCCAACAACAACCATAATAATCGCGCTGCTGTCCAGCATAACCAAGCAATGGCTACTAATAACAACCAACCTGAGAAACGATTCAGAATGTTGAGCACAGGTTTGAAAGTGGTCGCGACATTCATCATCTAGCGCGTCCCCAATCCATTTAGCAGCGGTTGACGCACACTGACGACCGGCGTGTCTTGCGGCGCTTGTCCCTTATATTCAGGCATATTTTCCAACAGACGCTGCGTCAAACTGACATCCAACATATTATCGCCATCGAGATACAAATCACCTAAACGTTTATCCTGATTGTTTAATAGATTGATATGTAGTAGGTTCTTATTGCTTTTTTGTTCTGTACTTAACTCCGCTCGTAGCGCTGGCATCGTAATATAAAACACCTTACCACCGCTAGGATAACCCACTTCGCCACCAACCCATGTCAACTGCCCATCCGCTTGACTAAATCCAGATAGATTTTTGTCTGAATCACTACCTTCTTCCTGAGAGCCAGACTGACGTTTTAGCGATACATTATTGACCTGAATCGGGGTATTGGGCAACTGCCAATCAACCACACTAGCCAAAGTCTCAGGAGCAATATTGCCGCTTAAATCATCAATTTGCCACGAGCTTAGACCTATTTTTACTTGTCCAGTCAATCTGGTTTGTTCTGAGTTGATATTGACCTCTGCACCCAGTTTGCCAAACAATAAATGCCATGGCTGCCATGACCATTCAGCCATTCCTGTAAGCGGCGTCGCTGACAAAGGCATCTGCCAAATGGCTGATCCTTGCCATATATTGCCAGACACATGCTGTACATAAGGCGTATCGGGCGCATATTTCTCAAGTAGCCACGCCGCGGGCATTTGCAGTACGGCAAATAGTGCAAACAATATAAGCCCAACCAGCCACCACAGCTTACGAGGACGCTTATGAGAAGACGCAGATATTTGGGGCACGGTTGCTTAACTCTTGTATAAGACAAAAACGTCATTATCATAACAAACAATGGCATACAGATGACAGAAAAAAAGCCAGTATCTTTTTACCAAAATAATGGCAATAAAGATACTGGCTTTTGTCTAGCGATGTGCCTTTATGACATCATGATAAATTACTCATGAAAATAACATAAAATCGCACGTGGCTATCAAATTCACAAACGATTAGATAGCAAAATCTTCAAGATCCTGACCTGCTGCTAGCGCGTCAACCAACCAAGTTGGCTTACGACCACGGCCGGTCCAAGTCTCTTCTTTGTTGTCAGTATTGCGATATTTAATACTGCGTTTTTTCTCTAGTTTTTCACCAGCTTTTAAAATATCTTCGATAGTAGCATTACTCTCTTCTGCAATCGTTTCAAACTGTATATAAGCATCATATAAACGCTGATGTTGTTTTTTAGCGATAAGCTGCTGGGCATTTTCGGCGATGGCACGTAGCTCATCAACATTTAAACTGTCTAAATCCATTGCGTTATTTTTGCTCATAGTAAATCCAACTGTAAAATAAGGAATGTCATTTTAAAAAACTAATTAAAAACCAAAAATCTCTATTCATTCGGCATAAATTTGACGAATCACTGTCTTTTTCAACTGCCACAAGCATGATTAACCAAAATGTTTATAAGCGCAGACAATATAAACAAAAAGTCATGTTAAAACAACAGCAGATTATTTTTTATAACAAAAGCCAGTAGATAATAAAACTAAAATAAGTAAGAACGTCAAACGTATTGCCCAAAAATTTATCGCTATATTTGATTTATTAAAAATTTCTTTGTTAACTAATCTTGTTGATCGCTAAGCGCGTTCATCAAGTCATGAGCAGATGCAGCACTCAGTAAATACGGATTAAAATCTACAGTCGTAGAATACTTTAGATAAATCGCCGTGTTTTTTTCAGTTGGAGACGCATAGTTCATTGACCATTCAGCCCATGCTCTGTGATTCAGTTCACGCGTTTCGATGATTTGTAAATCATGATGTCGCTGATCAGCAATCAAACTATACAATAAACGATTAATTTGTGCCCTTGGTCCTTCGACCGTTTGCAAAAAATAATCTTTATTAAACGTTAGCATACCAGTGATACCATTGGCAGCATTGTTTATTTGTGCTTGCTTCAAGATTTCATGAAAATCTTTAGCAGACACGTCTGGGTTGGCGCGGCTCGCATACGTCATGCTCATTAAAATGTGCGCATCTGCAATGACTGATGTCATATTATGTCTCTCATAAAAATTTTATGGGGTCGGATATTTTTGATAAGGATCAACTAACCGATAGAAAACCAAGGCTTTTTCTTTTTAGAAACGCTCTCTTCTGCTTGTTCTTGCTCTTGAATTTCAGAAAGCGCATCAATCAACATCATAATTTGATTGGTACTCATCAGATAAGGGTTGAACTGAGTGCCAGTAGAAAACTTCAGTGCAAGCCCTTTGTTTTCTTCACTTGGGATCAAATATTTCATTGACCACTTACTCCAGCGACGCTGCTCAACTTCGCAGCATTCAATAATTTGGAGGGCATGATGCCGATTGTCTTTCACTAGCTTTCTAAGCAGTTCATTGATGACTGGTCTGGCCCCTTCAATACTTTGCAAGAAGTAATTGTGGTTAAATACCAAAGCACCTGTGATGCCATTGCGTTCATTATTTTGCTGCGCCTGATCAAGAATACGAGTCACTTCCCCATTAGGGTTGTCATTATTATAACGACTGATATAAGTTAGGCGTAAAATGATATGTTCACCATGAAGCATTTTTAAACGATTTAATTCTGAAAGATCAACGGATTCCATAAAACACTCCAAGTAGTTTTTTGAATTTTTTAAATATCACATTTCAGTTATTCTTCAACAAATTTTTATTTATTGCATAAAAAATTTTAGGAAACGCCCTAGTATTAGTGTTGAACTCTTCTGATAAATTCATTCATACCACGCGCTAAATTTTCACTGCTAGTATTCTGTATTTCCTGCACCAAAATCGATAATTGTGAGTTATTTTCACACTGCTCTAACATAAGCAGATAACTCCAAGCCTCTACAGGAGGTGCATTTTTTTCGATATAAGTGGCCAAATCCGACTTTATTGTTTCGTCATTGGCTTTAAAGAGTTTATTTCTGAATATATTGCCTATCGCGCTTTTGCCCGAGGTGGTGATTTTATTTGAATTATTATTGAACGTACGCTCAAAATCTGTCTCAATATTTGTATCAGTAGACTGTGATATTGGTCGAGACTCAGGAACGACAGAAGGAGCCACAGGCATTTGTGACGATATCTCTGCTCTAGTAGCTGTAGGGGCAACGCCTACCAATTCAATATATTCAAGCTCTAAAAGCAGCTCAAAAAGTGGCGTTACGCCACCAAAACTTGCAAACATCTTGCTATTGTCAAGTGTCTCTAGGTAGCTTCGATAGTCTCGTTTGCCATCAATCATAATGAGTAACGTTCTTGCTTCTCGTGGCAATATACCTAAACTTTGAGACTGTATTTCCTCTCTTCCAAGATCGCTTTTTCGAAACACATCACTATAATTCATTCTTTATACCCAGCAGTAACCGTAAGATAGGCGCTCTTATCTTGAGCGACCGACCAAATGACTTATTATGTTTTACGCCATTAGATGGCCAAACTTTGAATTTTCATCAATTATTAAAAATTACTTCAAATAGGCTCTTAATAATTAATATTATGTAAACTATCAATTTGCAGGAATTATATCAATTCCTTTTAATAAATCGTTAGCATTAATTAAATTGAATAGATTGAACGGTTAATATAAGGTATGAACGGTATGGCTTATAAATTTAAGACGACATTGATAACATACTGATAATAAATGTATGATAATCAAAGTCAAAAAAAATATTTGTTATTATTTTGCTCTCTAAATATTTTAATGAAATTTTGTTGAAAAATAATTGATTAAAAAATATAAATCTTTTGATTAAAAATGAACAAACGTTTTATTGTTGAGCGTTATCTCAAGATACTTTTTTTATTTAGAACCAACCATATTTATAGTCAGGCATAAAAAAACTCTACCGTGGCAGAGTTTTTTATTCAATCAACATTACTTAATTATCTTTACACTTTGATTCTTATAAGATTTAGAACGGAATATCGTCATCTACAGGGCCATCTGGCATCGCAGTAGGTTTTGACTGCGCCGGTTTTTGCGTTGGTTGATTGAACTGATTTTGCTGAGCAGGTGCGCCTTGATTGCCAAAGTTATTTTGACCACCCTGTGCAGCGCCGCCAGACTGGTTATAACCACCTTGCTGTGCTGGCTGATTGTTTGCTTGCTGACCAAAATTGTTCTGGTTGTTTTGACCGCCTTGATTGCCATAGCCGCCTTGATTTTGACCACCAAAATTACTGCTGTCTTGGCCACCACTTTGACCGTCTAGCATTTGCATTTGCTCAGCACGAATCTCGGTAATATAACGATCTTGTCCGCTTTGGTCTTGATATTTACGGGTACGCAAACTGCCTTCGATATAGACTTTGCTGCCTTTACGCAAATACTGCGCGGCAATCTCTCCTAGACGGTTGAATAATGAGATACGATGCCACTCCGTCGCTTCTCTTTTTTCACCGCTCTGTTTGTCTGTCCATTGCTCTGATGTCGCAACCGAAATATTGGTCACGCTACCGCCATTGTTAAATTGACGTGCCTCAGGATCTGCTCCAAGGTTACCGATGATGATAACTTTATTAACTCCGCGCATGATACCGTCCTTTTACTTATGAATAATCTGATGAATCGTTTTAATCGTCATTGAATAGCATATTAACCAATTTTTGTTTAAATATCTACAAGCCATCGGCTGGATGCGACAGCACTTGTCGCAAGAAATATATTCATCGAGATTTTTATAGATTAAAAATAATACAGCTACTATTTTGCCATTTTAACAAGTGGATGAACACCTGCAATCACCACTGTTTTTAAAGTAAGCTTATCAACCAACATTATTTGGCGTCAGTGTTATTGCGATGCAAGCTTAACGTCACACTACCCAATTCCACACCGAATTTTTTCATCACTGAACGATTGAGCATGACATCTTGATCGATTAAATACATCCAATCATCAAAATTGACTTTATAAGTTTTATCATCGACAGGTAGCTCTAATAGATACTGCCAATGCAACGTATTGCCAACCACTTCCCCTGTTGCCTCGCCGATGACGTCACCAGCCGTGCCTTTCCAGCTACCGTCAGCTTGCTGCGTCAGACGCCATATACGTTGTGAATTTGAACCATCTGCCCATGAGAATTTTTCGTCTAAAACAATGACATCATCCCCTTCATGGGTCGCATTGATATCCACATAAAAACGTTTTTTGACCTCGCCGCTTCGTCCTTGAAACATGCCCCAGCCATCAATCTGACCTAAAAAAAACTCATGCATATCGAGCGTTGGCGTGGTGTTTTGATAAGTTTGAATATTTTGGGTAGCACAGCCTGAGATCAATAAAGTGACTGACAACGCAAGACCTGTTCCAAACTTAGTCATGGTCGACAAGTTTGTCTTGCCAATCATATTAGATAACGTATTAAATTTACTCATATTAATTTCTTTTAAATAGAGATAAAAACTTAAGGTGTATTATAAATTTGGCTATGATTGTGACTGTGGCACTGATAGCAACGGCTTAGCGCGTCCTAAATGTCCAATGGACTTTGTGCCAAGCTCGATAACTGCTGCCGTGAGTTATCTGTCAACTGTGTCTTATCTAACTTCAAATAAGCGACTTGCTCTTTTGCCATCACCACCAGCTCATCAACGCCATCTACTGCCAGCATTTGCCGTGACCAATCTTGGATATTGATATTTTTGGGAATCGTCACCGTCGTGCTCGATAAATAAGGCGGCTGAGCAATTGGAATAATAAGCAGCAATGCCGCACCCATGATGAATGCCAATATACCCCACGCCAGCACATTGGGTTGACTTAATAATAACCCGCCCATTGCGCCGCCAACGAAAGCGCCAAAAAACTGGCTGGATGAATTGAGCCCCATCGCGGTCGCTTTATTGGCCACTGGTGCGCGCTTCGATATCCACGAAGGAATCGTCGCCTCAAGTAGATTAAAACCCATAAAATACAATAATAACCCAAAAATAATACCAACACCGACCTGACTACCGAGCGCCAGTATGACCAAAGAAGCGGTCATTAATGCAATCGCGCCCAAAAACACTTGGCGCATCTTACGTTTCTTTTCGGCAATGATGATAAAGGGAATCGCGACCGCAAAGCCGATAAATAATAGTGGCAAATACACCAAGCCTTGCTGACGTACCGATAGCCCCATTACCTCACTTAATTGGTGCGGCAAAATAACAAAAATCGCCGTCATGGTCAGATGTAGCGCAAAGATACCGATATGCAAGCGATTCAAATCGCCGATTTTGAGGACGGTTGCTAACTGCTCACCAATCGATTTATTGTCTAAATTGTGCTTGAGTACGCGTAACGGTGTGGGTACAACCAATAATAACACCATCGCCAAAACAGCGAAGCCTGCGGTCAGCCAAAACAATCCTGAAATACCAAGCGAACCCACAAGCAAGGGACCAAAAGCAAAAGCCAGCATGATAGAGGTGGCAATGGTTAATCCCATCGTCGCCATTGCTTTGGTGCGCATCTCTTCACGAGTCACATCTGCCAGTAACGCCATGAGCACCGCAGAGACCGCACCACTACCCGCCAGCGCTCGACCAATGATGACCTCATAGATATCCGTCGCATTGGCAGCGATGATACCGCCAATGGCAAATAAAATTAAACCCAAAAATATAATCGGTTTACGCGGAAACTTATCAGCAGCAAGGCTCATTGGTATCTGAAAAATAGCTTGCCCTAAGCCATAAATACCAACTGCCAGACCAATCAAAAATGGCGTGGCATGCGCATAATTATCACCGTATACCGAAAACACAGGCACAATCATAAACAAGCCAATCATCCGCAAAGCAAATATACCACCGACCCCAAGAATTGCCCGTTTTTCTACGCTATTCATACTTGCCTCACTGGTTGCTCATTGCTGGTTTATCATACTGCCCTACTGATTCATCATGACTGCCCTACTGATTCATCATTACTGCACTGCTAATTTATCACTGCTGCTCTGGCAAAATGTCAGCCGATAAATCAAGCCCCATAGTATAAGACATTCGCCGTCAGGTTGCCGAGACTTTTGTCTTTTTGCCATTACTCTAGCCACTTCTACGTTATCCTAATCATTCCTGCGTTCCCCATACATGCGAGGCGATACTTTTGTTACTAAGTGCATCTGGTGCATCGTCATACCTTGAATAATCTGCCGATCATGACAATAAAGTACAACGTTATTAGAAAGATTGTCTCATAAACTTTAAATGCCAAACGGCCCTATAAAATAACTGTGCTCAACGAGAGTATCAAACCAGAATGACAGTATCTGACTAAATCTATAACAAACACCCCCTGTTACTTAACCCTCATTTGATTTAAATTCGTTCAGTAAGATTAAAATAAAAACAACCATTCATAATTTTGATTAAGCAGTGAATTCATCTTCATTGACCCTTTTACGTTTTAGACCTCTTTTCAAATACCATTTTAGCAAATAGGAAACCTATCACCGATGGCACATGACCATATCGCAATACGCGGCGCACGTACTCATAATTTAAAAAACATCGACCTAGACATTCCACGAGATAAATTTGTGGTGATTACTGGCCTATCTGGCTCAGGCAAATCTTCGTTGGCATTCGATACACTTTATGCCGAAGGGCAACGTCGTTATGTCGAGAGCTTGTCGGCTTACGCGCGTCAGTTCCTCTCACAGATGGAAAAACCTGACGTTGATAGTATCGAAGGTCTATCACCGGCGATTGCTATCGAGCAAAAATCCACCAACCATAACCCGCGCTCAACGGTTGGGACGATTACCGAGATTTATGACTATTTGCGTCTGCTCTATGCACGTATCGGCACGCCCTTTTGTCCTGAACATGGCGAGCCCATGGTCGCGCAGTCGGTCACTGAAATGGTCGATCAAGTCATGGCGCTGCCAGATGACACCAAGATCATGATCTTAGCGCCAGTGATTCGTGAGCGTAAAGGCGAACATACCGTCTTGCTTGAGCAATTGATTGGTCAAGGCTTTGTGCGCGTACGCGTCGATGGTGATGTCTATGATACCGACGAGCTACCAACGCTAGATAAAAAGAAAAAGCACACTATCGAAGTCGTGGTTGATCGCTTCAAAGTCCGTGATGACTTGGGCAACCGCGTCGCTGAAAGTTTGGAGACGGCTCTGCGTTTGGGTCAAGGCATTGTGACGTTGCACTTTATGGATGGCAATCCAAAAGAAGGCGGCGACGCCAATCAAGTCATGTCAGCGAAGCACTCTTGC
Organism: Psychrobacter aquaticus CMS 56; assembly: GCF_000471625.1. Classification (GTDB taxonomy): domain Bacteria; phylum Pseudomonadota; class Gammaproteobacteria; order Pseudomonadales; family Moraxellaceae; genus Psychrobacter; species Psychrobacter aquaticus. The sequence continues at coordinate 128,174 of NZ_AUSW01000011.1, forward strand.
CCTGTCTGTGATCGTGCCGTGCCTGAGCTTGAACCGCGCATGTTCAGTTTTAACAATCCTTACGGTGCGTGCCCAAGCTGTGACGGTCTGGGTAAACGTCAGTATTTCGCTGCCGAAAAACTGATTACTCATCATGAAAAGTCACTCAATCAAGGTGCAATCAACGGGTGGGATAAGCGTCATGCTTACTACTTTGGTTTGCTCTCTACCGTCTGTAATCATTTTAAAATTGATATGGATGCCCCTTGGCAAGACCTGCCAAAAGTGCAGCAAGATATCATCATGCATGGCTCTGGTAAAGAGAAGCTGACTTTTAACTTTACTGATGAGCGTGGTCGTAAAACCAACAAGACCGTGCCATTTGAAGGCGTATTGCCTTATTTAGAACGCCGTTATGCCAAAACCCAAAGCAATCTTGTACGTGATGAGCTGGCGAAATACTTGGCGGATACTACGTGTAACGTCTGTGATGGCGCGCGTCTCAATGAAATCTCGCGCAATGTCCGTGTCGATGATCAAACCATTGCTCAAATCGTCAAGCTCTCTATCGGTGACGCGGCTGACTATTATAAAACGCTAAAGATTGGCGGTCATAAAGGCGAAGTCGCAGAAAAAATCTTTAAAGAGATTAACGAGCGTCTAAACTTCCTCGTCAGTGTCGGGCTTGATTATCTGTCGCTTGCCCGCTCTGCCGAAACCCTCTCAGGCGGTGAAGCACAGCGTATTCGCCTTGCCAGCCAAATTGGCGCAGGTCTCATGGGCGTGATGTACGTGCTCGATGAGCCGTCCATCGGTCTGCATCAGCGTGACAATGATCGCCTGCTAAAAACCTTAACGCGCTTGCGTGATTTGGGTAACACCGTATTGGTCGTGGAGCACGATGAAGACGCCATTCGCCAAGCGGATCACGTCATCGATATCGGTATCGGCGCAGGCGTTCACGGTGGTCATATCATCGCTCAGGGTACGGTCGATGACATCATGGCAAACAAAGAATCGCTCACTGGACAATACATGTCTGGTAAGAAAAGAATCGAGATTCCAGCCATTCGTCATAAAGCCAAAACAATAGATATGGAAGTCAAAGGGAAAGCCAAGCCCAAACAAGTCCCAATGGCGATTGAGTTAAAAGGTGCATCTGGTAATAACCTGCACGATGTTGATTTGACTTTACCTATTGGCATCATGACTTGTATTACGGGTGTCTCTGGCTCAGGTAAGTCGACTTTGATTAACCGTACGCTTATGCCTTTGGCCGCCACTCAGCTGAATAACGCTTCAACGCTGATTGCGGACAAGCATGACAGCATCAGTGGACTTGAGCATTTGGACAAAATGGTCGATATCGATCAAAGCCCGATTGGTCGGACGCCGCGCTCAAACCCAGCGACTTATACAGGCGTGTTTACTCCTGTGCGTGAAATGTTTGCACAAACACAAGAAGCGCGTGCTCGTGGTTATAAAGCCGGTCGCTTTAGCTTTAATGTAAAAGGCGGACGCTGTGAGATGTGTCAAGGTGATGGTCTCATTAAAGTTGAGATGCATTTCTTACCTGATATGTATGTGCCGTGTGATACCTGTGAAGGCAAACGCTATAACCGCGAGACCTTAGAGATTCACTATAAAGGCAAGAGCATCGCCGATGTGCTTGATATGACGGTTGAGGATGCGACTGAGTTCTTCTCAGCCATTCCAGCGATTTATCGTCGTTTGCAAGCGTTGATGGATGTTGGTCTTGGTTATATTCGCTTGGGTCAGTCTGCGCCCACGCTATCAGGTGGTGAAGCCCAGCGTGTTAAATTAGCTCGTGAGCTTGCCAAACGTGATACGGGGCAGACGCTCTATATCTTGGATGAGCCAACGACTGGCTTGCATTTCCATGATATCGATAAGCTGCTGCATATCCTGCATACCCTACGCGATAAAGGCAATACCATCGTCGTCATAGAGCATAATCTTGACGTTATCAAAACGGCCGATTGGGTGATTGACCTTGGCCCTGAAGGCGGTAAAGGTGGCGGACTCATCATCGCTGAAGGCACGCCTGAGGAAGTGGCAGAAGTCAAAGGCTCGTATACGGGTGAGTTCTTGAAACCGATGCTTGAACAAGGGTTGAAAGAAGTAAGCTAATACAAGTTAGTGAGTTAATAATAAAAGGCTACTCTTTAGGGAGTGGCCTTTTTTTATGTTTTAGAATAATATCTATTATTCAACACTATATCAAAGGAGTTTTCATGTGACTGAAGCTGAGCTGACAAATGGTATTAACAAAATTATCCACAATAATGATATAGATACTGCTATTAACAATTTAAAAGGATACATGCGACTTCGTTACGGACATCCTGTTCTGTGTGAAAACCTTGCCAACTTATATATTGAAAAGAATGATTTTCGTCAGGCTGGAAAGTATATTTTCTATAAAGAATATCTATCTAAAAAGGATAAAGAAATACTATCCGTTTACTTTAAGTATTTTGGAAATAATAAGATTAATATTTTAAAAGACTTAATAGCTGAAGGTACAAAATCACCTGTCCGAATAGACTATGATGTTAAAGTTGAATTATTCATCATGATGAATGAGGTGAAATCTGAAAATGGTTTTCTACCCAAATTCATGTGGAATTGGTATTACCATTTTGAATCAAAATTTAAAAAAGATAGCAGGTATAGTCAACTTTCTCAATCAACGAGAAGATAGATTTATCAATTTTAGCCCGTAGATTAGATTAACGAAGAAAATCCAACAATTCAATATTACAAAAAATTATCTTGTTAAGTATCGCATCCCATGCCAATCTACTCATCATCATACTTAACTTTCAAAACTGCAATTGCCTTTAAAATCTGCTCACGGTTTTTGGCAGCTTTCATCTATTTTGGCAAACGACTGGCTAATGAACTATTTATCCAATTATCTACATTTAGATTACGTTGCCTATGTTTAGCCGATACAAAGTCTTCTAAATATTGTAAATTCAACCTTTCGCTATCAACCATGTGCCAGCCAATCCCATAAATGAAGCACCTACTCGGTTAAATTTCTGACGGGCTTTAGGACTTTTTAGACGTTGTTGCGCGTAACTCGCCATAAAGGCATACATCATCATGGCAACAATGGCGCAGCCAAAAATCACCAGACATAGAATCGTAATATCTACTCCAGTCAAGCTAGTTACTGGAAAAAAGCTAGGTAACAAGCTTATGTAGAACAAAATAACTTTTGGATTGCTAATAGATACCAAAAAGCCTGAAATCACACTTTTTAACCCTTCATTCTTATTCTTTAGCGCTACATTTCCAGTAATAATTTCACTTGGCACAGTCGTCCACATCTTGTACGCCAAGTAAAATAAATAACCTGCCCCTACAAACTTGACTACAGTAAACAATGTATTGAAATTGCTTGCTAACGCGCTCAGTCCATAAGCAGAGAACACCATATAAATAGTATCGCCTGCGGCAAGGCCAATGATTAAAGGCAGCGCTGCCCAAGAACCTTGTGTCATGGCTTTGGCAATAGTGGCAAATACACCAGGACCCGGCGTCATAATAAATATGAATACAGCAATGATGAAAGTAAATAGCTGGATAGTGGTGATGGTCATGACAGTCCTTTATATGTACATTAATACCTAAGTATAATTGAGCGAATAAACAAACTTCTATTTCAATATTATCATTTTAGAATAATTATAGGCTCAAAATGCTTATAGGCGTAAACTTAAAAATTGATCAAACAGAAAACTCAATATAATGTCTTGTCATCAATTATATTCAATACCTCAAGCAGGGAAAAATGAGACTGAAATATGAAGACAATAGAAGAAAAAATCAGTCAAGCTGAATACATAATCTACCAATTTGAGCTAGAAGATTTAGGGACAGCTTTCGCTATTCTCAATGAAGTTATTGCCGATAATCGAGCAACCGATCTTGAGATCGCTGATGCTTTAAGTTTAAAAGGGTTAATAGTTGCAGGACCCGCTCCATGTCATACTGAATATGAAGAAGATGAGACGGGACTGATTTATTACTTGCAAGCTTTGAAACATAATCCTTACCATCTTGGTTCGCTACTAAATATAATTCATTCATTTACCGAACATGATATGAGACAACCCTTTACTCGTGAAAACGCACCTGCTTTTATAAAGGCTTATGAAGTATTAAGAGATGATTTATACGATAGTCTGGATGAAAATGGTAGAAATTATCTGCTTAGATTTTCTGATACATACGACAGGTTTAAGCAAGAAAGATTGTGACCTACCAGCAAGTCCTGTAGAACATTTAGGTTAGATGACCTAAGTAGGTTTCACTAGAAATTCAATACTAGAGCATGATATTCCGAGCAGCAACATGAAAACTCATCAAGAAGTATTAGTAGAATGTTGGTTTGACAAAACTGATGTAGAATCGATTAGACAGTGGGCTTGCGTATTTATAGAGAAAAACAATAATATCCCTCAAGAAGTGTTTGAGCTATTGGACGCTAAAAAAGACCATTTTGAAGATATTCTTTTTAGACTCTCTGCAGCAGCAGAACCAGATTTTTCACCGCAATCATTGAGTGCAGAAATCTTAGCGGCTAAATATTTGATCAACTTAATTAAAAAATATTTAAATGATGAAATTACTCCTATGGATATCTGTAAAGTAATTAATAATATCGATTGTGGTTTTATGAACGCTCCGAGAGATTTACCTGGTAACGTTTCATACTACCCTTGTTGGCTTGGCAATTTATATAGTAGCTGTGATTGGTGTGACGAGACGTGGACAAATAGCAATGCGCCTCACTTAAAACAAGATATAGAGAATCAGTTACCTCAGATTCATGATTGGATTAAAAACAATCAATAGTAAGTCAGATTAGATATGCCTTTTTTGAAAAGGATTAAAAAAGCACCAGCTTAATTGCTGATGCTTTTTTTGATGCATTAATAAGCGTTCATGATGCTTTAGCTCATCCTAGAATGAACTCTATTATTTGCTACACTTGCCTTTTACACCCAGCTTAAGATCTGATATTGCCTCTTTACCTTCAGCTTCTGGAACCAATTTAAGTCCAGCACCACCGACAAATAAGCCCGGCTTAATATATTGCTTAATAAAGTAGTTTTGACCAGCTGTCGTATTTACCATTAAATAATTTGGAGAAAATTCAGATTCAGTAGATATTTTATGTGTCATATTTCCTTGCACTTCTTGGTGAAAAAATGTGCCGCGCGCTGTCTCACCAACACACTCATCATCAATCCAAATATCTTTCTTCAAACTGGCACCCACGACACTGTTAGAACGATAAATATATAATCCTGCTTTATCGCTCGAAGGCGATTGAACTTGCTTTAAGACATCAGATACTTGTGCTTGTTCTGTAGGAATAGAAGCACAACCAGCAAATAGGACTGAAGTCATGGTTAAAAAAGCGATTTTTTTTAGCATAATATTTCTCTAATAATAAAGTTGACCTGACTGACAAAATTTTAGTGCCATTACGGTTGAGAATAGAGAAATCAAGACTTAGACCTAATAACTGATCACTAGCTTATCGCTTGGTTGGCAAGCTATTAGTAGCTCCCACAATCTCTTTATCATAACTTCAATGTATAAATTTTGTTACATTACAATACAGATAATTTTATTAAAACTCAACTTAATTTATCGATATTTGCTTATATTATTCTAAAAACCTATTTTTTATCCTGCTTCAGTAAGGTTAGTAGATTAAAGGCAATACCATCGTGGTCATGGAGCATAACTTGGACGTGATTAAAATGGCAGATTAGGTGTTAGTTTTCTATAAAAGCCACTTCCTAAACAAACTCCCTCTCAACATCCATTACCCGCGCATCCACAGTACGCTCTATTTTCTCTTCAATTTCACGACACTGTGACTCAACCTCACGTTTGGATAGCGCGACTACTACAAACGTCCATTCGCTGGCGTCATGCCGATCACGCTCGCCGCTTTCACACACTGCTACACTTGGATTACGACCGAAGCGCTCATGTAAGCCGCCCATGCGTTGGCGTTTTTCTTTTAACGAGCCACATCCGGGCAATGAAAACGTCAGCGTCAAAATACCAATAGGCATGATATTCTCCTCGTTATGTAATTTACGCTTTATAATAGCAGCAAAAAAGCACCGCAAGTGATGATATCGCTACCTTGTGCTATCAGCATCGCATCATCACTTATACTGTTTATATCAATGACTAAGTTGCGTAGTTAACATGACTTCTATCAGTTACATCCAGCAGCAGCGCATTACTCGACTGTGCGTGCGCTGCGGATTACTCCTCATGCAGTATGGTGCTGAGTCTGCCGTTGTGGTGGACTTATCTAAGCGCTTGGGCATCGCTTTGGGGATGAACAGCGTGGAGTGTTCGCTCAATTTTAATGCGCTTACATTGACCACCATCTGTGATGAACGCTGTATCACCACCACCAGAGACACGATCAATCAGAGCATCAATGTCAATTTATTGGTGCAAATTCAGCAAATCGTCAATAAAACCGAAGCTTCCATAAACGACGATAAATTGACAGAACTCACCACGCGTGCTTTTGATGAGTTAGATAAGGCCGTCTATCCACCGTGGCTGGTGAGCGTGTTTGTTGGCGCGTCTTGTGCCGCGTTTGCTTATCTGAATGGCGGCAGTTGGTCAATTACCGCCGTGACCTTTATCGCTGGCATGGTGGCGATGCTCACACGTATTTATTTATCTAAACATCATTTCAACCCCTTTATCACCGTTATTGTGACCGCTTTTATCGCTTCGTTAATTGGGGCGACAACCTATTATTTTGATATTGGTAATAATGCAGATATTGCGGTTGCCTCTAGCGTGCTCCTACTGGTGCCAAGCTTTCCTTTGATCAACTCTTTTTCAGACATCTTAAAAGGTTATGTCAATATTGGTATTGGACGGGCCGTTTTTACCTATATGTTGACCTTGTCAGCTTGTGTGGGCATTGTAATAGCACTTGTATTACTTAGAATACAGCACTGGGGGTTTTGACATGTGGTTCATAGAAACCGTTGTATTGTCTTGCATTATTACCCTTGGTTGGACACTCATGTTTACCGTACCCAAACGCTATATTTTACCTTGTTTGCTTATGACTGCTTTGGGATTTGGGCTAAAGACGGCTCTTGTCTATCAGCACGTACATATCGTGGTTGCCAGCTTTTTTGGGGCGATGCTTGCCAGCTTTTTGGGGGTGTATTTTTCTAGAAAATACACCCTACCGCCCAAAGCTCTAATCTCGCCAAGTGTCATCTGTATGATGCCCGGTATTGCCGCTTATAAGGCGATGGTCAGTATGGTGCAGATTGGTTATTTTGGTTATTCGGACGAGTTATTTAATCAGATGATGGGGTATTTTTTTGAGGCTTTATTTGTGACCTCAGGATTGGTACTGGGCTTGTCCATCCCTGGACTGTTGTTTTATAGACGCCGTGCCATTGTCTAGATTGGTTTAAGTAGTTTTAGATGAAAGGCTATTTAATTTACGTTCTTAAATTTGGCAAGATTGTTCAAACTGCCTTGCGCGCTTTTGACGTTCGATTTTAACGAAACTGTCTTGTTAGGCAGTTTTACCGTGATGCCATTATTATTAATTTGATAGCGCACAGATTTTTTAGTAAAGCTTAATGTTTTCTTTGACGCATCATAGTCAAACTGCCCATCATAAGACAGCTCAATTTTACCATCTTTGTCCGCAAACATATAAATCAGTGTCTCACCGTCAGTACTATCTAACACCATTTTTTTACCGTTTTCCAAATCAAACCTGTAAACAGAAAGAGATACTTCACCTTCATTTGAACCATTACGCGGTGGTAGCATTTCATAGTTATCTATCAACATCTTACCATTCACTTTTGTTTTTTCAGTGATAGAAACCAACCCTCTAGCGTTATACTCTTCTTCGATAATATGGACAGCTACGGGCTTATTATCAATCACTTTATACTCAGAAAACTGATGCCACGCTGCCCCACTTTTAGTCATGGTGCTCAAGGTTTGGCTGTCTTCATCAACGCCAAAAAATCCGCAGTAACCTTGTGCCAATTCGGTAAATGCTTCGCTATGAGCGAATTTAGCGCCTTTCTTTAAATATACCTGATAAGAAGGCCCACCGTAGCAGCCGTTGCTTCCATCTTTCAATGCCAAGTCTTTTTGCCAATCAAAGTTAAAATCCTTATAAATCAATATGCTATGTTCCCCATACGGGATACTGACAATATTGGCGCTGATGTTTTTACCCAGCTGACGTTCTTTACTATTATCTAGTTCATAATCTATATCGATGTCAGCAGGCTGACTAATAAGAACTTTCTTGGTCTTAATATCTATAATATTAATGACACTATTTGCCTCACTGTCTTCATCGTTTACGGTCTTGATAACTGCGTCATAATCATCCGAGAAATCTTGGATTTGATAGGTTTGAGCAAAGGCAGGACAGATTAAGAAAGGTAAAAACAGCAATGCGACTGGTAAAGGGGATAACTTAAATAATTTTTTAGGGATAAAAGAGGTATTCATATACATCCTTAACAGCATGAGAAAACAGAAAAGTAACAGCTCACCTGAGTATATTTTTAATTATCTAAGGCCCATTCACCATTTACTTTAGACAATTTAAAGCGGGTCTTATCGATTCGGCTAGTACCAGCAATCGTCTGTGTGATATCAGCCGTACACGCATAGGTGTTCCAGCCTTCTGTAGTATCACAATTGATATTTTCGATGCGTTCAAGCTTTGGCATCATGCGTTCCATCATATTGCTCATGGCTATTGCTGTTTTATCATTACCTGCACTTGCCACGGCATCACTCACTATTCTATCGCCTTGCTTATATTGATCTTCAATTAGACCCTCAACGATGCTTTCAGAAGGCGGACTCGAACAGGCGCTAAATAGTGGAATCAATAACGCTATCACGGTCAGTTTTTTTACCTGCTTCACGTCACTTTCACTATAGTTATAAAGTTACCTGAACTATATATAATTAATGCTCCGAACCCAACTTAATTTCATGCTATTTATTTGAATTGCAGCCTTGCCCGTTTTTTAGTTTGAGGACAGGTTTAAAAACTACTCGTATAGTCGATTCAATTTGAAAGTGGTACAAGGCAACCGAGTGCAGATGTATATGTCATACTTCAAACAAGATTAACGTCGTAACACTTTTATAGTGGAGTGACTATACTGACAGCGCAATCTCGTTACTGTTATGATGCAATTAATACTGACTGTTGAGAGATGACCGTGTGGCAGGTATACCTTTTTATATTACCGATTGGTCTTGGAATCATGACATTGGCAGCAAGTTTGCTGTTCTTTTTTGCTTATCTGATGTCTGATGACAATGCCACACGCTTACCAGCGTTTAACTGGTTTAAGCGCTTAATTATTGTGGCATTTATTTTGCTGAGCATCGGACTGTTTATGACGTTTGGTCATTTTTGGGGTTAATCAAGATAGCATTTACTCGCTAACGATTTTTTCTAATTCTAATAACTCCAAATCTTGACGTTTGGGTTCGCCATTATTGCCATCATTTGGAAATGGCACTTTATTACCATTTAGCTCATAACCACGGCGCTGATAGTAAGCCAGTAATTCAGGACGATGACTTAGAATTGACATAGTCAGGCGCGCAGGTTTTGTTTGAGCCTCTTGGGCACTTGATTGCAGATATCTTATGGCAAACGTCTCTGCTGCTTGTAGTATCTGATGACCAACGCCCTTCCCTTGTAGCTCAGGATGTACGGCAAACATGCCAATATAAGCGCTTTTGTTCGCGTCAGGATCGACTTTCATATCGACTGCGATACAGCCAAGCATCTCACCTGTCTCTGCTCCATTTCGCTCGCCTGTCGTCGTTTTTGGATACACAAAGAGATAATGGTTCGGATTGGTGATGGTGTTTGTCAATTCAGCGGGTGTGATACGAATACCACCAACCAAATCCGCCTCATTAGTCCAGCCCGCTGCCTCCCGATAACAGCAATTTAATAACTGTTCAAGTGCGCCAATATCATCCGTTTCGGCTTGACGTAAAAACACAGCATCCTTATCCATATTGTAATTTTCCTTTTTTATTGACTTATAGTTAGGCTAATATAAAAGAGAGCCAGCGAGACTAGGATAAATTTTTTAACGCCTCTGGAGTGCAAAGCACACAGCAAGCGAGAAAAATTTGTACCAGTCTCGCATCATAATCTTGTGTATCCATTTTATTCAATATCGACTTATTATAAAAGGCTGACCTGAATCAACAGGCCAGCCTTTATCATAATACTTATACCCTGTTACAGGCTAGTGCGATAACGCATGGGCTTGGTCGATAATATCGAATCCAGCATTGAGCTGCGCGCGTGTTGGCGCATGACCACGGCGCAGTAGCTCAGAGAATGCAACCAACTCTTTGTCACGTCCTAGCGTACTTGCCGCACTGGCACGCGTATCATCGCCATCGTCAGCGAAATAGTACTCGATATAATCGAGCGTATCTGGTGCACCAAATAAGATATTGTGCTCGGGTGTCTCGGCATGACCGCTATAACGCAGGCTTTTGCCATATTGCATCGTCCAAAAGAAAGGAATACGCGCCTCCAGTGAGTCAACCGTGTCATCATTTATGATCGCGGCCGCCGTCACCAAACCATGCTGCAAGGCCACGCGCCAATGCTCTATACGCATACGACCCATTTGATTGGTGGCTTTGGCGATATCACCTAGCGCATAAACACCATCACGTAATTGCAAATGACTATCCACTTGCACGCCATCTGGGTCATTGACCTCGTTTAGCAACGCGGTACGTGGAGATACGCCTGTACCCAAGATGACCACATCTGCGTCAAGCGTACTGCCATCTGACAGCGTGATACCATTGACTTTGCCATCATCACTATTAATTTCTTCAACGCCTGCCCCAAATGCGAACTTGACGCCTTTTTCTTCGTGCAGTTTGATTAATGCGTTGCTCACCGTCTCAGATACGATATTGCTCATGACACGGCGGCCACGACCCACGACCGTCACAGAGGCCGCTTTGCCCGCTTGTATCAAGGCTGACGCCGCCTCCATGCCAATAAACCCTGTACCTACTATGACGACGTGCTTGTTATCGCTGGCCGCTGTGATGGCCTTGGCATCATTCATACTGCGTAAAGTATAAACGTCATCAAGCTCAGCCCCTTTAAAGGGTGGTATCTTAGGCTGCGCCCCTGTCGCTACGACTAAAAAATCGGCAGTTTGCTGTGTGCTTTGACCGTTTTTATTTTCAATCACTATGGTACGCTCATTGGGCAATACTGCACTGACCGTTTGGTTTAAACGCAGCTCAATATTGTTGTTACTCGCCCAATCAGCACCGCCCAGTAGCAGTTTTTCTGCATCCATCTTGCCTGCCAAAAATGCTTTAGATAACAAAGGACGGTTATAAGGCGCGGACTCATCAGCACTGATAAGCGTGATCTTGCCACCATAACCCGTTTGACGTAGCTGATGCGCCGTCATAAAGCCTGCACCGCCGCCACCCACGATGATGGTATGTGTGTCGATCAATTTGTCCTTTTCAATCGACTTATTTATCTTGGCGGAGGTCGTCACGGTCACGCTGTCACCATCATCTGTCAGCTCATATCGGGTCAAACCTTCTATCGCTATTGGCTCTAGTAACGTGCCCTCTTGGCTATCAAAGCTTGCATGATGCCAAGGACAAACCACACGATTACCACAGCGCAAGCCTGATCCTAAATCAGCCCCAGCATGCGGACATTTGCCATCAAAGGCGCTAAATTTGTCCTCATCACGAGTGATTAAAATGATACTATCGTCATCCTGTTTATAGGATTTCATACCACCACTTGGAATATCCGCTTTGCTAATAGTGACGGTATTAATGGTTGCGTTGCTCATAAATTTTCCTTAACGGTTATAATTATTTTCTAATTGAATGCTATTATTCCCTGATTGCAGCCTGTGCTGCCGCTGCCAGTCGTCTCAAGTGACGTATGTCTATATCCATCAGTACCTATATATCGATAGTAGCAAGACCACTTGGCTTACGCTGTTTTTTTGTAGGTTTGCTGCGTTGCAAAACGTAATTACTTGCTTTTAACACCGCCCTTTACCATATCCCTTTAAAACTTATCATCAAAAATAAAAGACCGTTTTATGACTTCTCAAGAGAAAGATATCAACCTGACAACCAATTCTCCCTCTACGGCTCAAGAAATAGCACTAAAAAATGAGGCGCTAAATAATAAGGTACTGGGTAATGAAACATTCGATATCTCAAATATCGATATAGCCGCAGCGACTGATACCTCAAGCTTACCGCAGCCCATACAGCCACCGTTAAAACAAGCAAGCTATAAAGCCCATACCACAGACTTTATCGTCAACGAGATATTGCCGCTAGAGTTTACTGGCGAAGGTGAGCACTTGTGGTTGCATATACAAAAATCAGGGATGAACACCGCGTATCTTGCCAAACTGCTATCAGAATGGGCTGAGATTCCGTTACGCGATGTCGGCTACTCAGGTCTCAAAGACCGTCATGCGCTGACCACGCAGTGGTTTAGTCTGCGCATACCCAAAAAACAATTGCCTGAATCTGAGTTTGCACCGACAGATATCGGAGACAATGAATCGGTCACTATCCTCACCCAGCATTGGCACAATAAAAAACTCAATCGCGGCACTCACAGAGCCAATGAGTTTATTATTACCTTACGGGATATAGAGTTTGACCGTTTAGACAATGAAACGTATGAGCAAGTGCCCTCTGTCATGCAACGAGTCGAGCAGTATTTAAAAACCATGAGCGAAAATGGCGTACCTAATTATTTTGGTACGCAGCGCTTTGGACGTAACGGTAATAATGTTAGAGAAGCCTTGGCATTGTTTGCGCGTCCACCGCGCGAGGTAAGGCCGCAACCAAAAAAGAGCAAACGTAAGCACGTACCACGTGAGCAAAACACCATGGAATTGTCTGCTGCGCGTAGCTTGATATTCAATGAGATATTGGCAGCACGCGTCAGTGATGGCAGTTGGAATAACGGTCTGGCAGGTGAAGTGTTTAACTTAGATGGTTCGGGATCGATATTTACGAGCGAAACGATCGACGATACTCTGCGCGCGCGACTTGCCAGCGGTGATATCCATCCTACTGGTGTATTATGGGGCACGGGTAACGACAAAGTCAGTGGCGCAGCCGCAGCCATCGAGCAGGACATTGTTCAGGGCAATCCACTATTAATGCCACTAGCAAAAGGCTTAGAGACGCGCGACATTAAAGCACAGCGGCGAGCGCTGCGATTACCTATCGAAGCACTGTCTTGGAGATGGGATGATGAACAAACGCTGGTGCTAAACTTTACGTTGACCACTGGCAGTTTTGCGACCAGTGTATTGGCAAGCTTGGTGCAGCAATTGACCTCATAATTGAGTACCATAAAGTGACTCAATACCATTACCTTCTGCTGACATCTCATTGGCGCTCACGACGTGATTGCGACCACAGCTTTTCGCTTCATATAAAGCTTTATCTGCCATAGAAATTAAACGCTGACAAATATCATGAGGTAACTGTGCTGCTGTTGAGAGGGGACGATTACCTCGTTTGCTACTGCGTGACCTAAATGTCTGTGGCTTTGCAAACTGACTCTCATCATCTTTTTGAACGGATTTTTTATGGGCTTTTCTGATACAGGTGCGCTCGTCATACGTTAAAGTATACACGCCCAAACTGGTGGTCACATTGAAAGAGAGGTTATCATTGACCGCAATTACTCGCTTTGCAATGCTTAGCCGCAACTGCTCAGCAATGAGCATCGCACTATCGTGACTGGTATCTGTCAGCACGATTAAAAACTCTTCACCGCCATAACGGCTAATGATGGTTTCGTCCGTTAACGATTGTGATAACGTTTGTGCCACTTCTACCAAAACTCGATCACCAACCTCATGACCATAATTGTCATTGATTTCCTTAAACAAATCCAAATCCAATAAAATCACGCTAAAGTCTTGCCAATCTTTTATTGTCGCCAGTGCTTGTTTCATTTGTGTTAGACCATAACGGCGACTTTTAAGCTGGGTCAGCTCGTCTTGATTGGCATGTTGCAGGATTTCTTTTTTGCTGTCGTCTAATATAGCCAACAACGCCCGAAATATATAAACAATAAAAAGGGCTTTGGGAAGCGCCATATAAATATGCGTACTACGCCAAAAAAACGCTGAAGAAAAACGCAGCTGACTCAAGCTATCCCAGCTTAGTAGACCATTTTTTAACGCAGAGGCAGAGATCGCACTTTCAATTGCCTTCATTTCGTTATAGGCCAGATAATTATTCGTATTTAAAGGAAAAGAGGTAATTGTTATTTGACGTAGATTGGGTAGAGCCACCCCAAAATATGGAATGAGTGTCACTGCTAAAATCACAGCAGCATGCCCTAAAAATGCCCGCCATACATAACGACGCCGTATGAGCATCATTGCCAACATCGCGCCACCAACTAGCGAAATGCCAGACACCAAACTGCTGTGTCCCATGACTAAAATCACCAAAGCAATATAAGTGCTATAAAGCGCCACCAAAATGGCCTGCCACTTATGTAACGAGCCATTGTCTTTTTTGATGGGCGAAAAACGGCCACTCATCCAAAAAGAAAACGCACCCATTAATGTCACCCCAATCCATAAAAAATACAGCAACGTCATATCAACATAGGCGCCATAGGTATCTTGACGACACCAAACAAAAAAACACCACAACCAATGTGAGAAAACTTCCATTAAAATAAACAACGCCAGCAGCGATGTCCGATCAGCAGCTTGCCACTCAAAAATCACTCGAGAGAGTTTTCTATAGCCTAGATGAGATATCGATACAGCCATAATAGGGCTACCGCGGATAGTGAAAGTTAGGAAGCTAAAGCCAGATTGGAGACATGGCTTAAACTGACTTATTGAATATAGCCATGTTTGTCTTGGCTATCAGCTGGTTTGAGAAGTTTCTGCATTACTCCATGACGGTTTTTTAAGACAATGTTTTTAAGATAATGCTGCAAAAGACTGCCAAACGCCCTGCTGATCAGGAGTCAAGGTGGGGACATCACCCAAGCGTCGCCATGGCATATTGCTCCC
This sequence comes from Psychrobacter aquaticus CMS 56, assembly GCF_000471625.1. Classification (GTDB taxonomy): domain Bacteria; phylum Pseudomonadota; class Gammaproteobacteria; order Pseudomonadales; family Moraxellaceae; genus Psychrobacter; species Psychrobacter aquaticus. The sequence goes on from NZ_AUSW01000011.1 coordinate 143,365, forward strand.
ATGAAAGTCACTACCAATCGACGTAACAAGATTGTGCTCGGTGATGCTGCGATCCACCATTCTACGAGTGCTAATGGGCTCACTATTAGCAGGTAGCTCACAGGCATCACCGCCAAGTTGTGCAAACTCTTCGATAAGCTTGCGTACTCTCGTCGCTGATAGCTGATAACGTGTTGGATGTGCCAGCACCGCCTTACCACCGCACGCATGTATCAACTCAATACCATGTTGCATCGTTAGCGCTTCGATGGCCACATAAGCTGGCTTATTGTCCGCCAAATATTTATCAAACGCTTTTTGGACGGTTTTCACCTCACCGCGCTCAAACAATACTTGTCCAATATGAGCACGTCCTACCGCTTGTGGATTGCCGCCGGCTTTGTCGAGTACCGCTTGCCATAGCTCGTCGCAGTTGATACCCAACAACGCACTGAGCTTTTCGGTAATGCGCTGCCCACGGGTTGCCCGACTGTCTTGCAATTGCTGCAATGTTTGGTGCATTTTTTCACGATCTGTAAAATCAAGCCCAAGTATGTGGACAATTTTATTGGTTGATTTGTTTTTGCCATAACCACCGTTTAGCGTATGCTCACAACTGATCTCAACTCCATTGATTAGTTGCATATCGCAAGCACTAGCAGCCGCACGCGCTTCATCAATACCTGCCAACGTATCATGATCGGTCAATGCCAAAACAGTGATGCCAGCTGCATGGGCGCGTTGTACCACTTCTGCTGGTGCATAAGTACCATCAGAGCAAGTACTATGACAATGTAAATCGATTTTCATAAAGCCGGCCTTAAGGTTTTGAATGTATTGTCAATATAAGGATGTTGTCACTTTAAATACGATAATGACGATAGCTATGTTATCAGTAAAACGAGTTGAAAATGCCTAAGGCATGTCATATAGGACGATAATCGTGTTGATTGCTTTTTTTTGGCTCAGGAGACGTGTAAACTACCCCATACGTTTTTGTTGGACATCCTATTTGTTATGAAAGCCTTATTAGACTTCATTCCGTTAATTGCTTTTTTTATTGCTGCTCGTTATAACGGCATTTTAGCAGCAGCCGGCGCCTTGCTCGTTGCCACCATTATTATTTATGCAATTCATTTTATTCGCCAAAAGGGCAAATTTGATAAACAGCAATGGGTTGTCTTGCTGTTAACCATTTTGTTTTGCGGTGGTACATTACTCTTGCGCGATGATATCTATTTGCGCTGGAAATCACCCATTATCAACGGTATCTTTGCTTTGACGCTATTGGTCAGTGCTGCGATTAATAAGCCATTGATGCAACTGGCAATGAAAGACGTCTTTACGCTTACGTTAAGCGGCTGGAAAAAACTGACCGTCGTTTGGGCGTTATTTTTCGCTTTTATGGGCGTATTGCATTATATCACAGCGTTTACAATGTCGGATGAGGCGTGGATTAACTTTAAAACCTATGGCTGGATTCCAATTATGCTGATATTCGTTGTCGTCCAATTTGCGGTGTTAAAAAAGCATCTCAATCCTGCATTGACTGACAAAACAGCCAAGTAGTTTTATTATCTTATACCATAATCGATACGAAATAAAATCGATACGCGATATTATAATGACGGACTGGGATAATTTTTTCTTGCTTGCTGTGCCGTTGCTGCCAGAGACAGCAAAAAACTTATTTCATTCCCGCTAAGTCTTTTGTATATTGATCTGACTATAGCGTTTTATTCTTAATTATTCATTGAGGAAGCCTCATGTCCTTATTTGCCATTATAGGTTACGACGTTGCAGATAGCAGTGCCCAACGTCAGGTGACACGTGCTGAGCATGTTGAACGTTTACAAGTATTGAATCGCGAACAGCGTCTTATTATTGCAGGCCCCACGCCCATCGAACACGGTAAAAACGAGATGTCAGGCAGCCTTATTATTGCTGACTTTGATTCTCTCTCTGCGGCACAAGCATGGGCAAGCGCTGAGCCTTATTTGCGTGATGGCGTATATAGTCATGTAGATATCAAGCCATTTGTGCAAGCGTTACCGACCCCTAAAGACACTTCTGAAAATAAACCGTCAGACAAGGTAGCAACGTCGTGAGTCAGTGGTTATTTTCATCAAACAGCCCAGTCTATAAAACAGGTCTAGCAAGCGTTATGCTGTTGACTGCTATTGCAGTGCAAGCGGCGACGGCAGTCAACGCTACTGATAATACCACTCCTTCAGGGACGCCGCCAGCGATAGCAAGCCAAGAGACAGCAGCGACTACTACCAACACCGCTCCGAACAACACTTTATTGGCGGCACAACTACAGCCATCCAATAAGGCACTATCCGATGCCAATCAAGAGCTGCTAAGCCGTAATGCACAGCTCCAGCGCCAAGTGAACGATTTACAAACTCAAGCGAATGTCTTGGTATATGAAAGTAAAGGTCAGCTGTTTTTATATGGTGCCTTTACAGTTTTAATCAGTTTATTGGTCGGTATTTTTGTCTCTTGGTTGGTATTTGTACGCCGTGAACGTTGGTAATTAAGAAACGCCACATGTCTACTACGCCAACTAAATATACTGCACCACTAAACATCATTACTTCTGCCAAAATTGATTGGCAAATGGATGATACAGGCAATAAGGTGCCAGTATCGGGTGAGTTTGGTGATGTATACTTTTCGCACACGGACGGCCTAGCAGAATCACGTCATGTGTTTTTGATGCACAACCAGTTGCCGGAGCGACTGGCTAATCTTTCGCCAAAGCAATGCTTTACGATTGCTGAATTGGGTCTTGGTACGGGACTCAATCTCCTGGCAACGTGGCAACTGTGGCGACAACTGCGCGACCAATATCCCCAGTTGGCGTCCGCGCGTTTGCACTTTATTACTACTGAAAAATATCCTATACCGCTTGCTGATTTAACGCAAATACTCACCTTGTGGGGGCAGCGCGCCCCTGAGCTAGCAAAATTCATTGAACCACTTTTGGCCGCTTATCCTCCTATAATTGCGGGCTGTCATCGTTTGAACTTTTTCGCTGACAACCTAAGCGTGGACATGTGGTTTGGTGATGCCGCTGAAAGCTTGACCAAACTGCTCTCAGATAAGTCCACTCAACCTACGCCCTATATAGACGCTTGGTTTTTGGACGGGTTTGCGCCTTCTTGCAACAGCACCTTATGGGCTGAAAATATCTTTGCCCAAATCCAGCGTTTATCCTGTCCAAATACAACTGCCGCCACTTATAGCTCCGCTGGTATTGTCAAACGTGCGTTAAAAAAATACGGTTTTTATATCCATAAGGTCAAAGGCTTTGGTCGCAAGCGTCAGATGCTAACGGCCATCATGACGGACTCAGATAAGAACGATCATATTAGTGACCCTACCAGTGACAACACTTGTATTGACGAAAGTCGCGACACCAATGATAAAAAAGCTTATAGCGCGTTTGATCACACTGTCATCATTGGTGCGGGTGTTTCAGGCTTACTCATGGCGTGGACGCTGGCCAATCGCGGTATTCGAGTTACTTTATTAGACAAATCTGCGCCACTAGCAGGCGCATCAGGCAACCCTCGTGCCCTACTCGCACCCAAGATGACCCCGATTCACCATGTCGATGAGCATTTGCATACGATAGGGTATCTCTATAGCAGCAGACTCTACCGACAGCTTAACCAAGAAGCTAAAAAAGAACAAATACCACCTGTACTTGAATCAACGGGCGCTCTCGATCTGCTGATAAAAGCCAATATCGGCACAGAGCAAATCACTGATTACCCTAATGATATGGCAACTACGTTATCATCTGAGCAAGCGCAAGAAATAAGCGGGTTAAAAGAGCAAGAGGTATCAGAGAACTTATATTTATCGCAATCTGGCTTAGTCAATCCGCAGGCCTTAAAGCAGATTATACTGACCCATCCGTTGATCCATTTTCAACAATTGACAGTCAATCGCATTAGTGAAACACAAAGTCAGGTCTGTATTCAAGGATGCGACAAGGACAAGTCTGAGTTAGCTATCACTGCCGATAACGTAGTGGTTTGCGCCGCTTTTGAGAGTCATCAGATAGACAAACGTATTTTTGATTGCCGTAAAATCCGTGGTCAACTTTCTTGGTTCACGCCGACGCCTGAGCAACTCGCACACTTACCAAAAATTCCGCTCAAATATAGCGGTTACTGTGCGCTATTTAGCGCCCAAACGGGCGATGCACAGTTAAACAATGTTGTAGCGTCCCAGCCTCAGTTTTTGCTAGGTGCCAGTTTTATACGCAACGACACAGCTACGGATATCCGTAGTGAAGAGCATCAGATTAGCCGCGACAAGCTCATCACCGCCATTCCTGAGCTGAGCGCGGTCATTCCGACAGATATCAGCTCATGGAAAGGACGCGCTGGCGTTCGTACCCAAACGCCTGATTATCATCCAATCGTGGGACAATTAATAGACAGCAACCGCATGTGGGTCATGAGTGCGATGGGCGCTAAAGGTTATGCCCTTGCGCCATTATGTGCTGAGGCATTAACAGATATGATGCTAGGATCGTTTTCACCATTCTCAGCAGCAATGCTGGCGCGTCTTTCACCACATCGCACACGTTTGCAGACGCCTTTGGTTTAAAAAACTTTATGGTCAGAGGCCTTAATCACTACCTTCCATTCTGGATTTGACTGCACCAAAAAGTGACTTCCCAGCATCAGACTCACGTGGCTTTTGATGGACAATTTTAGCGCTATCCTCATTACTAGCAGTAATCGTTGGCGCGGTTAACGTTCGAATTTGCGCTTCATCACGGGTGTTTTTTTGAATGGTAACAGCAGCAAACAAACTCATGGTAAATGCCATCATATAAAAGCCTTTTTCACTAAGGCTTAAACTTCCTGCATTCATAAGACCAATTGCAATAAGAGCAATAGACAATCCTAAGGCCACCCAGCTGATCAAGTAATACATGTTCGTCGTAGGAATACCTTCACTACGATCACGCAGCGTTTTTTGTAAACTAATTGCTGAGTAAAGACCAAGAGCCAGCACCGCTATATAATAGCCTTTTTCATTTAAAAGCATAGCTTGTGCATTCCATAATCCCAGTAGATATGCGAGTACGCCAACTAACATTACAGCCCAAGAAGTCCCAACATAAGCAGTTGTTGGTTTATAAGCGGCTAGCTGACTCTTGGTAATTGTGTCATTATTCATTATCGTCCTTAATAAAAAATAGGCAAATATTTAGTAGAGAAAAATACAACTTTTATCGACCCCTGTTTTGCCTTAACATAACACAAGCGTGTTATATTGTAATCTAAAATCATTTTTAAAATAAATAATCTATTTAACGACAGAGTGCCGACATGTCTTTTTTTACCTTACTCATTTTGCTTAGTCTTATTATTATCGTGCCTATATTTTTCGTCATAAAAGAAAAGTCCAAGCGTACGCAACTCGCTTTCATACCGCGGCATCAAGAGTATTTAGCCTCTGCAAATCTTATGACTACTCAACATCAAGCAGAAAAGGCAAATAGTGAACAGGGCAATAAACTAAACGTCATTAAATTTTCAGCGCATCATCCCTTTGTTAAATTACTGTATGATGAACAGGTTTCTAAAACGTTTCGGGCTACTATGGACAATATTGGACAACAATATGAGTCTATCCATCATGATCAAATTACTGAATCACAACTCTTTACTCTCAATAAACTCATCGCCACACGTGTACCAGAATTAATTATTGACTATCTTAGTCTTGATCAAAATTATGCAAAGACTGTCATTATTGATACCGATAAACAAAATACCAGTTATGATATGGTATTAGATCAATTAAACTCAATTTTAGACTTTTCGCGAAAGCTCAATGTTCAAAGCCAAAGTGGTGTGGTAGACAAGCTACTTGCCAGCCGTCGGTATTTGGATGATGTTTATAAAGAAAGTGGCATGGCAGCCGATAGTCTAAAGATAAAGTGAGCCATTCATGTCCTATTATCAAACCACCTTGACCCTACCCGCCCATTCTCGTGGCGTTCACATTATCACCCCCATGATTGAAGACGCGCTTGATAAGCTCATCTCTCCCTCTTCTAAAGCAGGTTTGATACATCTGTTTTTACAGCATACCTCAGCCAGTCTTGCCATCAATGAAAATGCCGATCCAGATGTCAGACTGGATACCGAAGATTGGCTAAATAAGATCGCACCTGCCGATCAGCCTGAGTATCGCCATACATTAGAAGGCTCGGATGACCTGCCCGCTCATTTTAAAAGTATGATGTTTGGCGTAAGTTTGACAGTGCCCCTTATTGATGGCAGGTTAGGTCTAGGAATGTGGCAAGGCATTTATTTGTGCGAGCACAGAGATGTTGGCGGACAGCGAAAGCTAGTCATTACCGTAAACACTTAGTAATATATCGTCAAATCCAGCTTATCTCTCACCATTTACCGTGCTCCAATAAAGCGCTTTTAACGGACAAAAACCCCACCATGAAGACTCACTCCTCAGAATGCTCAACGCCTAAGGCTTACTATCAAATATTACCTGCTGCTTTTTTCAGCATTCTATTGCTAACGGCTTGCCAAGAAACACCAGAACCTGAAACAGCGAATACGGCACAAACAACGCCCGTGACAACCAATATTAATACGACTGATATTGCCGATAATAAAGACAGTACAGATAATGACTCATCACAGTCATCAGATGCCGAGCGTGATATCAACTTAACGCAATTAGAAGATAACCTTGAGACCACTGGATCAACACCAAGTGCTAATGCTGCGCCCAATCCTGAGCAAGCCATCAAAGGTGCACAAATCACCGATGTGCGTTATAGAAGTGCAACAGGAGAGTCGTTATCTGTCGTCTTTGAGACATCAGCAGCAGGTTTGCTTAATGCTGTCGTCACTCTTCCCAACCAATCAAAAATGACCCTGACCGCGCCAGAAGGTCAAGGCAACAATCCCACTTATCGCTCAAGTGACGGCAGTATTCAACTGGTGAGTCACGCTGGTGGTGGCACTATTGATTTCATTCAAAATGACAAAGTAACGAGCTTTGATGCAGTCAGTGCTGACGCTGAAGTCATTACAGAATAAGTCCTAAGCATACGCTGCTATGGACACCATATTTTAGACCGAAAAAAGGCGGCAAACGCTATCATCGTTTCCACCTTTTTTATTGCCATGTCACTGATTGCTACATAATTCTAGCTGACACATCATTGTCATTTAACAAAGTGCAGTCATTTAACCAAATCCAGTCATTTTCCCAAACAGACTAACCACCCAACTGATTATTGCCCACAATCCCCAACCAATCACCACAATGACGAGCAATCCAAGAATATCAGGAATATGCAAATACAACCAAGCAATCACTGGATTTCGCCAAAAACAACTTTGCTGCTGCTTATTTTCTAGTGATTTATGCAGAAATGGTCGATCCATATGCATGGTTTCAGTGATGCCATACTCCTGTTGCAGATGCTCATGCACGATGCCCAATGTCTTACGACTGGGACGAATAAAAATATCTAGCAACGTACCAATACCAGGTACGACACCGACGACCATATCGATGAGCGCCAACCTAACAGCGGGCGTCATTTTATGCGCAGGCACGCCCAATTGACGACCCAAGACAAAGGCATAACTGGTTAACGCCAATCCTGCCAAATCTCCTGCCAAGGGAATGGTTGACAGCGCAGCATCCGCACCCATGCCTTGCTTGGTAAAAGGCACACGCACTAAAGAATCCATAGCATTAGCAAACTTCGCCAGCTTACGCTCGGTGGCGACGACTTGCTCGCGTGTTAGCCCATGCTCAGCCAGCTTTGCCTCATAATCCATGACAGACATAGGAGCATTAGGCGATTTTTTGCCTTTTAATTTTGAAAGTCTATCCATTGATAGTTGTCCATATACAAGCGATGGCTATGATTGCGAACACATAACGCCCTACCCAGATATTGGCTAAAAACGCTTGGAAACATGCTAAGGCATTACGACTGGCACAAGCGCTGTTTTGTTTGGCAAACATCATTGCGACCAAAGCCAAGCCAAATATGGGCGTAATACCCAAGCTGGTTGGGGCAAAATAATGCCACAATACCGCACCCATTATTAATAAAAATACCATCTGTAGGACAGCAATGATAATCACGTCATAACGACCAAATAATATCGCCGTTGATTTGACGCCAATTTTTACATCGTCTTCGCGATCAGCCATGGCATACTGGGTATCATAAGCGACTGTCCAGCACATATAAGCAAGGAACAATAACCAACACCAAATATCAGGAGCGCCTTGTACTGCCACATAGGCCATCGGTATCGCCCAACCAAACGCTGCTGCTAAAAACACTTGTGGCAAATGGGTGTAGCGTTTCATAAAAGGATAAATAAAGGCCAATATTACCGCACCAAACGACCAATAAAAGACTTCAATAGGCAAAAAAAACAACAGACTCACGCTGCATAATACCAGCACCAAAAAAGCGCCGATGGCTTCTTGAGCAGATAAGCGCCCATCAGCCAATGGTCGACCTTTGGTACGAGTCACATGACCATCTACTTTACGATCGGCAAAATCATTAATCGCACAGCCTGCTGCCCGCATAAACACCGCACCCAGTGCAAATAAGACAAATATTTTAAGACTTGGCAGACCTGCCGTCATTCCTTGTTGCTGCACCTGACCCATTGCCGCCAGCATCACGCCCCAGAGAGTCGGCCAAAGTAACAGCTCAATACCGACAGGCTTATCAAAACGGGTCAACTGCATATAGGCGTAGAGTTTTTCTTTAAGCGTTAAGGGTGCACGGGTTTGTATCATAAGGCGACGGTCTCTATATTTGCTGCCATAATCGATTTGCTTCAATCAGCGATATCTCAGGATATTGTTTGCGCAACGCTTTGATGGCGGCAACTTTCTCTTTTTTTGATGCTTGCTGACGCAAAAATGCCAATTGCTCTTGCGGATTGCTCAGCTCTTTTAGACGCGATTCTAGCCGAAGAATTCGAGTACGCAGCATAATATTTATCAGTAATAAAATAGCACCCATGACCCAAATGATTAGCGCTGACATTCCTTGCTCCTAAATTCATCCATTTTAAGCTTATTCACTAAGCGCATTTATTATTTTACTATCCAGCAAAATAACCATCAAAACGTACCGCTTCGTTATGCCAGCATTCACTTGCTGCTTGATTGGCAAGTAAGGGCGCAAGTTGTGGACGCTTGACGATGACTCGACCAGAAGGTTGACTGACCGCTGACAGGGCGCTTTGCAGCAACTGCCGCTCCTCGTTTGCTGTTGGTGGGCGAGCCAACTGGTGCAATGCTTGCATGTGCTTGCCAACTTTAGCACCTTTACCCGTTTTTTGGTCTTGATAGCTGTCTTCTGGAAACATAGGATCCAGATATACCACATCGACAGATTTATCAGCATCAGCTAACGAATGGCTGCTCATACTGTCAAAATAACTGATGGCATCGGTATTGATAATCTGCAAACGTGCCATCAGTTTTTGCCAATTAGGCAACGCCTTCATACGCTGCTGCTCTGCTAGCAATAGCAACGCCATCAATGGCTGCTGCTCTAGCATGACTACTTGCGCACCAGTACTGGCCAATATCAAACTATCATGCCCAAACCCTGCCGTTGCATCAATGGCCTTGCTGTCCGCTGTCACTTTTGCGGCTTGTAATAATAACTCAGATTTGCGGCCAGCGCTCACTACCCGCCGTTGTAGCTTATCCCACTCAGGCGCAACGCTCAGCCCATCACTGAGCCATGACAGCGTGTCTTTATCGTCCAACAATAATATAGGTTGAGTGGCTTTCTGATCTAATTGCTGACTCAGTTGTTGACGACGTTTTTGCGTGAGTTTATCGCTGAATAGCTCAATATGCAAAACGATAGGCAATTTGTGTGCAACGATCATTGCTTGCAAACGCGCAATCTGCATTTGCTGAGAGTCTCTAACATAAAACAACTGACAGTGCATAAAAGCGCTTGATGCTTGTTGTAAGCTGTTCATAGACATAATTCTTTTATTTAGGATCAACTGTAGACACATTTATAAAGTACTGTGAGTGTTTAGCCCGCCATTTGATAACCAAAGCCCCAAGCCGCGACCAACACGATGATACCCGTAATAATGCGCAACCAAGCAAAAATAGTAAAATCACGACGACTCACCCATGCGACAAGCAAGCGAATACAAAGTAGCGCCACCACAAACGAAACTATCGTTCCTATGCCCAGCACCAGCCAATCTTCACTATTGCTCAATACATCACCATGTTTAAGCAAATCTAATAGTGCTGCTCCTACAATGACAGGAATACCCAAAAAGAAGGAAAACTCCGCAGAAGCCTTACGCGAAACCCCAAGCCATAGCGCGCCAATAATAGTAGCACCTGAACGCGAAGTACCTGGTATCAATGCCAAGCACTGCAAAAAACCAATCATCAGTGCCGTTTTTAGGGTCACATCTTCTGCTTCTTGCGCAATAATTGCCTTGGGACGACTCTCAACATAAAATATCAGCAGACCACCGATGATCAGCATGATTGCAACGACGATGGGATTAAACAAATAGGTTTTGATCTCATCAGCAAAGGTGAATCCAACGATCATCACCGGAATGGTGGCGACAATTAAACTAAGCCCAAGCTGTCTTGGATTGGCCATACTGTCTGATTTTCCAGTCAGTAAGCCCATTAATGCTTGCCACAGTCTGTCCCAATAGTCATAAATCACTGCCAAAATAGCGCCAAGCTGCACTACTACGACAAATAAATCAACTTTTTCCTTGGTCCAAAATCCCATCAAATCTGCTGATAGAATCAAATAGCCCGTACTCGATATGGGTAAAAACTCAGTGATACCTTCGACGATACCCATGATGACAGCTTGAATTAATAAAATAATATCCACAATAACTTTCCTAGATACAGACCTACTGGTTGCGTAACATGACTTTTAATATGTTTTTATATTTTTAAAGAGCATTTTTATATTTTTAGCACGCACTGACATTGATTATGCTTTACCTTGCTCTTTGAGCGTCTTCCATGCCTGATTACGCAGATATTTTGGTAATGCATGTGCCGCATCGGTACCGCCAAACGCTATAAACTGGGCAATACCGAGCTGCCCTATTACTACCGCATCTGGCCAGACATCCTCATGACATACTTGCTCATTTTGTCTTGTTAATAACACGGAGCCGTTACCAACGATAGGTAAATTGAGCGCAGTTTGGCTGTCATAATCTAGCAACTGCTCCGTACTATCGCTATCGCCAACCAGTACTGGCTGCATGACAGCATAGTCTTTTTGACTGTCATCTGCTATTGCATATTGACCAAAATAAACTTGCTGCATCCGCGCATCAAGAGCGCTATATACGTGCGTCAAACCATATTGCTGATACGCACGCTGGGCAATCGCTTGCAGACTTGAGACACCCACACAAGGAATATCATGCGCCACAGATAACGCTTGTACGACAGCGGTATTAATCCGTATCCCGCTAAAGGCACCAGGGCCTCGGTTAAATATCAGCGCTTGTATATCAGCAAGCTTCAGCTTGCTCTCTCTTAAAGCTGCGTCTATCATCGGTAAAATTTGCTGGGTTTGCTGACGTTTGCCCGTTTCAGTCTGGCTTGAGATGACGTTGCCGCTGCTGTCTAAGATCGCAATCGAGCACTGATCAAACACGGTATCCATTGCTAAAAACATTATACTCTCGGCTTATACTATACTGTCGGTATTAAAAAAAGCACAGCATTATAAAAAAGCACTGGCTTAATAAATAAATCAGCGCCCATCATAGCATTTAGGGCAGTTTATTTTTATTACTTTCTACGTTTTCCATACTTTATCCATGCGAATTTACTCAAAAAAAGCAGGCATAAAAAAACCTCAACACTATATTAGCCTTGAGGTTTTCATTGAGAAATGATGACTAATAGAACTCGCCCTATTTAAAAGCGCGTTTTAAACTTTTTTGGTGCTTGATTTTGCATGTCTTGCATTTGTCTCTGCATCTCTTCCGTGCTTGGCATGTTGTTTGGATCAAGTCCCATTTGCTTGGCCATTTGCTCTGGATTCACGTCTTTGGTACCGCCTTGCTGACCACCGCCAAATAAAGGACCACCAGCGCCGCCACCAGCATTGCCACCGCCCATTAGACCTTGCATGGATTTCATCATTTTACTGATACCTTCGGGCTTTGAGATCATTTTCATCATTTTTGCCATTTGCTTGTGTTGCTTGAGCAAACGATTGACATCTTGAATCTCACGACCAGAACCAGCAGCTATACGGCGCTTACGGCTCGGATTGATCTTATCAGGATTTTTGCGCTCAAATGGTGTCATTGAATTAATCAGCGCTTCCATCTCGCGTACTTTTTCTTCTGGTTTGGCATCTTCGACGGCTTTTTGCATGTCAGAGCCGCCCATTCCTGGCATTTTATCTAAAAACCCTGCCATGCCGCCCATACTTTTCATTTGCTGGAACTGGGTCAATAGATCTTCAAGGTCGAACTCGCCGCCCTTCTGCATCTTTTTCGCCATTTTTTCGGCTTTATCACGGTCAATTTTTTGTTCGACTTCTTCGACCAAACTCAGTACGTCACCCATACCAAGGATACGCTGAGCGATACGCTCCGGATGGAACAGCTCCAGCGCGTCTAACTTCTCACCGCGACCCAAAAACTTAATCGGCTTGCCTGTAATGGCGCGCACAGAGAGGGCCGCACCGCCTCGTGCATCACCATCTGTTTTGGTCAAAATCACACCCGTTAATGGCAATGCATCATTAAAGGCTTTGGCAGTATTGGCCGCATCTTGACCCGTCATAGCATCAACGACAAACAAAGTCTCTGACGGATTGACCGCAGCAGTAAGCGCTTTGATCTCCTCCATCATGGCGTCGTCGATAGCCAAACGACCAGCTGTATCAATAATCAAAATATCTTGATACTGAATTTTGGCCTCTTCGATAGCACGTAGAGCGATATCAATCGGATTTTCATCCGCACTTGAGTGAACAAACTTGGCATTCACTTGACCAGCGACTTGCTCAAGCTGTTTGATAGCAGCTGGACGGTAGACGTCAGCAGAGACTAGCATTACCTTTTTCTTTTGACGCTCTTGTAAATATTTGGCCAATTTACCAGCAGTGGTCGTTTTACCAGCACCTTGCAAGCCTGCCAGCAGATATACAACAGGCGGTTTGCCCGTCATCTCAAGCTGTTGATTGGCACTGCCCATCATTTCGGTCAGCTCATCATGGACGATTTTGACAAATGCTTGTCCGGGCGCCAACTCTTTAAGCACTTCAGCGCCTAGTGCTTGCTCTTTAACACGCTTGACAAAGTCACGAGTGACTGGAAGCGCCACGTCTGCTTCTAGTAGCGCCATGCGCACTTCACGCAAAGTGTCTTTGATATTGTCTTCGGTCAACTGTCCAGTACCCACGATATTGCGTAGGCTCGACGATAAGCGTTCTGTTAAGGTATCAAACATAAATAGCTCTCAGTTAAAATAATTCTTGGTTAAACCATCTAAATGGCTTATAAATAATAGTAGAGTACGTTATAAAATATGGGATCACGCTGCTATAAAAAACCAGCAAATTATCAATACTATAGCATTAAGATGATGCAAAAATAATAATCGTTTTGCAAAGGTTTGGCTATGAGCGCTATAGTCGATCCATTCTAAAAGGATTACAGTTCTGCTGGTATGAATTTTATGAAGCATCTGTCACGCTTGCGAACAGCCAGCGAGGAAAATTTGTACCAGCAGAACATAGTTAACGGTGGTACCATTTTTATTCTGAATTGACTATATCATTGACACCTATTCGACTTGGTTTAGGCCGACTAAGCCAAGCATTTGTAAGGAATAAGCAAGATGGTGCTCAATTGGTGACCATTTTATGATAAATTGGACAATTATTCTAATCATTCCGATAATACCACTTTGGCATTGCATTGAGCGTTCATGATGCGCTCAATATGAGATGAGGCTTTATATCTGTGCACTTTGCATTCTTACTTGCTAGCCTAGCTTACACCTTAGTCAGCGTTTACATTGGTTGGGCGCTGATTCGAGACAAACCCATCCATAAAGGCGTTAGTTTGGGGTTATTAGTGGTCGGTATGCTCGCGCATGCAGTGCTACTCTACCCCTATGTAGTGACTCTTTATGGTCTGAACTTCAACCTGTTTAATGTGATTAGCCTAATCAGTTTGTTTTTCTTATTCTTTTATGTCTTATTTTGTCTATATCGTCCTATCGTTAGCCTTGGTATTTTAGCCGCACCAACCGCACTATTCGGTATTACCATTGGTTATGTGGGCCGCGCTCCTTATCAACCAATTACGGATATCAGTATCGGGCTTGAGTCCCATATATTGCTCTCTCTTGCAGCTTATTGTGTGCTGCTGATGGCGACGGTGCAAGCGCTCTTTTTACGACTGCAAATTCGTGAACTGAAGCATCATACGATTCATCGATTTTGGGTCACTAAGCTGCCGTCATTACAAAGTATGGAAAGCTTACTATTCGATATGCTGTTGGTAGGCTTTGTATTACTCAGTATCGCGTTGGGTATTGGTTTTGTCTATGTAGAAGATTTGATGGCTCAGCACATCGTACACAAAACCGTCTTTAGTCTGCTGTCATGGTTATTGTTTGGCACACTTCTATTTGGGAATTGGCGCGCAGGCTGGCGTGGTAAACGTGCTGCCAACATCACTATTTATGCCTTTATATTACTGGCGATTGGCTTTGTCGGTAGCAAGTTTGTGTTAGAAATGCTGATATAAATAACGTTCTGTGCCAAACATGGCCGTCAGTCACATCATTTAATACGGATACTGACGGCTTATGTTTTATGTCGAATTAGTTGCTATCAGTTTGCTTACTCAAAGCAATCTTAGTGAACAGCCATTTAAATAAAAACCGCTTAATTAAAAACTACGGTCTTATTACCCGCCACAATCACCCGATTTTGTACATGCCAATTGACGGCGCGTGCCAATACATTACGCTCGATATCACGACCAATAGCTCGTAATTCTGTCACACCTTGGCGATGGGTCACACGGTGAACATCTTGCTCAATAATAGGCCCTTGATCGAGCTCAGCGGTGACATAATGCGCCGTCGCCCCGATCAGTTTGACGCCTTTATCATAAGCTTGGCGATAAGGGTCTGCTCCCACAAAAGCGGGCAAGAACGAATGATGAATATTGATCACTTGCATCGGCCAACGCTTCACAAAATCAGAAGATAATATCTGCATATAACGCGCTAGTACGAGCAAATCATTACCTTCCATCAATTTATGAATCTGTTCTTCTGCTTGCTCTTTATTGCCTTTGGTCACTGATATATGATGAAATTTAATCCCAAAGTTTTTCACGGCTTGACGCAAGTCAGGATGATTGCTGACCACACAGGTAATTTCGCAATCAAGCAAACCGCGCTGATGTCGCCATAACAGATCTAACAACGCATGATCGAACTTGGACACCAAAATACCCACTTTGGTCTTAATTGCATTGTTATGGAGTCGCCAATCCATATTATGGCGCTTGGCAACTGTATGCCCAAAACTGACTTCAAAATTATCAATAATCTCGCTCAATCCTGCCAAGGCGAACTCTAAACGCATGAAGTACTGGCCACCTTCGTGGGCAGTTGAGTATTGATCAAGTGTAATAATATTAGCGCCATAGCGATGAATAAACTCGGAAACCGCCTGAACTATGCCCGCCTGATCCCTACATTTAATTAAAAGCGTGGCGGTCTCAATAGCGTCCGTAGCTGGTGTGTTCAGAGAGGTTGTGTTTGAGTTTATATTCGATGATAAAGCAGCTTCTGTATTGTCTGACATAGTACGCCCAATTAAAAAATTAAAATGTTCACTTTATTGAAATGCTATCAACATCATAGGAAACCGACTATTTTAATCTTTTTTACTATGTTTTGCTGACAGAGTTGGTTGTTTCTGGTTATTTAGGGTCATTTGATTAGTGGAATGGTAATGCAAAAACCCCCAACGCATGGTTGGGGGTTATATTAAGAAGCTCTCTTTTATTGTATCAATAAGGTTCTGGTTGTTGTGGTAGGAGATGGCTCTGGTGTATTGACCGTTATCTTAACCTTATCATTTCTCTGACAGCCCGTATAGGAAAATCTGTAACTAACGTCACTGGCATTCACTGTCTGATTACTGAGATCAACAAGATTAGGGACCGTTAATTTCCCGTTAACAAACTCAGCCTCACAACTGCCACCTTCAGCCGCAATACTGATTGTAGTACCCGCGGCCATAGACAATGTCTGTGCTGAATTGCCAAACATTTGAAAATCAACATATTTAGGAGATTCTAAATCAGTAGCTGGATTAGGCGTTAGTGTAGCAGGCAGGCCAGCAAGCAAAGGCGTATCTGCAGCCAAGCCTAATACAACTTGATAACGTAATGTAGCCGCTAGATTATTATCACATGTACCTAAAATATTTGGCTGACTAAAAGAGGAAGGGGCACACGTAGCACCTGATCCACCTTTTCTGTAGACAAATTCACCCGCTTCTGTATCGTATTGATTATTTTCATTATCATCACGGAAGAAGTCGCCGATGTTACGGGTGAATACGTCACCTGCACTGAACTGATTATTGCCGTCTCTATCAATATAGTTTTTGTCGCCTTCTACATAAGCAATGACTGAAACACGGTCATCTACTGGACGTGGATTTTGAGTGCTAAATTCAACTGAACAGACGCCATTCTGAGTCGCACAATTAGGCGTCACTCTCCCGCCTTCACTCACGAAGCTCACGACTGTACCGTTAGGCACAGGATTACCTACTCTATCGACCAGTCTTGCCGTAATAGTAGATGTGTCACCATCTACACCAACAGCCAATACGTTCTTGCTTAATGAGATACTCACACCATTTTGAGTCGCACGTCCTGTAGCGACAGAGACGTTTTTAGACAGCGCAAATACGTTAGGGTTTGACCTTAGAGTAGCTTTTATCTCGACTGGTCCTGGTAAAGCACCAGGATATAAGTTGACCACCACCTTGCCTTGCGAATCGCTGGTGACTGTTTGAGAGGTCTGATTGTTCAATGTGACAAAGCTAAAATCACTAGGAGCAAATATTTTACTAATTTCAACTTGTTGGTTAGCAGCAGGACGACCATTCGCATACACAGTGAACTCTATCTGTCCCGAGGTTGATGAACCACTATTACTAGCACCTAACTGCACTGTCTCTGTAGTCGTATAGAATATTGAGCTCGCTTCAACGCCCGCGATATTGACAGTTCTTGTTTGTTTATTGGCTGGGTTATTCGCAGGAGTTGCAGTGATCGTTTGTGCGCCTGCACATAAATTTCCATTTTCATCTACTGCTGTATACGTAGCCGTCACATCACCTTGATTGCTTGAAACCACGCTATCATTGTCAAAGCTGCCACAGCTAGCATCAAAATTTACAGTAATGTCATTTTGCTCGATATTGCTGCTAGAGTCTTTTGTTTTTAACGTAATATTTGTACTTCCACCTGAGTTTAAGCTTGAAGAAGATAAAGCAATATCAGTTAATACGACATTTATAGACTGTAGAGAAAAGGCATAGCCCGGTGTAGTTTTAGTCTGTCCTTCATAATTAACAGTCGCACTGAGTTGATAGCTGCCTGTAGTGGTATTATCTGAAGGTTTGACAGAGATAGCTGCTTCACCGTTTTCATTAGTTAATACAGTGCTGTTACTGGTCCCAAAAGTGACGCCTTCAGCCTGAAAAGATACCAAAGCATTACTTACTGGATCCCCATTATTATCGGTTACTTTTACTGTCGCACTTGCTCCAGCTGAAGTAATAGTACGAGTCATGTTGCCATTGGGATCTGTTAGGGTTATAGGTGTAACTTTAATATCACTTACTGGTGTCCCTGTTCCACCACCATTCCCAGGCTGAGTCACACCTGTATCAGGTTCAGGCGCAATCGTATCAGTACCATCGCCGCCGCCACATCCAGCCAACGCCAATGATAATGTGAGTGCTGTGAGCTGAAACAACTTAGAAGTAAGTGGCAATGAACTATATGACATGTTTGGACTCCACGTGGTCAGTGATTTATTTGAGCAGATAAGCAAAAACCATTACGCAGAATCAAGAGCGATTGGTAATGATACATAGATTTACATTAATACCAGTTGTATTAACAGATTGTATTAAATTTATAACGGTAACTTTACTGACTTTTGTTATAAGTTACAACTAAAAGTTAATCGTTACCATTAAATAATCAACGACATAGCCTGCATATTTCAGGTATAATAGTCAGCCTTTAGACCAACAATAATCATAAAAATATTTGAGTATTCATCTCTTTTATGGTATAAATGTCGGCTTTAAAATTTTCTGAATTGGTCAGCCTGTTATTTGCCTTTAGATAGCAGTTTTACCAGCTCAACCTTCATATAGTTTTGTTTGGTGCAAAGCTGCCGCTTGCTGTGTCCATGCCGCAAAAACGTGCAACTTGCCCAGACTGGTATGAGAAAAACTCATACCTCATAGATTAGGAGTTCGCCATGTCTCGAGTTTGCCAAGTGACTGGAAAGCGCCCTATGGTGGGTAATAATGTTTCGCACGCAAACAACAAAACCCGTCGTCGCTTTCTACCAAACCTACACAACCATCGTTTTTGGGTAGAGTCTGAAAATCGTTTTGTACGTCTTCGTGTGTCTACCAAAGGTATGCGCATCATTGACAAACTAGGTATCGATAAAGTGTTAACGGATCTACGCGCACAAGGTCAAAAAGTTTAAGTAAAGACTGGCAGCTTAATGGTTTCGATAATTTTCGTCATTTAAGCTGCTTTTCTGCTATCACATCGGTGGTAACTTATACGCTTTGAATCCGTACCTATCGTTTGAAGACCCCTCATTTACAGGAAAGCTATCATGAGAGATAAAATTAAATTAGTATCAACAGCTGGTACTGGGTATTACTACACCACTACTAAAAACAAGCGCACTATGCCGGGCAAAATGGAAATCAAAAAGTTTGATCCAAAAGTACGCCAGCATGTGATCTTTAAAGAAGCTAAAATCAAATAATTGCCATTTTCACAAATGGTTTTGTTTGAACAAAAAAAAGGGTTTATCCAGTGATAAACCCTTTTTTTGTTCTGACTTTAATTTTCTATTGACCCAAAACACCATTTAGAGAGGTGAAACTGGCTAAAATCAGCTGTAGTGCGTTGGCTCTTTGTCATAGACATGCGCATGCCATTGGCTCATCTGTTTTTGCATAATGACCTGAATCGCAGCATGAATCATATGCTGACCAATCGCTTGGGTATCACTACCGAGCAACTCTTTGAGTTTTTCAGAAAAATCAATGGTCATAAGTGGCGCTTCATCTTGGTCAGCATCACGCAATAATAACTTACCATCCGCCGCCTCTACCAGCTCAAGTGTGGTTTCTTTGGCAAATCCTGCAAACTGGTCAGTACTATCGGTATCTACTTCTATATCATTATCGATATCATATGGCATTAATTTATTCCTTATTGTCCCGTCTTATACTTGCAAAGACACTCTCATATAGAAAACTATCGTCTTAAAATAACACGGATGAAACTGCATTATGCATACAATGGACGCTTCGGCCTTGAAATTCAAGGGCTGTCATATAAGTCTTCTATATAAATACTACTTAGGTGTACGGTGCTTGTAACATTAGCGCCAGTAGCGCAGTTTTGCCAAAGTAAATAAGAAAGCCACAAACATACCAAGGTAATACATGAGCTTTAGCTCTAACGTGGGATCTCGGTATTTAAATGGCAACGCCACGGCGGCAGTAGCAGTTGGAAATATTAGCAGCATGATTAGCCAGTTTTCGATGACGTTGAGCCAGCCTTGTAAATCAGTACCATGACGCAATGAGGCCAAGCCCATCAGTAGGCAAGCTATTATTAAACTAGTAAACAAGCCATTTGGTAAGTCTTTCGGATAAATAATTTTGGCAATACGAGTCGGTATGATTTGCATGTAAAATCCCAGCCACGCTTACAGCACATGACTTCATGATCAAAAATTGTATAAAAAACAGCTTATAACAGATTGTTAAAGCGTTTAACTATAAGTACCCATCAACCACAACATTGCCACACAAGCGGTCAACCAACCAAGCGTCAGGGCATTTCTCGTCTCGATATGCATGCCTTTCACTTTGTTAAGCAGTCGTGAACCAAGCCAAAAAAACAACGGAATGCCAATCACAAATGCAGGTACAATTACCCCCGCGTGACGAAGGACTGTTCCGACATCATCGCCAATCATCAAACGAAAACCATAGCCTGCTAAACTTAACACAAGCGCAAACACTGCCAAGCCAATAGTAATGCCTTTTGGCACCAGGCTGCGCTGCTGAGGTCGAGTCATGTTGTCTGGTGCTCGCTCAGTGGGCACTGAAGGGCTATCTATTTTTTGCGTGTCCATGAGTCACCTTTGTATGGCGTAAAATTATAGTCGTATCTTGACATTATACAGTCGATTCAATTCAAAAAAATACAGTAGTACTGAGATAGATTTCAAAGCCTATTTCGACAAGCACGCCATGAGCGAGAAATTTACACCAGCAGAACTGTAACCTTTTTAAAGTAGATTAACTATATCACTCTTTTATTTCGAACGAACGATAAGCTACTTACTTTCATCAGCCAATGCCAGCTCTGCACGCATGGCGTCAATCGCAGCCTTGTAGTCTTGTTGGTTAAATATCGCAGAACCAGCGACAAACATATCAGCGCCTGCTTCAGCAATCGCACGAATATTACTGGCTTTGATCCCGCCATCAACTTCCAATCTGATGTCACGACCGCTGGCCGTAATACGCTCACGAACTTGGCGTACCTTGTTCAATGTACTGTCAATAAATGACTGACCACCAAAGCCTGGGTTGACACTCATCAGCAAAATTTGATCCACTTTATCCATAACATAATCTAAATGATGTAAGGGCGTTGCTGGATTCAATACTAGGCCGCATTCTGCACCGCCATCCTTAATCAGTTGCAACGAACGATCAACGTGCGCGCTCGCTTCTGGATGAAAAGTGATCACACTGGCACCCGCCTCTAAAAACTGCTCAATCATCCCATCGACCGGTGATACCATGAGATGGACATCAATAGGTGCATCAATCCCATAATCACGCAGCGCTTTACAAATCATACTGCCAAACGTCAAATTGGGCACGTAATGATTGTCCATCACATCGAAATGAATCACATCGGCACCCGATTCCAATACCTTTTCAACTTCTTCGCCCAAACGCGCAAAATCAGCTGAGAGTATCGATGGTGCAATAAGATAGGGCTTAGAAGGACTGATCATAATGGAGCTACCTAATTCATGTTTAAATAAAATACAGATAAAGTAAAAGGGATTGTAATTAAGTCAATATAAAAGGGATACAGTGATACTGGGATAAATTTTTTGTAGCCTCTGTCTACGAAGGCACAGCAAGCAAGAAAAGTTTATACCAGTCTCGCCTTATAATGTCATGTATCCATTCTATTCAATACCGACTATATATGCTTAAAGCATGATAGCACTGACAGTTCATACTCAACCTATTAACGCTGCTTATATTGGGTTTTACAATAAGCACGACCTACCTCAAAACCTCTTTTTGCTTCGTGTTTGGTGGCACGATTGCTCACTCGTTCGCGCCATAATTTAAAAGACGATGGCTTTAGCGTTTGACGCATCAGCTTAATGACGTCAGATTCTGTGAGACCGTAGCTATGCTCTATCGCCCCAAATGGGGTTCTATCTTCCCACGCCATTTCAATCACTCGTGAGACTTGTGCCTCATCCAGTACTCTATCACCAACGTCATTGGTTACTTGGGCGATAAACTCATTTGATTGAACGGAATTTTTTTGCTCATTATTCACATCCGTATCAGCGTGCTGCTTATCTTTTAAAGCAGCGTCCATATCGGCTTGCATAGTCGCCAGCGTTGATTTAGTAGCGGTAGCATCCGCTATCTGAACGTCTAAATCAGTCGCTGCCAAATCCTGATCACTTGCCATAAAACTTACCTTTTTAAAATAAAACGCTACAGCGAAAAAGACAATATCACACTATGACATCGTCACTTAGCTAAGTTGCGCCATACGCCAATGATGTTCGATATGGTCGTTAATCACCGTTTGAATAAAATAATAACTGTGGTCATGGCCTGCTTGATAACGTAATGTTAAAGGCTGTTTGGCTTTTTCACAAGCGTGTTGCAGTTTAGACGTTTGAAGCTGGCCTTCTGCTAAGAAATTGTCAGCTGCGCCTTGGTCGACCAAAATGCTCGAATACTGCTGACCAACTTTTTCAATCATCTGTGCGGCATCTGCTTGCGCCCATAACGACTTGTCGTCACCGAAATACGCTTCATAAGCGGCTTGTCCCCATGCTGATTCACTGGCTGCGCACACAGGCGATAACGCTGAAACACTAACAAATTTCCCTGGAAACTTAAAACCTAGTACTAATGCCCCATGTCCGCCCATCGAATGCCCTGTGATGCCTATACTATCGATAGGAAACTCTGAACGTAGTAAATCGTATAGCTCATCAACGATATAACTTTGCATATTAAAATGCTCGGCCCAAGGTGCTTGTACCGCATCGACATAATAGCTGGCACCCTGACCGACAAAATAACGCTCATCGTTTGGTACCTCAACATTTTCGCTACTTCTTGGAGAGGTATCTGGCGCGATAAATATCATGCCAAGCTCGCTACATTTCTGTTGAAAATGCGCTTTGTGAGTGACATTATCAGCGTTACAAGTGAGGCCTGATAAATAGAGAACTGCAGGGCAGCGTCGACCAGCAAGGGCTTCATCAGGCAGATAAATACTAAATGTCATCGACGTTTTGGTAGACATTGATTGATGACTGTAATAATGCTGTTCACCATCAAAGCAGCGGTTCACGCTTTTTTGCACAAGCTGGCTATTGGCGGACAAACTGTGATTATAAGAATTATTCATGAGTGATATTCCTTTTATCTAAAACAAACGATGACTTATAAAAAATACTTTTAAGAGAATATAGTTGATACTAAATAAAATGGGTACATGACATTATAATCTGAGGCTTAATCAGCCGTGGCTACTGTCCCATCCACTGGCTGGCTCGAAGCATCGTCAGGTACGATATTAATAGCAGTCGCATCATTAGAATTCACAATGCTGGCGACTGGTGGACGGGTTTTATCAAATAAAACTTGCTCAAAAGCAGGCAATGCCGTTTCCATCAGACTACCAATAACCATTTGTGGCTCTGACGGCTCAAAGCCCATCAAGTTTTCGCGCTCGTTAACACGCAATCTGGCATCCTTAAAAGCGGACTCAAAACTGGTATTGCCACGCATACCTTCAGCAAAAAATGCTTGTCCAAAATACGTCATCTCAGCCGTATTGGTACAGCCAAATGATGCTCTGTCAGCGGCCGATGCGGTAATCACCACCGTGGTTGGAGACGCCAAATCGTCGATAAATGAGCCTGAGTAGCAGGCTGATACCACGATCACACGCCAGCGAATACCGGAGGCATCTAACGCCTCACGTAGCCATACCGCGTCTAGATTTTCTATCGCAAGCGGTGGATTTGCCAGTTGAATAACATCTGTATTACCATGCGACGATAGCGTCAGCATCAAAACATCTTCATCAGCATTCATTTGCTGACCAATTCTCTTTAAGCCGCGAAGTATACTGGTCTTGGTGGCAATTGGCTCATCCAACCAGCTATAAGTATTGTTAATCAGTGATAGAGAATGCCCGCTAGTACCAAAACGCACATCAAACAACTCACGTACTTTGTTGATTTCAGAACGAAAAACGTCTTGTTCAGAAAATCCTGCCACGCCCATAAAGTACCAGTCAGTTTTGCCTAAGACACTTGGATCAATGCGATTCAACGCTGCCTGCAACAAACGTGGCTGCTCATATAGAGCCGCTTCTTCTAAGACAGGCTCTACAGGAATTTGTTTAAATATAGGCTGATCAGCGACATTACGTTGCCACATCGTCAATAGTGCGACAGCGCCCACCAACACAATCATCCGCTCCCACCATGGTATCCGTAGGCGGCGAGAAAAAATCCATAACAATGCTAATGTTTGCCACAAAAACAGCACTAAAAAAAGAACCGGTAAAAATGAATAACTCCAATTGGGCAACCAACCATAGCTGCCTAAGAGTTGTACCAAGCTCTGTAATAAAGCTGATAAGGTATCGGCGACTAACCACAACACCACAGGCACAAAAAGTAGCGACTGGTTGCCCGCGCGCCGTGCCAAGATAATGCCACTCAATAGAATAATCATTGGCCATATTAAATAGCTGACCAATCCTTGCTCATTAAAGATACTGCCGCTTTCAGCAGCTAGCCACGAAAAGAGCACGTTGCTGCCCAGTGCTAATAACGCAAATAATGCAAACTGGACAAAGGTAGGTTTTACCCAAGAAAACGCCCGTGTTGACCCCACTAACATCCACAAGGTTGCGATAATATTGGCAGCGAAATTGAGCGAAAAGCGCTGAAGCGATACGGTTTTTAACGACGCAAGTGACAAAGACTTAGACCTCTAGCCAGTCGAGAAATATAAAGTAAATCAACTAAAAATGCTTTGATGCGACTGCCATTTAATGTGATTGATTTACATTTTTTATGGCATAAAAACATCAGTTTTATAGTTAATTGACTAAGAAATGGTTATAAATGATGAATAACTCAGCCTAATAGTTTAGCTCGCTAATCTATCGCGATTGTAACTGATTGTCGGTCAAGAGGATAAGGCTGATTTGTAAAATCTGCTTAAATTTGGCTGAAAAATAGACAAAAAAAGAGACCTTGCATGCAAGATCTCTTTTTTTATCAAATAAGATATATTATCTCATCAATAACTCATTGACGCGCTTTAGATAAGCGGCAGGATCGTCTAATTGACCCCCATCCGCGAGCAATGCTTGATCGAAGATTACTTGAGCCAAATCATCAAATTGCTCACTACTCTCTAGCTTTTTGATCAGTGGATGGTCAGGATTGACCTCAAGCGTGGGCTTGCTCTCTGGCACATCCTGTCCCATTTGCTTAAGCATCTGGATCATCTGCGGTGACAGCTCACCTTCACCAACGACCAAGCAAGCTGGACTGTCGACTAAGCGAGTAGACACTTTCACGTCTTTGGCACGGTCGCCTAAAGCCGCTTTTAGCTTATCAACAACTGGCTTTAAAGTTTCTTGTGCCTTTTCTGCTTCTGCTTTTTCTGCTTCATCTTGCAAGTCGCCTAAGTCTATTGCGCCTTTTGCGATGTTCTGTAGCGGTGTTTCATCAAATTGGGTCAAGAAGTTCATCGCCCATTCATCAACACGGCTGGTCATCAAGATAACTTCGATGCCTTTTTTCTTAAACAGCTCAAGTTGTGGGCTGTTCTTTGCCGCTGCTAAATTATCAGCCGTTAGATAGTAGATGGCTTTTTGGCCTTCTTTTATACGACCTTTATAGTCTTCAAAGCTGGTCTCAAGGCCGTCTTGGGTGCTGGTTGCATAACGAAGCAGCTTGGCAATACGCTCTTGATTGCCCATGTCTTCGCCAAGCCCTTCTTTGATGACATCACCAAACTCTGCGTAGAATTGCGCGAATTTTTCTTGTTTGTCGCTGTCTTCGCTATTGGCCAAACTTGATAGTAAGGTCAAAATACGACGCGCATTACCATCACGAATCGATTTGACATCACGTGATTCTTGTAGCAGCTCGCGGCTGACGTTCAATGGCAAGTCTGCTGAATCGATAACACCTTTAACAAAGCGCAGATACATCGGTAGCAGCTGCTCAGCCTCGTCCATAATAAACACGCGTTTAACATAAAGCTTGAGACCGTGTTGCTGCTCACGCGTGTACAAATCTACAGGGGCTTTTTTGGGGATATACAACAACTGCGTATATTGCACACGGCCTTCCACACGGTTGTGCGTCCAAGTCAGCGGCGCATCCATGTCATAAGTGATGTTTTTGTAGAAATCAACATATTCGTCATCTTCAATTTCAGACGCTGAACGTGTCCATAACGCACTGGCTTTATTAATGGTTTCCCACTCATCAGTCAATACCATTTCGCCGCCCGCTGGCGCGTCGTCGTTCTCATCATCGACGACGTCTTCTTGCCACACTTCTTTGCGCATCTGAATGGGCAAGCTGATATGGTCAGAATATTTGTTGACCAAACGCTTGATTTTATTGCGGTCGAGATAGCTGTCTTCGCCCTCACTATATTCTTCTTTTAGATGCAAAGTGATAGCAGTACCGCGCTCTGCTTTATTGATAGGCTCAACGGTAAAGCTACCCGTACCGTCTGACACCCAGCGCACACCTGTGTCCGCAGCTTCGCCCGCTTTACGTGATTCAACACTGATCGTATCAGCAACGATAAAGCCTGAATAAAAGCCTACACCGAACTGACCAATTAATTGACCGTCTTGCTTTTGTGATTCAGACAATTTGTCCAAAAAAGCTTTGGTGCCTGATTTGGCAATGGTACCCAAATTTTCAATCGCATCGGCTTCATTCATCCCGATGCCATTATCGGTAAAGGTAATGGTCTTGGCGTTTTCGTCAACGGCGATACGAATACGCAGTTCACCATCATTTTCATAAAGACTGTCGTCATTGGTCGCTTCAAAGCGCAATTTATCGCATGCATCAGAGGCGTTAGAGACCAACTCACGTACGAAAATATCTGAATTAGAATATAGTGAATGTGTCACTAAATGCAGCAACTGCGCCACTTCTGCTTCAAAGGTATGTTTTTTTAATTCAGGGTTATTTTTATTAGGGGTACTTTCATTCGCGGCATTATCATTAGCAGTGGCTTTATTAACATCAATATCATCAACGTTTTTATTGTCTGCTGGGGTCTGTTCACTCATAAAAACTCCTTTAATGGTGGTGAAAAAATTATTATAAGATAGCGGCAATCATTCTAAATTTGCTTAAATAAATAGTGAAGAAGCTTAGTTTTGAGTGCCGCTAAGCTGTTTATACTAATAGGGGCACAGAAGAAAATTTCAAGCTCAATATCTTGATTCAATAAAAAACACCACTCTTGTTTGTCAAGACGGTGTTCTGATATCAGTAATCTTTTAGCATAAAAATAAAAGCACACATGCCAACAACTATTCTGAATAAGCCTCTATCAATAACTCCAAAATAGTCGTCAGTTTTTTTGAAAAATAAATATGTGTTCCCATAGTGACCTCCACGTCGATCGATATCGTCTTGTTAGGTACTATTAAAACCAGTTTTCAATAATTTGTATAATTAATTGATTACAACATATCGTTTCGTTTTTTAAATAAATAGCTGAATTATCCCTAGCCTTTCAACGTGGCATCGGTCGAATGGTCAGAATTTGCTCACTGCGACCGAAAGGCCCGTGTACGTCATGCAGTATCGCACTGGTCAGTCCAATTCCATCATCGCCATATTGCTGCACAGCGTCAATACCCAGCCAGTGGCCTTGGGGCGAGCGATGCATGTGAATCTGTAAGTCCGTATTAGGGAACATCCATTCTAATTTTGACAAGCCAAGACCCAGCCTTGGCACAACGCCATTGGCCGTATCCACCATGCCCAATAAATGCACCAAGTCATCAGTTGGCCTGCCCTCGACCATCTCAACATCATTGGTTATCCATACCATACCGCGGCCCGGACGACGCTGCGCATCCGTCACCAAACGCACACTTTCGATAAAACCACCGGGCCAGCCTTTCATGTCGTCCCAAACTGGCAAATCATCTGGTTTATGCACAGCCTTTTGGTCTTCAAGTCCTGCGATCTCGCTGGTATCTTGAGTCATGAGTCGCCAAGCACGCGCAATGATAGCATCACGACCACGACTGCTCATCACCGCCTCGATAAGCTCAATGGTTCTACCGTGTCGAATACAACGCGTGGTAATGGTAAAGTCATCGAGTGGTATCAAGCCTAAAATATCCAGACTGATACGTGCTATACGCATGTTGTCTTGCGGTGCATAGCCGTTCAACTCAGCGGTAAGTATTCCGGTGGCTGGCGCCATGTGCTGCTCATGCTCGTTCCATGCACCTTGCGCATGCTTGGTTGGCTGATAATGCGCAACACTGACACCGTTCTCCTGCTGTTCGCGTTTTATAAAGCTGTAGTAAGCAGTCATAACGGTCCTATCTTTTGTACTTTTTATTTATAAGTAAGCTCTTGTTTTCTTAGCATAAGAATACGGCGAGCCTTTTGGATAAAGAATAATAATAAGATCATTATTACTGCAAGTGCGGCGTAAAAAAAAGTTTTTTCTGCCATAAACTTTATGATGTTCATAAACAGCACAAATACCACTATCACTGTCACCAGCATATTGAGTTTTAGTTGCTTATTGACCTCAGCGAGAGTGGCTTCTGCCAATACAAATCTGGTTTTTTGTTTATTCATTCTACCTGACCCATAATAGTAGGTGATTCTTATTGACTGTCCGCCGTTATTTACCAACCTGAGTGATAGGGATACGCAAGGCTTTAGGCAAACTAAATGTCACGTTTTCTTCAATACCTGATAACTCGTTAGGCAAATCACCACCCCAATCTTGCAATTGCTGTAGCACTTCTTGAATCAGCACTTCGGGCGCCGATGCCCCCGCAGTCACGCCGACACTCTGTGTATTATCAAACCAGCTGCGCTCCATCTCACTGGCATTATCAATCAGATAAGCACGGCAATGCATACGCTCTGCCAGCTCACGCAAACGGTTTGAGTTCGACGAGTTTGGTGAGCCGACCACCAAGACCACATCACAGCGACCAGCCAGATCTTTTACCGCATCTTGGCGATTTTGGGTGGCATAACAAATATCGTCTTTACGCGGACCTTGAATACTGGGGAATTTGACCCGTAACGCATCGATGACACGAGCCGTGTCATCCATTGACAAGGTAGTTTGAGTGACAAATGCCAAGCGCTCAACATCTTGTACAGTCAATGCCTCGACATCATTTTCATTTTCAACCAGATGAATCTGACCACCATGCCGACGGTTAAAACGTCCCATGGTTCCCTCTACTTCTGGATGTCCGGCATGACCAATCAGCACCGCATCCATACCATCTTGCGCAAACTTGGCGACTTCGATATGTACCTTGGTGACTAAAGGGCAAGTTGCATCAAATACTGTCAGATCACGGCGTGCGGCCTCATCTTCGACAGCTTTTGAGACGCCATGAGCCGAAAAAATGACGATGGAACCATCTGGTACTTCGTGAAGCTCTTCGACAAATACGGCGCCACGATTTGCCAAGTCAGAGACGACAAATTTATTGTGTACCACCTCATGGCGTACATAAATAGGTGGCTCAAAACGGGTTAATGCTTCGTTCACAATCGCAATTGCGCGATCCACACCAGCACAAAATCCACGTGGATTGGCAAGATAAATTTGCATAAGAAGGCCTATCATTGGATAATTTATAGTGAAAGCTTGTCTTTAAAGCGTTCATTCAAAAGTTTGGATGAAATCAATGCCCTACTTTAGCATAATTTGCTTTTATTGCTCTTGAAAATAGCAATGCATTTACAGCAACATTCTGTACGAAAGCGCCAATATGATAGTAGCGTATGAGCAATAGTGGCTTTAATTAAAATAAAAGACATAAAAGCCGTTTATAATGACGTATTGATTTCATTTCTTATCGCCATACATGATGGCGATTTTTATTTTTACCAGCCTTTAGCTGTTCATTAAGACATCTTTTAGTTGTTTATTAGGACACATTTTACTAGGACACACTGTATGACAGGTTCATTATTTATTATTACCGCCGCCTCTGGCACAGGCAAAACTTCATTGGTAAAACAGCTACTTGCCACCACCAATGATTTGACTGTCAGTGTGTCTCATACTACCCGTATGCCTCGTCCTGGCGAAATTGACGGTCATCATTATCATTTTACTGACGTCGATAATTTTGTAAGCGATATCGGTGACAATAAATTTTTAGAGCACGCTGAAGTATTTGGTAATTACTACGGTACCTCAGAGCAAAGTGTACGAACGCAGTTGGAGGCCGGCGTTGATGTCATCTTAGAAATTGACTGGCAGGGCGCACTACAAGTCAAAAAGATATTTCCTCAAGCGACAATGATTTTTATTTTACCGCCCAGTATCGCCACCTTACGTCAACGCTTATCAACGCGTGCGCAAGACACCATGGAAGTCATAGAGCAACGTCTGGCTGGTGCAGTGACGGAGATGGCACAATACGTTCATTTTGATTTTGTCATTATTAATGACAATTTCGAGGTCGCCTTGACTGAATTAAAAGCGATTATTGTGGCCGATAGACAGACTTTGAATCGTCAACAGCAACGTTATCATCGTACGATTACCAACTTATTAAATAATACAATAGAAGAATAAACCCGGCACTGACCATGACTTGTGGCCCATTCAACAAGTCACTATAAGTAGGTATAAAAAGCAACGACGTGGCAAAACAAAAAATGCTATAATGTCTGGCTATTCCCATTTATATTTTTGATATTATTTTTATTGTGTCGCGGATCATGTCTGTGGCTGATAAAAACAACCGAGGTAGCTATTTATGGCACGAGTGACGATTGAAGATTGTTTAGATAATGTTGATAATCGCTTTGAACTGATTTTAGTGGCAAGCAAGCGCGCCCGTCAATTGGCCAAAGGTATCGCTGAGCCGTTGGTTGATGTCGATAATGATAAGCCTACTGTACTGGCATTACGTGAAATTGCTGCTGGTAAAATCACTCGCGACATTTTGAATCAGCCAGAGCATCACTTTGCAACCAGCTCACTAGATTTGGCGCTGTCAGGCGATCATAGTTTTTAATAAAAACATGACAGCTGCTTTATAAAGTCAGCATACATATTGCCGATAGAGACCACAGCATAGACTGTGGTTTTTTAGTTGGAGTTAGGACGTGTTTGATATTGTTTTGACTGTTTTAGTCACCATTTAAACCTTGATGCATGCCGTTGAGTTAAAATTTTTGAATTTTCACAGTACCTACTCGCTTAACAGTTGACATTGAATGAAATTTGCGATTAATTAGCAGGTAGTCTGCCCGTACTTCAGCTTTTTTTTGCTGAAGCTTTTTTATAGTAGGCCAGCATTCATTCCGTCACCATTTACCTTGATAGACAATCAGCCAAACAGGTAATGAAAAATAGGATCGTTACTTTATGAGTCAAACCTTACCCAAACTCAGTCATCATTTAGTCGATGACGCGCAATACAATTTGCTACGTTCAGTAGGATATCTTACTGTCGCTGAACGCCGTGATATTATTGACGCCTGTGAGTTCGGTGATATTGCGCACATTAAAGATAAGCGTAAATCAGGGGAACCTTATATTACTCACCCGATTGCGGTCGCTGAGATACTGGCAGGTTTTCGTTTAGACCGAGACACCATTATCGCAGCGATTTTGCACGACACGGTCGAAGATACTGAGGTCAGTGACGAGCAAATTGAGCAGCGTTATGGCAAAGTGGTGTCAAGGCTGGTCGATGGAGTAACCAAGCTAAAATCCTCTTCACACAATAAACAGCAAAATAAAGCGGCCACTTTCCATAAAATTCTAACCGCCACACTGGCTGATCCCCGTGTGTTAATTATTAAACTTGCCGACCGCTTACACAATATGTCAACCCTTGATGCGGTACGTCCCGAAAAACAACGTACCACTGCCCAAGAAACCTTAGACTTTTATGTACCATTTGCGAGGCTGATGGGTCTCAATGACATTGCTGATTATATCGAAGTGCTTTGTTATCGTAATCTTGACTCTGATATGTATAACAAGCTGTCCGACAAGCTATTACAGCATGGACTTGGGCGCAATTTTCAGAGAGAAGCCATTCATCGCTATTTGAGTATTGTACTTAATAATTTAGAGCTGAATGGACTGGTCAAAGTTCTAGATAACCGCGTGGTTATATACCGTCAGTTTTTCCGCAATCGCGGGGAAATCAATGCCTTACTACGTCATTATGCCTTTGAGATTGTCCTCGACAATATCGAATCCTGTGACAAACTGGCTTATTATTTGATTAAAAAATATCAAATTGATGACAGTCATATTGCGGATAATATTCGCCGTCCGCTACCGGGCGGTAATCAGTCGCTTACTTTGATTTATGAGCGTGATAACGATGTGGTAAAAGTGACGATTTTAACCAAGCAAATGCAAAGTGCCGCAAGGCTTGGCGTCATCGGCGCAGAGCATGCGTCCGATGTCAGTCAATCAGTCATTCAAGCCTCGCTGCGCAATATGAAAGACTTGGTCGATGAAGACGATTTGGATGAAAACAGCCCCGACTTTTCAGCGGCCGTATCCACCATCAATGAGCTGATGGATTATCTACACTCCAGTAAAATCATTTGTTATAGTCCAAAAGGACGCGCTTACGAGCTGCCACAAGGGGCAACCGCGCTAGATTTTGCTTACGCTGTTGGACCCATGGTCGGCAATGTGGCCGTCGGTGCCAATATCGATGGCAAAGCTGCAAAGCTTGGTACTGTCGTAAAAAATGGACAATTGGTCGAAATCGAAGTAAACAGCCACTCAGAACCAAAAGCAGAATGGCTGGGGTTTGTGGTGACCAATAAAGCGCGTGAAGAAATTTTGCGGTGGTTTAAAGATTTGTCTGCGGCCGACAAACAGCATCATGGGCAGCAAGCACTGGATCGTGCCCTAAGAACTTACCAAAAAAGTCTGGATGACTTGACAGAAAATGATTGGAAAAACTTAACTGAATGGCGCGGACTAACAGAAAAAAATGCCCTATTTGAACAAATAAGCTCCGGTACATTACTGCCACAGCTGGTCGTAAGCCGTTTGTTTAGTGATGAAATCAACGACTTACAGGCAAGAGAACATAGCACCGACATGACTCACCCACAGCAGTTGATCGTTAACGCCTCTGGGGTTGAGCTGAATTTTGCCAATTGCTGTCATCCTATTTATGGTGATCCAATCGTTGGTCATTTATCGCGCCACGGTTTGGTTGTACATCGGCACAAATGCTTCTCACTTGACGATATTCGTAAAGACAATCCTTACCAAGTTATCCAATTGCGCTGGCGTAGTGACAATGCAGTGAAACAAGGTGAGCTGGGCGAGCATGATATAAAGAACAATGGCAAAATCCGCTTTCCCGCTTATCTGAAACTGTCTATTGCGCTAAGTGACGAACAAATCACTGAGGTTATTTATCACTTGCGCCAGTTAAACATAGGGGTTGAAACGGTCGATGTACGTAACACCGATACCATCATTCACATTATTGTACGTAGTCGTAATCACTTGGCACAAGGCATTCGCGAGCTACGTTCACTACTCGGCTTTCCCAATATCATGCGACTGTATCAGTTATAGTAAAATCTGAATGAACACCAATCACTACTCAACAAGACATTGAGTAGCTGGTTCAGAAGTTTTTAGAAAACCAAAAACAATGATAAACTCTATTCGTTAATTTTGAGCAAACAAACTTAGGGCTTGCCAGCGTTTATATGATGACGTTTAAAACATACCTCTCGAAACATAAACGATGACACGCCCTTGTCAACCAAACCAGAAAAATATAAAAAGGACATATTATGACTCGTCAAACCATCCAAACTGATAAAGCGCCAGCCGCCGTTGGTACTTATTCACAAGCCGTAAAAGTTGGCAATACTGTCTATATTTCAGGACAGCTTGGTTTTGATCCTGATACGATGGAATTAAAAGACGGCTTTGAGGCACAAGCAAAGCAAGTGTTTGAAAATATTAAAGCCATTTGTGAAGCGGCTGGTGGCAGTTTAAATGACGTGGTTAAATTCAATGTATCGTTAACAGATTTGAATGATTTTGCGACATTGAACGACGTATTCGTTGCCAATTTGAGCGAACCTTATCCTGCCCGTGCTGCAGTTCAAGTCGCCGCATTGCCTAAAGGCGGTGTGGTCGAGATTGAGTCCATCTTGTATATTGAGTAACCTTTATATATCTACATCATGACTGCCAAATTTTTTAGTCAAAATAACCTTTTTTAAAGTAAGCCCAAATAGCTATATTTGGGCTTATTGCTGTTATAGTTGATTCTGAATAAAACAGAACCATTATATTTGAACGCTGAACTGGTATAAATTCTTCTGGCTTGCTGTGCCTTTGCAGACAAAGGAGGCGAAACTTCTCGTTTAAAGATAAGCATTCCAGTTCCGCTGACTCGTTTTTATACTGAACGCACTATATCCTTTCATTATCATTACTTAACTGTCTAAAAGCGATGGGTGCATTTTATGTTGGTACAAGTTGCTCTGCCAGTGCCTCTTTATCGGGTGTTTGACTATAGTCTACCAGCAGACATGAGCGCTTTGCCCAATGCCACTTTAACACAGGTACCGCAAATTGGTAGCCGCGTCGAGGTATCCTTTGGTCGTCAGACCTTAATTGGTATCGTCGTACATCATGTTGCTAAAACCGACAGTAGCGTACCTCTCAATAAGCTAAAACCTATTAATCAATGTCTGGATGCTGACGCTATTTTAGATGACAGCATGCTAAAAATGGCCAATTGGCTCGCACGTTACTATCACTATCCGCTCGGTGATGTCTTAGCCGTTATGCTGCCAAGCTTGGTTCGTCAAGGCAAACCGTTAGATTTACTGATTACGCATTGGCGAATTTTACCTCATATTACTGATGATGACTTTCGCGCCAATGCCAAAAAGCAAAAACAGCAGTTCGATATGCTCAAACTACATGGCACGCGTGGTGCCAGCGAAGATGTGCTACTACTAGAAGGTATGCAGCGGTCATTCTTAAAAACGCTTGAAGACAAAGGTCTTATCGAACGCTATATTGAACCAAAACAAGCACCCTCGCCTGTCAAATTGGCCAAAATGCCCTTGGATCTCAATGCGGAGCAGCAGCTTGCTGTCGATGCGATCATTGCTGCTCATAAAACCAAGCATTATACTGGGTTTTTGTTAAACGGTATTACGGGCAGTGGTAAGACTGAGGTCTATCTGCAGGCGATGCAAGCGGTATTAGAAGCCGGAAAGCAGGTCTTGATTTTAGTACCAGAGATTGGCTTGACACCGCAGACGCGAGCGCGCTTTGCCAGCCGATTTGCAGCGCATATCGTGTTATTGCATTCGGGAATGAACAACACTCATCGCTTACAAGGATGGCAAGACTGCCGTACTGGACATGCACAAATCATCATTGGTACGCGATCAGCCGTGCTATATCCTTTTGCAGACTTGGGACTTATCGTCGTTGATGAAGCCCATGATGGCTCTTATAAACAACAAGATACGTTGCGTTATCATGCCGCTGATGTGGCGCTGTATCGTGGCTTACAAGCCAATATTCCTGTCGTACTTGGTACAGCGACCCCTTCTCTTGAGCATTTAAAATTGGTCGATGACGGCAAGCTGGTAGAGTGCCAATTGCTGACTCGACCTGGCAATGCTGAGCCTGCAACCATGCAGCTCATTGATGCGCGTCTGCAAACGACGCATCAACAAACCACCGATGATGGCACGCGTTATGATACGGGACTGACAGATAAATTAATTGGGGCAATACGGCAAACACTAGAGGCGGGCGATCAAGTATTGATATTTCTGAACCGTCGCGGCTATGCCCCTGTTTTGTTATGTGAGGCTTGCGGTTGGCAAGCAGATTGTCCACGCTGTGATGCCCATCTGACCGTTCATTATAATAGCCAAACTCAGCACAGTCATTATGCAAGCAATGCTTATTTGAAGTGCCATCATTGCGACTGGCAAGCCTACATCCCTACTGTCTGCCCAGATTGTGGCAGTCAAAATTTAGACGCTAAAGGTATGGGTACCACCAGATTGAGCGAAAACCTGCATGCGATTTTTGCCAATCCGCAAACCAGTAAAGTGCTCTACCCTATTATTCAAATTGATCGCGACACCACAAGACGCAAAGACAGCTGGGAAAACATTTATCAGCGTATCAATGAAGGCAAACCTGCGATACTGGTCGGCACGCAAATGGTGGCCAAAGGTCATCACTTCCCCAATGTCACCCTCGTCTGTCTGCCCAATGCCGATCGCGGTTTTTTGTCCGCAGACTTTCGCTCGCCAGAACACACTGCCCAACTGATGATTCAAGTGGCAGGGCGTGCTGGACGCGGTGATAAATCTGGGCGCGTGCTGATTCAAACGTTGCAACCGGACAATGAATTATTACTAAAACTGGTCAAAGACGGCTATCTGTCATTTGCTCGTGAATTGCTACAAGAACGCAAACTAATGGGTCTGCCACCTCATAGCTATGCGGCGCTCATACGCTGTGAAGGCAAAACGCTAGTGGCAACCACGCAAGTGCTCAAAGATGCCATTGCCATTCTTCCAAATCCCCATCAGCTCGCCGTACTTGGCCCTATAGACGCGCCGATGAGCAAAAAGAATAGCCGCTACCACGTGCAGCTACTACTATTGGCCAAAGATCGACGACAATTGCACCATATATTAAACCAATGGTGGCAACCCGTACTTGCCTTACCCAGCGCGAAATACCTAAAACTCACTTTAGACATTGACCCCGTAGGTTGGTAGCTTAAAATTTATCAATTGATAACTGCCCTGCCCTTTCAGCCTGATTTTTTATTTTGAATAAATCGTATCGTCTGTCCGCCTTGTTTTTACTTTGCTATTACAGTTTACAAGACTCGACTATGTTAAATTTATCATAGTCGTTTCGCGTTAGTGCTCAAAACACCATCACTACTTTGCATAACATGCCTATTCACTATTCTATTGAATGTCAGCGAATCTGAGTATTGCTATGAATCCAAAAAATTCAAATTCTCCACAAGATGACCGTCTTCATCAGGGGACTGATGACTTGCATCAACATCAAGATGGTGAGCATCATACCTATATGCACGATGAGCAAGGCGGTCATGATCACGACGCCCATTTAGATCAGACAACGTTTCCGCGAGATACGACAGGCTATCAACGGACGTTGCTCATTAGCTTTATCATCATTACGGGCTACATGTTTATCGAAGCCATCGGCGGCTGGCTCACAGGCAGCTTGGCGCTGTTATCAGATGCCGGTCACATGCTAAGCGACGCGATAGCCCTTGGCGCCACCTTAATGGCGTTTAAAATTGGTGAAAAAGCCGCCACTCATCAAAAAACATTTGGCTATAAGCGCTTTGAGATTTTGGTTGCTGGCGTGAATGGTGCCACTTTGATTATCATCGCCCTGATGATTTTTTATGAAGCAATCAAACGCTTCAATTCACCCTCCGAAATTGCGACCCAAGGGATGCTGATCATTGCCATTATCGGCATGTTGGTCAATATTTTGGTCGCTTGGCTCATGCATCGAGGCAGCCATAGTAACGATGAACATGGACACAATCATAGGTCAAATTCCGCCAAATCATCTGTTACTAAGCCATCGAATAATAAAGAACCAATTAATCTCAATATGCAAAGTGCTTACTTGCATGTATTGAGCGATTTACTGGGTTCAGTTGCTGCCATCATTGCGGCATTATTGATGATGGGATTTGGTTGGGTATGGGCGGATGCGGCCGCCTCAGTGATTGTGGCCATGCTGATATTAGTGAGTGGTTACCGCGTCGTCCGCGATTCGGTACACATTTTAATGGAAGGCACACCTGCTAATATATCGTTGTCCAATGTTGAGCAAAAGCTACTCGCTCACCCGCAAGTAAATGCCGTCCATGACCTACATGTCTGGAGCATTACCAGCGGCTTAAATGCGCTCTCTTGCCACGTCGTTGTCGATGGTGACATGAGCATTCATGAATCAAGCACCCTAATCTCTGAGCTTGAACACCGTCTATCAGACCTTGGTATCCATCACGCCACCATTCAAGTTGAATGCGCATCACACCCACAACACGAAACACATAGTGATGCCTTGATTTGTAATATTTCAATGCAGCCAATCAATAATAACGGCCACATTGGTCATAATCACTGAGAAATCAATCAAACTTTTTATCAAACGCCTACGGGCTAACAGAAAGTATAGTGAGTTCAGTATAAAAACAAGTCAGCGGGACTGGAACGCTTATCTTTAAACGAGAAGTTTCGCAGCATCGAGCTGCGCAGGCACAGCAAGCCAGAAAAATTTATACCAGTTCAACGCTCGAATATAATGGATTTGTTTTATTTAGAATCAACTATATTAGAGCTGGCACGATATTTATCATTTTTATCATCGTCCTAAGCCTTCAAAAAACGAAATTTAAAAGCGTTTATGTGGTTATAATAACGACTGGTTAATGATAGTAATTGGCCCATCCGAACGTCGTTTGACTTTGAGCCCCATACTAATTAGTATTTTTTTTATTTACCAATTGATGACCGTCCATTATGTCTAAACGCTCAGCGCCTTTTGTCGCCCCAGATCATATTGAAGACCCCACATCAAAAGATGGCAAAAAACACGCCAAGGTTTTGCTATCAACGCTGCAAGAAGACATTGCGAGCTTTCGAGATACGCAGTTTCCGCCTGATGTTTTGCGTCAAATTCGTGACATGCCTATTTATGAAGGTAACTTAGCTGAGGTGCAGGCTTATCAGCAGCGCTGGCAACCGTTACTGGCGCGCGCAATGGACTTTTACCCCGCTGCTGATCTACCACCCGACTATCTGTCGTTACCAGCCAGCCTCGAGATACCGCAGTTCATCTATCACGTTCAACGCTTGCATTTGACCAAGACTCGCGCCAAAGAATCCAAAAGCTTTGGCTCAGTAGGCGCGCTCACTGACAAGTGTGGTGATTATACAGCTGATGAAATTGCCCGTATGTCAGCCGTGTTTGATAGTGATGAGGAAGCGCGTTTGGTGGCACATCGTGAGTTTATCGATTTGCGGGCTTATGTGTTTTGCCGTGACAATAAAGGCGAGATGTTGGAACCTGAGCGGGTACGCTTTTATCGCACTGGCCTTATCGTTCATGCGTTGCCTGACTTTAAAATCGTAGACAGTCGGCAGACGCCGCGCAAACGCCGTAACGATGCCTATAGCAACTCACTGGCAGACAATGGCATCTGGAAAATTTACCGCAAAAAATAACTGACATCAACGCTATATTATTTTTGCCATAATTATATTTACCATAATCATTTTTACTATAGTCGCTTTATATTGCTCATTTTATTGCCACCTTTAAGGATACAAGATGTTCGCTGCCGCCGCCGGCTCACCAAACTTAATGTTACAAGCTACGATTTTCTTGGGCGCAGCGTTGCTCTTTGTACCCCTTGGCAAGCGTTTTGGTATTGCGACCGTATTGGGCTACCTCATCACAGGGCTGATACTGGGCCCAAGTGCTTTAGATGTCGCGGGCGATGCTGAGAGCTTATTGCATTTTTCTGAGTTTGGCGTGGTCATGCTGCTGTTCATCATTGGGCTTGAGCTGCAGCCTTCGAGATTGTGGGCGCTACGCCGTTCGATATTTGTGCTGGGTGGTCTGCAAGTCGGTTTGACTGGCACGCTATTGATGGGGATTTTGCATCAGTTCTTTGGCTTACAACTGGATACTGCTTTTATCGTCGGCTTTGGCCTTGCACTCTCATCCACAGCTTTTGTATTACAAATACTGACTGAAAAACAGCAGCTTTCGAGCACTCATGGGCGTGAAGCCTTCACGATATTACTGTTCCAAGATATTGCTGTCATTCCTTTGCTCGCTGTCATTCCCTTTTTGTCAGGCGTGCGTGAACAAACCTATGATTTGATTTATTTTGGCAAAGTTTTTGCCGTTTTTGCCGGACTTATTTTTGCCAGTCGCTATATTATTCGACCATTTTTTAAATTTGTGGCCTCAAGTGGCGCCTCAGAACTACTGACAGCGGTCGCTTTATTTATCGTTATGGGTGTGTCTATTCTGATGGGGCAAATTGGTCTATCAATGGCATTAGGGGCATTTTTGACCGGCGTCTTGCTGGCGGATTCTGAATATCGCCATGAATTAGAAGCCAGTATCGAGCCTTTCAAAGGATTATTACTCGGGCTATTCTTTATGTCGGTCGGTATGCTCACTGACGTCAAGCTCATTTTGTCAGAGCCTGTCTTTATTATTGGCTGTGCGCTGGCCTTGATGCTTATTAAGTTTGGCGTTATTGCAGCGATTGCAAAAATATTGGGCAATCGCTGGCCGACCAGTATTAGGCTGGGCGTCACATTAGCGCAAGGCGGTGAGTTCGCTTTCGTCTTATTCAGTGTCGCATCAGCTCAGAACGTGTTAGGACCTGAGCTGGCAAACACGCTCAACCTTATTGTAACCATCTCTATGGCGCTCACGCCACTGGCGTTTTTATTGTTAGAAAAAGTGGGCGAGCCTTTATTTGCCAAAAGCAAACCAAGCCGCGAGTACGATGCCATTCCAGACCACGAGCATCAGGTGATTATTGCCGGTTTTGGGCGCGTCGGCCAGATTATCGGTCGCGTGCTACGTATGCATAATATCGAATTTAC
Source organism: Psychrobacter aquaticus CMS 56 (assembly GCF_000471625.1). Classification (GTDB taxonomy): domain Bacteria; phylum Pseudomonadota; class Gammaproteobacteria; order Pseudomonadales; family Moraxellaceae; genus Psychrobacter; species Psychrobacter aquaticus. Next base: position 184,036 of record NZ_AUSW01000011.1, read on the forward strand.
AGCCATTGAGCGTTCGGCAAATCGTGTCGATTTCGTTCGTAAATTTGGTAACCAAGTTTATTATGGCGATCCAAAAAATCCCGAGATATTACGTGCCGCTGGCATCAGTAAGGCCAAACTCTTTATTCTTGCCATTGATGATTTAGAGCGCTCTATCACGACGGCTCAATATTTGCGTAAAAATTATCCAGAGATGATCGTATTGGCGCGTGCTCGTGACCGCCAACATTATTACCGTCTACGTGAGGTTGGCGTACGCCATATTTGGCGTGAGACGTATTTATCGTCATTGGATATGTCGCGTGAATCGCTACAACTGCTCGGTATCTCGCCAGAAAAAGCACGCGAAACCGTACAAACATTCCGTGACTATGATGATGATTTGATTGAACGTCAACAAGCTATCTATGACGATGAAGCCAGCATGATTGAATCAGCGCAATCGGCGATGGCAGAGCTTGAGAGTTTGTTTGATGAAGATATCGGTAAATCCCGCAAAATGGATTTGAGCGATTTTTATGATGCTCTAAAAAGCCAAGCGACACCCGTTGATGATAAAGACAATGTTAGCACTGATCCTAAAAATTCACCGTAGTGGCTAATCTTCATTACAGCTCTCTGGTGCGAGCTTTTCATTCAGTGAACTCGTGCATGACCAATTGTCGCTATCTAACAGATGATAAAAGACCAGTGTCTGATCATTTAGGTAGCGAATAGGGAACTTGACGTTCTGAATGGTAGCAATGACAGCACAGTCCGTCTCTGCGACTCCAGCAGCCTTATTATCAATCTCAATACGCACCTGCTCAGTTTGAGTATTAGACGATAAGTTGGTCGGACATTGACCAGTTTGCTGATAAATTAATGCGACACGATTTTGGGTTGTTTTGGCAATATCATAAGCATCAAACAACACTTCATTGGCTTTTGGCTTGGCAATGATGGGTAAAAACTGTACCTTAATCACCATTAGAGCAAAAGCAAAAAAACCAAACCCTAGTGCCAAACCAAACAAGCTTACCCCGCCCTCTCGGCGCAAGTGTGCCTTTTGCTCATTTTCATCTCGCGGATAATCATTGATAACGTCTGCAATTTCCCGCCGTGCCATCCGATAATAATAAGCGTCTGTCCAGCGTGCCACCATAAATGACCAAAACAACCAAATAAGTGCGGCAATACCTATTCGCGTGGCCATCTGATACGCATCAGGCACATAAGACATCGCTAAAAATTCAAATACAACCAACACGATAGCGACATTTAACTGAATAAATGACCACCCTGCGACACTATATACAATCGCATCCATGTAGCGCTTACGATATATCAGCCACGGAAAGGTGATAAAAAAAGCTGCCCAATGCCATTTTGGCGATAGATAGCCTTGCTCATCGAATTGCTCAAAGCGTTTCAGATAATGGCGCTGGCTACGATGACCGACAAACCACTCATCTAGCTGTTTGCGTTTGGCAGGTGTCAGTTGTTCTTGATAAAACGGTGGTGGCGAGTCCGTCTCAATGAATAGCATGGCTGTACGCTCATTTGATTATTAGAAAGATACTCTATCAATTCTGATTACATGATAACGCCAAAACCCCTGTATCGCATAGAAAAACAATATAGTCAGGTCAATATAAAAAAGTCATCTAGGCTGGGATAAATTTTTCTTGCTGGCTGTGCCTAGGCCGACAGAGGCTACAAAAAATTTATCCAGTCTCGCATTATATGTCGTATGTCCATTTTATCTGTATCGACTATAGCTGGCAGCAGCACATCCACTAAAATAGGATTGGACATTCACAGTTGTATAGATTTGACTTATAATGAGCCAACCTCACCCACCTAATTAAGCCTTATTAATCTTATGAGTCAACATTCTGATATCAATGATAATGCCAACAGTACTATTACTGATGAGCAACACCTTACTCACACCAACGAATCTATCGACATTGATACCAACACCAACCATGAAATAGAGCCTGGTGCTGACAAACACCTACGTATCGTCAATACGTTCATGAAGCGGCGTACGCACATGAATAAAAATGCCGAACTGGCACTGACGGATCCAGAATTTGCTGAGTACCTAGTAAATAATAGCTTCGGTGATGGCAACCTAGACGGCATCGATAACTTGCGCTCGCTCTTCACTGGTGGCCCTAATGGTGCTGATGCTCCACTTACCTTAGAGATTGGTTTTGGTTTGGGCGATTCATTCATTGAGATGGCAGCGGCCGAGCCGACGCGTAATTTCGTTGGTGTTGAAGTGCATGAGCCAGGTATTGGTAAATGCGCTTACATGGCAGGTACGCAAAACCTAACCAATGTCAAAATCATCAACGGTGACGCCATTCAATTGCTCAAGCAGTTACCAGAAAACCACATCGATCGTATTCAACTTTATTTCCCTGACCCGTGGCAGAAAAAACGTCACTACAAGCGTCGTTTTGTCAGTCCTGAGCGTATGACCATCGTGACTCGCAGCTTAAAACAAGGCGGCTGGTTTCATACTGCAACTGATTGGGAGCATTATGCGTTTTGGATGGTTGAAGTATTAGATGGTTTTTCTGGATTAACCAATCAAGCTGGCGCGGGTAAATTTACTGACCGTCCTGACTTTCGTCCAATGACCAAATTTGAGCGTCGTGGTCTAGAGCGTGGCCATGGCGTATGGGATTTAATCTATATTAAAGACTAACGCTGATAGTAAAATTTTGATAATCTTATAGGCAGCGGCTAAACTATTTAGCCGCTTTTTTTGTGCTTGCAAATTGATCATTTATTGTTTTCTAGAAAAATATCGATGTATCTGGCTGCTCTAACCCTTCATTTATCAGCCTTCTGTATTTTTAATCAAAAAAATTCATAAAACTGTAACATGTGAAACATAGGCTATAGTTATTGATTTTTTGACGAAAATGCAATTTTATAATACCAAAAAAGGAATTGTGCATGCACGCTTCAATAGTCATTGTCTGCGCAAACATTGGTGCTATAAGGGCTCTATGAGTTCTCCCCATAAGCTGTGGATAACCCTGTGTATAAGTCGATACTTGACAGACATTCACCTAGGTAACATAAAGGACAAGGTAAAATCGTTCATTTTTTATACAATTTAAAAAGCATTTAAAATCAATACTTTAATTAGTCAATCTAACCATAGAAAATTATTTTCAATATTTTCTAAAAATATTTTTCTTCTCAAGCATGTTTCACAGCAGAAAAATATTAACCCTGTATTTGTTGTGGACAACTTATAAACCTATTGACAACTCGCATTCATTTCCTGTCCAAAATCACCATTTTATTTTTAATCGTTTAGACAAATAGCCTTCTTCATAGCATGCGACAACTAATGTCGCTTAGCATAGTCCAAGCCACTATATGACCCTTGGATTTTGCTATAATTGCCTTATCTAATCAGAAGCGCTACAGAGAATTCATTAAAAACCAATGAACATAGTATGCGTTAAAAATCCCTATAACCATTACTGGTTGTGAACTTATTTTTACTTTTATGATGATTTAATTTTACTGTATAGTAGAGCAATATATTAAGTATTGCTGACTACGTCATTGATATAACAACCTATTCATCTCAGTTAAACACTGGCCGTCTCTTACCATTTAAATAATAGTCGGCTGCATTGAGCATTTAATTTTCATAGTACGAATATTTTATTTATAGCGTCAAAATTGATAGCGCCAAACTCATTATTGCAAACAAGGAATCCAGTATGGACGACAATAAAGCCAAAGCCCTCAAAGCCGCATTAGGTCAAATCGAAAAGCAGTTTGGTAAAAATACCATTATGCACTTAGGCGACGACTCTGCCATTCTTGATGTTGATGTGGTATCAACAGGCTCATTAGGTCTGGATATTGCTCTTGGCATTGGTGGCCTACCAAAAGGCCGTATCGTTGAGATCTATGGCCCTGAAAGCTCTGGTAAAACCACTATGACACTGCAAGCCATTGCAGAATGTCAAAAACAAGGCGGCACCTGCGCGTTTATTGATGCAGAACACGCCCTTGACCCAGTTTACGCGCGCAAACTGGGCGTAAATACGGATGAGTTATTGCTCTCTCAACCTGATAATGGCGAACAAGCGCTTGAAATTACCGACATGTTGGTACGTTCAGGAGCGATCGATATGATCGTCATTGACTCAGTAGCCGCCTTGACGCCTCGCGCAGAGATTGAGGGTGAGATGGGTGATTCCCATATGGGTCTACAAGCGCGTCTTATGAGCCAAGCACTACGTAAAATCACTGGTAACGCCAAACGATCTAACTGTATGGTTGTCTTTATTAACCAAATCCGTATGAAAATTGGTGTTATGTTCGGTAGCCCTGAGACCACTACTGGTGGTAATGCGCTTAAGTTCTACGCCTCCGTACGTATGGATATCCGCCGTATCGGTGCGGTCAAGAACGGCGACGAAATCATCGGTAACCAAACCCGTGTCAAAGTCATCAAAAACAAAATGGCACCGCCATTCCGTCAAGCAGAGTTTGAGATTACCTACGGTGAAGGTACCAACCATTTAGCTGAAGTCATTGATTTGGGTGTTGAGATTGGGGCAGTTGGTAAAGCCGGCTCTTGGTACAGCTATGGCGATGAAAAAATCGGTCAAGGTAAAGCCAATTCTGTGTTGTTCTTGAAAGAAAACCCTGCTATTGCTAAAGAGATCGAAGACAAGATTCGTGATGAAAAACTTGGGGTGAAAAAAGAGAGCAAAGCCCCAGAGATTGATGAAGCCAATGAAGATCTGGCTTCTGAACCTGTACAGTAACGTTTCGATAGTTAACTGTTATCAATAACCATGATTTACAATGAAAATTAAAACCTTAGCTGAAATACTCGCTGAATCAGATACTGACTCAGCGAGTACTCTTAGTACCCAGAAAAAGGGTCCTTCTCAACCATCTAGGTCTTCTAAGCACTCCTATAAAGATCAGCCAAAAAAATCAACTAAAGCCCGTAAGCGCTCAATCCATTCGGATGAAAAGCCATCTTTGTCCAGTGATTCTATTATTGATGTAGAATATTTCGAATCGTCCTCCTCTATTAATCAAAAACCTGCCAAATCTAAAAAACGTAAAAAACGCTTTCATCCAGCTGCCAATTTTACAGCTGAGCCTAGCGACGCGTCTGCTTATCAGCCGCCTGAAGCCCAAAGTATCAAAGAGATGCTGGCAGAAGTGAAACACAACGTTCATGGAAATGGAGCCGATAATTGCTTCACTACTGATGGCAAACTGTATGCAGAAAACTCGGAACAACCACCTGCACTAACAGCGAGCGTTGACAGCGAAACGCATAGCCAAAACGACAATTTACCAGCGGCACTCAAAGCCTACTTGCGTACACCAGAGCAGCGGCAAGCAGAAGTCGATGCGATTAAAGCTGAAAGCCGCTTACGTTGGTTGGCCTTCTATTACCTATCACGGCGTGAATATGGCAAAGCTGAACTCAAGCAAAAGCTGATTGATAAAGAGCAAGACCCAGAAAGAATCGACGCGCTGCTTGATGAATTTGAAGAAAAAGGCTATCAAAGTGATTATCGAACCACATTGATGCTGATACGCGAAAATATTCGTAAAGGTCGCGGTCGCGGACGTATCAAGCAAGAGTTTTATCGCAAAAAAATCGCTATGCCAAGTAATATCGATGAACTGATTGATATGGCAAATAACGAGTCTGATGAGTTTAGCGAGTTTGTAGATGACAGCTCAGACAATCTAATCGACGGTGTCGATTGGCTAAAATTGGCAGTCATCGCCCGTACCAAAAAGTACGGCGACGATATACCTATTGAGCAAAAAGACAAAGCGCGCCAATTACGATTTTTACAATACAGAGGTTTCAATACCGATATTTGTTTTGCTGCGCTCAACTATACATTAGAGACGTTAGATGAGCGCTTTTAGCTGACTGTCTTTAAGCTTATTTACTTTTAATTATTTAGGGTGTGTTTCTTTATTAATAATAGCCGAGTAGTTTCCACCAAATCAAACCAGCACCGATCCAAATAACTAAGTTGACCACGCTCATAATCGCACCAATACTCCACCATTCTTTCAATGTTATATAGCCAGAGTTAAAGATAACTGGCGCAGTACCCGTCGCATAATGGGTCAGCGTCATCATAATATTCCCTGCCGCGGCCAAAATTAGTGCATATAACATCGGCGGTGCGCCTAATGTCAGTCCTACTGCATAAAAAGCGGCAAATAACGCGGTAATATGGGCAGTGGTACTCGCGAAAAAATAATGAATATATAAATAGATCAAGGTCAAAATAGTCACCGCCCCTATCCAACCTACCCCAGTTGTACCAATCAGAGACTCTATATTACCTGAGAACCAAGCAATCAAACCAAGCTCGTTAAGATAGGCCGCCATCATAATGAGCGCGCCAAACCAGACAATGGTATCCCATGCCGATTTTTCTTTTAGAATATCATCCCAAGTCAGGACGCCAGTGAGTATCAAGGTTGTCAAGCCAATAAAAGCCGTCGTAGTCGCGTCAACGCTATACTGCTCACCCAAAATCAAGGCAGGTATGTTTGCCCATAACACCAACATAAGCGCAAATACCCCAAGCATGATTTTTTCTTGAGTACTTATCTGACCCATTTCTGCCAAATTGTCTTTTGCAAAACCTTTTGCATCAGGCGTGACTTTGACTTCAGGTGGATAGATCATATAAATAACTAACGGCATGACGATCAAACACAGCATGCCAGGTATAAACATTGCCACCGCCCACGTCGTCCACGACAGTTGAATGTCACCGCCTGTGGCTTTATTGACTAGTTCTACGACTAAAGGATTGGGAGCAGTAGCAGTAATAAACATGCCAGAGGTAATGGGATTGGCATGGTAGTTAACCATCGCCAAATAGCGACCCATTTTGTTTTGAGTACCCTCCTCTGGGGTTGAATGAAAGCTGTGGGCAATTGAATTCATAATGGGATGAATGATCCCACCACCACGAGCGGTATTAGAAGGCGTAATAGGTGCTATCATCAATTCTGCTGCTGTTAGAGAGTAAGCAACGCCAATGGTTTTTTTGCCAAAAATAGAGATGAAATAATAAGCAATACGTCGACCTAAGCCAGTTTTTATCAAGCCACGCGATATCATGACTGCGATACCAATCAACCAAATCAGTGGACTTGAATAGCTCGATAATGCGTCGCTAATGGCTTGTTTTGGGCTGTCACTCGTGACGCCAGTAAGCGCCACTAGCGTAACAGCAATGATAGCAATTGCCCCAATCGGTAGTACTTTACCTATGATAGCGACGATAGTAGCAATAAACAATGCCAACATGTGCCAAGCGTCAGGCGTGACGCCAGTAGGAACGGGAATGACAAACCAAATTATCAAACCAACAAAGATGGCTATTGCCGCTTGGATAGGCTTAAATGGCATGAGAAGGTATCCTTATAAGATGGCCCTAAATGAGTTCTATAATCATCTTATAAGATTTATATAACTGTTTCGTTATTGTTCACCATTTTTAACATATCTTTTTAGATAATTAAATAAGTAGCGTCAATGCCTTTGAGAACATTTATGCTATATCGACAATAAAAAAAGAGTACATCATCAGATGTACTCTTTTTTATCAAATATTTGATTGATACTGGCGCTTTTTAAAATAGAAACTTATTTTAAAGTATTTAGTCGGCTAGATAATTGGCCCATGATCTGGTCAATTTCCGTATTGGCCTCTGTTTCGTTGTCCAAATTGCCATTTGGTGTTAGCTGATTCATAACTTCAGGCAGCAACTCCGAAAGACCTTGACGCACTTCGACTTCATTGGCACCCGTATGAGCAGCCACTTGCTGGATTTCATTTTCATCAAACAAACGACTGACCTCATTTGGATCAAGATTGTCATTATCTTCTTGATTACTCATCCAAGAGCGCGCTTGTTTTTCATAACCCATGCCAGTAATCTTAGATAATGCCCCGCTCAAACCACCATTACGTTTGATCCAGCTTAATACCATAGGCATCAGTGCAGCGATTAGCATACCCTTACCACCAAAACCGCCTCTCGTGCGTTGACCACCCAATACACCGCCTAAGATATCTCCCAGACCACCAGCGCCTGAGCTTACGCTGCCGCGTTGATTGCCGCCAGTGAGACCACCTATAATATCGTCCAAACCGAAGCCATTATCTGGTTGACGATCATATTGTCTTGGGTTATAGCCACCTGCTTGACTGCCGCCGCCTAGCACACTACCCAATATGTCTCCAAGGCCGCCAGTCCGATGAGAGGTAGTACGTTGGTTAACTGGGTTACGCTGGGCATCTTCTGGATCCATAGCACTACGGGCAATTTGGCTCACTAAATTCCCTAATAAGCTCATAATTTATTCCTCTTTTTGTCATACTATTTATTAGTATAAGCCACGACTCCCTTGCAAAACACTGACAGTGCATCAGCACATGATGGAAAAGAGTGTTGGCTTATATGCTTTATTCTTATGTTGCAATATAGCAAATCTCTTTTATCACAAAGATAGGTGTTTTGTTATGACATGTAGGCGTTCGTAAGTTTGTAGAGCGTTCATAAAACTGTAAAAGGAAAACAAAGTTGAAGGTAATAAAATACTAATGGCTCACCCCGCTTTGCTACCGCTAACATTGGCCAAAATACTCAGGCCCCGCCATTGATCAGCACTCACTTGATCGCGAAATACTGTCACTGACAAAGACCGTCTATAAGGTTCTACGATAATGAATTCAAAGCTCATCGCCCACTGATAGCGGTAAACATTGATTAATTGTGCCTGCCATAGCTCATCACCGCGACTCGTACGAATCAGGAGTTGCCATTGTCTATCGACACGCTGACTAAGCGGTGGCTGGCTAAAATGCAATAGTATCGGTCGTGAGAGCGTCAGATAGATAGTAACTGCTGCGGAGACTGTTAGGATAAGCACAGACTGCCACAATGCTAAAGCAGCAAACCATGCAAGTACAACCATAACGCCGGTTAAACCAACATACAGCATTAAACGTAAGTAGCTGGCAGGCTGAATAGCAGTATCAATACGCAAAGGGGTTACTGTCATGTGTAAACGCCAAAGAAAACGTGAGACTAATAGGCAATCAAAAGTTCAAAACTATCTATCTTAAATGTAGCCAATTATTATTTGTATCCAAATTAAGCACTAACCATTAAGCCAAATCCTTGGTATGACGCCACGTTTTAATTTTATTGACCAATGTCCATATGGCATCATCTTCTGGACGATTTTGATTGGTAAAATAGTCTAACAAATCAGGGTCTTCATGCGTCAACATTTGCGCAAATGTGTCCTGCTCAGCAGAGTCTGCCGTTAGATACAGCTCTTTAACATAAGGATCAAAATAAAAATCCAATTCTTTTAACCCGCGACGGGCTTGATAAATAATGCGGCGCTGCTCATTGGTTGGTTCTGGCTGAATCGGGGTGGACATAAAATTACTCTCATTTATTTAAAGGGGTTTTGATAAGACGTTTACTAAGATTTTGATAACTGATGTTATAGTCGATTCTAAACACAACAGAACCATTATATTCCAACGCGGGACTGGTATAAATTTTCTTGCTTGCTGTGCCTGTGCAGACAGAGGCGGCGAAATTTCTCGTTTAAAGATAAGCATTTCAGTCCCGCTGTATTATTTTTATACTGAACTCACTATATTTATCTCAATCTCGCTGGCTCTTTTTTATATTAACTTGACCATAGCGCCAGACAACAGTGCTAGGTGTTAAATTTTATAAAATAATACTAGCGATGATTATACGCAGATAACTGACTCCACAACGATACCGCTTGCTGTGTCATGGCCACATTATGGGTTCGAATGATACTGGCCCCTTGCTGTAATGCAAAAACTGCCGCAGTAACTCCTATCACATCACGCTCTACCGCTTGTGTCGTCATCATTGATGTAATGCCACTCTTGGTTAATACTTCCCCTAAAAAACGCTTACGTGAAATACCAAACATCATTGGTAATTCCAGTGCTTGTAACTTTTCAAGTTGCGTTAACAAGGCGCAATGATGATCATAGTTCTTAGCAAAACCAAAACCTGGATCGATAATTATTTTTTCACGCTTGACACCCAAACTTGTTACTTCCTCAATGCGTACCATCAGCTCTGTAGTTACGTCACTAACCATATCGTCATATTGTGCGAGATTATTCATCGTTGTCGGCTCACCGCGCATATGCATGAGCATCACAGGTAAATCAAGCTCAGCCGCTACTGCGATCGCGCCCTCACGTTTTAGTGCCCGCACATCATTCCAAATGTCAGCTCCCGCCTCAAAAGCTGCCTGCATAACGATAGGGTTGCTGGTATCAATAGACAACCAAATACTGTCACCACAATGCTGCCTGATAGCTTTAACGACGGGGACGACACGCTGTATCTCAGCATGAGTGGCCACAGCATCGGCATTTGGACGGGTAGATTCACCACCAATATCTATAATAGTCGCACCATCTGCTATCATTTTCTGACAATGTGCAACAGCTTTTTCTACTGCATTGAACTGTCCACCATCTGAAAACGAATCTGGTGTGACATTGAGAATACCCATAATATGTGGCGACGATAAATCCAAGGTTTTATCACGACTTGATATCTCATAGCTGAGTAAAGGTTGAAATAAGGACATAATCAATCCACTATAGATAAATTTTATAAAAGCAATTCTGATGATTGCTGTTTTACTTATAATACCAGTAAACTCTATTCTGTCCTAAACCCTTCATAAAATGATAACCACAAAAAAGCCCTTTATTCAAAAGGGCTTTTTATCATGGTTAATTAACGACTCATTACATCGCTGGTAATGGTGGCGGTGTTGAATTGGTCGTTTTAATATCATTTTTTGACAAGTTTACTTCATTATGCTGATAAACACGTGGTGGACGCGGACTTTCACCGGCCAAAATGTCTTGCAATTGATCGCGATCAATGGTTTCCCATTTCATCAAAGCATCAACCATCGCATGCATTTTTTCTTGATTGCCTTCGATCAATTCACGCGCAATATCATATTGCTCTTCTAACATACGGCGTACTTCGTCATCGACTTTTTGCTGCGTCGCTTCTGAGATCGTACGACCACCGCCACCGAAATATCCTTGTGAGCTATCATCGTCTTCGTACACCATAATACCAAGTGCATCAGACATACCGTATTTCGTCACCATGGCACGTGCCATTTTGGTTGCTCGCTCAAAATCGTTTGAAGCACCCGTCGACATTTGATTGATAAAGACTTCTTCAGCAATACGACCACCAAACAAAATAGCAATGTCACTCAACATTTTCGACTTATACATACTGGTTTGGTCGTGTTCTGGCAACTGCCAAGTAACACCAAGGGCAAAACCACGTGGCATAATAGTGACTTTATGCACAGGATCGGTACCCGGTAGTAGTTCAGCAACTAAGGCATGACCTGCTTCGTGATAAGCAGTGGCGCGGCGTTCTTCTTCGCGTATCACCATAGATTTACGCTCAGGACCCATATATAACTTGTCTTTTGCATCTTCAAAGTCGTTCATATCAACGCTGGTCTTGTTACGACGTGCTGCAAATAATGCTGCTTCGTTGACGAGGTTAGCCAGCTGTGCACCACTGAATCCAGGCGTACCACGAGCAAGAGAACTTGCGTCTACACTAATCGTGTTTGGCAATTTTCTCAAATGCACTTTAAGAATTTGCTCACGACCTTTAATATCTGGCAAGCCTACTTGTACCTGACGGTCAAAGCGACCCGGACGCAATAGCGCCTTGTCAAGCACATCTGCACGGTTGGTTGCAGCAATGACAATCACACCTTCGTTGCCTTCAAAACCGTCCATTTCAACCAATAATTGGTTCAATGTCTGCTCGCGCTCATCGTTGCCGCCGCCCATGCCAGAACCACGATGACGACCGACTGCATCAATCTCATCGATGAAGATAATGCAAGGCGCACTTTTCTTCGCTTGTTCAAACATATCACGGACACGTGATGCACCGACACCAACGAACATTTCAACAAAATCAGAACCTGAAATTGAGAAGAATGGTACTTTTGCTTCACCAGCAATGGCTCTTGCTAATAGTGTCTTACCTGTACCCGGTGGCCCTACCATCAAGATACCACGTGGAATCGTCGCACCAAGCTTGGTAAATTTATCGGGGTCGCGTAAGAACTCGACCACTTCGACGACTTCTTCTTTAGCTTCTTCACAACCAGCCACATCTTCAAAATTGACGTGAATTTGGTCTTCAGTCAGCATTTTCGCTTTCGATTTACCAAAGCTCATGGGGCCGCCGCCTTTACCACCAGCACCGCCTTGCATGTTACGCATGAAGAATAAAAACAAACCAATAATCAATAGAATCGGGAAACTGGCTATCAATAATTGCATCAATACGCTTTGGCGTTTTGGCGCAGTCCCTTGAACTTCGACTTGGTTCTCACGCAGCATTGGCATCAGCTCATCATCTGACACAGCTGGTCTAATAGTCTCAAAAGATGAGCCATTTTTCTTTTCGCCGGTGATCTGCTCGCCATCGATTTCAACACTGGCTACTTGGTTTTCTGACACAGCGGTCACAAACTCAGAGTAGTTAAGGCTATCCGGCTCAGAGGATTGATCAAAGCCGCTAAACACCAGCACTAAAACGCCGATTACCACCAGCCACAATAAGGTATTTTTTACCATGTCGCTCACTAGTTATTCCCATCCCTTACTTATTGGTGTGTTTACTAAACACGTGACGTCTATAAACCTATCGCTCATTTTAATGAATATACTAACATTAAAATTTCTGACTCAGACTTACGCAACTCAAATATCGCATTACGGCTGACTTAATAAATTGCGGACATCAGTCACGCAAACATTTATCGTATATGAGCATATCTAGCGCTTATTATCAGACGACTTTGCCTAAAACATATGCTTAAAACAAAGTTAATATACCATGATATGTGGTGCTAACCTGCATAATTCAAGCAAGTTTCGCTTTTATTCAGTTAACGATTGTAGCGGTTTTAATTCTACAAGAAATATACTTTATGCTGTCTCGACATCTCGCTTGCAAGGCCAGCAACTCATTGAATTTAAAACTATTTGATGGCTACCCAAAACATCTCTTTTGAACGTGGTCGTGACGCATTAGGTTTGATACTACGGATTTTACTAAAATCATGCTGCATCTGCTTGCGTAATTCTTGCGTACCTTCACCCTGAAACACTTTCATAATGAGCGCGCCACCTTCTGGTAAGGTTGCCAAAGCAAATTCCACTGCCAGCTCACATAAATACATCATACGTGGCTGATCGATAGCACTATTGCCTGCGGTATTGGGTGCCATATCAGACAACACTACATCAACTTGTCTATCACCAACCTCTGCCATGATGGTGTCAAACACCTCTGCTTCGCGAAAGTCACCCTGAATAAAGGTCACGTCAGCAAGCGCATCCATAGGCAAAATATCGGAGGCAATCAAAATACCTTTTTCACCTACCAGTTGGCTGGCGACTTGCGACCAACTACCAGGGGCACTACCCAAATCTACGACCGTCATGCCTTTTTTGATAAGGTTGGTCTTTTCATTAATTTCTAATAATTTGTAAGCTGCACGAGCACGGTAGCCGTCTTTTTGAGCCTTTTGCACATAATGATCGTCAATATGCTCTTTCATCCAAGCACTACTACTTTTTGACAATTTTTTGTTTTCAATACGCGTGGCCAAAATACCTGCTCCTCTCAATTTGCAAAACACGAATACATACCTGTTGAATCGCTACTACATTTATAAAATGCTTTTCATATAAGTACAATTTTTTAGATATGTGATCAATCAAGCTGTTAATTTATTTTATGGTCTGAAACTAAGCAAATTCTATTGGCGAAAACGCTGTTTTATAAGACAGTAGCGTTTATAATGTGACCAAACATTCATTTTAACATTTTCATCACGTAAAATCGTGCAAAATCCTGCTGATCTCATGCAAGATGACCACAGACTATCTATAATAGTCATTAATTGCTCTCGATAGCACCGTCTTTTATTTTTACCAACACTTAGGAATTCTATGGAACTTGATAACGCTACAATTAAACGTCTAAGAGGCATTGGTCACGAGCTTAAACCGATTGTCATGATTGGCAATAAAGGTGTTACGCCGACCATTACTGAGGAGATTGATCGTGCTTTAACAGATCATGAACTTATCAAAGTAAAACTACCTGCTGGCACAAAAGAGGAGCGTGATGTCATCGGTGCTGAGCTTGCCGCTGCTGCGAATGCGTCTTTGGTTCATTCTATAGGCCGCATGGCATTATTACTACGCCAAAACCCACATGCTAACCCAAAGCTATCTAACTTAGCACGTCACGCGCAGTAGCTCGTGATGACTAGCATAATTTTAGTCGCAATAACTGCATATATCACCAGTAAACAGTGAAAATGAAATATAAAAGCCGCGATGCAACTTGCTCGCGGCTTTTATATTGGGTATTTGTCAGGAATTTACTTGTTTTGTAGTAGGCAATCATAAAGCAGGTCGCATATTTCCTCATCACTATTTTTGAGTATTATCAAATCATGAGCCAAACTTTTAATCTTTGCGTAGCCACGGACACGATAGCCAACGATGCGCAACAGCTTGACGTGACCGTAGATGAGTTAGAGCGTATCGGTATCCATGTCAGTGTCAAAATTGTGCGACACCCAATATTGCAGTTGCAGCTAAGCTATCGAGTTACTTTGCCGACACAGGCGTTAGCCACTCAACTAAACTGGCCAACATGGCAATCAGCACACGTCGGCTTTGTTGATTACTTATGGGAGGAGACTTGCCTTGAGTGCTTTGTCACTGGTCGTTTGGTCAATGACGACGATACAGTCTGTGCTGACAATACCGAGTCTTATATCGAAATGAACGCCAGTCCAGATGGACGTTATGCGCTTTATCAGTTTGAGCGTTATCGTCATCCTAATACCTTACCGCCTATGCCTTTATATCAACCAGATGGAAACACACGGGTCTCTGTTAATTGGGTTCATAATCCCAAGCCGTCAGTAATGTCCGTAGAAAGCCCATTGTCTAACACCGCATCGTTCTCACCCAAATCTTATCATTATGAGCGAAGTGTTGGCTTGCCTTTGACCCAACTACCCAATCAGCAATACGCCATCGGACATACGACCATTAAGCACTTACATCCTTGTGTCATCTTATGGTTTGGTGAGACTGCTTTATATTTTGCTCCAAGCCATGCCACGCCCCCTGACTTTCATGATCGCCGTTATTGGTCGAAATTTGATCTTTAGAGACGTTAAATAAGCTTTGATAACCGATAACTATTAGAGAGAAAAACAAATCTCGTTACCTTTACGGCTCAATATCGCTGTTTAAAACGTAAAAACCCAGCAAGGTCATAAAGACCATCACTGAGTTCGAAGAAAGCTTTTAGTTTTGTTTTTGCTAACTGGCTATTATTTATCAGCCATCGCAAGGTATATACCACGGTCTGACGCATCATCAACGTATTGCGAATCACGCCATGTGGTGTAGCTATGGGTGCCACTATAAGGATTGATACTGCTTTGACGGAAGTCAGATACCCAGATGTTACCATCAAAGATTTGGATATGACCATGCGGACGACTTGAAGTACGGTTAAAAACAACGACATCACCAACTTGAGGTTGCGTATTGTTGCTAATTTTGGCAAAACCTGCTTGAGCCAAAGTACCGCGTGAAGCATACTGATAAGCTGAAGGATTGGGGGTAAATTCGTAACCAGCTGATTGTAGGGCTTTACGTACATAACGGGCACAGTAGCCAGAGCTTCTAGATAGCGCAACTCGTGCTGCATTTGCGGCTGCGATAGCAGGCGCTGAGTTTCTATCAGGAGTGCGACTGGCTTGCTGCTGACGCTGCTCATAAGACAAACGGCTGGTGAGAGAAGCAAGCTGGTATTCTTTTTGCTTAGCATGTGCACTTAAGTTATCAATGGCTTGACTGATCTCATCGTTACTGTATACGTGAGCACCACTGTTAGTGCTATAAATGTTGCGACTAGAACCATAGTTCGCAGAAGTAGAAATATTTGTGATGGTATGACTCAAGGTATTATTCGGTTGAAAGGTCGTTTCGACAGCACCACTCGTCTGTGCTACACCCATTCCCAATACTGACAAAATTAATAAAGCTTGTTTCATAAATTTACTACCTATTGTTAATACAAGTCCGCTCGTCATCCGTGACAAAGCATCAATTAATTGAGAGGATATAATCATTAAACAAACGTGATAAAATCCTTGTTACAACAGCCCACTCTTTCTCTAAATGTCTCACAAACCGTTTGCTATATGCTGCTTTTAGCATGTCTATTATGAATATCGATTCTGTCACCTGTTAGATGAGTCATCACGATGTCAAAAAAACAGCCCAATCGGCTTGCCCAGCTTATCGATCATCAAGCCTTTGCTGGTAGCGCGCTACCTCAAACTCTTGCTGATAACATACGACAATATATAAAAGTGACCAATGAGGTAAAAGAGTTATTGGTAGATTGTCTACCTGAGGAAATCCTCAATACCTGTTGGGTCGTAGGCTTCACCTCTGAGCAATTAACACTCAGTGTTGGTTCAATAACTGCTGCCAATCACATTCGCTATTTACAGAGCGCTTATTTGCAAGTTCTAACAGAGCAGTCAATTACATTTAAACAACTCAAGCAAATTCGCGTCGTAGTAGCTAAAACATCTGCTGATAATCATTCTTCTAAACAACCTTCAGCGTTGTTAGCAACCTTATCAAAACCTTGTGAAGCTAATAAAAATCAGGCTCTTAGCCAAAACACAAAGCGGACTATATCACAGGCTGCAGAGCATGTCACCACTGATGAAAATCTCAAAAAAGCACTTTTACGCTTGGCAAATCATTAAAAAACTTAGTATTACTATGTAAAGTTATGTAACTAAAAGCATAAAATGGCGCTGGTAACGCTGGGTTTTTGTAATGCTATAAACAAAAAAAATCATCTGCTAGCACCATTCATATTATGAATGTCACCAACAGATGATTTAAGAATCATCTACAGCTTTTACACACTCTACTATAGAGCTTAATCATTAAAATAATTCAGACGTTATATTCAAAATAACGAATATTATAAGAATGTAATTATAACCATATTATGTAATATTGCGTAATTGTTTCGATACTTCGTGTATATTCCTGTATTTATCCTTCAACAGCCAATCCAGTTAAAGGTAAATACTCAATAGGACAAGTTACATTGTCATCAAAAGTTACAATTTCAAAGTTATCGTGATTTGATAATATTTCACGTACCAGTAAATTGTTTAATGCATGGCCCGACTTATACGCATTAAAACGACCCAAAATTGGATAACCAATCAAATATAAATCACCCAAAGCATCTAAAATTTTATGACGAACAAACTCATCATTAAAGCGTAAACCCTCTTCGTTCAAAATATTGACTTCATCAATGACAATCGCATTGTCCATACTGCCACCTAACGCTAAATTATTCTGACGTAACGTCTCAATATCACGTAAAAAACCAAAAGTACGTGCTGAACTCAATTGTTCAATGAAATTTTGCGTAGAAAATTGCAGTTGTGCATGTTGAAAGTTTTTGTCAATAGCAGGATGATCAAAATCGATTTCGAAATTTAACTCGAATCCCTCATAAGGGCGCAGTTCTGCCCACTTGTCTTCTACTTTAACTCGTATGGGTCGTACAATTTTAATGAATTTTTTCAAAGCCTCTTGTTCACACAGCCCTGCGTCAAGCAACAATCTAACAAAAGGTGCGGCGCTGCCATCCATAATAGGTATTTCTGAAGCAGAGACACGGACGAGTAGATTATCCACCCCAAGCCCAGCGATCGCACTTAGCAGGTGCTCAACGGTGCCAACTCGTGTACCACCAAATACTAAATTCGATGACATCATAGTGTCTTGCACTAAAAAAGCACTGGCTGGAATAGGTTGACTGCCTTCTATATCAGAACGCTCGAAAACAATACCAGTATCAACTGGCTGCGGATGAAACTCTAAATCAACAGGCTGACCACTATGAAGACCTGTACCCGTCACAGCTATCGCAGTTTTTATGGTTCTTTGGTTCATGGCTGTTTTCTCACATATTTTGTTACAATTGCCATAGTGTATCATTACCTGCCCATAGTTCGCCACAGTTAAAACTGGCTAATTTACTTATCTTCTTGATTGATAACACTTATCGTTACTATGACACCTATCATGTATGTCTATTAAATGCTCTAGTGAGTCTATATATTCATATAAACACAAAAAAGCCAGCGACTAGGCGCTGGCTTTTTTCATTCGACATACCCAAAATAACTGTTTGTTATTTATTTTGTTGACGCTTTAGATAGTCTTGAATACTGTTAGTTTTGGTTTTAGACTGTTCTTGCGGCGCACTTGATGAACGTGCAGCGCTGTCTTGGTACAGTTGAGCTTGTGATTGTTTTTGACTGTTTAACGCACTGGTATGTACATTAGGATCAACAGGCTGAGTACTATTGACAGAAGGAACTGGCTGCTCTGCCACCACTTCAGGCTCTTGACCAGCGTTTTCATCTAAGGTTAAACCAGTTGCGATAACGGTGACATGCAAATCATCACCCATTTTTTCATCAATCACAGAACCATAGAAAATATGAGCCTCATCAATATCCGTGATTTCCTCAACGATCACGCTGATTTTACTCATCTCATCCAATGATAAAGATTCAGAAGAAATAACGTTCACCAATAAACCTTTGGCATTTTCCAAACGTAAGTCATCAAGTAATGGCGATCTGATGGCTTTTTCGGTCGCTTGACGCGCACGATCATCACCACTTGCACGGCCAATACCCATCATCGCATGACCTTTAGCCGTCATAGCAGTACGAATATCATTAAAGTCAATATTTATCATACCTTCACTAGCGATGGTCTCAGCAATACCTTGAACAGCATGCAACAATACATCATCCGCTTTTTTGAAAGCATCTTGCATAGAGATATTGCCGTAGACACTCATGAGCTTATCATTCGGAATGGTAATAATAGAGTCAACGAAGTTAGTAAGCTGCTCAATACCAGCCTTGGCAGCTTTGATACGTTTGCCGCCTTCGAACTTAAATGGCGTGGTCACGACTGCCACAGTCAACACTTCCATTTCTTTTGCAATGCGAGCAACTACTGGCGCAGCGCCAGTACCAGTACCACCGCCCATACCAGCAGTAATGAACACCATGTCTGCATGCTCAAGTAAAGCACGAATTGCTTCTTCTTCGCTTTCTGCTGCTTCACGTCCAACTTCTGGATTGGCACCTGCGCCTAAACCACGGTTTGTTTTTGCCCCGAGTTGTAATTTATGAGGGGCTGTCAAACGATCAAGCGCTTGTTTGTCCGTGTTGGCACAGACAAACGTTACACCTCTAATTCCTTGCTGTACCATATGTTCAACCGCATTACCGCCACCGCCACCCACACCGAATACAGTGAAGCTCGCTTGGCCGTTGTTTTGAAGCTGGTTATCATCTGGCATGGTGTATTTTGACATATAAAAGATTCTCCAGTTGCAGATAGCGTAATGATCGATACGTGGTAACGCACTCATATGGCGCGCTATCGACACACTATATATAAATGTATTTAAATAAAACAGGGCTATGGCTTAAATAGTTCAGTTTGGACAAAACATGTCATTACCGATCAAAGCATTACTCTTCATATTATACCAATCCCAAAAATTAGAGCAGCAAGAAAAACGAGTGCAATTACTACGTATTTGTAGGCTAAGCAAGTTTGACGCGGCCAATCATATTTTTTGGGTTTGGTGCTACTTCACTTTTTGCTTAAATCACTTAAGTGCATCTTACAAGGCGCTAATTTTATAACATTTAAGTATCCTATAAAGCAAAGCTACAATATCTTTTTTAGCACGTTAGCAAAACGTTGCCCTGCACTTTGGAAAACGCCAGTTACTCGATTCTTTTGAACCGCTTCCGGTTCGCTTTTTTCACTACGGCGGAACTGCTCGCTTTGACTATACAATAAGGTGCCAAAAGCCGTTTGATACGCGCGGTCATTCACCTGAATATTCAGCTGCTTAAATGATTCGTCATTATCGAAATGATTGTAAGCGCTGATTGCCGGGTGCGTATTGGTTAATACTACTGGCATTTTTAACAGTTTTTTAGCAAAAGGTATCATTCCTTTGATCACACTACCGCCACCAGTCAGTACGATACCTTTATCGATATAGCCTATCAAGCCAGCTTCATGCAATTGACGAGCAACCTCAGTGAATATCTGAACGTAACGCGCTTCAATGATGCGTGCTAAATTATAAACACCAACATTAATCTCATCATTTGACCCTTGTGGCTTAAAAATGAAGAATGAGCTTGGGTCAACACTATTAACATCGACCGTACCATGAGTCTTTTTGAGTTTTTCCGCTTCGATCATTGAGATACCAAAGTCAGCTGAGATATCCATCGTTACTTCATGGCTGCCCGTTGCAATGCAATGCGTAAATATCAGTTTGTTTTCTTTATAAACACAGATACTGGTGGTACTAGCGCCGATATCTACCAAACAAACACCTTGTTGGCGCTCATCACTCATCAAACTATATTCAGCACTAGTCACTGCGTCAAACACGATATGATCAATACCAACATCACAACTTTGTAATAATTTTTGGATATTCTGACGGCTAGAAACGGGCATCATCATCAAGTGATACATCACAGTGATATTATGCGCCATCATCTCAATCGCATCATCTACCATGACATCTTGCTCATCAACATAAATACCTTGCTGACAGCAATGCATCAAATAGTAATCTGATGATAGGTCGCGTGACTTGGCGTTGGTCAAAGCCTCTACCATGTCCTTGGCGCGTACAACCTCATCTTCTACCCGTACGTCACCTGCACTGTTTTTGCTAGACAACTCAGGCGTGGCAAGCGTAAGCCACACACTATGAACACGGCAATTAGCAGTATCTTCTGCTTCTTGAATGGCTTGTTTGATTGCGCCTTGTAGACGTTCACGATGTTTTATTCGACCTTGATAAAAGTCACTATTTTTAACTTGCCCCACGCCCAAAATACGAATGTCTTTTGCAGAGACAACATTGCCAATAACGGCATAAACCGCGGTGGCACTTAGATGGACAACAACCAGATTTTCAGTATTTTTCATGGTACCAGACAAATTATTGCTAAACAGGAAAACAAGTGATGTTCCCATTAGATCATTAAAAAAAGCGCTATCAATACGCTATGATGTTGTATATTCAGTGTTACATGCTCTTAAAACTACTCAAGCTAAAACGTTAAAAGTTATTAGTTTTCGCTTGCTACTATCTGTTGTGACTCATCAATCTCTGACTGGCTTACATTCCAAGCAATCGTGAAGCCGTTCTTGTAACGCAAATCTACTGACTGTATCTCATCACGGCGCGTGCTTAACTGATTACTGAGCAGCTGGCTTAAATTCAGCAGTTTTTGCGCGGTGTTTTCATTATCGACGATAACGCGCAATCCATTATCAAAACGTATCAGCCATGTCATTCTTGGCGACAAAATAATGTCTTCTACTTGTATACCAAGTGGTACATACCAGTCATTGACTTGCTGCATTTGCTGCATGATAACGGGCGCTTGCGTTATCTCACCTTGCAAGGTAGCAAAGCGCTCTTGTGTCAAATCACTATTATCGGCAGGGACAAAAACCGCCCCTTTTGCATCAACCAAACGCTCTGTACCAAAATTAGCCACTGCTTGCTTGGGCAGTGCTGTCACCACGATACCGCGTTGCCAGTCACGAGAAACACTAACCTGATCGACCCACGCCAGACCAGTACTAATATCTCTTAATGCTTGCAAATCAGAGGTAAAGAAACTGCTCACTTTTTGCTGACTCATCGCCTGTTGCAATGAGCGATATTGAGGGGCTGTCAAACCTTGACTGCTGACATAGATTGCGGCTGGAGGCGCGTCACGTAACGCTTTACCGCCCATTATCAATATTAGCACTAGCAATCCTAACACCAACGCCATAAAAAAATATTTGACCGACGTTGAAAATTGGAATTTAGAGTTTGGGCGACGGGTTTTATCACTCATCAAGTCAGTTACCTCGTTGACAGTTTGAGCCATAACGACCTTTTTCCCTATATTTGCATAAAACTGAGCATGCTATTTATTGATATAACTCTGCATATTTTTTGCAGAGGCCTATTAAGTTGATATGTTATCAAAGTCTGTCGCTAAAACGGTTTATATGATGCTTTTACTCTCATTTAAACGTAACATTTTTCTCAATTTATGAATAACTTACAAGCTATAGTTATTAAAAACATAAATATCACCAAAACAGACCAGCAATTACAATATTAACGTATTTTATAGTCAAACAATAGCTTAACCCTTCTTGATGACAATGAATTTACACAAGTTTACATGACGCTGTGCTATAGCAGCTCTAGCGATACATTGAGTTGTTTTCGCTAGATATCATGGGCGGCTATAGATGACATTAAGCATCATTATTCACAAAATTGATTATTCATGTATTTGGATCACAGATCGATAAAAACATGTTAATCATATGATTACTGTTACAGACCCTATTTAAAGGTGGCTGCCTAAACTTAACTACTTAAACAGTTGCACTTAAAGCCGTATCGATAAGCTACAACGTCTGCGCTAAGATGTGCCAGCACAACGTATCGAAATCCATACCTCGAGCCTTGGCAGCCATTGGAACCAAGCTATGACTGGTCATACCTGGTACGGTATTGATTTCAAGCAACCAAAAATTGCCCGCTTCATCTTGCATGGCATCGATGCGTCCCCAGCCTTTTGCATCGACGGCACGAAATGCAGCAAGGCTCAGCTCCTGCAAATGCTTTTCATCAGCACCACTCAATCCACAAGGGATGTAATAACTGGTATCGTTACGATTATACTTTGCCTCAAAATCATAGAAATTTGTGATGTCAGCAGGTTCGAGACGAATAACGGGATAAGCTTCGTCGTCGATAATAACAATCGTAAATTCACGACCCGTTATCCAACGCTCGGCCATCACTGCATCGCCGCACTCCACAGCAGTTGCATAAGCAGCAGGAAGCTCATCGAGATTATTTACTTTTGTCATGCCGATACTTGAGCCTTCATGAACGGGCTTGATGATAAGTGGCAGTCCTAGCATATTGACCACTTGTTGCCAGTCCGTATCGGCTGTTAGCAATGAAAACGGGGCCGTTGCTAAGCCGCAACCTTGCCATAGCTGTTTGGTACGCACTTTATCCATGCCAAGCGCTGATGCCAAAATACCTGAACCCGTCTGTGGAATATGAAACCATTGCAGTACGCCTTGTAGCAAACCATCTTCGCCGCCGCGACCATGCAGTACATTAAAGACGCGATCATAAGTCCGTAGCTCAGTAATGTCTTGGTGCTTAGGGTCGAAATGAGTGGCATCGACGCCTTGGTTTTGTAACGCTTGCAGCACTGCCGCACCACTATCTAACGACACGCTGCGCTCATTACTGGTACCGCCATAGACGACGGCAACTTTGCCAAACTGTCCAGCATCTTTTACCTTGCTGTCGGTATTGTCTAATGTTGCGTCATTGGCTTTGTTAGTTTCCATATTATCAATCGCTTTATTAGCATTACCTGTGTTTTCTTGAGTGTTATTCGTCGTCATGAGGACAGCTCCTAAAATTTTTTAGCTTTTGAGGTAAAGGTTATTTGCCGCCAAATCGACAGCAATTTGCCCCACATTCCCAGCACCTTGGGTGATAAGCATGTCGTTGGCTTTTAATAAACGCTGCATAACAGGAGCCAAGTTGTTTTTGTCAATAATCGTCGGCTCAATTTCGCCGCGCAAACGAATACTACGTGCTAATGACTTGGTATCAGCACCTATAATCGGACTTTCTCCTGCTGAATATACCTCTAATAGCATTAGCTCATCAACACTTGAGAGCACTTCGACAAAATCATCATAACAATCACGCGTACGACTGTATCGATGTGGCTGAAATAACATAACTAAGCGACGATCAGGAAAGCTTTGGCGAGCGGCTTTGATGGTGGCATCAACTTCTTTTGGATGATGACCATAATCATCAATCAATAATACATTGCCATCATCAATATCGACCGATGCATGTTGTTCAAAGCGACGGCCGACTCCTTCAAACTTCTGTAAGGCACGTTTAATCGCTTCATCATCTACGCCCTCATCGGTCGCCATAGTAATAGCAGCAAGCGCATTGTAGACATTGTGAGTACCAGGGATATTCAGGGTTAAACGTAATGGCTCATGGTCACGGCGTAATACCGTAAAGTGCGTTTTAGTACCTTCCGTCACCAAGTCGATCGCTTGTACATCATTGAACGGCTCAAGACCAAAAGTGAGTACTGGTCGGCCAATATCATCAATCATCGCATATAGTTCTGGATCATCACCACATACCACTGCTAAGCCATAAAACGGCATATTGTGTAGAAACT
Source organism: Psychrobacter aquaticus CMS 56 (assembly GCF_000471625.1). GTDB lineage: Bacteria > Pseudomonadota > Gammaproteobacteria > Pseudomonadales > Moraxellaceae > Psychrobacter > Psychrobacter aquaticus. Next base: position 208,685 of record NZ_AUSW01000011.1, read on the forward strand.
GAATATAAGCAGCTTTTAATTTATCAAAGCTGTTGCCATAAGTTTCCATATGATCTTGATCGATGTTGGTTACAATCGCTGCCATCGGACGTAATGATAAGAAAGATGCATCAGACTCATCGGCTTCTGCCACCAAAAAACGGCTACTACCTAACGCCGCATTTTTACCAGAGGCATTTAGCTTGCCACCAATCACGTAGGTAGGATCGAGCTGCCCTTCTGCCATCATCGTGGTGAGTAAACTGGTCGTTGTAGTCTTGCCATGAGCACCAGCAACGGCAATGCCATGACGATAGCGCATCAACTCACCGAGCATATCGGCACGGCGTACCACTGGTAAACGCGCTTCTAATGCCGCTTTTACTTCAGGATTATTACGATCAATCGCTGAAGATACAATGATGACATCGGCATTGGCGATATTTTTGGAATCATGACCGATTGAGATTTTAATGCCAATTTGCTGAAGACGCTTAGTCACTAGGCTTTCAGCGATATCAGAACCGCTGACTTGATAGCCTTGATTGTTCATTACTTCTGCGATACCGCACATGCCCGAGCCGCCAATACCGATAAAATGCAAATGTTGAATACGGCGCATTTCTGGTATTTCAATCAAACGCTTGGGTAGAGCTTTCGCAGAGGTAGACATAAGGGTTTCTCTTTAATAAAGGCTAGTAAAATATAGTGAATCAAAATAATGGATTATGAAAATAGTCAGTGATAAAAGCAGTCGGTCACAAAAACATGGGCTATATATAATTCTATAAGGTTTTCCAAATAAGTTCAGCCACTTGCTTACTGGCATTACGATTGGCAAGAGCATGACCCTTTTTTGCCATTGCTAAACAAGTACGGCGATCAAGTACAGTAAGCTCACTACTTAGGCGCTGCGGTGTTAGCTCAGACTGCGGCAATAATATCGCCGCATCGTGCGAGGTTAACGTACGGGCATTGGCAGTTTGGTGGTCATCAACGGCATGCGGCAGCGGTACAAAAATCGCGGCAATACCGACGTTTTGAATTTCTGTAACGGTCAATGCGCCCGCGCGGCACACAATGACATCTGCCCAATTATAAGCCGCGGCCATATCATCAATAAATGGCTGTACAGTAAACTGATGCGCACTTAAGTCCTCGCTATCATAGGCCGCTTGTGTCGCGGTCTCGTTATTGCGTCCACATTGATGACGAACTTCAAAAGGACGTTCTATTAGTGCCAACGCCTTGGGTACGGTGTCGTTTAGCACTTGCGCACCAAGTGAACCGCCCACTACCAATAATTTAAGGGGCGAGGTGTCACTAATATCATAGCGTACAGTCGGTTCATCAACACCCGTAATCGCATTGCGCACGGGATTGCCCACGGTTTCAAGCTTTGCATCAAGCTCACTATTTGCAAACGTATGCTCAAAAGCTTGCATAACCTTGGTTGCAATCTTTGACAGATAGCGATTGCTCATGCCAGCAATGGCATTTTGTTCATGAATAATCAGCGGTGTTTTGGTCAAACGTGCAGCAATACCGCCAGGCGCAGTCACATAGCCGCCAAAGCCAACGACTACATCAATCTGATTGTTACGAATGATTTTTGTCGCAGCCATTGTCGCTGATAATAAAGTCACTGGCATTTTTAGAAAGCGCCCTATACCTTTACCACGAAGACCTTGCATATCAATTGCATGAAGCGTATAGCCAGTCGGTTCGACCAAGCCGTTTTCAATACCATTTGGTGTGCCCAGCCAATGGATAACCGCGCCGCGCTGGGTCAACTCCTCGCTAACTGCCAACGCCGGAAACACATGCCCACCTGTACCAGCAGCCATCATTAATATATGCGGTGTTTTCATGAACCTTTGCCTATCTTTTCTTGATTTATATGAAGGACTTATTATCCATAACTATCCCAGTCATCAACGAATAAGCAGCCTATAAAAGACCGCATAGTATAGTGTAAATCGTGGGCTGATATATAGCACTTTATGCATCATCAATAACAAAAACCCAAGCCGTTAGCAATCTGAGCTTGGCTTTGATAAATAATGACTTTGTCCTTGCCGCTTTGCTCAAATCACTAATTTATTTTCGATGGCGATGATAAAATCTGTCGCAATATCTGTACCGCACTGGTCATCAATCTCGCGCACACAAGTCGGACTAGTAACATTGATTTCAGTAATTCGACCACCGATTAAGTCCAAACCGACAAACATCAGACCTTTTTCTTTTACAATTGGCGCCACGACTTCTGCCACTTGGCGTTCGATATCAGTCAAAGGCATGGCAACACCGCTACCACCAGCGGCTAAATTACCACGCGTCTCGCCTTTGCTTGGAATACGAGCCAAACTATAATCAACCACCACACCATCGACGATTAATACACGCTTATCCCCTTCCTTAATCTCTGGTAAATAACGCTGTGCCATGATCGGTAAGGTTTCAAGCTCTGTTAACATCTCAAGCGTCACACCGATATTAGGACTATCAGCTGTCAAACGAAAAATACCCGTACCGCCCATACCATCCAATGGCTTGACGATGACATCTTGTTGCTCAGTGATGAACTGACGAATGTGCGCTTGCTTGCTGGTCACAATCGTTGGGCTCATATAATCACTAAACCAAGTGGCAAATAATTTCTCATTACAGTCTCTAATCGCTTGTGGATCATTGACCACGAGTACTCCTGCCGCTTTGGCATGATCAAGCATATATGTAGCATAAATGAAACGCATGTCAAACGGTGGGTCTTTACGCATCAAAATCACATCATAGTCGCTGACCAAACCTGTTGACTTATCGCCCAGTGTATAAAAATCTTGCGGGTCGCGCTTGACGGTTACAGGCTGCGTATCAACCATCAGCTCGCCACGATTCAACCACAAATCATGAATCTGACAGTAACCCAGACTATGACCACGATCTTGAGCGGCCCACATCATCGCCAAGCTGGTGTCTTTTTTATAATTAACTCGCTCGATTGGGTCCATGATAACAAGTATGTTTAGAGATTTTTTTTGGTTTTCTTGGCTCATAGTAAGACTCACTTACGTTATATTATAAATAGACAGATAAAGGCATTTCACCAAAATCATACGCCGTACTGCTCACGATAATGCTGCATTTTTGCCAATTGGGTAGCGTCTTTATGCTGGCTATTGTCGTCTGCCAAATAACGGATCAAGTCATCGATATCGACAAGCGCACGCACTGGCACTTGTAATGTCGCAGCCAGCTCTTGAATAGCCGAATGCTCAGCCTGACCTTTTTCTTTGCGATCAAGCGCCACGATAATACCAGCGACGCTTGCGCCTGCTTGCTCTAAAATCTCGACCACTTCACGCATAGCAGTGCCTGCTGTAATCACATCATCCAGTACCCAGACGGCTTTGCCACTGACATTAGCACCGACTAAATTGCCACCTTCACCATGGGTTTTGGCTTCTTTACGATTGTAACCCCACTTGGCATTGATACCATGATGCAGCCATAATGCTTGCGCCGTTGCTGCCACAAACGGAATACCCTTGTAGGCTGCACCAAAAATGACCAACTCTTGCTCATTAGTGCCATTTGCATTGTGCATTTGCTCAGTACTTATTTGTTCAGCCAATGCATCCGCATAACCACGTGCCAATAACGACAACATCTCACCTGTAGCAAGCAGACCTGCATTAAAAAAGTACGGACTGATACGGCCAGACTTGAGTACAAATTCACCAAACTTCAGCACTTGATTGTCTAGAGCCAGCTGAATAAAAGCATGAGAGGAAAAATCTGGGTGTTGAGGGTGTTGAATGTTAGGCATTATGGCGTTCCTATTAGCAAAAAGAAGGGCAAAAAATTTGCATTATTGTACGCATTACTGATCAGCTTGACCAACCATTGATGTCATAATCTTGCATATTAGGATATCGAGTCAACAAGCCACTACGTGATGACATATTAAAATAGCAGTGTCCATCCGCACTGACTTGTATGTCCCAGCCTAAATGATAAGCAGCAACAATAACGTGTCCTGCAAAAATGCGTATTTGACGATAGGCATGACGCTGCGAGGGCTCAAGGGTAATTTGGCTAAGCACATAACTGCGTATGTATTGGCAGAGTTGTGCTGCGCTATAACGGTCATTGATACTTTTACGCGTACTACATTGTTTTAAGGCATGAACTGCAGCACTACAAGCCATAATATCCGTGGCCAAACTGCCCTCACCTGTCTCAAACACTTGCGGCTGTAGAATGACTTGCCAATCATCAGCATAAAGACTATTGAGCAATTCATCTGGATTATAACGCTTGGTCAGCACCCGTAAAGAGACAGACGTACCCTTAGTATGCTTATCTGTAACTTCAACCATCTCAGTTGGCGAATCGTTCAGTGTAAAACCATATCGGTGCAATTTTGGATACGCCCGAATCGCCTGCTGTATGTCCGACATATCCAACAACGTCATGTCATGTAATGGCGATAATAATGGCTGCTCACTGTGATTTTGGTAAAAACCAGCTGGCAAGTCAATAAGCTGCGCCGCTTCTAACAATGATAAATGTTCAGATAACGCCTCTGACGCAATCAGTGCCCACTTCGATAAACTGTCTTTATTAGGCGCATGAAAACGCACTGAATGACCATAAAGCCGGCGCAATTGACCTTCTAGTCGCCGTGTCGGTTCTGGAATATCAGTCAAAGGTCTAGATGGATCTACTGGCGATCTATTCGGATCAAAATTAGGATGTACAATCGCAGGATGCTTGTTATCAGGTGAAATAGACGATGGCTCAGCACTACTTTCTGCACGCTTACAGCCCTCTGCAATAAAGTCAGCATGAGGCACGCGATTGTCAGAAGTAGAAGGCTGAGTCATGAAGTCTCTCTAAAAATAAAGTTTAAAACGAAGTAAACCGAACGCTGATACTAGGCCAAATTTAGGCTTACTCTAGACCTAGTTTAAGCTTGATGGTGCAAAATATCACGGTAGCCTACTTGCCAATCAGGATAATCCAGCCAAGCTAATGGAATGTTGCTGTGTAAGCGTTTTCCTGTGACGGCTGTTTTTGTATCATCAATAGCAGGAGGCATTTCATCCACCTGTTTGCTGAGCCAAGTGGTCAGCTCAAAAGTCGTGACTGGCATATAGTCAGTGGCCAGATAAATAGGTCTTGGTGCATCGCACGTCAATACATTGGCAATAATATTGACCAAATCACGATCCATAATACGATTGCTCCAATGCTCTGCTGCCACTGGCTCTTTTTGTGACTCTTTGGCTTTACGCAAACGCATGAGGCGCGCGCGTCCATAAATACCGCTGGGACGAATGATAATCGCTTTGTCCCCAAAACCTTGTTGTAATACTTTTTCTGCTTGCAAGATAACTTTTGACGCTTCACGCTCAGGCATCATAGGTACCGTATTTTCATCAATCCATTCGCCATTATCTTGCCCATAAACGCCCGTTGACGAAATAAAAACAATGCGCTCAAGTTCAGTAAGTTTATCGGAAAATTGTGCTAGGTGCTGATTGATGGCCAAATAACTGTTGTGATAACCACTGGTAGAATATTCATCAGGCGTCACAATAATCGCAATATGAGTAAAGCCTTGCAATTGCTCAGCACTGAGCGTCAGCGCATCGGCTTGCATAAATGTTGCTTTATCATCCAAAGCATACTGATGACGCTCACCGCGTGCCAGCCCAGTGACGTCTAAACCATTTTGTGCAAGCTTATTGGTCACTGGCAAACCGATGTCGCCTTGGCCAATAATCAAAAGTTTCTGAGTGCTCATACTACATCCTTATCTTTGCCAAATGCCTATAGTCAAATCAACATAGAAGAGTATCAGCGAAACTGGGATAAATTTTTTGCAGCCCCTGTCTGCACAGGCACAGCAAGCAAGAAAAATTTGTCCCAGTCTCGCGTCATAATATCGTGTATCGACTTTATTTAGTATCGACTATAAAAGCCAAACGTCTAAAAATATCGTCTATATGATAGTTGAACATCGTCATTGGCAGCGACGCGATCTTGCCAGTCATAGTTGGCATTGATACGTAACGCTTGCTTTTTATCAATATCGTACTGTAAACCTAAAGTCGATATCGGCTGCCAGTAATGACTACGAACATCGGATTCATCACTGTTGCCATGATACCAATATGGCAATTGCAATTCAGCTTGCGCGCGTAACTGATTGTTAATCTGATAACGACAACCTGCATTTATGCCTGTACCCACGCGAAAACCCTTATTAAGACCTCGCCCACCTTGCGCGGTGCCTGATAAAAAGGTATAGCATAGCTGCGGTGGCATTTCACCTGTATTTGCTCTCGGTGTACCAAATGCCCATGACCAACCTGTCTCATAACCCACACTACCCACTAAATGATCTGTCCCATCTTCTTGTGAGCCATCGTTGATACGTGTCGCCTCTATCGTTGCGCCCCACGTTTTGCCTTTTTTGGCAGAGTTAATGGGATTAAAAGAGCGGCCACGAATCAAGGTTACGTTTTGCAAGACCACGCTTTTTGATTGGGAATCACGATTGCTTAATGAATTGTCATCTTGGTCATATAGACGCAAGGTTGCAGCAGCACCTTCTAAGTCAAAAAACTGTGGAAACCCTGATGGATGATCGAGGGTATCATGGTAGCCTGCTCTCACACCAATATCGATATAATTATTATCCCCGCGTTGACCAAAACCCATATAACCAAGCTGCAATGGGTGTCTGTCTATTGGGTTGTTATCCGATACCGCAATGAGACGCGGTAATAATGTCTGCTTATTATCTGACATACTTGACACTGGATTGAGCTGCGCCGATTTAATCTCATTGACAGTTTGTTTTGCACTATTGTGATAGCCTAATTGGTCACGCTGGTGCTTAACCTCATTAAGCTGTGCTTGACGTAACGTGCTGTCGGCAGGCGTATAATTGGTGCTGCCCAGTAGATTCTCATTCTTTAATAACTGTACAACATCTGATGGAATGACCGCATGAGGCAATTGACTCAATAAATGTTGCTGCGGTCGTACCACATCAATGAGACGTAAAATCTCAGACGCACAATTATCGGTAGCGAAATAATACGGCAGCTCCAAATCTTTGGTTTCCCAAACATGTCTTATGATTTGTTGCACCTCGCTTGGAGTCAAATTCAACTGATATGTCCACGCATCACGTTCGTCATCTTGTATATATTTGGCAAATCTTTCAGGATAAGGATCTATTTCGATGATACTGTCATAGCCGCCGATCATAGATTTGACCGCATACACTGGAAAACTATCTGCTGGATTCCCGCCCACCGTATAATTGAGCGCATAAGCATGATGGACTTGGTTCGGATCAGCCGCACTTGCTTTTGAATCAATACGCAATAAAGTATGAGCGAAAGCTGAAGTAGGATTGTCTAAATATTCTTGTGCAAACATGATAGACAGCTGCTCGGGGGCAAGCTTCTGCATCCACGCATCAAGCTCAGGGCAATCAGCCGATAGGCTCGTACCATCAATGGTTAACACATTTTTTAACCACGCTACTCGTGCTGGAAAACGACATAAAACGGAGCGATTGGCTTGGGTGTTAGCTTGGTTATTATTAGTAGAAGACAGTGTCAATTCTTGTGCAAGCGCTACCAACATGGCATCTAATTCTGCGCCTGAATCTTGTCGACCACGCTCGCTTAAAAAGAAGCTTGGGTCATCAATCAAACTCTGCGTTTTCTTTTTAGCAAAAGCGCTATTTTGACCCTCATAAAAATACAATAAGCGTCGCCATGTTGTATGCTGTGCCAGATTTTCTGCTTTTACCTGTTTGCGCCAGTCGGCTAATAATTGTTCCGCCTTGCTACTGTGTCCAGCTGAAACATTTTGCACACTTTGAGCATCTTGTTGAGTACTATTATGTGGCGCAGTATGTTGTGACGTAGATGCTAATTCTTCTGTCGTCACGACCGATAGCAGTGTCGGCAAAAAAGCCTGCGCTTGAGTAGAGAGTAGCAGTCCTGCCATAGCAAAAGGTAAACGTGTTCGCTGACCAATTGCCGTTAAGGTACAACTTACAGATAGAGAAATAGGTTTTATAGCCATGGGGTAAAACCTCGCACATTATGATTCACACGCTGCTTGCGCAATTAAGGTCTGGTTAGTAATGTCTGCTAAATGGCTAACTTAAATACATTATTAATATAAGTACACTAAAAATATCTTTGAGATTGACCATTTTAACCGATATATCATGCTTATCATTGTATCCAAATCTATCAAATAAAGGCGTCAGCTTTGTATTTGTTCACTACCTATAAAAAGAGAATTTTATGTCCAAAGCATCACCAATGACCATTAGCGCTGGTCGATTATCAGCAGCTACTTGGCTTGCCTCACCGAACCACAATAAAAGACCGGCAGATACGAGCATTGACACCATCATCATTCATAATATCAGCTTGCCACCCAATGAGTTTGGCACGTGCGATGCCAATGGTATGCACTATGTTAAGGCTTTATTTACCAATCAATTAGACTGGAATGCTCACCCTTATTTTCAAACCATTCAAGGGGCAGAAGTGTCAGCGCATTTATTCATCGAGCGTGATGGGGCAATAACTCAGTTTGTAAGCTTTGACCAGCGGGCATGGCATGCGGGCAGATCCAGCTACTTGGGTCGAACTGAATGTAACGATTATAGCATTGGCATCGAACTTGAAGGGTCAGATTTTGTGTCCTTTAATGACGTGCAATATGAAACGCTCGCCCAAGTTATCACTGCTATCTACAGGGCTTATCCTAAAACGCGACGACATCTAACAGGCCATAGTGATATTGCACCAGGGCGCAAAACTGACCCCGGCGATTATTTTGAATGGACAAAGTTACGCGAGCTGGTCGCCGACAACTTGAACACGTAGCGCCTGCTATCAATGCTCAGCATTTCCCACATTCAATCCATTTATCTCAGTCATGAAAGTGCTATAATTCGTCAGTTTTTTGACACCAGCAAATCAGCACACAACCATTAGTAAATAAATTAGCATAATAGGTTCTCATGGCAAAAAGTCGGTTATTTCGTTCAACCATGGTGGTCAGTAGCATGACCATGCTATCTCGTATCTTAGGTCTAGTACGCGATATCATATTATTAGGTGTTTTTGGCGCTGGTGGTCTGATGGATGCCTTTTTGGTCGCCTTTAAGATACCCAATTTTTTGCGGCGTTTGTTTGCAGAAGGCGCATTTAGCCAAGCCTTCGTTCCAGTCTTATCGGAATATAAAGAAAAATACAGCTTACAGCAGGTACAGATTTTAGTCAGTCGTACGTCAGGCGCGCTGCTACTGGTGCTGTCTATGCTCACAGTAGTAGTCATGTTAATCGCGCCTTGGGTGGTGACATTATTCGCGCCAGGATTTGCCGATCAACCCAATAAGTTTGCCATCACCACAGAGTTGCTACGCCTGACCTTTCCTTATTTATTGTTCATTTCTATGACGGCGTTTGCGAGCGGTATCTTACAAAGCTATGGCCGTTTTGCCGCACCCGCCTTTGCGCCCGTACTATTGAACCTATGTATGATTGGTGGCGCATTGATTTTCGCTCCGATGTTCGATACGCCCATCATGGCACTCGGCTATGCCGTGGCTATCGCTGGTCTGCTACAGTTTTTGATACAATTGCCGCAGCTGTGGCAACAAAAACTGCTCGTTGCACCCAAAATTGATTTTCAGCATGAAGGTGTCCGCCGAATTTTAAAACTCATGCTTCCTGCGATTTTTGGAGTTTCTGTCACCCAAATCAATTTATTATTAAATACGATTTTTGCGTCATTAATGATTGGCGGCTCAGTTTCTTGGTTGTATGCTGCTGAGCGCATGAGCGAGTTACCACTAGGTTTGATTGGCGTAGCAATCGGTACGGTCATTTTACCAAGTTTGTCAAAGAGCGAAGCCCAAAAAGACGATGTGAGTTTTAAAAAGACCATTGATTGGGCAGCGCGCTTAATTATTTTGGTTGGCGTGCCAGCATCAGCCGCCCTATTTATATTGGCAGATGTACTCATGCAAGCGCTGTTTTTGCGTGGCGAATTTACCTTGCGCGATGCACAAATGAGCTCACTTGCGTTGCGTAGTATGGCTGGTGGTATATTAGGATTTATGCTGATAAAAATCTTTGCACCTGCCTTTTTTGCGCGTCAAGATACCAGAACACCCGTAAAAATTGGTATCATCTCCGTTTTTGCCAACATGGTTTTTAGTGTTATTTTTATTGGTGTATTTTACTTTTTAGACATACCTCTGCACGGTGGTTTAGCATTGGCAACTACTGGAGCGGCCTTTGTGAACGCAGGTCTGTTATATTATTTCTTACATAAGCGTGACATCTTCCGTTTCGGTAGCCACTGGAAAAAGCTGTTTGCCCAGTTTGCCGTCTCTACCAGTGCCATGGTTGGTGTGCTTTATGTCATGTTACCCTACTTCCCCACCGATGATACCCAATGGCGACGTGTAGCGGCGTTGCTTATTATGTGTGCAGCCGGTGCGCTGGTTTATGGTGTGGTGCTACTAGCAACAGGCTTCCGTCCTCGTCAGCTAAAACATGGCTAAATTAGGGTAAATGAGTCAATTAGAGTATTAACTTACGAAACCAAAACAAGCGTAGTGTGAGAATTGACAGTCAATAATGCTGATAGTTGCCATAATTGAGCGTTAATGACTAACTGAAATTTAAGGTTTAACATGATAGCCAAGCATATGACAACTAAGTCTATAACGAATAAGCGTATAACAACTAAGCCGCTTACATGGCAACGCTTACCTATGATCTTTGCTACTGGTGTCTTAAGCACTGGCCTACTATTAAGTGGTTGTAGCAATAATGATGTGGATACGGCGGATACTGAAAATGCAGCTGCTGTAGAAAATTCGGACGAGAATGCATCTACTCAAACAGCAGCAGTTGATACCAATAATTCTACGGCGGATGCGCAAACAATCGCTAACGCTAAAGATGAAACCACGACGGCTAACAATGCTATCAATCCAGCGGCTACTCCCGATAAACAACCAAGTCTCGTCACCAATCCGACTCAAGCGGGCACTCCTGAAGACACTGTAAAGCAAGCATTAGATAGCTTGTATTACGGCGATGTAAAAAAAGCGGCCGGATACTACAAAGTAGATATGGCAAACTTCGAGCAAGAACTTGCCAAAACTCAGTCTGCTTTTCAACAAACCGTTGACGGTGTCACTATCACTGATACTACTTACAATGATGATAAAACCCGTGCCACTATCATAGGTGAGCTAATGCTGAAAGGTCAAACTGAGCCTGCCCCATTGACTTATGAGCTACAAAAAATAGCCGGTCAATGGAAAATATTGGGTTAAGACGCCGCGCCGTCTTCATTTAGCGCGTCATGATCGATTGTTGCTTTATCTGATGCCACGGCTTTGCCAAGCATGACAACATCGGCGATAAAGCCTTCCATATCACAAACTTTTGGCATATATCCCCACTGCTCAAAGCCAAGCTTGCGAAATAAACCCAAGCTTGGTTGATTATGGGCAAAAATAAGCGCAACAATATTATGAATTCCGAGACTTGGCGCTTGCGTCAACATCCAGCGTGTCAGTAAGCTGCCAAGCCCTCGACCATGATACCCTTTATATAGATAAATACTGATTTCAGTGCTGATATGGTAAGCCGTACGCGCATACAGATCACTAAAGCTGCCCCACGCTACTATCGGCAATGTCTCTACCAAATTATTACTTTCAGTGTCATTTATCAACGCTCTCACAATATAAATTGGGCGTGTTGGACTTTTTAGATGCTCATCGAACCAGTCTAAACGCTCTTCACAAGTTACTGGCGCAAGATTGGCGGTTGCTTGTTTTCCTGCAATACTTTGATTATAAATAGCCAATATTTCGGCTAAGTCATTTTTACTTGCCCGTTGTACAATAAACTGATCGTTGAGCTTATCTATTGATAATATAGATGGTGTAGCGTTTAAGGCAATATTGGACATGGAGCCTCCATAATTCGTTAAATGACTAGAGCGTGTTTGATCATCCTATTAATTACTAACCCTATCTCTTGGTATTGGTATTATATGATGGACAGACTATAGGATGTTAGTATGGTCATTTTACTTTATAATGGCTGGTTTTAGACACATCGATTCTTAGCATGGTTGTGTTTTTTCTTTTTATTTGGTCTTATCATAGCTGAAAATTTATGAACACCTATTTTCTTGAGCAACTGATGGCGTCGCCAAGCGCTTTGCCGACAAATACGAGCCAAGTAGATCTAGCGCCCTGTGTGCTTACTATTGGCAATTTTGATGGCGTGCATCTTGGTCATCAAGCCATGTTAGATCAAGTCCGTGACATTGCCCACGCGCAAAATCTTGGCTCTGCAGTCATGATATTTGAGCCGCAACCACGCGAGTTCTTTGCGCCTGCTACTGCGCCCGCGCGCCTAACCAATCTTGCAGAAAAGCAAGCGTTGCTAGCAGAGCACGGCGTAGAGACCTTGATTGTGGCGGGATTTGATACTGACTTTCGCTCGTTATCTGCCCAAGCATTTGCCGATATTTTGGCAATGCGCTTAAACGTTAAAGCATTGGTATTGGGTGACGACTTTCGCTTCGGTCATGACCGTACGGGTGACAGTCAGTTTTTGCGTGATTATGGTCTGCATGTGACCAATCTGCATACCATCACAGATGATAGCGATAAAGCGGCGCGTATCAGCTCAACACGCATTCGCGATTTATTGTTGGCGGGTGATATCGATGCTGCTAATACGTTACTTGGACGAGATTATGCCATAACAGGAATGGTCATGGGGGGTGACAAAATTGGTCGTACTATGGACTTTCCCACTGCCAATATTGGTCTACAGCGCATCAAGCCGGCCCTGCATGGTATCTTTGCTGTAGATGTGGTCAGTCTAGATGGTGAGGGACAAGTGATTCCTAATGGCTTGGTCGCACTAGCGGACAATGGGCAAACAGGTATTGCAGGGCTACGTCAAAATAGCTTATTTGGTACGGCTAATATCGGTACTAGACCTTCTGTTGATAAAACGCATGACTGGCGCCTAGAAGTACACTTTCCAGAGTTGCAAGCTGACTTATACGGTTTAACTTTACAGGTACGATTTTTGCATTACTTGCATGGCGAACGACGTTATGATGGCCTAGAAGCACTTAAAGCGGGTATTCATCAAGATGTAACAGATCTGCTTGAATGGCGAGCAAAACAAAAGTAGTGTTAAAAGATATCCCTGACTTTTATGCAAATATATCGCATTAAAAAACCCACAAACATTACTGTTGTGGGTTTTTTAATGCGAATTTTGGCGACGCTGATTTTATCGGTGCTTAAGCATCTGGATGTAGACGGACGTTTAGCTCATCGATAACTTCTACCCAAGCCGCATCTTTATTCCACTCTTCTTGTAAAAAAGCGCGTTGGTTGTCATTCCAAATATGTGCCTCTGTCAGCTTTTCTTCTTTTGCTAATTGGTTATTTTCGACAAAGTCATCAATCGCTTCATCAGAACTGTCCAGTCCCAATTGTGCAAATAATTCATTCATATTATATTCAGGTTCACCCAACATATTTTTTCTCCTTAAGAGGGTACAGGTTTAATTGTACTTATTATTTAGACTACCGTATTTATTGTAGCAAGCTTTGCTGAAAAAGCTGTTAACCAACGTTAATGTAAGGTTATCAATTGTGTTAACCGCTAAAAAATTTCACAGACATAAAAAAGCCCTCAAACAAGAGGGCATTTTATACATAATAAGATTAAGAAATAGCACTAAATTTTAGCAGTCTGGCTGATTATGGTAGTAAATGCGCTACTGCATCACGCTCTTCGCTAAGCTCTTGCTCAGTGGCGGCCATTTTCTCTTTTGAGAAATCTGATGATACATCGACGCCGTCTACGATAGACCAGTCGCCATTGCTACAAGTGCAAGGGAATGAGTAAATTAATCCTTTGGCAATACCGTATTCGCCGTTTGAGTAAACGCCCATTGAGACCCAATCATTCTCATCAGTACCTAATGCCCACGTACGCATGTGTGCAATGGCAGCGTTGGCAGCAGATGCAGCAGATGAAGCACCGCGAGCTTTAATGATTGCCGCACCGCGCTGTTGTACTTCTGGAATATACGTATTTTCGTACCAGTCACGATCTACCAAATCTAGCGCAGGTTTGCCGTTTACCGTGCAAGCCGTTAGATCTGGATACTGAGTTGATGAATGGTTACCCCAGATGATCATTTTCTTCACGTCATTTACTGTGCTGTCAGTTTTGCCAGCCAACTGCGCCATGGCGCGGTTGTGATCCAAGCGAGTCATCGCAGTAAAGTTACGTGGATCAAGATCTGGTGCATTACGCTGAGCGATAAGCGCGTTAGTGTTGGCAGGGTTACCCACAACCAATACTTTTACATCGCGGCTAGCAACTTCGTTCAATGCTTTGCCTTGCGCTGAAAAAATCGCTGCGTTGGCTTCTAGCAAATCTTTACGTTCCATACCTGGGCCACGAGGACGGGCACCAACCAGTAGAGCATAATCAACATCTTTGAACGCGACAGTCGCATCATCAGTTTGGACGATACCGGCCAACAATGGGAATGCGCAGTCTTCTAGTTCCATAACCACACCCTTTAGGGCGTCAAGAGCTGGCGTAATTTCAAGTAACTGCAAAATAACTGGCTGATCTTTACCTAGCATCTCGCCAGATGCAATACGAAATAGCATTGCGTAGCTGATATTACCAGCGGCACCAGTGACAGCAACACGTAAAGGCTGTTTCATTGACATTGAATACTCCCTAATTGATTATTATATAAGTCACGACTATCGTTTTAGATATCGAGTGGTTTTTTGCTCAACAGCAACCATAAACCGAGGGTTAGTGTAGCACCTCATCCTATTGACCGTCTAGACGCAGGAAGACACCCATTAATGATTATATTGTTACATTTTATACGAGACAAAATTTGAGTCTATCAAAGACTTGGGCGTGTTTGATATTCACAAATAGGCACTGCTGATCGCTAAAACGGTTCCAGACAAGGCGCAAGTCGATGATAATGTTAATACCTTAGCAAGACTTGCAACACCGTATGGGGCAGTTTTAGCATCAGCCCCAATAATAAAAACAGGGGACAGGACTCTTTTTTGCCGCTTCATTGATAAAAATAGACGTATAGAATGACTATACTTACTATTTTTATCTTCGAATCGCCTAAAAAATAGTCCCTGTCAGTGCCATGGTTGAATTATCAAACATGCCCTTATAAAAGAGCATTTAAAAAACCTATCTACCACCCGAAATGATGAATTTGCTGCCGCAATTGTCCACAACCGTAGCACAAGTACCAAATTCGCTGCCCTCATAGCAAACATGAATATCCGTCAACGTCGATTGGCGACGATTTCCCGCTTGGCAAATCAAATCAACACTACTCGATGACATACCACTATTGAGGCGTGTCATTTGACTGATAAAACGTGATTTAGAAACCGTATAACTATTGCCCGTGTTTAACTCAGACGGTAGTTTTAACGCGCCCGCATAGTTAGTGATTTGGCGAAAATAGCTACTGGCACTGAGTGGACTACAGACACCATAACGTTGCCATACTTGGCTACGCACCGTTGTATCTGGCATGACACGGTTGACGACTTTTAGTTGCAGGGGCGTCAACCGTGGCTCGCTACCACGTCCACAGCGCTCCCCATATCCCATGTCCAATCCTGATACGGTCAATGAATAACCTTCTAGACATTGACGCATGCGTGAGCGCGTCGGTTGTAGGTTACACAATGCTGGCGTCATTTCGATCATCAGCACGCGTTGTCCAGTTTTGGCCGCGCTAGCAGCCTGTGCCGGCATTAGCATCACGCCTTGCAATAACAATAACGCACCAATACCCATCGTCGTATTTATTTTGCCAACAAATGTATTATTGCTCAAACTTTCACGACATAAAGCTAAGTATGTCACTGATTTAATTTTTGAATGCGTTTTTGATGGACTTAGAATAACTGACGAGCGCATCTGATTAGATGACGGATGCCTAATTTTCGATAACACGGACAGATTGAGATATTTTTTTATCATAAGGGCTGAAGGCATCTAGCAATGATAAGACATGGACTATCGCTTAGATTGTTGTGTCTAAATTATAAGCACACTTAAAACTAAGAATAGGGCTAACAAAAAAACAAGTAACCATTTATAAGCATAAATTAAATATAAGCATAAATTAAAGGCACTAATTAACGCAATGGTAGCAAAACGCTTTTTTTAATCTATAGCAGAAACGTAAAGATCAAGTAATAGCTGCAAGAATGATGCCATTTTTAATCAAACAGTGAAAATCAGCACATAAAAATAAACCATTAACGATTGCTCGCT
>NZ_AUSW01000012.1 GCF_000471625.1 Psychrobacter aquaticus CMS 56
CTATAGCATTATACTAATCTTCAAAGAATCCGCACGGTATATCCCTATAATTTTAATTTAAACCCAAAATGGGAATCACCAAGTCTTCTTCATCGGACAAATGCTGCGAGAGTAAATTACTAACATTAATTAATGTCTTGTGCAATTGCTCACTCAGCACCTTATTCTCACCTTCGCTTTTCGCCAGTTGACCATTCAATGCTTGCAACTCATGCAATAGGCCATCCAAACGCACATGGTCACGATCTAATATCTCAAAACCTGTTTTTAGTGGCGGATACATACGAATAAAAGCTGGGAAATAACTGTTATCTTCGATACTGTGGTGCTGATGTAATTTGAAAACATACTGATTTATCCGTGGTAAGATTTGTGAGCGGTACTGTGCCCAGTCAATATCACCAGACTGATAAGCGTCACTGATTTGCGTAAGGATATGCTGGCGTTTGCGTATATCGGCGTGAATATTTAGCCAGCCCGACGTTTTGTAAACGTACTCTGCATTGAACCATTTAGTAGGCGGAAGCGTCTCATACAGAAACAGCCAATCTGCCTCAAGCCGAGTGTCAGGATGACGCGGTAATAGCGCGTCTTGAGATTTCACATGTTGAGTAGAAGCAGTCATGGTATTGTCCCTATAGGTTGTTTTTACTTATTCAATTTTTTACTGGTGCTAGGGCGTGTCCTCAATCTGAACAAGAGCGACTAAATGGTTAAAAAATGGCTAAATATTGAAATAAAACAAAATATTCATTAGCCATACTAAAAATTACCAGCTATATATGTAGGGTATATATAGAGTTGAAAAATGCGAAATCAATGGTGTACTTGGTTACGTGTTATAAACTCTTCTCTTGATTAATGTTAAAAATCTATTGATCATCACGTTACATAATTTAGTCAAAAATCCTATTATTTTTGGCTGACGAGCCTGTAGGATAAAGCGAATAATAACGAACAAAAATGGCATCTAAAACACAAAGGACAACTATGTTTATTGTTGATAAAGCAGCGACAGCCAGTATGAACCACAAACTTCCCACACCCAAAATTATCTTTTTTGATATTGATGACACCTTAAGCCGCAACGGTATTATCGCCGAGCATAACAAAGCAACCCTTGAGCAATTGTCCGAAACAGATATTAAGTTGGTGATTTCCACTGGACGTTCCAAAGCCATCATACCTGATGATATTTTAGCACTGCTTGATGCTGACGTTTTAGATGCCATTATCTGTATGAATGGGCAGTATAGCTTTGATAAAAGCGGTCGTATCAGCCACTACCCATTGTCCGCTGAGCAGACGGACAACATTGTGCAGCTTTGCCAACAGAGTGAGCTGATTCATAAGTTTGACTCTGCCACTCATATCGCTTGGTCCAGCGAAAATGAACGCTTACGCGAATACAATGCCAGAACGCCAAACTCGATCGTTGATCCCGTCTACTATCAATCAACCCCTGTGTATCAATGTTCAGTATTTTTTAATAATCAACAAGACAAAATGCAAGACGTCAACTTTGCACAGCATGATTTAAAACTGGTGCATTGGCATCAGATCGGTGCAGACATATTGCCAGTGGATGCGTCTAAAGCTCGAGGCATCAAAGATGTGTGTGAGTATTATTCGGTAGATGTCAGTGAGTGTATGGCGTTTGGCGATGGCATGAATGATTTAGAGATGTTTGATTTAGTCGGATTTGCCGTGGCGATGGGTGATGCGCAGCCCGCATTGATAGCGCGGGCAGATTTTGTCACTGGCACGATTGAAGCGTTTGGGATACAAGCGGTGCTTGAGCAATTGTGTATAAAGCAAAAGGCTTAAGAGAAACCTCTGTAGACTAGATTTTTAGCTGTTGTAGGCCGATTTTTTAACTCAGCCTACAACGTCATAAGCTGAGCGATAGATCCAGCCTGCGTCACTCCATAAAATCTGTCCTGATTGATGTATACCTCTTTAATCTAGTAATCATTCTCGCCCAGTCATCTGATCATAAGCCCAAATACCGATTTTATAAAGTCTCATAATAATCAAAACGAATAACCCAACTGTGAGAACATAAACTAAAGTTGTCGATACACTCGTCAGTGTATCAATACTAGAGGCCACACTAAGATAAGCCTCTAACGGCCAGCTTTCTATTGCAGTCCCAGTGCCTGCATTAAAGTAGGCGATAATGCCGAACAGACCTATAAGGATAGTGGTCATACCAGCAAGTCTACGATTGTCCATTTCATCTCTCTTTTATCAAATTTCTTGGTGTTCCTAATAATTAGCTAACGCTCTCAGCCCCTTCTCACAACCAAACCATAAACCCAGCCGCCAACTTTATAAAACCCTATGATCATAAGCATAAGCACTAGCGCTGCCAGCACATAAGCCAGCCAGTTTGGTACGTGGCTCAACCAACCAATCGTAAATACCAAGCCCATATAAGTCTCAACTGGCCAATGGACGATAGGCATCGGTGAGCCAGAATTGAACAATGTCATAAAGGCAACCATACCGATTACAGCGACAATGAGTCCAGCACGCTTGCGATTATCCATCTTTTCCCTCTTCTGCATTTATTTGTCTGTCTTATATAGTCGATTCTAAATAAGACAGAACCATTATATTTCAACGCTGAACGGGTATAAAGTTTTCTTGCTTACTGTGCCTTCGCAGCTCGATGCGGCGAAACTTCTCGTTTAAAGATAAGCGTTCCAGTCCCACCGTATCGCTTTTATACTGAACTCACTATACTATTTATCATGCAGCGCTTATCGAACGTTCACAAATAAGCGCTAAGGCATCGTCAAACCACCATCGACAGCGATAGATTGTCCAGTGATAGCCGTACTTAGATCAGAGGCCATTAACAGCACTGAATTGGCAAAATCAGCCACTGAAGTCGCTTGACGCAGCGGGGTCGTCGTCGCAATATAATCGAACACCTCTTCAGTCGTTAGGCGGCTCGCATCCGTTGTTTTCAGTAGACCGCCTGCCAGCAAATTGACCCGAATACCATACTGACCAAGCTCAGCTGCTAGGTTGCGTGTCAAGCCAATCAATGCAGATTTGGCCGTGGTATAGTCGTAATAAGTGACCACTGGATTATAGACAAGGTTGGTTGAGATATTGATAATCTTGCCCATTTTTTGCGCTTTCATCTGAGGTAGTACTGCTTGTACGGTGTTGACCGCACCCTTTACGATGCCGTCTATTTGCTGAGAAAAATGCGCCCATTTTACCGTTTCAATACTGGTATAGTCAGCATTAGGATTAAATTGGTAGCTTGGCAACGCATTATTGACCAATATATCAATGCGACCATAGCGTGCCACTACTTCTTTTGCCATATCTTGCATCTGCTCAAGCTCCGTAACATCAGCCTGATAACTAAATGCCTGTCCACCTACCGCAATGATGTCAGCAACCACCGTTTCGGCGGCCTCTTTGCTATTAAGATAATTGACACAAACGCTTGCGCCAGCGGCCGCCATTTTCTGAGCAATTTGTGCGCCAAGTCCGCGACTGGCACCAGTGACGATAACCACTTTATCGGTCAACAAGGCAGGTATAACAGCGTTGGTCTGAGTCATGATGGGTTATCCGTTATTATGTTATGGTTGATATAGGAGCTGGTGTCATATAAATCTGCGTTCATCATATAGTTAATCCACTATAAAATAAATACAGTGCTGCTAGAATAATGGTTGTGCCTCTTGCATTTGAAGTCAACTATAGCATGATTATCTACGGGGGTTGGACAGGGTCTAATTGGTCTATAGATGGTGTCATATGCATCAACTTGAGTGACTGCTCGCTCATACCTCAGTGACAGCGCTTGTGACGCCCCTTTAAATTTTTAGGTGTCATGACCATAATATAGTTACAATACTGTAAAACGCGACAGTGCTAATGGGATGGATTTTTTGCAGCATCAAAACGTGCCAAGCACACCGCAAGCAAGAAAAAATTGATACCAGTAGTACACAATTATCGATGTATCGATTTTACTTTTCATTGACTAGAATATGATCGCTTGTATTAAATATTGATTATTTACCATATTTTACTGACTGCCTTATCTTTATTTAGGAGAGATATTTTGACCCATTTATCGTCGCCCCATTCAGCCGCAAACACCTCAGCTCTTATCGGTCGCATCGTACCAAAAGCATTATTGGCCATGGCTGTTGGCTTAGCGCTTGCCAGCTGTAGCAACTCTGACAACGCCGCTGCTGATGGTAGTGCCGCAACGAGTAATGAGACGCTCAATCTATATAACTGGTCAGAATATATGCCCCAAGAGATTCTGGATGGTTTTGAGGAAGAGACTGGTATTAGCGTTAATTACACCACGTTTGACTCTAACGAAGCCATGTATGCCAAGCTCAAACTACTCGATGACTCTAGTCAATATGATTTGGCCATTCCATCGACTTATTACGTCGAAAAGATGGCCGAAGAAGGTCTACTACAAGAATTGGATAAATCAAAGCTGAGCAATTTTAAGAATCTGGACACGTCATTTACTAACACCAAAGTTGACCCTGAAAACAAATATTCTGTCCCTTATATGTGGGGCAGCACAGGTCTGGCGATCAATGGCGATACTGTAGACCCTTCAACGGTCAACAGCTGGAATGACTTATGGCGTCCTGAATACAAAGGTCAAGTAATGCTGACCAATGATGTGCGCGAAGTATTTGGGATGGCTTTACTAACGCTTGGCTATTCAGGCAATAGTAGCAACCCTGATGAGATCAAAGCCGCTTACGATAAGCTCACCACATTGATGCCAAATGTAAAAACTTTTAACTCTGATGCCACTCGTATGCCCTACATCGAAGGCGAAACGGCACTTGGTATGACGTGGAATGGCGAAGCCGTCATGGCCAATGACGAAGGCTTAACCAGCTTGGTTTACAAGTATCCTAGCGAAGGTGCCATATTATGGATGGACAATTTTGTCATTCCAAAGAACGCAAAACAGGTCGATGCGGCGCACAAATTTATTGATTATCTATTGCGTCCTGAAAATGCCAAAATCGTTAGTGAAGAGATTGGCTATGCGTCACCAAACGTAGCTGCCCGCGAGCTAATGGAAGAAGATGTACGTAATAATCCCACTATTTATCCAAGTAAAGAGGTACTTGCCAAAGCCGAATTTCAAGAAGATGTGGGTGATGAAGCGCTGCAATTGTACCAACAATATTGGGATAAGCTAAAAACTGGTCGTTAATAGTTATAGTATAGCATTCACTCTAGATATAAAAAACGCTGACTCTAAACTGTCAGCGTTTTTTTTGTTATAAATGCAAGTCTGTCTCGCCGCCTTGTTGTTTTATTCTGCGCTGCTCACGGCGCTGATAGCCCAAACCAGATGCTGCATACCAATTTGGCTTGGTAGCTTGCAACAAGTCACTCAATTGCTGCAACTGCGTTTGCAAGGTTTGTGTCAACCAAAAATATCCCTGCCATTCAAACGCCAAGTGTTGGACGCTTGGATACTCTGACACGGCAATACGGGTAATGGGGCGAAACATCTCATCGCTTGGACTACGCAGTACCGCTGCTATGTGTTGCATGGCCTGAGTCAGCTCATGTTGATAATGTAACAATAAGACATGGTTCTCATCATCGATGTCAATGTTTGCCAAACGCGGTGCCGCACTTAAGAGTAAATCAATCGTACCAATGATATTACGGTGAGTACGCTGAATGGTCTCTAATGTCTCCTTCTTAATTCCTGACTCACTTGCCGTTGCAGCAATGTGAGGGCGTACGGCCAATAGCCGTTTATTTATCTTTTGTAGTGCGGTGACCAATTGCTTATTCACAGGCACTCCATCAGCGAGAATAGCCACTGGATTCAGTGATTGAACAGCAGCATCCTTCATTACACCCGGCGCATCAATGTGATTGCCCACACTAGCATAAAGACTGCTACAAGCATCGAGATTACTACTCAATAAAAAACGCCACATCAAGGTCGACTTTAACGGCAACACCAGTGTCACTGCCACCGAGACGCCCGTCCCAAGCAAAATATTCAGGGCACGGTAAATACCATCTTGACCAATACTGTTATTGCCCAAATCTGAGACAATCATCAGCATGGTGATACCCGTCAGCAGTCCTGTATACCCAAGCTGTCTGACTGCTAGATAGCCGATAATGCCACTAATCAGACCTATCAAGGCATAATCTACCCACAACCATGCGCTCACATTTTGACTGAACCACAAAACACCAAGAGCAGCGCCGATCCCCAACAAAGTACCAAGGACTCGCTCTTTCGCCTTGGTATAGATAGCTCCTTGATATTGCAACAACCCCAAGATAATAAAAACAGTAATAGTCGTCCACTCCCCATGTGGGAAGTTGGTAATTTTATTGACCAATAGAGCAAGTATTACGGCCGTACCCAAACGTATGGCATGCAAGGTATCTGCATATTGATAGCGGACATAAGGCTCAACAAACAGCGCGGTAAATCGCTGCCACATAGTTAATTTCACGCAGGGCTACTCTTCTTAGTTGATGGTTAGAATGATAGCAGCAATTATATGCTAACAATTGACATCCTAGCAGTAGCACCGCCATTTACAAAGTCATTCCCAAAAAAAACGTCTTTTGCCCATTAAAGACAAAAGACGCTCAAAATCAGAGCATACTTATCACTGATGTAAGTTAGACGCGCTTAATCATACTTCCAAGAAATCTAAAATACCTTCAGCCGCTTCACGACCTTCCCAAATGGCAGTCACTACCAAATCAGACCCACGCACCATATCACCACCCGCAAATATTTTAGGATTTTGAGTTTGGAACTTAAAGGTTTGCTTTTCTGCTGCCAACACACGGCCAGAGCTATCCATCGCTACTTGCTGCGACTCAAACCAGTCAGCAGGGCTTGGTCTAAAGCCAAAAGCCATAATCACCGCATCACAAGGGATAATTTCTTCTGAATTGTGAATTGGCTCAGGGCGTTGACGACCGCGGTTGTCCGGCGCACCCAGTTGAGTAGTGACGACTTTGACTCCCTTAACCTTACCATTTAAGCCAATAATTTCTGTTGGTTGACGGTTGAACAAGAATTCAACGCCCTCCTCACGCGCATTGACCACTTCACGGCGTGAGCCTGGCATGTTTTCCTCATCACGGCGATAGGCACACACCACTTTTTCAGCGCCTTGACGGATGCTGGTACGGTTACAGTCCATCGCTGTATCACCGCCGCCCAATACCACCACTTTTTTGCCTTTGAAATCGATATACTCTTCGGGATTCTTTTCCCAATCATTGCAACGATTGACATTGGCAATCAGATAATCTAGTGCATCATAAACACCGTCTAGCTCTTCACCCGCAAAACCGCCGCGCATGTAAGTGTACGTACCCATACCCATAAACACGGCATCATAATCACTGAGCAGCTCATCGATGCTAACATCTGTGCCAATCTCTGTTTCAAGGCGAAACTCAATACCCATGTCCTCAAAGATGACACGGCGATTGCGCATCACGTCTTTTTCCATTTTAAACTCTGGAATACCAAAGGTAAGGAGGCCACCAATTTCAGGACGTTTATCAAAGACGACCGGTTTGACGCCATTTCTCACCAATATATCCGCACAGCCAAGACCTGCTGGCCCTGCACCGATGATTGCAACTTTTTTGTCGGTCCAAACCACATCTGACATATCTGGACGCCAGCCGAGCGCAAAGGCGGTGTCATTGATGTATTTTTCAACATTACCAATCGTGACCGCGCCAAAACCATCATTTAGGGTACAAGCGCCTTCACATAGGCGATCTTGTGGACAAACACGCCCACACACTTCAGGCAATGTATTGGTGCGGTGACACAACTCAGCCGCTTGAAATATCTGCCCTTCGGTGGCCAGTTTCAGCCAGTTGGGAATGTAATTATGCACTGGACATTTCCATTCACAGTACGGGTTGCCACACTCAAGACAACGATGCGACTGCTGCGCAACGGCCTCACTCTCAAACGGTGTATAAATTTCAACAAACTCCGTTGAGCGTGTTGCAATGTCTTTTTTGATTGGCTCAAGACGTGGTACATCTAAAAACTGAAAACTATTTTCTATGCGTTTTGCCATGGTGCTATCTCTTTTATATAAGGCTCTTTTATAGTGGGTGGTAACAGCGAACGATGCTCAATGAATTGTCACATTAGAATGTGTAAATCGCTGCTGTCACTTACCTGCTCAAAACCTGTGAGTTAAAGCGTATCTAAAAATCTATTGTCGGGTAACCCAATCCGCTATTGTGGGTCCGCCATAGTCGTTTTTAGAAGGCTCGCAATGTTCGCAGCTTTTGGTTTCACCAAGTAAAACTTACGGACATAGTGTTCAAAGTCAGCCAATATCGTCTGACCCCACACACTACCGGTTTTATCTATATGCGTTTCAATCACTCTTTGCAAATGAATACGATGTTCCTCAGTTTGCTCGCTTGAAATACGATTCAGATCGATCAGTTCATGATTGCAACGATCAAAGAAATCACCTTCCATATCGAGCACATAAGCGAAGCCACCAGTCATGCCTGCCCCAAAGTTGAGACCAGTACGTCCAAGAATGGTGACGATGCCGCCAGTCATGTATTCACAGCAATGGTCACCTGTGCCTTCGATGACCGCATGCGCGCCAGAATTACGAACACCAAAACGCTCACCTGCCGTGCCAGCAGCATATAATTTGCCACCAGTTGCGCCATATAGGCAGGTGTTACCGATAATGGCTGTCTCTTGTGCGACAAAGTTCGAGTCTTTGGGCGGATAAATAACAATCTCACCACCTGCCATGCCTTTACCGACATAGTCATTGGCATCGCCTTCAAGCTCGATATTTAGGCCACCTGCATTCCAAACTCCCAAACTCTGTCCTGCTGTACCTGTCAGATGCAGTTTAATAGGCATATCACTCATGCCAAGGTTGCCCCATAGTTGTGCAATTTCGCCAGAAATACGAGCACCAATAGAGCGATCACAGTTGCCAACATCATAGCTATAATCTCCGCCTATACCTTGGCGAATATTCAATAGCATATCGCTAATCATCTGTTCAGCAAGCAAGCCTTTATCAAATGGCGCATTTCGCTCTACTTGACACGTTTGCGCTTTACCCGCACTGGCTGGATGACTAAACAGCAATGGCGTTAGGTCAAGATGACGCTGCTTCTCAGTCGTTCCTTCGAGTATTTCGAGCAAATCAGTACGTCCGACCAGCTCTTCCATACTACGGACACCAAGCGCTGCTAGCCACTCGCGCGTTTCGGTCGCCACAAACTTAAAGAAATTGATCAGCATCTCAGCTTCACCAATGAAATGCTCATCGCGTAACTTGGCTTTTTGCGTAGCAACGCCTGTTGGACAGTTATTCAAATGGCAAATACGTAGGTATTTACAGCCAACTGCAATCATCGGCGTGGTACCGAAACCGAAGCTTTCTGCGCCAAGAATCGCGGCTTTTACCACATCGAGACCTGTTTTTAGGCCACCGTCGGTTTGTATACGTACTTTGTCACGCAGTCCATTGACGCGTAGCGACTGATGAGTCTCGGCAAGGCCCAACTCCCATGGCGACCCTGCATGGTGAATAGAAGATAACGGAGAAGCGGCAGTGCCACCATCATAGCCTGAGATGGTGATTAAATCGGCATAGGCTTTTGCAACGCCTGTAGCGATTGTACCGACGCCAGGGCGTGATACCAATTTAACCGATACCAAAGCATCTGGATTGACTTGTTTTAAATCAAAAATCAGCTGCGCCAAATCTTCAATAGAATAAATATCATGGTGCGGCGGTGGAGAAATCAGTGTCACACCTGGTACAGAGTAACGCAAGCGTGCAATCAAGGCATTGACCTTGCCACCCGGTAGCTGACCACCTTCACCCGGCTTGGCACCTTGCGCCACTTTGATTTGCATAACTTCTGCTGAGCGCAGATAAGCAGGCGTGACCCCAAAACGACCCGAGGCAATCTGCTTGATTTTTGAGTTACGCAGTGTGCCATAACGTACTGGATCTTCACCGCCCTCACCAGAGTTTGAGCGTCCACCAATAGTGTTCATGGCCATCGCAATGGCTTCATGGGCTTCAGGAGACAGTGCGCCTAATGACATGCCAGCGGAGTCAAAGCGTGTCAAAATCTCGGAGATATCCTCGACATCATTGACATCGATACTGTTATCCGTTTTTAGCTGCAATAGGTCACGCAACGTGGCAACCGGACGGCTATTGACCAGATTTGCATATTGGCGATAATTCTCATAATCACCCGTTCGTACGGCGGTATGCAAGCTATTGATCACGTCTGGATTAAAGGCATGGTATTCTTTGTTAAAGACAAACTTCAGCAAACCTCCTTGATCCAGTGGCGCGCGGCGTTTAAAGGCATTAGCCGCCAACTGTGCTTGATCGGCCGCCAAGTCTGCAAAGGTAGCGCCTTTGATACGACTTTGTACCCCTTTAAAGCACAAGCTAACGACTTCTTCAGATAGGCCAACAGCTTCAAATAACTGAGCACCGCGATAAGACACCACAGTCGAGATACCCATTTTTGATAGGATTTTTAGTAAGCCTTTATCCAAGCCTTTACGGAAATTCACCCGCGCTTGGATCGGATCACCAAGCAGCTCACCAGTGGCTACCAAGTCATCAATGACATCATATGCCAAGTATGGATAAACGCAGGTCGCACCAAAGCCAATCAATACAGCCACTTGATGTGAATCACGAGCAAGACCTGTCTCAATGATCAAATTGGCATCGGTACGAATACCTTGCGCGATAAGATAATGATGCACAGCACCCGTCACCATAATGGAATTGGCAGGTACTTTTTCTGCATCAATGGCTTTGTCAGACAATACTATCAAGGTATGGCCCGCGCGAATGCTACTCGCCACTTGCTCACAAATAGCGGTAATGGCATCGGACAGCTCTAGCGTACGGTCATAGTTCAAATCGATACGAGCCATCTTGAATGCAGGATCGTCCAAGGTTTCAAGCTGCTGCATTTTGCTGGCTGACAATACTGGCGACGATAAAATAATACGATGGGCGTCTCTCGCTGACGGCGAGAACACATTGGTTTCAGCGCCTAGGCATGTTTGTAGCGACATCACAATTGATTCACGCAATGGATCAATCGGTGGGTTGGTCACCTGTGCAAACTGCTGACGAAAAAAGTCACCAACATGGCGGATTTGCTGCGATAGCACTGCCATCGGCGTATCATCACCCATGGAACCAACTGGCTCTTGACCATTTTCGGCATTGGGACGAATGATTTCTGTACGCTCTTCATTGGTGATGTGATACATTTTTTGTAGGGCTTTGAGCTTATCCCCGCGGCAAGCTTGCGTTGCCAATGTTTCTTCTAGACGCTCATCATCACGAATGCGTGTCGCTTCATCACGTAACCATTTGCGGTACGGATGGGCATTTTTGAGTAAGGTTGCAATCGCCTTAGTGTCTAAAATTTGACCGGTCAAGGTATCGATAACCAACATCTGACCCGGTCCGACTCGGCCTTTTGCCAACACATCTTCTGGTGAGTAATCCCAAACGCCAACCTCAGAAGCCACCGTGATATAACCATTTTTGGTGGTTACCCAACGCGATGGACGCAAACCGTTTCGGTCGAGCATACAAACAGCATAACGCCCATCTTGAATCACCAAACCTGCTGGGCCGTCCCATGCTTCCATGTGCTGTGAGTAAAATTCATAAAACGCACGCAAGTCCATGTCCATGCTATCGACATTCTGCCACGCTGGCGGCACTAGGATTGACATTGCATGGAACAGATTCATGCCGCCTGACATCAGGACTTCGAGCATGTTATCTAAACTTGACGAGTCCGAACCTGTGCTATTTACCAAAGGTGTCAACTCATTCAAGTTGGGCAGTTTTTCTGATTTTAATTTTGGCGTACGGGCTTCAGACCAATTGCGGTTACCCGTGATGGTATTCAACTCACCATTGTGGGCAAGATAACGGAACGGCTGTGCCAATGGCCAACGCGGTAAAGTATTGGTCGAGAAACGTTGATGGAACACCACAATATGCGATGCCAAACGCTCATCTTGCAAGTCTAAAAAGAACGCTGGTAAGTCTGATGGCATCACCAAACCTTTATAAATAATCGTCTGGCAACTCAATGAGCAAACATAAAACAACTCGTCATCGCCCAAACGTTGTTCTGCTTTTTTGCGAGCAACAAATAGTTTACGATTAAAGTCGTCTGGAGCGAGATCATCAGGTGCATTGACAAACACTTGCTTAAAATCTGGTAATGTCTCACGGCCAATTTCACCGACAATACTTAGATCCAGCGGTACATCACGCCACCCCGCAACTTCTAGGCCTTGTGCCGCAATCTCATCGCTTAATACTTGCTGACTGTGCTTGGCTTTTGCCTCATCTAAATTGACGAACACCATACCAACTGCAAAGTTATCAGTAATGGCAAACTGCTCTTCCGCTGCAATTTTTTTAAAAAACTCAGTCGGCATCGCCAGCAATAGACCACAGCCGTCACCAGTTCTACCATCAGCAGCCACGCCGCCGCGGTGTGTCATACAACTTAGACTATGAATGGCAGTTTTTACCAAATTATGGCTAGCTTGGCCCTCAATATGAGCAATCAAACCAAAACCGCAATTATCAGAAAAGTCATCTGGCGTCGCCAGGTGGGTGTGCGAGGAAATCATTGACATAGCTGGTCCTTTTAAGTAAACGGGCAGCTTATATATCCAATGCGGCACATAAGCTGGCACCCGTAAGCAGAACGGGCTGATAGTGAGTATTCATATATTCGAATTAATAAATAGTGCGAGACTCATAGACATCATTGTTCAAGAGTAAGGTAAAACCTTTAACCCTTCTATAAATAAGTAATGTCTTAACAGATAATTCGCGCATTAACAGATAGTAAGTAATAGCCTCTAGCAGTCGGATAAAATATGACTTTTCCTGCCAATTACTTAATCATTAATAACGTCATGTCACTATTTTGAGTATCGCTTGTCATGGTGTCATACCTAGCTCTTAAACTAACTGGCTAGACATTGAATAACAGCGCATTTGATTAATGTTGAATATCTGACGCTCTGTACTCAAGCGCTTTATGAACTCTAAAAAGAGTGACAATAAGAGGGGTTGCGCCGCTTGCCTTAGCTTAAACGTAAATAACAAGTGGCTACGCTTGAGACAATAAATGTTAGCAAGATACTTTTGAGATAATAGAATCTTGCTAAATAATTGTTAGATAAATAGTATTTTACGATAACTATACAGAATGCCGCCCTCAGTTATATTAGTTAATGCAAGACGAAAAATCTAGTCTTTTCTATCGATTCATTCGCCATATTTTGTAAGAGAACTTATTACTATTGGTTATAGGACAGTTTAAAACCTTGCGCAGATTTTGATATAAACGATTAGTGATAAGGTCTGACTAAGCGAACTTATTAAGATTGACTACCTCTAAACGTTCGTTTTTAACGTTGGTAAAGAATGCATCGTATCCCACAAAAAAACCCACCAATCATTTCTATTGGTGGGTTTTTAACAAATAAAATCACCGCTTCATCATAACGGCTATTAAACGCTAATTACTTTTGTCTTCTATCAAGGTTTTTATACTGTCGTTACTATTCTTAGGAGAATTGCCATTGGTATTGCTTGGTGGTTTAGGCGTTGGCACTACTGGTGGTTTTTTAGTCGTGCTATTATCAGTACTTGATGCCGCAGGCTTACTCGCACCCTCTTCATTTTTAGATGACGTGATGGTTGTCTGTTGTTCATAGCCAACGATACGCTCTTCATTGACAGACAAGGTCTCAGAGGTATCCGCTGATTGACGAATACTTTCTGCGTCACTATTAGCACTTGCTGGTTGTTGGCTACTGCGATCTGCACTGTTACTTGCTGTCTGCTCATTCACACTATTACTGGCTGCTGGCGTTGACTGACGCACAGGTACTTCGCGCTTGGTCGGTTTTAAATTAACAGAACGTGTACGCTTGGTGCTTAAATCTCTTACTGGATCAGGGCGTTCATAGTTATCGATAATACCGACATAACGATTGATCTCTTCGGGCAACACACGCACATCAGCAGGCAATTTAAAGTCGATGAGTTTTGCCGCCCCGACCGCTTCTTGCGGACTACTCATAAGTCCATAAGTCAGCATATAGCGCACTTGA
This sequence comes from Psychrobacter aquaticus CMS 56, assembly GCF_000471625.1. Classification (GTDB taxonomy): domain Bacteria; phylum Pseudomonadota; class Gammaproteobacteria; order Pseudomonadales; family Moraxellaceae; genus Psychrobacter; species Psychrobacter aquaticus. Next base: position 14,240 of record NZ_AUSW01000012.1, read on the forward strand.
TTTTCATCATCGAGATAGCGGAAATAGGCAAATTTATCACGATCCGCGCGACCTTCTAAATAGCTGACAATCACCTCATTTTCAGCGACATTCATAACCTGAACAGTCCACTTTCCCTTGTTAGTCAACAAATAACGCTTGTCTTTAAACTCATCAGGGTAATTACGCAAATCACGAACCGTGGCATCAAAACTAATCGGTTGCACGTCTGTATCAAGCTCATGTAACGACTCAATAGTTAAAGGCTGCTCAAGCGCTGTACTTAATGATTGCGGTGTGGATATCGGGGCATTTTCGATTTTGGCGCCCATCGCTGGCGTTTGACTAAGCATCCAAATTAGCGCTGTGACCACGCCCAATAGCAAGGTCATTATTAGCCAAATCAACGCTTGACGACGATATGATTGGCGAGCGGTACGAGGCGTCGGTCTTGAAGCTGCCATGAGGGTGTCCTTGGTAAAAATATATTTAACCACATTGAAAAGAAGCGTATATAAACGAAATGACGGCTACACAGTGCACTTTGAATAGTTCATTACTATGAGTATTAGAGCGTTTTTGATAATTCAACACGCCCTAATGACAACTAAAATTTCGATACGTTATGCACTATGTTGTGACAATACTTCCGTTAAAAGTTCAGCATCAAAATCATTGGTCAATACGGCTTCACCCAGTGATTTTAACAAAATAAGGCGGATTTGTCCGTGTTTCACTTTTTTATCATGACCCATCAAGCTCAACGCAGTTTGTACATCGATAGACGGCGGTGTGATGGGCAAATTGGCCAAAGTCAAAATACGTTTGATTCGCACTACCTCTTCAACCGTCAACCAGCCAAGTTTTTGTGATAGCTCGGCGGCTTGTACCATGCCAGCAGCAACCGCTTCACCATGTAGCCAATTGCCGTAGCCTTCATGCGTTTCAATTACATGCCCAAAAGTATGGCCAAAATTTAACAATGCCCGCACACCTGACTCTCTTTCATCTTGCGCGACGATATCAGCTTTGTATTGACAGCAGCGCTTTACCGCCTCGCCAAGTATGGCCAAATCCAATGCCATCATTGCTGGTAGATTTGCCTCAAGCCACGTCAAAAAATCGGCATCCATGATAAGGGCGTATTTGATAACTTCAGCGAGTCCCGCCGATAGCTCCCGTGCAGGCAATGTTTTTAGGGTGCTCATATCAGCAAGCACCATCTGCGGCTGCCAAAAAGCACCAATCATGTTTTTGCCTTGCGCATGATTGATGCCAGTCTTGCCACCAACGCTTGAATCCACTTGCGACAATAGCGTCGTTGGGATCTGGATAAAATTCACCCCGCGCATAAAACTTGCCGCAGCAAAGCCTGTCATATCTCCGACCACACCACCGCCCAAAGCTATAAGTGTGACATCACGATTGAAGTGCGCTGCCATCAATGTGTCGTAGATTTGATTGATACTGGTCTGGTTCTTATATTGCTCTCCATCGGGCAGCACACAGACCTTAACGGTAAATTGCTCTGTTAACTCTTCTTCCAACACCTTTAAATATAAAGGTGACACAGTATCATTCGTCACAATCAACACTTGGCGGCCACCAATATAGGGTGCAATCTGCTTTGCCATACTGTTGTTTTTTATCGCACTGTTTTCAGTAATGACAATTGGATAATCATGACTCTGCGTATGAACCATTAAACCATCATGAAATAGTGGCATTGCCATGAGATACTCCTAAATATCTTTAATGGGATTAAAATAGCATATGTTAAATCATATGATTTATGATTTATGATTTATGTTCTGGTGCTATAACAGTGGATAAACCAAACGACTGGAGTTGCTGTAAGAGTTGGTTGACCATGTGACGTGGGTAAGTATGACCAGTAGGCATGATAATATGCGCCACTTGCCGATATAATGGATCGCGGGTGCTGTATAAGTCTTGCAATATTTTTCTGGGATTGGGCTGCTGTAATAATGGTCGTGATTTGTCTTTAGCAGTACGCGCCAGTTGCACATCGACAGCGGCATTCAGATAAACTACAATGCCACGCTGTTTGAGAAAGGCTCGATTTTCGGCACACATCACGGCACCGCCGCCAGTCGCCAAGATTATTTGGGGTTGCTGAGTCAACTCATCGATGGCACGCGTCTCACGCTCCCGAAAGCCAGCCTCGCCTTCTTTAGCGAATATCCAAGCAATATCCGCACCGGTTTGTGATTCAATATACCAATCACTGTCTACAAAAGGGCGCCCCAACTGCTTGGCCAGCAATTTACCGATCGTGGTCTTCCCTGCTCCCATCGGCCCTACTAAAAACACCGACGGTAATTCCTCCACCATAATACTTACTCAGCTAAATTAGATATGATACAACGTCATTGATATTCTGGCTAGTAATGAGCGGTGATTATTATTTATCACCCTTAAATTTTGTGCACAAAAAAAGCAAGCATGATGCTTGCTTCTTTGTTTAAGTCAGTCGATAACAGGCTAATCCAAACGGCTGGTACCATCATTGATTAGTTTTGGTGTGACAAATATCAACAGCTCTTCTTTGTTATTATTGCGCACATCTTTACGGAATGCGCGACCAACATAAGGCAAGTCGCCTAAGAAAGGTACTTTACTCACCTCATTGTTGGTACGGTTTCTAAAAATACCACCTAATACTACGGTTTGGCCATCTTCGACGGTCACATTGGTTGATATAGAATCTTCATTAATAGCCACGATACCATTGGTAAATACTGGTGTGCCGTTAGTAATAAGCAACTGCAAACCAATCTTACCATCAGGCGTAATGTTTGGAGTGGCCTCTAGACTCAACGCTGCCTCTCTGAAACTGGTCGTAGTCGCGCCACTGGCCGATGCTTCTTGATAAGGAATCTGTGTTCCTGAAGACACTTTTGCCGTTTGCTTGTCAGCCGTCAAAACTTTCGGGGTAGAGATAACCTCACCGCGGTTATCAGCTTGCAATGCTGACAATTCAAGATCAAGCATCACATCAGATATACCAAGCAAACCAAAAGCGATACGGCCAGCAGGATTGTCAACGCCCAAGTCTACGTTCAAGTTGTCAGGACGGGTGATGTCGTATGAGGGATAAGAGACCGTTTGACCATTAACTGTAGTCGTCTCTATATCAAAGTCTTTGAGATCCGCTAAGGTCTGATTGCTACCACCTACCAATAAGCTACGATTATTGGCCGCGCCATTTGACAAAATCCCCCAACGAACCCCAATCTCTTTACTAAAACTGTCAGTGGCACTGACAATACGCGCCTCGATCATGACCTGACGGACTGGAATGTCGATTTTACTAATTAACTTGTGAATATTTTCAATACTTTTCGCCACATCTTTAACAATCAACGTATTGGTACGCTCATCGACGGTTACTGTGCCACGATTGGATAATAACGTATTGTTGTCATCAGCAAGATTGGCAATACCACTAGTAGTAGAGCCAGATGACCCAGACCCACTACCTTGAGAAATAAGAGTCAACACATCTTGTGCTTTGGCGTAACTTAAACGAATGTACTCAGTACGCAGTGGCGCAAAAGATTCAACCGCTTGTTGTGCTTCAAGTTCACGGGCTTCTTGTTCAGCAAGCTCAGTAGACGGTGCGACCAAGATGACATTACCGTTTTCGCGTTTGCCTAGATTTTTACTTTTTAGGATAATATCTAGCGCTTGATCCCATGGGACATTGATCAGACGCAAGGTGATATTACCAGTGACCGAATCACTGGCCACGATATTCATTTCGGTGAACTGCGCTAAAATGTCTAAAACGCTGCGAATCTCAACGTCCTGGAACTCCATAGACAAGGCTTCACCGCTGTAGACTTTTTCTTCAAGTGTTGGCTCACGTAGCAGCTCAGGTTTATTGATACTGATATTGAGCTGATTGCCTGATTGATAAGCTTGATACTCGTAATCATCTTTCATGTTAATGGTGATCACACCATTTTGGTTTTGGTTCTTGGTATCAATACTATCAACGAGACCAGTATTAATATTCAAGCGACGTAATAGGTTTCTAGGTACGGTACTGCCAGTTAAGCGCACGACCAATTTATTGCCTTGGCGTTGTACATCAACCGGAATCGCTTCATTAGCAAGGGTGATACTGACATTACCGCCACCATCGTTTCCTGCTGCAAAATTCACCGCACTCAGACCATCATAGCTGTATTGCTTGCTCACCTGTGAAGATGCCAGTTGTGGATTTAACAACGGATTAACTCTGACTACCATTGTATCGGCTGGTACTTCATTTTTTACCACTGTCGTACTGGTTGTACGCACAGCTGCCACAGGGACGCTACTGGTTTCTACAATTGGGGTAACAACTGCGGTAGTCCTGATGGTATTGTTATTATTAAGTACGTCTTGGATAGGATCATTGGTAATCACAGAGCGGCTAGGATCCGTGATCGTCAGCAATAAATCATTACCATCAATCGCTGTCGTATAACTGCCTGTTTGTTTGAGTCCAACAATAAGACGGGTGGTACTGTCGCTGTTTAAAGTGGTAACGTCATTGACCATACCAATGTTATATTCATTAAAGCGGTTAGCAAGTCCGTTTTGCACTTGCTCAAAATCTAGTACCAAACGACTCGGATCATCAAGCTGATAAGCTGCCGGTAATACTGGTAACCCTGTAAAGCCCAAACGCATCTGTGTTACTGCTGGTGCTGTTTGTACCACAGAAACATTGTTAATACGCTGTGCAGCATGAGCACTGTTACTCACTGCTACCATGCTGATTGCCAATGCTGAAATGGCAAAAGCAGAAGACACGCGGTTGCTCATCATCATTACCTTGTTAGTGCGTACTGTCATTATTTATTCCTCAAAAATCTGCCGACTTAGCTGATGGGGGAAACCAGCGACTGGGGTTTTTCGACAAACCCTGCGCGGCTGTCTGGCACAATTTCAATCAAATTAATCTGGGTCGGCGTGATTTCCACAATACGGCCGTCATTTAATCCAAGATAATCACCTACTTTGACACTAGCAACTGAACCATCAGGACGTTGTATCAACGCATATTGCTGGCCTTCAGGTGAAATCACTACCCCTCGAAAGACCAGTTGCGATAACTCATATTGCTCAAGGGGTTCTTTTACCCTTGCTATATCAGGACGCACGCCATCAATAGAAGTGGTAGGACCATCCACATTGACTAAGCTTGGCGGCAAAAACGGACTACGTTGTGCACTAGCGCTATAGACGAAGTCTTCTACCAGCTCGGCCTTAGGCGGTGGCTCAATAGGCTGTGCTGGCTGATTACGGATATCCACCATTGCTTGCCCCGCCATACCAATACGGTCCGTACAACCTGTCATTGATAAAATAGCAGCACTTAAAATAAGTAGCATGGGCAGTTTTTGAGTGCGCATTAATTGGCTCCTGCAGTATCAGTAGTAGCGGCAGTGGTGGCAGCAGCCCCATCTGTAGGAGTGGCTTCTTCACCCTCAGGAGTGGCTTCTTTTGAGCGATACGTTTTGGTTTGTAGTACCAGATTAAGCTCTGGTAAAACGTCCAAAGTCGGCTGCGGATTACTCACCTCAAAATCGTGCATGGTGATAATCCGTGGTAACGCCGCAAGACCACTGATAAAGCTACCAAACTGATGATATTCGCCTAAAGCAGCAATACGAATAGGCTGCTCAATAAAGAATTCATTTTCAATTTCAGGCTCTACCGAAATATCTTGGAAACGAATATTACTACCAACACCCGTCATGTTTATACCTTCTACCAGCTCTGATACTCGCGTATCCTTTGGTAACTGATCAAGTAACGTATTGAACTCCGTTTCCATCTGCACAACTTGTTCCTGATAAGCGGTTAAATGACGTGCACGCGATTCTTTTTCACGGTAGCTATCAAGCAAGGTTGTTTGCTGACTTTCGGCGGCCTTGATCTCATCAATTTTGCTACTGATCGGCAATGCCCATGCCAATGCCGCTATAAAAGTGATAATAAGCCCAATCACGGTTACTTTTACTGGTAGTGGCCAGCTGCCATAGTTTTCGGAATCTAGCGACTCAAAACTGCGACGAAATTCCTGTAAATCAAACTGTTTCTTTGGTTTCAAAGCCGTTTTTTTGGTTTTTATCAGACTTTTTTTGCGGATAAGCTTCATAACGGACCTCCAAGCGCAGTATCGGCATCGACAGGCGGGGTTGTCTCTGATTGCACTTTAGTCGTTATCACAAACTGCACATAACTGTCTTCAGGATAAACGGGACGCGGTTGTTCCCCAGGAGTGACAGGGGTATTAAGAGCTGGTTCGGCTTCATAAGCACTGATGTTCTGTTGAATATTGCTCACCGCTGAATTGCCCATCCACTTACTACTATCAAGGTTACGAATCAAACTTGATACAACATTTGGATTATCAGCAAGACCGGTCAACGTTAACGTATCGCCTTCACGTTTGAGATTATTCAAATAAAGCGCAGGCGGAATGGCTTTAGCAAGATCATCCCATAGACGCACAGGTACAGGACGCCGACCCTGCAGATCTTGAATCACCTGCATACGTGAGATAATATCTGCACGGCGCTGCTCCAAACTGTCTATTTCAGTCAGAGCTGCATCTAGACGTGCATTTTCTTGTTCAATCAATGCATTCGCATCAAGCTGCTCATCAAGCTCATTATTGAAATAACTCCATGAGGCAAAGGCCGCCAATAGAGCAAGCAAGGTCACAGCGACAACGAGCGTCATGAATTCTTTATTGCGACGTTCGCGCTCTTCTTGTCGCCAAGGTAAAAGGTTAATACGAGCCATTAGTCGAAGCTCCTTAACGCAAGACCGCATGCCGCCATTAAGCTTGGTGCGTCAATAACCAGTTGCTCATTATCAATATTTGGTGCAATAGTCATATTGGTAAATGGATTGGCAACACTGACGGACACGCCAAGTTTTTGTTGTGCCATACCTGCAAGACCAGCTATAGAGCTACTACCACCCGCAAGCACTATGTGATCGATAGTACTATATTGGCTAGAGGAGAAGTAAAATTGCAAAGAACGAGTGATTTGTTGAATGGTGTTTTCGATAAAGGGAGTTAAGACATCAATATAATAATCATCAGGTAAGGTGCGCTCACGCTTACTAAGCGTGGCTTCTTCAGCAGATAGTCCATAACGATTTTGTATCGCTTCTGTCAACTGGACGCCACCAAAGAGCTGTTCGCGGCTGTATATAAACTCACCATTCTTAGCAATATATAAAGTCGTTTGATTGTGACCGATATCAACCAAAGCCACCAACTCTGGCGTGCCTGGCAGGTTATTTACCATCAATCCAAAGGCACGCTCAATGGCATGAGACTCGATATCCATCACCTTGGTTTGCATACCACCAAACGTTAGGGCATCGACCCGTTGGTCGACATTTTCTGAGCGAGAGGCTGCAAGAAGCACCTGTACCATATCATCACTTAATAAAGACGGGCCTAAAACCTCGAAATCCAAATTGACGTCTTCCAGTGGATAAGGCACGTATTGATCAGCATCTAGACGAATTTGAGCTTCGCGCTCCACATCGCTTAATGCCATGTCCATATCAATAATTTTGGTAATTACTGCCGACCCTGAGACTGCCGTCGCGGCTTGACTCCCAGTCGCTTGGCAGCGTCTAGCCAAACTGGCAATAATATTGCCAACTGCTTCAGTGTCGACTAAGAGTTTATCGACGACCACACCTTCTGGAAGTCTCTCAATTCCATAAGATTTTAAGTGAAACATGCCTTGTTGGCGCTGTATATCGACCAACTTTACTGAAGTGGCACAAATATCTATGCCAATCAAATGTCGACTCTTTGAAGTAAATAGCCTCACAAACCCTATACCTTATATTAAGTGTACACTTTGATAGTTATTTGTAATAATTGAACACAATACTTTACTTGATTGATAGATTCAAGCGTTTAAATAGGTTATTAAGGCTAACTTACACATTTATTATGACCTCCCTATTTTGTTCAAGGTATAATGCCCCATCTGTTGCAAATTTTAATTGATAAGTCTTACTATGATCAAAAATACTGCTACCGCTCGTCTCATTCAATTTTTGGTGGGACTTTTTATCGCCTGCTTAGCGTTGGCAGTTATTTTAGCCCTTGCTGTGCCTATCGGTTTTTATGGTATGGCCATGTATTTATCGCCTACTTTACCCAGCACTCAAGAGATTAAGACCGCAAATTTTGAGATGCCATTACAGATTTATAGTAGGGATGACAAATTAATCGGTCAATATGGCAATCGCTTATCACTGCCGATTACTTTTGAAGACATTCCTGAAGACTTGACACATGCTTTTTTAGCAGCAGAAGATGCCTCATTTTTTCAACATAGTGGGATTAGTATTAAGGGGCTTGGACGCGCGGTTACCGAGGTAGTGACCGATGATGAGAGCCAAACAGGTGGTTCCACCATCACTATGCAGGTCGCCAAAAACTATTTTTTGAGTCCAGAACGTACCTTGAATCGTAAACTGACTGAATTATTTTTGGCACGTAAGATCGAAGATGAACTCAGCAAAAATGATATCTTGACGCTTTATGTCAACAAAATCTATTTGGGGGAAGGCGCTTATGGCGTCCGTGCCGCTGCCAAAAAATATTATAGTAAATCATTAGAAAATCTGACCATTGCTGAGATGGCAATGTTGGCGGGTCTGCCGAAAGCGCCTTCTAAATATAACCCTGTAGCCAATCCTAGTCGCGCACTGACTCGCCGCAACTGGATCATTGGGCGCATGCATGAGCTGGGTTATATCAGTAAGGCACAACGTGATGAAGCAATTAGCTCACCAGTAGGCATCAACCTTTATCAAGAAAAACTTGATGTCAATATGCCATATTTGGCAGAAATGACACGCTCAGCTTTGGTCGATCGCTATGGTGATCAAGTGATGCATAGTGGCTGGCGCGTACGTCTTACTGTCGATAGCAAAGCACAAACAGATGCGGAAGCTGCCATACTAACAGGCTTGGTTGCTTATGAACATCGTCATGGCTGGCGCGGCGCAGAAGCAAATGATGAACCTCTAGAAAATTTCCGCCGCTATAGCAACATGTCCCCAGCTAAAGTTACCAAAGTCAACGCTCGTAGTTTTGAAGCAACACTGGCATCGGGTGAAAGTGTAACCGTGAATTGGTCTGGTATGAGCTGGGCACGCAAATACATTTCTGCCGATCGTATCGGTTACTACCCTAATAATGCCAGCCAAATTGTCAGCCAAAATGACATCATTCGCGTGATACCTACCGCTAACGGCAACTGGCAGTTGGGACAAATCCCTGAGGTGCAAGGCAGTCTGGTATCGTTGAACCCAGAAACTGGAGCCGTTAACGCCTTGGTTGGTGGCTTTGACTTTAATCACAGTAAGTTCAACCGAGCCTTACAAGGCTGGCGGCAACCCGGCTCAACGATTAAGCCGCTTGTTTATACAGCTGCTTTAGAAAAAGGTTATCGTCCAGATAGCATTGTCTCTGATCGGCCTATTCAAGTAGGTGACTGGAAACCCAAAAACTCTGATGAGCGTTTTTTAGGCGACATTACTCTACGTCGTGGTCTTTATTTGTCTCGTAATTTGGTGTCTATCCGTTTGCTACAGGCCATCGGTATCTCTGATGTGCGCAATCTATTAGATGAATTCGGCCTTGATAAAGAAAAGCTACCAACAACTTTGTCGCTAGCACTAGGTGCAGGGCAAGCAACGCCGTTACAAATGGCAACTGCTTACGCAACCTTTGCCAATGGTGGTCATCGCGTACAGCCTTACTTTATTGAGCAAATCTATAATTATAAAAATGAGCTCTTGTTTCAAGCCAATCCACGCCAAGCTTGTGCGTTATGTTTTAACGAACAACTTGAAGCGCTCAATAAAAAATCAATCGAAGATTATAATCAATCAATTTCAAATAAAGACGGTATTACTGAAGACAGTGTTGCTGAAAATGAGGTAACTACCGAAGAACAAAATTCAGAAAATAGCAATGACACCGAACAAAGCGATAAAACTATTGATTTGACGATTTATGACGCTAGTCCACAATCGGACCGTCTAAAGGCACCTGCAGTACAGTATGTGATAGCCAAACAAGCACCTCGAATATTAAAATCTAGAGTGGCTTTTGACATGGCAGATATTTTACGCGATGTGATTCAACGTGGTACAGCAGTGCGCGCAAAAGCATTGGATCGTGATGATATCGGTGGAAAAACGGGAACGACTAACGAAGCCAAAGATGCATGGTTTGCAGGATTTCATCCTACCAATGCGACAGTAGTATGGATGGGTTTTGATCAACCAGCTACCATGGGTCGCCGTGAATATGGGGGTGTGGCAGCACTACCCGTTTGGATGGATTTTATGGCAGCCCAGCTTGAAGACACGCCTCGTCAATGGGTATCGATTAATAACCGTGCCAAATCTGAAAAGCAAAAACAGAAAATCATAGAAATGACTGATGAAGGTATTGTGGCTAATGATGACGAAGACAACAATGCATCCGCAAAACCTGTCAAAACCCAAACGCAACAGCGCAGATCACCCATTGCTGAACCTCCTGAAGAGCCAAATACATCACCAACAGTCAGAACCAGTAACGAACGTAACGATAGTGTCGCGCAAAATCCGCTATCCGTTACGCCCGCTGACCGCATGCCGCCCATGCCTGAGTAAGTCAGACAGTTGGATGATACTGTTTTCAGAAGCTTGAGTAATAGGTATATTCGATTCTAAATAAAACAGATACATTATATTCCAACGCTGAACTGGTGTAAATTTTTCTGGCTTGCTGTACCTGCACAGACAGAGGCTGCGAAACTTCTCGTTTAAAGGTAAGCATTCCAGTCCTGCTGACTCGTTTTTATATTGAAATTACTATATAAAGAATACAAGTATTATATTTCATAAACCGAGCGAGGTTGACACAGCGGATCTATTTTTTAGAATTGGTATTTCTGGAATTACTATAAAAGAAAGTGTGGCAAAAAAAGGCTTGTTTAGCAATCGTTAAACAAGCCTTTTTTCACTTGAAAATCTCGTGGTTCAGTAACCTCACCCCCTAAAATTCCACCATACCAGCACGTAACTGTTCGATTAATTCCAAAAGCTGCTGACGCCATTCACGTATGGTCGCCTCATCTGGCAACCACTGATTTGATAAAGTGACGACGTTAACAATAAGATCCGGTGCTTCCAACGCGTCATTACTTGGACGCTCCTCTATGATAGTATCTGGTGGTACCGCATACAGACAACGCTGATAGGCACGCTCTATATTGGCAACAAAACCTTGTTGTTGTAGCTGCTGCAAGCGCTGAACCTCAGGTGACACTTGGGTACGCTCACCCAGTGCTTGCTCAATATCTGACAGCGTTGGCGCAGTCATGTTCAAACTATAGAAATGGCCAAGCTCTTGTATGAATGCTAGAAAACCCCCGTATAGATGAAAGATAGCGGTCTCACAATGCGCTTGATATAATTGCTTATCATTAGTACTTCCTGCAGCCTGACAAGATAGACGACAGAAATACAGTTTTTGATTGGTTCGATCTGCTTGATATTTGGCAACGCGCGTTTTACCTGCCATTTGCTACTCATCCTTATATTGACCATATATGTTATTCAGTGAAATCATAATAACTTATCACACCAATTTTTTGGTGTATAGTCGATACCAAATAAAATGGATACACGACATCATGCTGCAAGACTCTTTTTTTATATTGACCTGACTATACTATTAACCAACCCACTTTTCATAGAAAATTATAGTCAATAGCCTGACAAGACATTTTGCATATCAGACAAACATAAAAAAGCCTGCAGACATCTGCAGGCTTTTCAATTTTACGAATACTAACTAAGCTACTTAAGACTGGCTGTCTTGATTCAACTCTTGAGCAAAGGCTTCATCAAAGCTTGCAAAGTCCTTGCTGTCAGTGCTTGCCGTCATATCAAACGCTGCATTGCGATCTTTGTCTTGTAGCTTCTGATCTGCTTTTTCTTTACGAGCCTTATGATAAGCAAGACCGGTACCTGCAGGAATCAGACGACCAACTACTACGTTTTCTTTTAGGCCACGTAGCTCATCTACTTTACCAGTAACGGCAGCCGCAGTTAGTACACGGGTTGTTTCCTGGAAAGACGCTGCTGAGATAAAGCTTTCAGTCGCTAGACTTGCTTTAGTGATACCTAGCAATTGACGCTCAAACTGTACTGGGAACTTATCTTCCGCTTCTAGTTTAGCATTCAACGCTTTGATATCAGCATACTCCACCTGATCACCTTTGAAGTGACTTGAGTCGCCACCATCAGTGATTTCAACTTTACGCAACATCTGACGAATAATAACTTCGATATGCTTATCGTTGATTTTTACGCCCTGCAAGCGATAAACGTCCTGTACTTCGTTGACGATATAATCAGCAAGCGCAGTCTGTCCTTTCAAACGCAAGATATCATGTGGGTTCTGTGGACCATCAGCGATCACTTCACCACGCGCTACCGTCTCGTTTTCAAAGACGTTGATTTGACGCCATTTCGGGATCAGCTCTTCGTGCACTTCACCATCTTCATTGGTAATAATGAAGCGGTTTTTACCTTTGGTCTCTTTACCGAAGCTCACCACACCCGTCATTTCTGCCATAATGGCATGATCTTTCGGACGACGGGCTTCGAACAAGTCAGCAACACGTGGTAGACCACCGGTGATATCTTTAGTACCAGAAGAGGCTTGTGGTACACGGCCTAGGATCGAACCGGCTGCGACTTTTTCACCATCGCTGACGCGAATGATGGTTTCAGCTGGTAAGAAGTAAACCACTTCTTTGCCTTCGTCAGTATTCAAGATAATGGCAGGACGTAAGTCTTTTGCTGAGCTTGAACGATCACGAGTGGCCAGAATCTCAAATGAGCTCATACCAGTCGCATCATCAACCTTCACAGTAGCAGTCATACCATCAGTGATATCACTGAAGCGTGCTGTACCAGCGAATTCTGTGATAATAGGATGCGTGTGCGGATCCCATTTGGCAATAGTCTGACCACCTTCAACCTGCTCTTCGTCTTTCACGAGTACGCTTGAACCATACGGTACTTTATAACGCTCGCGCTCACGACCAAGCTCATCGGTCAACGCAATTTCAGCTGAACGCGATACGATAACTAAGTGACCATCAGTATGCTGAACGGTTTTCATATTTTCGAAATGCGCTTGACCAGCATTACGTACAGAGATGCTATTGTCTACAGATGCTGAGCTTGCAGCCCCACCCACGTGGAAAGTACGCATTGTTAACTGAGTACCTGGCTCGCCGATAGACTGGGCCGCCATAACACCCACTGACTCGCCGATGTTCACTTTATGACCACGAGCAAGGTCACGACCATAACACTGTGAACAAACGCCATGTTCAACATCACAAGTAATAACTGAGCGTACCCAGATATCATCAATGGCATTGTTATCAAGCACGTTTACCCAATGCTCATCGATCAAAGTACCAGCTGGAATCAATACTTTATCGGCATCATCGTTATAATTGACATCACGTGCAGTCACACGACCAAGAACTAGCTCACCTAGCTTTTCAATGATCTCACCACCTTGGATATGCGGTTTCATGAGCAAGCCTTGCTCAGTACCACAGTCATCAGTAGTGATAACCAAATCTTGTGCCACATCGACCAAACGACGCGTCAGATAACCTGAGTTAGCCGTTTTTAGTGCTGTATCGGCCAGACCTTTACGAGCACCATGAGTTGAGATAAAGTACTGTAATACCGTCAAACCTTCACGGAAGTTGGCTTTGATCGGTGTCTCAATGATTGAACCATCTGGCTTAGCCATCAAACCACGCATACCGGCCAACTGACGAATCTGTGCCGCACTACCACGAGCACCAGAGTCTGACATGATGAAGATAGAGTTGAATGATTTCTGCTCTTCTTCAACGCCTTTGGCGTTCATGATTTTATCAGTAGCCAAGTTATCCATCATCGCTTTAGCGACTTTGTCATTGGTACGTGACCAAATATCAACCACTTTGTTATAACGCTCACCAGCCGTCACAAAACCTTGCTCGAACTGATCTTCGATCTCGCGAACTTCGCCTTCTGCCACTTCAATGATCTGTTTCTTGCTTGGCGGGATAACCATATCATCGATACCGATAGATACGCCAGACAGCGTCGCTTGAGCAAAACCAAGATACATCAATTGGTCAGCGAACATGACGCTTTCTTTAACGCCAACTTTACGATAGCAAGAGTTGATCAAACGTGAGATGTTTTTCTTAGTCATCTCTTGGTTACATTCATCAAACGCCATACCTTTAGGCATGATGTTCCAGATAAGCAGACGACCGGCAACCGTTTCTTTTAAGCTGACTTCTTTGGTTTCGTTACCATCTTCATCGATATGTGTTTCTGTCGCACGCACTTTAATCTTAGCATTCACATGTAAATCATTTGAGCCAATCGCACGCAATGCTTCATTAACGGTGGCAAAAATCATGCCCTCGCCTTTGGCATTGATGGATGAACGGCTAATATAATACAAGCCCAATACCACATCCTGTGAGGGGACGATGATTGGCTCACCGTTCGCAGGCGACAAGATGTTGTTGGTAGACATCATCAGCGCACGTGATTCTAACTGCGCTTCTAGCGTCAATGGCACGTGAACAGCCATTTGGTCACCATCAAAGTCGGCGTTAAACGCTGTACAAACGAGCGGATGCAGCTGGATAGCTTTACCTTCGATTAGTACGGGCTCAAATGCCTGTAAACCCAGACGGTGAAGGGTTGGTGCACGGTTAAGAAGCACTGGATGCTCACGGATAACCATGGCCAGCATATCCCACACTTGCGGCTCTTCACGCTCTACCATTTTTTTGGCAGCTTTAATCGTCGTCGCCAAACCATGAGATAATAGCTTGTTATAAGTAAATGGCTTAAATAGTTCTAGTGCCATTTTCTTAGGTAAACCACACTGATGTAGACGTAGTGTTGGGCCTACAACGATGACCGAACGACCAGAATAGTCAACACGCTTACCAAGTAAGTTTTGACGGAAACGACCTTGCTTACCTTTGATCATATCAGCCAAAGATTTCAATGGACGCTTGTTACTACCAGTAATCGCACGACCGCGACGACCGTTATCTAACAAAGCATCAACTGACTCTTGCAGCATACGTTTTTCGTTACGTACGATGATGTCAGGCGCACTCAGCTCAAGCAGACGCTTCAGACGGTTATTACGGTTGATAACGCGGCGATACAAATCGTTTAGATCTGAAGTCGCAAAACGGCCACCTTCTAGTGGTACTAGCGGACGCAAATCTGGTGGTAGTACTGGCAAGATGTTCATTACCATCCACTCAGGCTTGTTATTAGAGTCACGGAATGCTTCTAATAATTTAAGACGCTTAGACATCTTTTTAAGCTTAGTCTCAGAACCTGTTTGCGGAATCGCTTCACGCAGCTCATCCACCTCGATATCGATATCAATGTCTTTTAATAAGTCTTGAACGGCCTCAGCACCCATTTTGGCAGTGAATTCATCGCCAAATTCTTCAAGCGCTTTGTAGTAATCTTCATCATCGAGCAACTGATACTTTTCTAAGCTAGTTAGACCTGGCTCAGTTACAATGTAGCTTTCAAAATATAGAACGCGTTCGATGTCACGTAGCGTCATATCTAGCAACAGACCGATGCGGCTTGGTAATGACTTTAGGAACCAAATATGTGCCACTGGACTGGCTAGATCAATATGACCCATACGATCGCGACGAACTTTGGCAGTGGTGACTTCTACACCACATTTTTCACAGATAACGCCTTGGAATTTACGGCGCTTATATTTACCACATAGACATTCAAAATCTTTTACTGGGCCAAAAATTTTGGCACAAAAAAGACCATCACGCTCGGGCTTGAACGTGCGATAGTTGATGGTTTCAGGCTTTTTTACTTCACCATGTGACCATGACTTGATGACGTCAGGTGAGGCTAAAGTAATTTGAATGCTATCAAACTCTTGATTACCGTTGCCGGTAGGGCTTTGCATGATATCGAGTAAATCTTTCAAGTTGCTTCTCCGTTATCTTTATAATCATCTAACAGCGTACTATTGACGCGGATAAGATGAATGAAGGCAATGAATAGGGTTGAGACAAATCACTAAAAGCAGCAGCAATAAAGCAGACTGCCTTTAGTGGACAACTAAGTTAAACAACGAATTAGTTGCTTTGTTTTAACTCAATATTAATACCCAGTGATTTGATTTCTTTGGTCAGTACGTTGAATGACTCAGGCATGCCTGGGTCCATATACTGTTCACCATCAACGATGTTTTTGTACATACGGGTACGGCCTTCAACATCATCCGACTTCACAGTCAGCATCTCTTGCAGCGTATAAGTCGCGCCATAAGCTTCTAGTGCCCATACTTCCATCTCACCGAAACGCTGACCACCAAACTGAGCTTTACCGCCCAATGGCTGTTGCGTGACCAGTGAGTAAGAACCAGTTGAACGCGCATGCATCTTGTCATCAACCAAATGGTTAAGTTTGAGCATATACATGTAGCCAACGGTGACTTGGCGGTCAAACTTCTGACCAGTACGACCATCATACAATGTCTGCTGACCATCACGTGCCATACCAGCAAGCTCTAGTAAGTCTTTGACTTGGCTTTCTTTCGCACCATCAAACACTGCCGTACCCATTGGTACACCGCCACGTAAATTATCTGATAACGCCATGATGTCATCATCACTCAAGCTATCAAGATCGACTTGTTCGCCGCCTACTTTGTTATAGATTTTGTCTAAGAAATCACGCAACTCTTTGATCGCTGCTTGAGATTTGAGCATACCATCAATCTTCTCGCCCAAGCCTTTCGCGGCCATTCCTAAATGCGTCTCTAGAACCTGACCGATGTTCATACGTGATGGTACACCAAGCGGGTTCAATACAATATCAACGGTATTGCCATGCTCATCATACGGCATATCTTCAACTGGCATAATGCGCGATACCACACCCTTGTTACCATGACGACCAGCCATCTTATCACCAGGCTGAATACGACGCTTAACCGCTAGATATACCTTAACGATTTTTTGTACGCCATGTTGTAAGTCATCACCTGCCGTTAACTTGCGTTTTTTCTCAGCAAACTTCACATCGATGTCTTTTTGCTTATCAACCAAATAATCAGCGATTTGCGTGAGACGCTCCGAGATTTCTTCTTCTACTGGCTGGATATCCAGCAAAGTCTCAAGGCTCATATCTTTCATATCAGCCAATGCCATAACCGTACCAGCTTTTAGACCAGAACCACCACTGACTTTTTGGCCATCTAACAGCGTACCAATACGGCCACGGGCTGCATCTTCAAAGATACGTAACTCTTCTTTTAAATCTTTACGGTAGCTGTCAAGTTGTGATTTTTCAATCGCTCTTGCACGAGCGTCTTTTTCAACGCCATCGCGAGTGAAGACCTGTACATCAATAACGGTACCTTTACTAGAAGTCGGTACACGTAGTGATGTGTCTTTCACATCAGCCGCTTTTTCACCAAAAATAGCCCGTAGCAGTTTCTCTTCTGGCGTCAGTTGCGTCTCACCTTTTGGCGTGACTTTACCAACTAGAATATCACCAGCGTCAACCTCAGCACCGATATAAACGATACCAGCTTCATCAAGACTTGATAGTGCTGCTTCGCCAACGTTTGGAATATCGGCAGTAATCTCTTCTGTACCAAGCTTGGTATCACGTGCCACACAAGTCAGTTCTTGGATATGAATCGTGGTGAAACGATCTTCTTTAACCACTTTTTCAGACAGCAAGATTGAATCTTCGAAGTTGTAACCATTCCATGGCATAAATGCAATGCGAATGTTCTGACCTAATGCTAGCTCACCAAGATCTGTTGATGGACCATCAGCCAAGATATCACCCAAAGCGATCTCGTCACCTTGGTTAACAATGATACGTTGGTTGATACAAGTATTTTGGTTCGAGCGTGTGTATTTGATTAAGTTATAGATATCGATACCCGCTTCACCAGCAGTCATCTCGTCTTCGTTGACACGAACCACGATACGCGATGCGTCTACATCTTCAATCACACCGCCACGCTTAGCGATCACACAAACACCAGAGTCACGAGCAACGTGACGCTCCATACCAGTACCTACTAACGGCTTATCCGCACGTAGCGTAGGAACCGCCTGACGCTGCATGTTCGAGCCCATCAAGGCACGGTTAGCATCATCATGCTCTAGGAATGGAATTAGGCCTGCTGCGACCGATACTACCTGACTTGGTGATACATCCATATGCGTCACTTTTTCTGGTGGCATACGAACGAATTCACCATAGCTACGCACACTGACCATTTCATCAGACAACGCGCCTTCTGCGGTTACTGGTGAATCAGCCTGTGCAATAACCGTACCTACTTCTTCAATGGCTGATAGATACTCAATAACATCTGTTACTTTACCATCAACCACACGGCGATAAGGCGTTTCTAAGAAGCCAAAGCTGTTGGTTTTAGCAAAGGTCGCTAATGAGTTAATCAGACCAATGTTTGGACCTTCAGGAGTCTCAATCGGGCATACACGGCCATAATGGGTATCATGTACGTCACGTACTTCAAAGCCTGCACGTTCACGGGTCAGACCACCAGGTCCTAATGCTGATACACGACGTTTATGCGTCACTTCAGATAATGGATTGTTTTGATCCATAAACTGTGACAACTGGCTTGAACCAAAGAATTCTTTAACCGCAGCAGCTACTGGCTTAGAATTAATCAAATCTTGTGGTGACAAGTTATCAGATTCCGCTGAGCTTAAACGTTCTTTAACTGCACGCTCAACACGTACTAGACCCACACGGAATTGGTTTTCTGCCATCTCGCCTACTGAACGAATACGGCGGTTACCCAAATGGTCAATATCATCAACATCGCCGCGACCATTACGAATCTCGATCAATTCTTTCAATACATTGACGATATCATCGTTGGTCAATACACTACGTTCGCGTTGGATATCAGGATCGTCAGTATTATCAAATTCTAAACCAAGACGACGGTTGAATTTCATACGACCGACATTTGATAAGTCATAACGGTCTGCATTAAAGAAC
Source organism: Psychrobacter aquaticus CMS 56 (assembly GCF_000471625.1). Taxonomy (GTDB): domain Bacteria; phylum Pseudomonadota; class Gammaproteobacteria; order Pseudomonadales; family Moraxellaceae; genus Psychrobacter; species Psychrobacter aquaticus. The sequence goes on from NZ_AUSW01000012.1 coordinate 33,446, forward strand.
ATGCTTTCAAACAATTTTTCAGCAGTCTCAACCGTTGGTGGCTCACCTGGGCGCATAACTTTATAGATTTCGATCAGTGCTTCTTCACGGCTTGAGGTACTATCAGCACGTAGCGTATCAGCAATATAACTACCTTGGTCGATATCGTTAGTGAATAAAATACTAAATTCTTTGATAGACTCACTGGCTTCAAACGCACTGAGCTTGACCAATAATTCATGGTCAATTGGCGTGTTGGCTTTAGCGATGATTTCATCATTAACAACGATATCTTCAGCTAAGATACGCTCGTACAAATACTCATCAGGTACTGAAATTTTCGTCATACCCGCTTCTTCGAGCTGACGAATACGGCGTGCGTTAATACGCTTGCCTTGCTCAACAATTACCTCACCTTCAGGCGATAAGATGTCAAACTGAGCCATCTCACCACGTAAGCGATCAGCAACCAGATCAATTTCAAACTGCTCTTCACCTTTATAAACGGCTACTTTATCAAAGAAAAGATCTAAGATTTCAGAAGTAGTAAGGCCTAGTGCACGTAAGATGATAGAAGCAAGTAGTTTACGACGACGGTCAATACGAGCAAATACTAAGTCTTTGGCATCAAACTCAAAGTCTAACCAAGAACCACGGTAAGGAATGATACGGGCGTTATAAAGCACTTTACCACTTGAATGCGACTTACCTTTATCATGGTCAAAGAACACACCAGGTGAACGATGTAGCTGAGATACGATAACACGCTCAGTACCGTTGATAATAAAAGTACCGTTAGCTGTCATCAAAGGCATCTCGCCCATGTAAACGCTTTGCTCACGAATATCTTTGATCGCCGCTTTGCTATCTTTATCTTTGCTGTCTTTGTCTTTGATAATCAAACGAATTTTGACACGCATCGGCGCAGCAAACGTTGAACCACGTAAGATACACTCACGCTCATCAAATTCTGGCGTACCTAAATAGTACTCAACAAATTGCAACTCAGCATTACCAGAGTGACTCTCAATTGGGAAAATAGAGGAATACGCAGCTTGCAAACCAGTATTCTCACGAGCTTTTGGCTTTTTATGCTCTTGCAAAAATTGCTCGTAAGAATCTACTTGGATAGACAGCAAATAGGGAATGTCCATCACAGTGGGCAATTCAGCAAAACTTTTGCGAATACGCTTTTTTTCAGTATAAGAATATGCCATCGAGAGTCCTTACAGTAAACGTGGAAACAAATTAAAAGCGCGGCCAGTATGCATAAATACAATGCAAACTTAGCAACGTAAACGATAATATCAAACGGGTGTTCGGGTTTAGCTCATATCTTTTTATCAATTACTACTTTATTAAACAGTGTCTATTTAGCACACTGCACTTAATCTTATAATCAGTATCTAAGTCACTCTATATGACCACTCATACCAAGAAATTCAATATCATACAATCTATTGCCATTACGGCATAACTCACAAATAACTTTACGGAAAAATAATTTTTAATGGAGTTTTTCCACGCTATCTGTTATCAAGCCCCATTTTGCATTTAGGCAATTTGTCATTAAAACTCATATTGTCGCTGACATATACCGTCTACAAGACTATATGCTGACAGCAAACCATGCTAAATGGATAACCTAAGATCAGCAGCTTTTCAGAATTAATAATAATTGGGGTAACTATAACTTCTAGAATCAGTATAAACTATAGTGTTAATGGGAAAGCATGCAGACACAAAAAAATGCCAAACATCTATAGACGTTTAGCTCATATTAACTGATTTTAAAAACTGGCATGTGTGCTTGCATGTATATCGTCTGTCCTTTTGATGGGTATCCACCGTGTTGTTGCATACGTATGTTGGCAGACACAAAAGGTCAAGCTACGAATTATACTAAAAAAAAGCTGGCAATGCAAGGCATTACCAGCTTTTTATCTTACAGTATTGAACTTATTTTAGTTCAACAGTTGCACCAGCTTCTTCAAGTTTCTTCTTCAACTCTTCAGCTTCAGCTTTGTTAACGCCTTCTTTGATTGGAGCTGGAGCGCTTTCAACCAAATCTTTCGCTTCTTTCAGGCCAAGACCAGTCGCTTCACGTACGGCTTTAATTACGCCAACTTTCTTCTCGCCAAAGCTGGCAAGAACTACGTCAAACTCGTCTTTTTCTTCAGCAGCAGGACCAGCAGGACCAGCAGCAGCAGGTGCAGCAGCAACGGCAGCTGTTACGCCGAATTTTTCTTCCATAGCGCTGATTAATTCAACGATATCCATTACTGACATTTCAGCGATTGCGTTTAACACATCATCTTTAGATAGTGCCATGAGAACTCTCCGTTTTCTGATAAAAATTAATTGATTTTAAAATCGCTTTGATTGCTTGCCAAGTTTTAAAATAGTCATGACAATTAAATGCAAATAGCGATGTAAAATTTACGTTAAAACAAGCAATTAAGCAGCTTCTTTTGCGTCTTTGATTGCTGCAACAGTGCGAACGAACTTGCCAGGAACTGCGTTCATAGTCTGGACAAGCTTGGTCACTGGTGCGTTCATAGTAGCCATCAAGATAGAGAGTGCTTCGTCGCGAGTTGGTAGCTTCGATACGCGCTCTAGCTCTTCTGGACCATAAACAACACCACCAACTGATACCAATTTGGTCTCTAAAGCTTTGTTATCTTTGCTAAAGTCGAAAACGACTCGAGCTGCAGATCCCAAATCTTCCATAGAGAAAGCCAAAAGTAATGGACCAGTCATACGGTCTGACATGCTCTCAAACTTAGTGCCTTCAAAAGCGCGTTTTGCTAGGGTATTTTTTACCACTTTCAAAATTACGCCTTTCTCACGGGCTTGTTCGCGCAGCTTAGTAAGCTTTGCAACGCCAATACCATGATATTCGGCAGCTACTGCTGAGTAAGCATTAGCAGCAACTTCAGACACTTCAGCCACAACTTGTTGTTTTTGCTCTAGCGTTAATGCCATAAGTTGACTCCTTTAATCTTATCAATCAGCGCAGTATTTCAATGCTTAAAAACCTAAGTTTTCAATTATGAGACATCTGGCTTGGACTGACTTGATACGACACGTTAGTCATAAATCATATAAAAATAAAATTTACTCATAACGACTGATTACGGCACCGTTATCAGAATGACATCAAGTGATAGAATGAACTATCGGCTCTTATCAACAACTGGGTGGGTCACCGTCTGCGTAGGACAACTAAGATTTTCATCTGTCGTCGATTAACAAAACCAGCTTATTGCTATAAAAAACCATTCAACAATCGTTGTTTATACCGTTAAACCAGTTTCTACCTACGGTCTTAGACAGCATAGCGTTTGCTACGCTGACCTAATTCTTTAAAGTATTTTTTTAGCCTTTATTTAAAATCGTCAAATAAAGGCACATATTTAACTATTTTGCTGTGCGATATGGAACTGGATCAATGCTTAGACCAGGACCCATCGTGCTAGACAAGGTGATTTTCTTGATGAAAGTACCTTTAGAAGTAGCAGGTTTAGCACGTTTTAGATCTGTAATTAGTGCTTCAGCATTTTGGATTACTTGCTCAGCAGTAAAACCAATTTGACCGATAGTCGTGTGAATAATACCTGCTTTGTCTACACGATACTGTGCCTGACCAGCTTTAGCGTTATTAACCGCTTCAGCAACGTTAGGCGTAACCGTACCGACTTTAGGGTTAGGCATTAGACCACGTGGACCTAGGATAGTACCTAGTTGACCAACAACACGCATTGCATCAGGAGCAGCAATAACGACATCAAAGTCCATGTTACCGGCTTTGATTGATTCTGCTAGGTCTTCAAAACCAACGATGTCAGCACCAGCTTCTTTGGCGGCTTCAGCAGCAGCACCTTGAGCAAATACAGCAACGCGTTTGGTTTTACCAGTACCAGCAGGTAGGTTGGTAGCGCCACGAACGACTTGATCAGATTTACGTGGGTCTACACCCAAGTTTACTGCGATGTCGATAGACTCTTTAAACTTAAGAGGTGGCAAATCATTTAGGATTTGAACCGCTTCTTCCATAGTGTATTGTTTTTCGTGCTCAATACGGCTATTGATTTCTTTTTGACGTTTGGTTAGCTTAGACATTATACACCCTCCACGGTAATACCCATTGAACGTGCAGTACCAGCGATGGTACGAACAGCAGCATCAAGATCAGCAGCAGTTAAATCTGCATTTTTGGTCTTAACGATGTCTTCTAGTTGTGCACGGTCAACTTTACCGACTTTAGCGGTATTTGGTGTACCAGAACCTTTAGCAATACCAGCAGCTTTACGTAGCAAATACGCAGCTGGTGGCGATTTCATGATGAAGGTAAAAGACTTATCGCTGTATACAGTGATCTCAGTAGGAATCGGTAGACCCGGCTCTTGGTTTGAGGTCGCAGCGTTAAATTCTTTACAGAACGCCATGATGTTCACGCCTTTTTGACCCAATGCTGGACCAATCGGTGGTGAAGGATTTGCTTTGCCTGCAGGCACTTGCAGTTTGATGTAACCATCAATCTTCTTAGCCATGATTCTCTCCTAAATGGGTAATAGCGCCAAATCAGTATTAAATATAATATTGATTAACAGCTCCCCGGTTGATGAATTTTTTACTGTTTTAGTCTAGCTTCTCAACTTTACTAAACTCAAGCTCGACCTGAGTCGGTCGATTAAATACGTTTACAGTCAGGTGTAACTTAGATTTTTCGTAATCCACTTTCTCCACCAACCCTTTAAAGTCAGTGAATGGACCATCGATAACCAACAACTCTTCGCCCGGCTCAAATAGCGTCTTAGGACGTGGATCAGCTTCAGTCTGGTTAAGGCGGTTTAAAATACGATCAGCTTCTACTTGTGTAATAGGTGCTGGGGTTTCAGGTGTACCACCGATAAAGCCCATGATACGGGGGCAATCTTTAACAATGTGCCAAGTATTGTCGTTCATTTCCATCTGGATCAATACGTATCCTGGAAAGAACTTACGCTCACTCTTACGTTTCTTGCCGTCTTTCATTTCAACGACTTCTTCAGTAGGCACCAATACATCACCGAATGACTCAGCGAAGTCACTACGATTAATACGATCAGTTAAAGAACGTTGTACTTGTTTTTCATATCCTGAAAACGCTTGGACAATATACCAACGCATATCACGCTCCTAATCGTTATAAGTAAAAATTTGAGTTATAATATTTAAATCGAAGCGCATCACAATATACGATGCAGCGCTTAGGGTAAAAATATCTAACCAATAAATATGCCAACAAACCAATTAAAAAAGTTATCCAATAACCAAATAAAAACCCCAACAATAGCGATCACGACAATGACTTGCCATGTGTATTGAACGGTTTCGTCTTTACTTGGCCATGTTACTCGGCGAAGCTCAACACCAGCATCTTTTAATAATATTTTAAAAGCACGGCCTTGATTCGTTAATGCTAAGCATATTACTGCAAATACAATAAGGGCGACAATGATACCAATACGTACCCATACATCATTGGCTGGTTGCCAATAACCGGGTAAATACTGGTTGACTAAAGTCGCCCCTATCAAAAATACTGCGGCAAGTAACCACAACATCAAATCTTTTATTGAGCCAGTCTTGGCAACTTCAACAGCAGAAGTATTAACCGCTGAAATGTGCTTATCTTTAGACAGCATCCCACCACCAACCGCCTTGGCATCAGATAACTTATTCTCGAGGTTATCTTGATTATTGCTCATAAAGAACTCGCTTCGGAGATGGTGAGGTATAACAAAGAGATGATAAAAAGATGGCAGGCGATGTAGGACTCGAACCTACAACCCTCGGTTTTGGAGACCGATGCTCTACCAATTGAGCCAATCGCCTATGGGTGTAAAGGACAGCATTATACAATATTTGGCATAAAATGCAAGCCTTCAGAGATAATTTTTTATCTCGCTTTCCTCTTATTTAAGGTCGTTACGTTTATCAGTGAGTTTTTAAATATACTAACTGTATAGGTAGGTATGTCAACTATATATACATACGACAAGAGTGAGCGCTAATATAGCAAGCTATCTAATAGATTACAATAGAACAAGAGATAAATTCATTATCCTCACCTATAAAACTGTATAAAAATAAAAAGGGCTGTAAGTAGATAGGCGTATTTGAATTTTAGATACACGTCCTTATTTGCAAAAAAAAGCCACCCTCTTAGAGGGTGGCTTTTTCATGACTAACTGATAAGCTCATTACTGAGACTTATAGATTAGTTCAATACGTTAGCAACAACACCAGCGCCTACAGTACGGCCGCCTTCACGAATTGCGAAGCGAAGACCTTTGTCCATAGCGATTGGA
>NZ_AUSW01000013.1 GCF_000471625.1 Psychrobacter aquaticus CMS 56
GGGGTTTTTTAAGGTTTATTGATCTTACCCTTATTGACCTTATATAGAAGCAACAGTAATCAGTAACGCTATCTAAAAGCTTTTTTATATATAGTTGATTAACTCTTACCTTGTCGCTGTTGTTTACAGTTAGGTGGATTCCTTGCTATCTAGTGTTTATAGACAGTTTTTGCTATAATAGTCGTTTGCATAGCATTGTTTTTCTACTCTTCTATTACTTAATTCCTTCTATATATAGGTAAAATCCTGCTTTCTATTATAATCCAGTCAAGTATTATTCATGATTGGCTCTGAAAGTTGGAAGTGGATTGTATTAGAGCAGAAAAAACATGCATGTGGCTTTATTATATATCACAATGATTGAATACAATTGATGTGGTCTCACGGTTATATGATTGATGGTTGCAATCATCACTGCCAGCGGACCCAAAAACAGGCGAATATATTATGGTAGCGATTACTTTACCCGATGGTAGCGTAAAAAACTTCGAAGGCAATACCACAGTCATGGAAGTGGCGCAGAGTATTGGGGCAGGACTTGCTAAAGCAACGGTTGCTGGGCGTGTGAACGGACATTTGGTAGATGCGCACGATCCTATTATTGCTGATGCTAATGTCGAAATCGTAACACCAAAAGATGCTGACGGTGTTGATATCATTCGCCACTCATGTGCTCATCTATTGGGTCATGCCGTTAAACAGCTATATCCTGATGTCAAAATGGTGATTGGCCCTGTCATCGATGACGGCTTTTATTATGATATTTTTAGTGAGACGCCGTTCACACCTGAGCACATGGAAGCAATCGAAAAGCGCATGATGGAGCTGATTAAGCAAGATTATGACGTGATTAAAAAAATGACTCCACGCGCTGAAGCGATTGAGATATTTCAGTCACGTGACGAAGATTATAAGCTCAAACTGATTAACGATATGCCCGGTGAAGAAGCTTTCGGTCTTTATCATCATCAAGAATATGTGGATATGTGCCGTGGCCCGCATGTGCCAAACACACGTTTCTTAAAAGTATTTAAGCTGACTAAGATGTCTGGCGCTTATTGGCGCGGTGATGCCAAAAATGAACAGCTGCAACGTATATATGGTACAGCGTGGGCGGATAAGAAAGATTTAAAAGCGTATATTCAGCGTATTGAAGAAGCAGAAAAACGTGACCATCGTAAGATCGGTAAAGCGCTCAATCTGTTTCATATGCAAGAACAAGCGCCCGGTATGGTTTTTTGGCATGCAAACGGCTGGACGATTTATCAAGTACTTGAGCAATATATGCGTAAAGTACAATACGATAATGGCTATGAAGAAATCAAAACGCCACAAATCGTTGATCGTAGCTTATGGGAGCGTTCTGGACATTGGGGCAACTATGCGACCAATATGTTTACAACCTCTAGTGAAAACCGTGATTATGCGGTAAAGCCGATGAACTGTCCTTGCCACGTGCAAGTCTTTAACCAAGGCTTGAAGTCTTACCGTGATTTGCCATTACGTATGGCAGAGTTTGGCTCTTGTCATCGTAACGAACCGTCAGGCTCACTGCATGGCCTGATGCGAGTACGTGGTTTCACTCAAGATGATGCACACATTTTCTGTACTCAAGCGCAAATTCAGCAAGAAGTGGCTGATTTTATCAAACTAACCCTTGCTGTTTATGAAGACTTTGGTTTTGATAACATTATTATGAAGCTCTCTACTCGCCCTGAAAAACGCGTTGGCAGTGATGAGTCTTGGGATTCTGCAGAAAAAGCACTGGCTGACGCCCTTGATAGCTCCGGTCTTGATTGGGATTATCTCCCGGGAGAAGGCGCATTCTATGGCCCGAAAATTGAATTTAGTCTCAAGGATTCTTTAGGGCGTGTTTGGCAGTGCGGTACTATTCAGGTTGATCCAAACATGCCTGAACGCCTTGATGCAGAATTCGTCAATGAACAAAATGAGCGCGAAGTGCCTATTATGTTGCACCGTGCGATCTTGGGTTCATTCGAGCGCTTCATCGGTATACTCATTGAAAACTATGCGGGTTGGATGCCAGTATGGCTCGCGCCGCAGCAAGTAGCGGTCATGAATATCACTGACAAACAAGGCAATGCCTGCGAAAATGTGGTGAGTGAGCTAAAAAATGCAGGTATTCGCGCTGTTAGTGACTTGCGTAACGAAAAGATTGGATTTAAGATACGAGAGAAAACATTAGAACGTATTCCCTATATGCTAGTATTAGGGGATAAAGAAGTCGAATCGGGCAGTGTCAATGTCCGTACCCGCGAAGGTGAGAACCTCGGGGTGATGAGTGTTTCTGAATTTATTACATTAGTACAGACCGCTGTCGCTGAGAAAGGCCGACAGACCCCAAAAACAGATGAGGAGTAATACCTATTAAACAGTCGAACCGTTTGAACATTAACGAAGATATCAGTGCCAAAGAAGTCCGTCTCGTTAAAGAAGATGGCGAACAAATGGGCGTGGTCGATATCGATACCGCGATGAAAGCGGCACGTGAAGACAATCTAGATTTGGTCGAATTAGTTCCTGAAGCCAAGCCGCCAGTATGTAAGATCATGGATTATAAGCATTTCCTCTATGATCAAAAGCAAAAGGCCAAAGAAGCTAAGAAAAACCAGAAGCAGACTCAGCTCAAAGAGATGAAGCTACGCCCTAGTACCGAAGAGGCCGATTATCAGGTGAAACTGAGAAAAATCGTGAGCTTCTTGGAAGATCAAGACAAAGTTAAAATTAGCATCCGCTTCCGTGGACGTGAAATGGCGCACCAAGACATTGGGCGTAAACAACTTGATCGTATCATTGAAGATACCGCTGATATCTCAAACGTCGAACAGTACCCTAAGATGGAAGGTCGTCAAATGGGTATGCTGCTTGGGCCAACTAAGAAGAAATAATCGGTGCTTTAGATTATGAATTAGTTGTGGCTGTTAGTTAGTCGATTTAATTGTTCTATATTTATATATATACTCTTAACCATCAATATGCTGCGGGATATTGATGGTTTTTTATTATTTGAACTGATGTATGTGCCTTTTGGATGTTTTCAGCGAGATATAATTGGCTGACGCTATTTTACAAAATCCACCTTCTCAACCATTTGATTACAAGTTAGTCTAAAGGTCAGCTGCATTCGATTGACACTACTAAACTTGGCACTATTAAAATAAGACTCAAATAATCCATTACGTATAAAAAATTGTTTATTATTAATATTTTTTACGATTTACTCTTATATAGTTATCGAACCACATTATCATTGATTCAAAATACCTTCTATTTTAGATATTATAGGAAATTTCATGCAAGAATTGACCCCACCAGAAAACGCCAGTACTCCAAGTATTTCTTTGACCGCGCCTGAGCCTGTGAAAGAAATACAAAAAAGTGAAGCAGATCAGATGGTCAAATTGGATGAAAGCCAAATTCCAGAGCTTGATGCCAAAGTTGATGCTTTTGTCGACCATGTGATTACCAACTCTGTGCATAGCCCTGAGTTTCAGCAAAATGTGCAATCCATTCATAATCTAGGGACTAAAGAGATTCGTGAATCGGCGCAAGTGTCTAATCGTATGCTCGATTTACCAGCAAAAAGCTTGAATGACAGCTTATTTGATAACTCTCCTATCGCAAAGTCACTGACGGAATTACGCGGGATTGTCGAAGATTTGGATCCAAGTAAAAAAGAACTCACCAGCTCACGCAAGTTGTTTGGTCTCATTCCTTTTGGTAATAAAGTACGAGATTATTTTCGTCAATACGAGTCGGCTCAATCACATATCAATGCTGTTGTGACCAGTCTGTACAATGGCAAGGACGAACTGCTCAAAGATAATGCCATGATTGAGCAAGAAAAAATCAATATGTGGGAGCTGATGCAGTCTATTCGTCAATATGTCTATGTCGGCAAAAAAATTGACGAGCAATTAGAGCAAAAGGTCTATGCCATAGAAGCGACGGACCCCGAAAAAGCTCGTATCATTAAAGAAGAGATGTTGTTCTATGTGCGTCAGAAAAATACCGATTTTTTGACACAGTTGGCCGTCAATGTGCAAGGGTATTTGGCACTCGATACCATTCGCCGCAATAATTTAGAGTTGATTAAAGGTGTGGATCGTGCGACCACGACCACTATTTCTGCATTGCGTACAGCCGTTGTCGTTGCCCAAGCCATGACCAATCAAAAACTAGTACTAGATCAGATTACGGCTTTAAATAAAACCACCAGCAGTTTGATTGAATCAACCTCAGCCATGCTTAAACGCCAATCTGGTGAGATTCATGAACAAGCAACCAGTAGCAGTATCGAGCTTGATAAATTACAAAATGCCTTCAATAATGTATATGATACGATGGATATGATCAGCAATTATAAAATTGAAGCGTTAGAGAACATGAAACAGACGGTCAATACTTTGACTACCGAGGTTGATAAAGCCCAAAAATATCTCGATAAGTCTAATCAAACTACGGTACTAGAAGTATCCAAAGAGATAGACAGTAAAAAGATAACCAATAAATCAAGTACGATCGATGTTGATATTTGATTTAGTCCGATAGTTTTTGCCTGTTAAGGGCGATAATCCCATGCTATTGAATATACATAAGACAATTGACGCAAGATATTGCAATGTCGTTCGTGTTAAGATAGCCCTTATTAATAATTTTAAAAATAGATATGGTAATTTATGAGTTGGAACGATCCAAACGCCTCAAGTGAGGCAAAAAGATATGACAATCCCATCCCTAGTCGTGAGCTGATACTCAGCACGATTAATGAGAATGGTGAAGTCACGCATCAACAATTGGCAAAAGCCTTTAATATTGATGATCCAGACCAGTTTGATGCGTTAGGCAATCGCCTAAAAGCAATGGCACGTGATGGACAAGTCAATCGCGATGGCCGCCCTTATCGCTATCGCACAGTGACTAAGCAAGATGTCATTACAGGCACTGTGTCTGCACATCCTAAAGGCTTTGGTTTTGTCTTGTTAAGCGATATGCCAGATTTATTCTTGCATGAAAAACAGATGCGTTGGGTGTTCAATGGCGATACTGTAGAAGCCGTTGGTACGTCAACAGATAATCGTGGTCGTACTGAAGGTCGTATCGTCGATGTCGTTGAACGTCGTCAAGACAACTTCATTGGGACACTTGCTCGTGATGAGGATGGTTATTGTGTCGAGCTTGGCAGTCCAAATAACCATCAACCGATTACAGTCACTGAAGATAACGTCCAAGCCCTAAACGCTAAGCAAGGCTCTCCTGTCAAGGTGGACATCATTGATTGGCCAAACCAGCATGAGTTTGCAACGGGCAAAATCACTGAAGTATTGTCTAATGACAATGACCGCGAACTGATTATTGAAACCACCCTGCTCAATTATGATATTCCGTCAGATTTTAGTGAAGCAGCCCTTAAGCAAGCCAACGACTATCAAGAACCTACCGAAAAAGACTTGAAAGGTCGCAAGGATCTGCGTGACTTACCACTCGTTACCATCGATGGTGAAGATGCGCGTGACTTTGATGATGCCGTTTTTGCTGAAAAACGCTCTGGTGGTAACTATCGTGTCTTGGTGGCAATTGCTGATGTGAGTTATTATGTCACCCCAAACTCACCGCTTGACCAAGATGCCTATGAACGTGGTACGTCAGTTTATTTCCCGCATCGCGTGATTCCTATGTTGCCTGAAGTACTCTCTAATGGTTTGTGCTCATTGAATCCTGATCGTGACCGCTTGTGTATGGTGGCTGATATAAAAATATCACGGGCAGGCAAGGTCACAGGATACGAGTTTTATCCTGCAGTCATGCACTCGCAAGCGCGTTTAACCTATAATCAGGTAAATGCTTATCTTGATAATCCAGAAGACAAGAGTGTACCTACTTCATTAACTGGTAACAAAGACGTCAAAAAATCAGTCGATACCTTGTATCAGCTGTATGAGCTCCTCGTTAAAAAACGTGAGGAGCGCCATGCAATGGAGTTTGAAACGGTTGAGACATACATCAAGTTTAATGAAAAAGGTGGTATCGACGCTATTTTACCGCGCACGCGCGGTGATTCTCAGAAGCTTATCGAAGAATGTATGCTACTGGCCAATACTTGTGCGGCGAATTTTGCCCTAAAACATGAACTACCAGTCTTATATCGTAACCACGATAAGCCTGATGGCGAAAAATCGATGCGTATTCATGAATATGCAAAGAACTTCGGTTTGCCTTTCCCAGAAGAGAATCCAACGCAAGCGGATTATCAGCGAATTATTGAAGCAACGAAAGACCGACCTGACGCGATTAGTATCCATAGCATGCTACTGCGCTCAATGATGCAGGCAAATTATGCACCTGACAATATCGGGCACTTCGGCTTGGCTTATGACGAATATAGCCACTTTACCTCGCCTATTCGCCGTTATCCCGATTTGATGCTGCATCGTGCGATCAAAGCAAAAGTGACGAATAGCAAGCAACCAGTCATGGACTTCTCTCTTGAAGGCGCTGGTACGCAAACGTCAGATACAGAACGCCGTGCAGAAAAAGCATCGCGCTATGTAGAGTCTTGGCTCAAGTGCCATTATATGACAGATCATGTCGGTGAAGATTTCGAAGGCGTGGTAACCACAGTTACTAACTTCGGTCTATTTGTCACCCTGACTGACTTATATATTGATGGTTTGGTTCACATATCTAACGTCGGTGATGACTTCTTTGTTTATGATGAGCAGCAACAGCAGCTTATCGGTAAAGACAAAGGCACATTATTCGGACTTGGCGATTTGGTCAAAGTAAAAGTAGCTGGCGTGAACATGGATCTGCTACAAATTGACTTTGATTTGAAAGAAAAGCTGCAATCTAGTGAGATGAATCAAGCCAAAAAGGGGCAAGCTAAGAAAAGCCCTGCTAAGAGAAATAGTCGTAGTAGAAACACTAGCAAGAAAAGCTAGCTTTAGCTAAAATCTTAAAACAATAAAAAAGGCTAACATCGACGTTAGCCTTTTTTTATGGGCGTATTTTTATTGTGTTTCACTATTCACTTGTGCCAATCGTGCTTGATCGGCTTGCTGCGCCTGATCAATCTTGGCAGTCGCATCATCCAAGATGGCTTTAGGCTGTTCACCAAGTGGTTTGCTCGCGATATTTTCTGAACCACTGACTGCCTTATCTGTATCAGATGCCGCTGTGCTGGTCATCGATTGCTCAGAGGTAACGCCATCAACGGCCACTTCTCTATTTTTATCATGCTGAATACCGTTGATAAGGTTAAAACCCAATAACGCCACTATGCCAACCAATGCGAATATAATGAGATGTTTCATCTGCATAAAAAATGTCTCGTATTTGAATAAGGATCAGAGACACGTTTCACTGCATTTTTTATGCCTATTTTTTAGCAGAGTATAGTTGATCCAATTTAAGAGTGGTACAAGGCAACCGAGTGCAGATGTATATGTCATACTTCAAGCGAGGTTAACGCTGTAACACTTTTATAGTGGATTGACTATATTGCGAATCATTCTTGTGGACTATTACTATTTAATAAATCAGTCTCATCTGAGCTTTCCGCGATTTCTTGCTCAACTTTTTCCATTAATTTATCGTTAGGACGCGCATCCAAGATTTCTTTGGCATCATGCCCTTGCAGAATATGCTTGGCTCGTGCTTTTGCTTGTTGTTTGTCTTTATCGTCAACACTCATACCGTCACCCAGATTTTTGGCAACGATCTCAGGAGTGGTCGGCGTAATCGTCATGTCAGAGGTAGCACTGCTAGAGCCACTACTACTTTGCATATGTTCAAAGGCTCTTTCTAGTTTGCTATTAAAGCGTAGACGATAAATAGGTTCTGGCAGCGTAAAGCCTGCGTTTTCTAATGCATGTTTGGTCTCGCGAATGGCGATACTACGTGCTTTGGAAAAGTCTGTTTGCGATTGATCTACCCAAACTTGAAACTCTAGGACGATATTAGAGTCGCCAACATTGGTAATGACGGCAATCGCTTTGGGCTCTTCTAAAACAAAATCTAACGTATGTATTGCATCAATACCAACTTTGATGGCGGCTAACGGATCATCATTGGCATCCACGCCCAATTCAAAGGTGAAGCGGCGTTCGGGGTTTTTGGTGTAATTTAGAATGGTGCCTTTAAAGACTTCCGCATTAGGAATACGAAGCTGATTGCCATCTAAAGTCATTAATATCGTTGCTCGTGAGGTCAAACGTACCACGATACCCTCTTGTCCATTAATTACAATATGGTCGCGCGCGCGAAACGGCTGGCGAATGCTGAGCATGAGGGAAGCAATATAATTTTCGATGGTATCTTTGACTGCAAAACCAACGGCGATACCGATAACACCCGCACCGCCAAGCAAGGTGCCTAAAATGGTTTCTGCCCCGATTAAGCTCAGTGCTAGGATAAGACCAAAAATAATAAAAATGACTTTAACAGTTTGTGACAGCAGTTCAGCGACAAATGGATTGGGCGTTAGGCGTTGCCACATTTTTTTGCGGTTCGACAACCAACTACCAAGCCACGTCACCAGTGCAAATATAACCATACCAACCAACAGTAATGGCAAAGCCTTAATAAGCGTTTTACCTTGCGCCATTAACCCTTGGTAGACAGTCGTGACATTGTCTTGTACATCTAGAGTACGATCAATGCGATCTTCGACGGTGACCACGTCGGTCAGACGATTGGTTAAATTGATGGCTTGTTGTGCTTTTTTCTCGTTTGGTGTCTCTCCTGTTAAGGTAACAACCCCTTGAGTGACGCTTACATTGACGGCTTGTAAGCCTTCGATTTCAGAAAAGATGCCATTGATACGTTGACGAATGTCATTGTCTTTTTGTGGAGTAGGCGTGGTTTCAATCTGGGCATTATTGGTACTTTGACCAGTGATGATTGGTGGTGGATCTGCCTCAGGCAATACTGCTGCGGGCTCTACAACTTCACCGTTTGATACAACCGTATCATCCGCACCCTCATTTTCTGTACTCTCTACTCCTAATGCAGGAGTTATGCCCGTAACTTCTTCAGCAGCATGAACTGGCAACGTGCAAACGATGCTTAATAGCAACAGCGTTTGACCACACGCTTTAAAAAAACTGCGTAGCATTGAGTGGTCAAAGTAAGTGGCCATAAGCATCCTTCGCGTTTTTTACGAATTTTATTGCTGATTTTTCTTTACTAAATTTTCAATTACTATTAGCTGTCCAAATAAACTTGCGCCTCGCCCAAATTTAACGTGCCTTCATAGATTGCACGGCCAGTAATAATGCCTTCGATACAGTCACCATAAGGTTTGAGTAGCTCAATATCTTTCATGTCCGTCACACCGCCTGAAGCAATCACTGGTAAGCCGCCTTCGCGAGCTAAGTTAACGGTTTGCTCGACATTGACGCCTTGCATCATACCGTCACGAGCAATATCCGTATAAACGATAGAAGACACGCCTACATCAGCAAAACGCTTGGCAAGCTCGGTCGCTTTGGTATCAGTAACATTCGCCCAGCCATGAGTGGCCACCATACCGTCTTTGGCATCAATACCCACGATGATATGCCCTGCAAATTCGCGGCAAGCTTCAGCGACAAAGTTAGGGTCTTCAACCGCTTTTGTGCCAATGATGATGTAAGTCAGACCAGCGGTAATGTATTGCTCAATGGTGTTCATGTCACGCACACCGCCGCCCAATTGAATCGGCAAGTTCGGGTAAGCTTTGGCAATCTCCTGAACCACTTGTCTGTGTACAGGCACACCATCAAACGCGCCATTCAAATCCACCAAATGTAGTCGACGTGCCCCTTCATCTACCCAGCGCGCAGCCATGGCGACTGGATCATCAGAAAACACCGTATCATCTTCCATACGGCCTTGTTTTAAACGTACACATTTACCATCTTTTAAATCAATAGCCGGGATAATGACGGGCACAGCACACATAGAGCATTCCTTATAAAGCAAAATATTAAACAGACTGAGACAATTAAACGTTGAACCATCAGATAATGATAAAAAATATCATTCAACAAGCGAATTAAAATATAAACGGACTTATCATTACCGATGACGGATCAAAAATCCTACTTGGATAGCGACGAATGATAATATAGGACAAGCAATCATAACCATAAGTTTTAATGTATTTAAATACTAGCAACATTAGGTAAATTCAATTACTGACTGGCAATTTTAGGTCAATTTAGCGTATAATCCTAGGTAAATTTTTATTTGTTTCTATGTGATAGTAACCATGCGCCACGCTTTTGCTCAAATCATTCGTGACTAAAGTAAAAGCGCAGCAGTTAGAATGAATCGGGCAACCGCCAACTGCTTCACTATAATGTTGGCTGACATATTGCTAAGAAAGGTTATATTAGAAATCTCAACTGGTAGCCTTTGAACAGTCTACTCTGCAGTACCCAACTCTAATTAGATACCTTTCTTCACGTTTTTATCAGGTCTCTATCATTAGCTAACTGTTTAGAACCGTCATTACTGGTGCTTATAGCAATGCAGAATAAATAAATGTTGCTTATTCTATAATGCTCAGCCAGTTTGTTTTTTAACCAGTTTATCGTTTATTTTAATAGATTAAAACTTGGCTGCACTCTTACTCAGTTGAGTATCTGTTTTTATGATACTCAATTAATAAAAGCGGTCAACTGTACTGGTATTACAAGTTGTAATTTTTAATGAAACGTATGATAAGACTGTTTATTTTTAGAGTCATCACTTCTAGCTAACCGCTTTAGCGATTGATTTTGATTGGATGGTTTTTACATACACCTTGGTAGCCAGTCGCCACTTTGGTAATTCGAATAAGACATTAACGTGTTGTTAAGGAGTCTAAGGTCAGCGTTAATACTCTTACTAGTAGTTATGTTCATGTGTTATTTTCAGAGATCCTTTATCACTATCCTACTACAGGAAGTGATGTGTGAGGTATTTATTGAATGACGCAGATGTTCATGCTACCGATATACCAAACAGGATGTCTGGTATCGTTTTAGACTATGGACTAAGTTTTCGCTTATGATTACCATCAAAAAAGGTTTGGATTTGCCCATCGCTGGTGAACCCTCCCGCGAGATATCTGAGCACCAACCGACACATGTAGCAGTTGTTGGCTATGATTATGTGGGTATGAAACCCACGATGAATGTCAAAGAAGGTGACATCGTAGCCAAAGGTCAGCCCGTACTTGAAGACAAAAAACGGGTCGGCGTTATTTATACTGCGCCTGCTGCTGGTAAAGTCATCGCAATCAAACGCGGTGAACGTCGTGTGTTCGAAAGTCTTGTGATTGCGGTTGACCCAAACGGTGAAGAAGTAGACTTTGAGCGCTATGACTCCCAGCAGCTTGCTGACCTAGATTCTAAAGTCGTTGAAACCCAGCTACTTGCTTCTGGCGAATGGACTGCGTTTCGCACGCGCCCTTATAGTCGTGCTCCAGAAATTGGCGCTCGCCCACACGCTGTCTTTGTCACAGCCATGGATACCAACCCATTGGCCTTTGATCCGATGCTGCTGATCAATGAGCAGTTGCAAGCGTTCAATGACGGACTTGCCGTATTATCGACGCTCAGCCCCAAGACCTTTGTCTGCCATCATGGTGATACCCAGTTGACGCCAGTCGCAAAAACTGCTGCTAATAATGTCACTGAGTATCATAGCTTTGCTGGTAAACATCCCGCTGGTCTGGCAGGTACGCACATTCACTTTTTGCATCCAATCATGCGCGGTGTAAGCGTATGGACGATTGGTTATCAAGACGTGATTGCGATTGGTCAGTTATTTACCACAGGTCGGTTGTATACGCGTCGTATGATTAGCTTAGCAGGGCCTGCCGTCACTAACCCGCATTTGGTCATGACCGAGCGCGGTGCTGACATTACCGCCTTAACGAAAGGTCAATTGGCTGCTGGCGAGAATCGTATTATCTCAGGTTCGGTATTGTCTGGTCGCAAAGTGTTTAGCAATATCGCTTATCTTGGTCGCTTTCATAATCAAGTGAGTGTGTTGACTGAAGGTCATGAGCGCCCTGCGTTTCATTTCTTTACGCCAGGTGCAAACCGCTTTTCAAAGCTGCCTATCTATATTTCACAATTTTTTGGTGGCAAAAAATACAACTTCACCACGACCAGTAACGGCTCACCGCGTGCCATGGTGCCTATCGGGGTTTATGAAGAGGTCATGCCACAAGACTATCTGCCAACCCAGTTATTACGGGCATTGATTGTCGAAGACATCCTTAGCGCTGTTGATTTGGGCGTACTCGAATTGGACGAAGAAGATTTGGCATTATGCACCTTCGTCTCTCCTGGCAAATATGAATTCGGTGATATTTTGCGTGATAACTTAACGCGCATTGAGCTGGAGGGCTAACCACGATGAAATTTTTACACAATATGTTCGATCGTATGGAGCCGTCTTTCACCAAAGGTGGCAAACACGAAAAATACTATGCCATCTTTGAGATGTTTGATACGTTTTTGCGTCAACCAAGCTCAACCACGTACGCCTCATCACATGTGCGTGATGGTATTGACCTAAAGCGTATTATGATTACCGTGTGGTTATGTACTTTCCCAGCCATGTTTTGGGGTATGTACAACATCGGTCATCAAGCATTAACCGCGATTGCAACGCTAGGCTTGCAGCCTGAAGGCTGGCGTACGGTCATCACTAGCATGGCAGGCTATAATCCAGATAGTATCTGGGCAAGCTTTGTCTACGGAGCCATGCAGTTTTTGCCTATTTATATAGTGACCTTCGCTGTTGGTATTCTCTGTGAGATTATCTTTGCCGTGGTACGCGGACATGAAGTCAACGAAGGTTTCTTTGTGACTTCGGTGCTATTTGCGCTATGTTTACCACCAGATATCCCATTATGGCAAGTGGCCTTGGGTATCATCTTTGGGGTAGTGGTTGCCAAAGAAGTATTTGGCGGCACAGGCAAAAACTTCCTTAACCCTGCCCTATCGGGTCGTGCGTTCTTATATTTTGCGTATCCAGCGTACATGTCTGGTGACTCAGTATGGACAGCGGTTGATGGGTTTTCAGGTGCGACGCCTCTTGGCCTTGCGGCGCTAGGTGTGGTTCCTCAAGACTTCGTTGACGTGTATGGCAATGCCATCACGTGGAGTGATGCGTTCTTAGGCAATATGCAGGGCAGTATCGGTGAAGTATCTACTTTAGCGATCTTGATGGGTGCAGCGGTCTTATTATGGACGCGCATTGCTTCATGGCGAATTATGGGAGGTTGTGTGGTTGGTCTTGTTGCCACCTCTCTCATCTTTAATATGATTGGGTCTGATGACAACATGATGATGAACTTGCCGTTTTATTGGCATTTGGTTATCGGTGGCTTCGCATTCGGTGCGGTCTTTATGGCAACCGACCCAGTTTCAGCGGCGCATACCAATAAAGGTCGCTGGGCTTATGGTATTTTGATTGGTTTTATGACGGTATTGATTCGAGTAATCAACCCCGCTTTCCCAGAAGGTATCATGTTGGCCATTCTATTTGCCAACTTATTTGCCCCATTGTTTGATTACTTTGTGACCCAAGCAAACATCAAACGCCAAACAGCTCGGAGGGTTCGTTATGTCCAAGCCCAAAAGTAATAATGCGAAAACCATCAGTGTGGCCTTGACGCTATGCTTGGTGTGTTCAGTATTGGTCTCAGCAGTGGCGGTTGGTCTAAAACCAGCACAAGTCGAAAATGCTCGCTTGGACCGTAACAAAAATATCTTGATTGCGGCTGATATGTACAATGCTGAGTCTGATACAGCAGAAGATGTTGCCGAACGTTTTAAAGACTTTGATGTTGAAATCGTTGACTTGAACAACGGCAGCTATGTCGATGATAATGCGCTACTTGAAGCAGGTATTCCTGATCGTAACGCATATGATGCCAGCCAAGCCACTAAGAATGCAGCCCTAAGTGAAGACTTAGGCGAAAACGACCCTGCTGGTATTGGTCGTAAGCCAAAATATGCCAAAGTCTATGTGAAAAATGATGAAGCAGGCAAACCTGAAATGGTTGTGCTGCCGATTCAGGGCTATGGTCTATGGGGCACGATTTACGGTTTCTTAACGCTAGAAAGTGATATGAATACCATCAGAGGTATCAGTTTTTATGAGCATAAAGAGACCCCCGGTCTTGGCGCTCGTATCGAAGAGCCAGAGTGGCGGGCGAAGTGGAGTGGCATCCACTCTTATGATGCAGAAGGTAATGTTGCGACTGGTGTGACCAAAGCAGGTACGCCAAAAGAGAATTGGGTCGATGGTATCAGTGGTGCGACGCTTACTGGTCGCGGCGTAAGCAATATGATTCAGTTTTGGTTGGGTGATCAAGGTTACAAGCCTTATTTAGACTCGTTACGTAAAGAGAGCGGTCAAACGCTTGAGAGTGCTGATACGCAAGCAAACCAATCAACCAAACCAGCAGCTCAACCTAAAACCGAACTGGCAGCCACGCTCCCAGTAGCAAACGGCAAGGAGGCATAACATGGCTGACACAAAAAGTATTTTAACCTCGCCTATTTTTGATAACAATCCCATTGCTTTACAAATCTTGGGTATCTGTTCGGCGCTGGCAGTCACAACCAGCATGTCAAATGCACTCGTCATGTCTGTGGCATTGACACTAGTGACGGCGTTTTCAAGCTTTTTTATCTCAATTATCCGTAAGCAAATTCCATCAAGCATTCGTATTATTGTGCAGATGACTATTATTGCCTCTTTGGTTATCTTAGTCGATCAGGTACTAAAAGCAGTTGCTTATGACGTGAGTAAAGGGCTATCTGTCTTTGTTGGCTTGATCATCACCAACTGTATCGTCATGGGCCGTGCCGAAGCATTTGCGATGAGTAATCCGCCGATTCCAAGTTTTTTAGATGGTATTGGTAACGGCCTTGGTTACTCTGCGGTGCTGTTGTTCGTAGCGACTATTCGCGAGCTGTTAGGCGCTGGTACTTGGTTTGGTATTACTATCCTACAACCCGTGACCGATGGCGGTTGGTATTTACCAAATGGTCTATTACTATTGCCACCATCAGCGTTTTTTATTATTGGTTTATTCATTGCAATCGTTCGTATCTGGAAACCAGAACAGGTTGAAGAAGCTGAGTTTGTAATGAAGCCGCAGTCTAAAGGCATGGCACATGGAGGCGGTCACTAATGGGACATTATGTTAGTTTATTTATAACCTCAGTCTTTATTGAGAACATGGCACTTGCCTATTTCTTAGGCATGTGTACTTTTTTGGCCGTATCCAAAAAAGTCTCAACTGCCATTGGTCTTGGGGTTGCCGTTATCGTCGTTATGGCCATTACCGTTCCACTCAACAATTTACTGTTTCAGTTCATCCTAAAAGATGGGGCGCTGGCATGGGCCGGCTTCCCTGATATTGATTTGAGCTTTTTAGGATTGCTCAGCTATATTGGCTTAATTGCAGCCACCGTACAGATTCTAGAGATGTTTTTGGACAAGTTTGTGCCAGCTTTATATAACGCCCTTGGTGTGTTCTTGCCATTGATCACCGTAAACTGTGCCATCTTAGGTGGCGTCCTATTTATGGTTGAACGAGACTATAACTTTGGTGAATCAGTGGTTTATGGTGTGGGCGCAGGTTTTGGTTGGGCGCTGGCTATCACCGCATTGGCCGGTATCCGTGAAAAGCTAAAGTACTCAGATATTCCAGCACCGCTGCGAGGTCTTGGTATCACCTTTATTACGGTTGGTCTGATGTCGCTTGGCTTTATGTCTTTTGGCGGTATGTCAATTTAAACCGCTAAACTTAAAAACTATTTAGCGATTTGACCTATTTAATTCATTTATTCGGTAGGGGTTCAAAAAAAACGCAATGACGTTTTTTCGCACCCCTACTCCATAGATTAAGGATACATATCATGGATTATGCTACGGCGATTGGTGGCGTTGCTATGTTTACCTTGATCATCATGGGCCTTGTCGCCATTATTTTGGCGGCGCGCTCAAGACTGGTCAGTTCAGGTGATGTTACCATCCATATCAATGATAATCCCGATAATGACGTCGTAACGCCAGCAGGCGGTAAGCTACTGCAAACACTCGCAGGCGAAGGTATCTTTTTATCTTCAGCCTGTGGTGGCGGTGGTACTTGTGCGCAGTGTCGTTGCCGCGTTATTGAAGGTGGCGGTTCTATCCTGCCCACCGAAGAAGGTTATTTTACTCAAGGCGAAATCCGTAATCACATGCGCTTAGCTTGTCAGGTAGCGGTTAAGCAAGACATGAAAATCGAGATTGACCCTGAGTTTTTTGATGTACAAAAGTGGGAATGTGAGGTTGTCTCTAACGATAACGTTGCCACCTTTATTAAAGAATTGGTACTTAAAATTCCAGAAGGCGAAGAAGTCAATTTCCGCGCTGGTGGTTATGTGCAGTTAGAAGCGCCGCCGCATGAAGTGCATTACAAAGACTTCGATGTTGCCGAAGAATATAGAGAAGATTGGGAAAAGTTTGGTATTTTCAAATATGTCTCAAAAGTTGATGAGCCTGTTATTCGTGCTTACTCAATGGCCAACTACCCAGAAGAAAAAGGCCTCATCAAGTTTAACATTCGTATTGCCAGTCCACCACCACGTGGCCCTGACAGTATTCCACCAGGTAAGATGTCTTCTTGGACATTTAGCTTAAAGCCGGGTGATAAAGTCACTGTATCAGGTCCTTATGGAGAATTCTTTGCCAAAGACACTGAAGCGGAGATGATCTTTGTCGGCGGTGGTGCTGGTATGGCACCAATGCGCTCACACATCTTTGATCAGCTTAAACGCTTGAACTCTAATCGCAAAATAAGCTTTTGGTACGGCGCTCGCTCTATTCGTGAGATGTTCTACGTTGAAGATTATGATCAACTGCAAGAAGAGTTCGATAACTTTGAATGGCATGTGGCTTTGTCTGATCCACTACCAGAAGACAATTGGACTGGCTATACTGGTTTCATCCATAACGTCTTACTAGAAGAGTATCTAAAGGGCCATCCAAACCCAGAAGACTGTGAATATTACATGTGTGGGCCACCGATGATGAATGCGGCGGTAATTGATATGTTACACAGCTTGGGTGTTGAAGACGAAAACATCATGCTTGACGACTTTGGTGGTTAGCCTGTGTGATTAAGTAAAAAAGCCTATCATATAATAGTCATGAAAAAGAGTCTCAATTGAGGCTCTTTTTTTATGGGAGATGCTCTTAATTTTTAAGACTACAAATCTCAATAGTAGACTGTCTCAACGATCCTATATCATGGATTATTTAAACGCTAAGAAAGGATTCTTATGAAAACTAAAGTTAAAGAACTAACCATTTGGATAACAGGTGCTTCTAGCGGTATTGGTGAAGCTTTAGCCATTGCTTTTGCCAAATGCGGTGCCACTATTGTGTTAAGTGGTCGTGATAACGAAAAATTAGAAGCCGTTAAAAAACGATGCAAACATGCCAAACAGCATATCGTCATGCCTTTTGACATTAGTAATGCAGAGCAAGCGAAAGAGGTCTATGATTATATTAAAGCCCAAACAGGTAAGATCGATTGGCTGATTAATAACGCTGGTGTCAGTCAACGCTCCCTCATTATAGAAACAAATGAAGACGTTGAACGGCAAATTATGGAGATAGATTATTTTGCACAAACACGGCTGACCAGATTGGTGTTACCGGATATGATTGCGCAAGGCGGCGGGAAAATAGTAATGGTCTCTAGTGTCGCAGGTCTACTCGGTACTCAATATCGCGGTGCTTATGGGGCTGCCAAAGCCGCTATTCATATGTGGGCAAACAGTTTGCGTGCAGAATTGTATGATCAAGGAATAGAGGTCGCGACAATATTTCCAGGATTTATCCAAACCAATGTCTCTATTAATGCGTTGACTGGCGATGGTAGTGCGCAAGGCACGATGGATGAAGCAACCAATGAAGGGCTAACGGCGACTGCATTTGCTAAACAGGTCGTAAAAGCCCTGACGAAAGGGGAAGAATACATTATCGTCGCAGGCACTAAAGAAAAACTCGCCGTCAGGGTGAATCGACTATCACCACCCAAGCTTTATAAACTCATTCGTGAGTCGCAAGTCAAATAAGCAAACACTACGGATTATGCCGCTACAGTCAGTTTAAAATAAAAAATACCTTGAATATCAATTTTCTGGGATAAATATTTTTTATATTGACCTAACTATACACTGTTTCTAAAGTGACTCGGTTATGAGGCTTGGTTGATTGTAATTGGCCTTACTGGTGACAAGGGGTGTAAAATAGGCACAAATTAATGACACTCTCATTCACCCCTCTGTTACAGCAACGAGCTTATGAAAACGACAACGTATTTCTCATCAAAGTATTCTTTTTTTGCTACAAAAACCATTCGTCCTACCCTATTTGTTGGCATCGGTCTTGCCAGCGCTTTGAGCCTCAGTGCTTGTCAGCAAACACCAGATTACAACTATCTGAGCGGCGAGACAATGGGGACAAGCTACCATATCAGTTATCAGCTGCCTGAAGATGCAGATGAAGCTGCGATACAAGCGTCGATAGATGAACGCTTGCAACAGATCAACGACAGTATGTCCACCTATCAAAAAGACTCAACGATATCTAAATTCAACCAGCTCAGTGCAGACACACCCATCATTATCGATGCAGATTTTTCTCGTGTGCTCGATGTCTCTCGCATCGTCTATAAGCAATCTGGCGGTGCGTTTGATCCTACTGTCATGCCATTGGTCGATACTTGGGGTTTTGGAAGTACCATGACCGTCGAACGCTTACAACGTCCACCAACCGACATAGAAATTGCCCAAGCAAAAGCCTTGGTAGATTTTGAAGGCGTGGTACAAAACGACCAGACAATCTATAAGACCAAAGACGGTATCGGTCTTGATTTTTCAGCAGTCGCTAAAGGTTACGGGGTCGATGTTATCGCTGATGTCCTCAGAGACAAGTACCAAATTCGCAATTATATGGTAGAGATTGGCGGTGAAATTGCGACCTCTGGGGTCAATAATCAACAACAGCCGTGGCAAATTGCGATTGATGCACCTATTGAAGACAGTACGGTGAGCGAGCGCCAGACAATATTGGCGATTCGCCAACCCCTAAATATCAACAATCAAATGCATTTGGCAACTTCAGGGAACTATCGTAATTCAGTCATATTTGATGGCAAAAGCTATAGCCACACGATTGATCCTACTACTGGTAAACCTATCGCTGGCGGTGCACCCTCAGTAACCGTTGCCGCAGACTCTGTTGCAGCGGCGGATGCTTGGGCAACTGCGCTTACGGCAATGCCTTATGAAAAGGCGCTGAAAGTCGCTCAAGAACAAGGCTTAGCTGTGATGTTTGTGATATTGGCAGATGGTGCAAAAATGGATGATGCTCATGATAGTATTGATGATTGGCAAGTGGTGCAAACTCCAGCAATGCAAGCGTTACGAGCCGACAAAAAACCTTAGCATTTAATGGCAACACCTTAACACATACGATAAGCCTCAACGAGCTGTGCAAAAATTTGCTATACTATTATATAGTTAACACTAAAGATAACTGCCCTATTTTAAAAATTGAGGTTTCCTCTATGCTTAACCAACTGCTACCTATGCTTGCTATTACTTTTGCCGTATTCGTCCTATTCTTTGTGTTTATGGGCATCGGTTATATGGTCAAAAAAAAGCCCCTTAGAGGATCGTGTGGCGGTGTTGCCAAACTCATGGGCGATGAAAACTGTTCATTCTGTGGTAACGATCCCAATAAATGCGATTCCATAATCGCTGAACAGCAAGAAAATGCCCTAAAAGCTGCTCAGTTGGGCAAATCTGTGTAAACGCTGATTTATTCCCAGACATGGGTGGCCTTTCTCTTACCTTTGTTCCTATAATAGCGTCTAGTCCTTAAAAAGGATTGGCGCTATTTTTATTTGTGTTATCAGTTATTTTCAAGCGGTGATACGTCGGCACTGTTTCGTGATATGCCTTTTTTCTTACTCTAATAAATAGTCGTACTGCTATGTCTATCTCACCCAAGTTACCCGCTGACGTGCAAACAAACCCTCATTCGAGTGCTGCATCTCTATCTACACTACCTTCCTCACGCTTCACATTTTGGCTGGTGTTGTGTGCCATGATTTTACTGGCCACCAATATGCGCGCGCCTATTGTTGCACTTGGTTCTATTGCGCCAGTGGTACAAGGGGCACTGAACATTTCTGAGACTCAAGTTGGCTGGCTGGGCGCAGTACCGATGTTAACTTTTGCGATTGGCGCGCTTATCTCACCAACGATTGGCAAACGATTTGGGCTTGAAAATACGCTCATTGCGATGATTGCGCTATTGACCATCGGTATGATTATTCGTACGGTTATTCCCACTTGGTCTGGATTTTTAATTGGCACATTGTTGCTGACCTTGGCTATCGGTTTTGCCAATACCTTGGCTGCACCTGTGATTAAACAGCGCACGCCTAAGCAAATCCCTCTGATAACAGGGTTATTTAGTTTAACCATGACGGTAACAGCGGGCATAGTGGCGGGAGTCGTACTGCCGTTATCTGAATGGGTCGGCTGGCAATGGGCGCTGGGTGGGTGGTCATTATTAGGCGTCTTTGCTATCGTTATTTGGATATTTTTACGTCTGCATCTCGGCTCATCCAGTCATCAAGCAGTCGCCTTACCAACCATCGGATCTTCAGAAATATCGATGTGGCGTACGCCTTTTGCGTGGCAAATCGCTGTCTTTATGGGCCTGCAATCCTTGTTATTTTATACCGTTGCCAGTTTTTTACCGTCTATTTGGGTCAGTAAAGGGTTATCAGCCGTGCAAGCTGGACAAATGGGTTCGGTGTTTCAGTTTATGGCACCGATATCTATCTTAAGCTTAACGTGGCTCATTAACCGTGGTCGCCCCATTCAGGCGTTGGCTGTATTTGCAGCGGTGCTAAACGTGATTGGTGTATTGGGCCTCAGTTATTTATCGACTGATCTGGCATGGTTGTGGTCAAGCGTGATGGGCATTGGTTGCTCGGCGATTTTTACCTTAAGCATGATGCTGTTCTCTTTGCGGACTTATACGACCAACCAATCTAGTGAGCTGTCTGGTATGGCACAAGCGGTCGGTTACTTGATTGCGTTTTTTGGGCCATTAGGGACGGGCTGGTTACATGAAGCAACGGGCAATTGGGATATACCACTTTTTGTTATGTTGATTTTGATGATTGCCAACGTGGTGATCGCTTGGATGGTCAGTCGTCCCTTAATGGTCGATGGTAAAAAGGTTTCATCATAAAACGCATATAAAATAACCTTAGGGTAATATTGGTCACTGTCTTATTTTGCTACACTGGTTTGATTGTATATAGGACAGAATAATGATTATGAATGTATCTTCTCGTTTCGCTCGCCGCTTACCAATAGTGGCTATTGTGGCCGTCGTCATGGCTATTAGCGGTTGCCAAAAAAACTCTGAATCCGCTGATACGCAAAATACAGATATCCAAACAACAAATACCCAAGCCACGACCAATCCAGTCACCACTGAACCCACGGCACCAGTCAACCAACCCGTTGATTCATCAATTACCGTATTGGCACTTGGAGACTCTCTGACAGAAGGTCTTGGCGTAGCCAATGATGCCCACTATCCTGCTCAGTTAGAAACACGTTTACAAGAGCTGGGCTATAAAGATGCCAAAGTCATCAACTCAGGTTTGAGTGGAGAAACCAGTACGGGCTTGGTCAATCGTTTGGACTGGGTACTGCAAACCAAGCCCGATGTGACGATTTTGACCATTGGTGCCAATGATGCGATGCGTGGTATCGATGTGGCGATTGTTGAGGCAAATATCCGTACCGCTATTGAACGCTTGCAAGACAATGGTAGCGAAGTCATTTTGGGCGGTATGCAAATTTATGACAACCTTGGCTCTGACTACGTGCAGTCTTTTGCAGCGATTTATCCTCGCATCGCTGAAGACATGGATGTGACGCTCATTCCTTTCTTTTTAGCAGGCGTGGGCGGTGATCCCGAACTGAACCAAGCGGACGCCATTCATCCAACTAAAGAAGGCTATACGGTCATCGTCAATGACAATATCTTGCCCATCTTAGAACCGACGCTCGAAAACTTAAAAACAGCTGATACAAATACAGTCAATACTAAATAAAATGCACACACGACATTATAACGAGAAACTGGTACAAATTTTTCTTGCTTGCTGTGCCGTTGCTGCCAGAGGCTACCAAAAATTTACCCCAGTCTCTCGAACCCTTTCTATATTGACCTAACTGCACAGCCCCTAATGAGCCAGCCACAAAAAATACGCCTACTGAGACCCTGTAATGACTTTATTAAACACTACTAAAGCCGCCAAACCGACATCAGACACCAAAAGTGACGCCTTACTGACCGCCTCAAAACTCACAAAAACCGTGCAAGTCGGCGAACAAACCCTCTCTATTATTAAAGATGTGGACATATATGTGAACGCTGGCGAGTTTGTCGTCATCATGGGTAAATCGGGCTCTGGTAAATCGACCCTTTTGGGACTGCTTGCGGCACTCGATTATCCTGATAGTGGCTCAGTTGAGCTGGCAGGGCAAACGTTAAGCAGTCTTGATGAAGATGCGCTGGCCGTCATCCGTCAACGTGACATGGGCTTTGTGTTTCAATCGTTTCATTTATTGCCGACATTGACAGTGGCGGAAAACATTGCCTTCCCACTCGATATTGCCAGACGTCCCAATAAGGAACGTGTGACTGAATTGATTGACGCGGTCGATTTGGGTCACAGACGTGACAGTTTGCCCAATCAATTGTCAGGCGGTGAGCAGCAGCGTACAGCCGTTGCCCGTGCGCTGGTTTCACACCCAAAAATTGTCTTTGCGGATGAGCCAACGGGCAATCTAGATGAACAAAATGCCAATCAAGTCATGCAACTGTTATTGGATTTACGCCAACAAGTCGGTTCGGCATTGGTCGTCGTAACCCATGATCCCGCGCTTGCCGAGATGGCAGATCGCGTCATCACCATGCATGATGGACGGGTTGTATCTTAATGAATAACCAACCAATAGATCACCAAGCCATGGACAGTCGCTCTGATTCTATCATCAGCCAAGTATTAGCGCGTCACTTGGGCGCACAAGCCCTAAGCCGCAGCTGGTGGCAACGCTGGATATATCCCGTGTTGTTTTTATTAACGCTGACGTTATCGCTTGCCACTTATCTCACCCTTGATTCTATTCAGCAGTCTGTTGATCGTTATATCAATGACAATCAGCGGGCGCTGGTCGGTGGTGATTTGATATTAAACAGTCAGCAAGACTGGCCAAGCGAGGTATTGGCACAAGTAGACACCATCGCTGATACCCAAAAGGTGTTTGATTACCAATTTAGCGCAATGGTTGTAACCGATGAGCAGACTTTACTTGCTCGTGTCAAAGCGGTCTCTCCTTCTTATCCACTATACGGAAAAGTAGAACTAGCCTCAGGGCTGCCTTTATGGCAAAAACTCACGTCTGACGATGTGGTCGTCGCACCAGAAGTCCTGAAAAGCTTAAACGCGAGCATTGGTGACCGTATTACCATTGGTGAGGGGCAGTTTACCATCAGTGATGTGCTGACGACCGAGCCTGATCGCCCACTGACCGCATTTGGTTTTGGTGGTCGGGTGTTAATGCAACAAGATGCCTTGGCTGCCACCAATTTATTGGGTCAACGTAGCCGCATAAACTACCGTATCGAGATGGCAGGTGAGCCTGAACTCATGACGCAGCAGCGTGATGCGCTGACGCAAATACTGACCAATTATCCTGACATTGAGCTGTCTGACGCGGAATCGGCAGATACCTCTATCTCAAATATCTCAGACAATGTGTTGATGTTTTTAAAGCTATTGGTCATTGCCGTGCTTTTATTATCAGCGGTCGCGATGTACGGTGTCATCACGGCTTTCGTGACCAAGCAGCAATCCAGCAATGCGATTCGCTTGGCGTTGGGCGAGCCTCTAGCGTCACTCAAACGCAGCTACTATCAACTACTGGTCGCCACGGCTGTCATCGCTTGTGTTGCGGCGATTGTCCTAAGTTTTGGCTTGCTCAAAGTCGGCCAGCCGTATCTGATCGCTATCTTGCCGCCAGACGTGGGCCTCGCCATCAATCCTATCAGTGCGATTAAAACTACTGTTATCGCTTTAGTGCTGACGCTACTGATCGCCCAGCGCGGTTTAAGTACCCTTAACACCACCAAGCCTGCCACCTTGCTCAATCAAGGTGTCAGCTCGCCTGCGCAAAACCTGAAATGGTATCGACGCGTACCGTTATTATGGTATGGGCTAATGCTGGTAGGACTGTATGCGTTTTTTGCTTATGAAGTTGGCTCATGGCTACTGGGCGCGCAGTTGCTAATAGGATTAATTGGTTTTGTGGCGATATTTTGGGCATTGGCTCGTGGTTGGTTGTGGCTACTTGCCAAGCTCGCCAAACGCTCTGGTATTGGCTGGATGCAGCGTATTGCTATTCATAACCTTGCCCGCAAAGGCAATCAGTCTGCGCTGTTTTTTGTGACGTTATCATTATCGGTCGCTGTGCTTACGCTAATTACTACGCTCAATCACAGTATCAATGCCCAGTTCATTAACGCGTATCCTGAAGATGCGCCCAATTTATTTTTGTTAGACATCCAAAGCGACCAACATGACGAGATCAATAACTTAATCGGTGCGCCCGTGAGCTACTATCCGGTGATTCGCTCACGGGTTATTACTGCCAATGATGTACCGGTACAAGATATTGAGCCTGAGGATGGTTTTGATGAACCCACGCGTGTCTTTAATCTCAGCTATGCCGATACGGTGATGGACACTGAGTTCATTGTAGATGCCATAGAAGGCGATCAGCTTTACGCGCCTATTGATAATCAAAGTGAGCAAACCCAAGACGTCGTACCTTTGTCTATTTTGGACACAGCCGCCACTCTATTGAATGTTGATATGGGCGATCAGGTTCGTTTTGATATTCAAGGTATCGAAATCGTTGGGCAGATTACCAGTATTCGCTCGCGTTTTGAGCAAGGCCCCAGCCCCTACTTTTACTTCTTATTTGAGCCAGCGGTGTTGGCGGCAGCTCCGCAGATTCAATTTGCCACTGCGCATGTGCCCGCCGATGAGATTCCAGAGATACAGGGCAAGCTGGTACGGGAATTCCCTGCCGTCACGACTATTGATGGTACAGCCATCGCTCAGCAAATCCAAGAATTGGTGGTACAAATGAGCCGCTTGGTCTATGTCTTTACCCTACTCGCCCTACTGACTGGCGTGATGGTATTAATCAGCTCATTGCTATCTACCTCGCAAGATCGCATGAAGGAAAGCGCGTCGTTCCGCTTACTGGGTATGCAAAAGCGCGACTTGTATATGCTCAATATCTTAGAGCTGAGTGTGCTGGGTATTAGCGCGGCTGTGTTTGCGGTCATTATCGCAAACGTGGGTGCGTGGGCTGCTATCACTCAATGGTTTAATCTACAATTTAGTGTGCCATGGATGAGCTTGGGTATTGGCGGTGCGGCATTGATTATTTTACTGCTTGCCATTGCCATTATTTATGTGAGATTGGTGATTGGGCGTGGGATTATGGCTAGGGTACGGGCGATGATTTAGGCGTATGGGATTTTGGCATTTTACTAAAAACCCCCTACTAAGGGGGGTTATTAATTTACTACTATTTAGAATCAGGAGACTTAGAAGCCATCTGCAATTAAATCTATTAAGTCTGTTCTTTCTATGGCTTCAACGTCCATTTTATATATACAACTCTCATCTATAAGATAAATGGAAAGTCTCAGCCCCTTACGATCGAGTGCAAAAGGCTCAGCTTGGTTACTATTGAGTGTCGAAACTAAATTAGTGTTTCTCAATATATACCAGTCTCCATACTCATCATCTTCAGACTGCACCAAAAGTAAATTAAAACCCCTGCTATCAGAGAAATTGACCGCCCCCCATGCTAATATTTTTTTACCCCGAAGCTTAGGCGTGAGAGATTTTGATATATTTAAATTAGAAGAACTCACAACTCTAAATTGTTTTAGTAAGCTTGGAGATAATTCATCAGATTGATCTATTACACTGAGCCAGATACCTACTTTCTTTCCATCAAATGAAAAAGTTATGTCATGTATTTTATCAGCTAGATTATAGATAAGTTCGGCTGACTCAGAACGAGCTACCGTTTTATTCAATTGAGTCATCAAATCTTTCAAAGGAGTTCTTATTACTTTTTCAAATTGATAGCCTACAATACCTTCTCTTCTAAGTAATTCATTGTCTTTTAGAGTATTCTGAGACTCTATTCCCTTTATCTCTAAGTCTTTTGATAGCTTTTTATCTAAAAGCCTATTCACCGAATTTCTATAACTGGCCTTATTATTATCGGTCGCAACATTTAGTTCCTTTCTGACTTCACTCCAGTTTTGATAACGATCTTTAGGTCTTTTTTCGATAAGTTTATTGATAACGTCAGCTACTTTAGGAGATATTTTATTATTTACCTTATTCAAAGCCTTTGGCACAGTCATAAGATGCGCCGTCTCCCAATCTTTAGGGTTTCCAAGAGCATGCTCTCTTCCCGCGATCTGGAAAAATACCAAACCAATTGAATACATGTCCATTTGGATTGTATTTTTTTCAAATTTATAAGCTTCTGGTGCTATGTAAGGTTCAGTACCCCATCCTTTGAATGTCTTAGAGCGTGTTTTATCTTGTACAATTTTCGCTAAACCGAAGTCAGCAATCTTAAAAACTCCATTATCAATAAATATATTATCTGGCTTAATATCTCTATGAACTAAGACCTGATTAATTGCTTCCATTCCATCAATAATTTGGTGAAAAATGTTCAAGCAAAGCTGTTCGTCCAACATTTTTTTTTGCACATTCAGGAAATCTTGTAGAGATCCATCTTCCGCCAAATCCATAATAATGTATGGGGTTTTAGAAACTGACCCATTATCAAACCCTCTGTAACTTATAACATTTTTATGTCTGATACTTTGAGCAAGTTCCCACTCATTAATGAGAGAACGATAAGTGTCAGTATCTTCCAAACAATACTGTAAAGTTTTCAAAGCATACTTCTTCGTTCCATTTTTTTCTTTAATAAGAAAGACATGCCCTATTCCACCTTGTCCTAAGAAGCTAGAAACGGTGTAATCATCATTGTTGAAATGTACTATATCGCTAATATCAAGCATTTCAATCCTTAAAGTTCAGTCGATTTAGCTTTACAAAATTTGAAGTAGAAACTACTAAGAAATTGCTGTCTATATTGAAATTTTACCATGAGTGTCTACAGGGTTATAGCTGACTTACTCATCTCAAGATGAATTTGAATTCTACAAACTCAATTTATTTTAGAAGCTCCTTCTATTCACATAGAGGGCGTTTTTTACTTCCCATGCCGTATTACCCTATAAACCAATATCAACACCACTACGTGCTCACCTCATCCCCGCCATTTGCTATACTAGCCCCACTTTATCACTCACATAACCTTTCAAACACTCACGGTAACCGCATGAAATTTTCAAAGTTTGGTCAAAAATTTACCCAGCCCACTGGCATCTCACAATTGATGGACGATCTGGGTGACGCGCTAAAAAGCGATCAGCCAGTCAACATGCTGGGCGGTGGTAATCCTGCCAAAATTGATGCCGTCAATGAGTTGTTTTTGGAGACGTATAAGGCGCTGGGCAACGATAATGATACAGGTGAAGCCAATAGTAGCGCGATTATCAGTATGGCGAACTACTCCAATCCGCAAGGGGATGCAGGCTTTATCGATGCCTTGGTTGGCTTCTTTAACCGTCATTATGATTGGAACCTCACCTCAGAAAACATCGCTCTGACCAATGGCTCGCAGAATGCGTTTTTCTATTTGTTTAATCTATTTGGCGGTGCATTCACAAACGAGCAGAACCAGTCTGTCGACAAGTCCATTCTACTGCCATTGACCCCTGAGTATATTGGCTATAGTGATGTGCATGTCGAAGGGAAGCATTTCGCAGCTGTATTGCCGCATATCGATGAAGTGACGCATGAGGGCGAAGAAGGTTTCTTTAAGTATCGTGTGGATTTTGAGGCGTTGGAGAACTTGCCAGCGTTAAAAGAGGGTCGCATCGGTGCGATTTGCTGCTCGCGTCCGACCAACCCTACGGGCAACGTCTTAACCGATGACGAAATGGCGCATTTGGCCGAGATTGCCAAGCGTTATGAGATACCGCTAATCATCGATAACGCCTACGGTATGCCCTTCCCTAATATCATTTATTCAGACGCGCAATTAAGTTGGGATAACAATACGATTCTTTGCTTTAGCCTGTCTAAAATTGGCTTGCCCGGTATGCGTACCGGCATTATCGTGGCCGATGCTAAAGTCATCGAAGCAGTCAGCGCGATGAATGCGGTGGTCAATCTAGCACCGACGCGCTTTGGCGCAGCGATTGCCACGCCATTAGTTAACGATGACCGTATCAAGCAGTTAGCTGACAATGAGATTAAACCCTTTTATCAAAAGCAAGCCACGTTAGCAGTAAAGCTTTTAAAAGATGCTTTGGGTGATTATCCATTGATGATTCATAAGCCTGAAGGCGCGATATTCTTATGGTTGTGGTTTAAAGACTTGCCGATTAGTACGCTTGAGCTATACGAGCGCCTCAAAGAAAAAGGCACGTTGATTGTGCCAAGTGAGTACTTCTTCCCCGGTGTCGATGTCAGTGATTATCAGCACGCCCATGAGTGCATTCGTATGAGTATCGCCGCTGACGAGCAGACGCTGACTGATGGTATTAGAGTGATTGGTGAGGTGGTACGGGAGTTGTATGATAGCGCCAAGTAAAAATCATTAATCATAAAGATAAAAAACGGACTGATTAATAGTCCGTTTTTTATTTAAATTAAGAATCTAT
The DNA here is from genome assembly GCF_000471625.1 of Psychrobacter aquaticus CMS 56. Taxonomy (GTDB): domain Bacteria; phylum Pseudomonadota; class Gammaproteobacteria; order Pseudomonadales; family Moraxellaceae; genus Psychrobacter; species Psychrobacter aquaticus. The sequence continues at coordinate 29,020 of NZ_AUSW01000013.1, forward strand.
AGGCCTTTTAGCTAAGCGCTTTTAGCAATTCATTAGCGCTAAGCTTACCAAACTCATTGGCAGCCAAAGGTCCATCTCCTGAGATGAGCTTTCTATCTTGATGCGTCTGTCCTGACGCCAGTTTATTGTCAATAGTGACGCCCAACTCTTCTAATTTGTCGCCAAAATACCAAGGCATCGTACCGGGCAAATAGCCGATTTTTGGCATCTGCTTGTCCATAACAGTCGGGAATGCCACCATCTTATATCCTTTGAAAATAAAGTCGCGCTCAGACTTAGCGTCTTTATTTGTCGTATCAAAATCGCCTAAGTTAGCCGCCAATAAAGCAGCAGGTCCATGACAAATCGCTAAGACAAATAAGTCATTGTCATAGCCCCAACGTAGTAATTTACCGAGACTCTTATCCTCAGGCAAACCCAGCATCGCGCCATGACCACCTGGGACAAATATTGCCGCATAGTCATCGCTATCAGCCATGTCGTTTTTGACAAAGTCAGTGATACTTTTTGGATTCTCAAGCTTTAACTGATACTCAGCGTATATTTGCTTGACGTCGTCATCTTCTTCTGGCATCGCCCATTGCTCGACTTGGACAGATTTCCCCGTTGGCGTAAAGACGTCCACATCGAAGCCTGCTTTTTTAAAATGCAACAAAGGCAACATCATCTCCACAGGGTGATTGCCGGTATCAAACTTTTTACCGTTTTCCATGGTCATGTATTGCTCCTCGGTACAGACCATCAGGATTTTTTTGTTGCCTGTATACGGCATATCGTATTTAGTATGATCATAGTTGGTTTTGCTCGGCGCTGCCAATTTCAGCGATGACTTGGAAGGAATATATATTCCCGCTTCGGTTTCTTGTGATTGCAAGCCTAACGTGTCTTTTACAGTGTCTAGTATGTCTTGAATATTCATAGTGCTTCCTATTTATTATTAGTTATGGGGAACTGATAGCTATTTAGGGGATACATCAATGTCGCTACCTTTGATTTTAAGATAACAAACTGAGGAAGCGTTAAACAGACAAGACTTTTTATATTTCGTAAGCTTTGTAAACGCAAGTTGCTAATCTGCTAAGCTGTCAAATGACAAGAGCGACTTAGGCATAAACTATGTTAGAAGTCGTTTGTGTGAGTTTTCGTGTAGGGGGTCGTATACAAGCATCGCTGCTAATGGGAAAACGCTGATTGATGGTATCAAAGGGATTGGTGAAATGGTGCGTGCACTGTATGATGAAACTCAAAGCATGTCATTATAAACTCAAGCGAACAAACAAAAAGCGGACTCATTAATAGTCCGTTTTTTGTTTGCGTCTGGTCACTGACCGAGATTGATTTGTTGGATGAAATATTCTTGTCCATCTCATCAAAGCGTAAAGCGCATAGGGCCAAAAGCAGGTGTTGAGAATATCATGGATACTCTCACCCCACCGCACTCCTATACCTGTTCGGATATTATAACGTATGTCTAGTACCTCACCAGCGATGGCAACACCAGTGGCAATAATCAAGGCGATTAACTGTCTGGTAGACTGCGTTTTAAAAATGGGACGCAATATCATCAATGACACTAGATATGCGGCTATACCTACATAAATATGCAGCGCATCTCGTTCAAGTCCCGTCGCTTCGATAATATTGATTTTTAAGCTATAAAAATCCACTGATGTCTTCCAAATTTGGGGTAGCGTAGCGTAGCCTAACTCATAAGTATGATGCTGAATAGCATTGTTTGGTGGAATATCTGATAAAAGTATTGCTGGTTAGTTTGATGGGCTTTTTAGTTCTAAGCGAGGAAATAAGGAAGCACTGCTAATTCCTTGCGCAAGGAATTAGCACTTCCGTAAATTCTGCCGCGGTATCCCACTTGACTAAGCGAGTGGCGAAAGCTTGGTCTTGAGGTGAGGACGCGATAGCAGGCGATAAACCAAACCGTAGTGATCGCCTCGCAGATACAAGAGTAAGGCGGAAGTAGCTACACATCCCACTCGACGAAGTTTTTTAACAACTGCAAGCCAGCAATATGGCTTTTTTCAGGATGGAACTGGGTGGCAAATAGGTTGTCTTGCACAATACTGGCGCAAAACGGCTGTCCATAATCACAGATGGCAGCGACTTGCGCGCTATCGGCAGGCTCACAATAATAGCTGTGCACAAAATAAAAATGCGCGTTTTCTTCAATACCATTCCACAATGGATGAGCAAAATCCATACCGCTGATGGTATTCCAGCCCATGTGCGGTACTTTGATGGTAGCGCCTTGCTCATCCGTCCACGCGGGATCAAACGCTGCTACCGTGCCCTTCAAAATACCAAGGCAATCTGTACCGCCGTTTTCCGCTGAGCGCTCAAATAACGCTTGCATACCGACACAGATGGCCATGACAGGCTTGTTGAATATTGCTTGCCGTATCACCTCATCAATGCCCGCTTCGTGCATACCAGCGATACAGTCGCGCATGGCACCGACACCCGGAAATACGATCTTGTCCGCCGCCGCTACCACTCTTGGGTCGTTGGTTATAGCAACTTCCGCTCCTACCACCGATAGTGCTTTACTGGCAGAGTGCAAATTACCCATACCATAATCTAATAGTGCAATTTTGGTCACTTTAGAACGCCTCTTTCGTCGATGGCAGGGTGTTAAGCGCACGCTCATCATACTCACAAGCCATACGCAGCGCACGCGCAAAGGCCTTAAAGGTTGACTCGATTTGGTGATGGCTGTTTTTGCCTTTGAGATTGTCCAAATGCACCGTCATCCATGAGTGATTAACAAAGCCATAAAAGAACTCGCTAAACAAATCGACATCGAAGCGGCCCACATGCGAGCGCGTAAATGGAATGTCCATATGCAAACCCGGACGCCCTGACAGATCCACAACGGCACGGGTCAATGCTTCATCGAGTGGTGCATAGAAATGCCCGTAGCGACGGATGCCTTTTTTGTCGCCCAATGCTTTGTTAAATGCTTGCCCAAGCGTAATACCAGTATCTTCGACGCTATGGTGATCATCAATAAACGTATCACCAGTACATTTGATGTCTAAGTCAAACAAACCGTGACGCTTAATTTGATCGATCATATGATCCAAAAATGGTACGCCAGTGTCTACAACGCCTTTACCCGTACCATCAAGGTTCACGGTACAAGTAATTTGCGTTTCAGCTGTATTGCGTTCCACAGTAGCCGTACGTGCGGGACGACCATATAGGTTTGGATTCGGTGAAGGATTTTGCTCAGAGGCATTGGCTGTCATAGCGATTCTCTATTAATAAAAAGCGGTCAATAAATAGGGCAAAAATATGCCCAAAATACTTTACTAGTGTCTGGGTCAGCAGCTAGCAAAAAATTTATTAGAAAATGATATATACAAAAGATATCAAGGTATTAGGGTTTATACGTACTAAGTATTATCTAGCCTCATCATAGCAAACCCTAACATTTACTGCCACGACCAAGCCGTAAACCACGCACAAATTTGTGTCATTCTGCTAAAATAGTGAATTCAGTTTAATCAATCATGACCGACACTATAACGTCACGCTATATTACTTTATAGAAACTGTCTGTTTATAGGAACTCTCATGCCTTTAGAAGCGATTGCCATCAATAGTTTGGACACACCACTGATTAAAAAGCCTGCTCGTGACAATGAGTTATCAGAGCGCTTACAGGCCTTGTATGATAGCGATGATGGGCAGCCTGATGGCACGACTGTGTTAAATCTCGTTGAGCAAGGCTTTAAACGGGGTCAATGCCTCTATGTCGGTATGTTCAACGACAAGCCGATTGCCGCGGTGGCCTGCTTTGATGACGGCCAAACCAACGCCAAACGTTTGCAATACCTCACTGTACATCCAGAGAATCGCAAACGCGCCATCGATGCCAAGTTCATTAAACTGGTCTATGATGCCGAAGTAAGAAAAGGTGTCCGTGAGTTTGTTCCTGTTGATGCCGATATTCATCGCATCATGAGCGAGTATGAGTTACTGCGCGTTAAAGATTAACTGCGGCATTCAAACCTTTGATTTCATCAATATCCGATTATTTATATGCTTTTGTCTCATATAATGAAAAAACAACTTGACAGCAGTGCGTATATTTAGTTTAATAGCGTCCTCAACGAAGACGGCTCGATAGCTCAGTCGGTAGAGCAACGGATTGAAAATCCGTGTGTCGGCAGTTCGAACCTGCCTCGAGCCACCATTTGTTGATAAAATTCTAAAAACCCTCAAATAGCGATATTTGAGGGTTTTTTTATGCTTTAATACTTTTATGCCTGAGTACATATAGTCGGTGAAAAGTAATATCGATACAACACGTACTGTTGGTGCAAATTTTTCTGGCTTGCTATGCCGTTGCTGCCAGAGGCTGCAAAAAATTTGCACCAACAGCACTATAGCGACTTAAAAGCATTTCAACTGTATCGTCTATAACCTTCACAGCTGAACAACATTTTTAGACTACTTTCTCAACCACTTAGCTCAGTATACTGAATAACCATACTCTTAACAGGTGATGTGATGAGAGAGTTTGATTACGATTTAGATTATAAAAACTTAGACTTACGTGAGCAGCCTGAACTATATCGTGTCGGTCGCGGTGAGCAGGGCGTGTTATTGGTAGAGCCTTACAAGTCTGAAATATTGCCGCACTGGCGCTTTGCGACGCCTGATATTGCCCGCGAGAGCAGCGAGACAATTTATCAAATGTTTTTAGACTATTTGGCAAGTAATGATTTTGTGGGCGCGGACATGGCGCGTAAATTCATCCAAATGGGTTATACCCGTGCCCGCCGCTATGCCAACCATAAAGGCGGTAAGAAATACAAAGGCGCTGTACCTGACGATAAAAAAGGTCAAAGCGGATCGCATGGACGCGAAGAATTGCCACGGCAAATCGAGGATCCAATCAAAGCTGAATCTGCTCGTATTTTTAAAGAAAAATGGGATATGTGCCGTGAAAATGAAACGTATTTAAAAATGAAAGCTGAACACCGTGAGCGTTACAAAGATATTGAGTAGCAGTGAAACTTATCAGTAAATAGTAAGTAGCAATCTGAAAAGTAAAAAATTGATAATGGCAGACGACAAAATAACGTGATTGAACATTTGCTGTGCTAAGGTTGTAAAAAATAACACTAACGTCCCAAAAAATTTATCACGTGGATAACCCATAATGACACTAGATAATAAGAAACTTTTGATTTTTGATTTTGATGGCACCTTGATCGACAGCGTACCCGATTTGGCGGACGCGGCTAATATTATGCTGAGTCAGCTAGGGAAACCCACTTATCCCATTGACACCATACAAGAATGGGTGGGCAATGGTGCCCGCATGTTGGTTGAGCGCGCACTGTCTGGTAACGTTGAAATCGACCCCAACCTATTAGATACAGAAGTGGAAGCGGCCGAGCGTTTATTTTTCGATGCGTATGCCGCCCACGACACGAGCAAGACTGCCGCTTATCCTGACGTGGATGATGGCTTGAAACAGTTAACAGACGCAGGTTTTACCCTAGCGTTAGTCACCAATAAGCCGATACGTTTTGTGCCAGATATTTTGGCGAGTTTAGGCTGGACATCATATTTTGCTATGGTTTTGGGCGGAGACAGTTTGCCTGTCAAAAAACCTGATCCTACGCCCCTACTTCATGTCTGTAAAACACTGAAATTTGATTCCTTGCAAACGCTTATGATTGGTGACTCGATCAATGACATCCAAGCTGGCAAGCGTGCCAATATCGATACGGTTGGTTTGTCTTATGGCTATAATTATGGCAAAGATATTCGTGAGAGCCAGCCTAACCAAGCTTTTGATAACTTTAAAGAACTGCTGGATTGGCTACTCGCATAAAATCATTAGCGTTTAAAAATTCTAAAAGCACTTTACCTGTAAGTGCTTTTATTTTCCGCGATAACTCAGTGCTTCCGACACGTGGGCGCTCGTGATATCAACACTCGCGGCAAGATCTGCAATCGTTCGCGCGACTCGCAATACTCGATGATAGCCGCGCGCAGATAAGTTTAGGCGTTGCTGAGCGAGCTGTAATAGTTGCTGCTCACCCTCCCCTAGCTGAATGTATTTATCAATCTCGCTAGGACTAAGCTCGTTATTTACTTTCTGTTGCCGCTTTAATTGATGTCTGTGGGCAGCAGCGACTCGAATCCGCACTTGCTCAGAAGTCTCTCCAGCCTGCGCGTTTTGCAAATCAGCAATAGGCAATGCTGGCACGGTTATGTGCAGGTCAATGCGATCAAGCAGCGGCCCTGATAGTTTATCCTGATAGCGTTTGATTTGCTCAGGTCGGCAGCGACACCGGCCTGATGTGTCGCCATCATAGCCACACGGGCAAGGATTCATCGCCGCAACCAATTGAAAGTTAGCTGGAAAGGTCATTTGTGAATTGGCACGGCTAATAGTAATTTGTTTGGCTTCTAATGGTTGGCGCAATACCTCTAACACGGTACGATCAAACTCTGGTAACTCATCAAGAAATAAAACTCCTTTATTGGCAAGGGTAATCTCGCCAGGTTTGGGTCGTGAGCCACCACCTACCAAAGCCACCGCTGATATGGTGTGATGAACTTGCCTAAATGGCCGTGTGCCATAATCATAATCGCTGTCAGCTACTGAATACGTGCTGGCAACTTCTAACGCATCCTCAGCACTCAAATCTGGCAAAATAGTCGGTAGTCGCGATGCCATTAGTGTCTTGCCAGAACCCGGCGGCCCTGTAAATAATAACGAATGACCACCCGCTGCGGCAATCTCCAACGCGCGTCTCGCATGATGTTGGCCTTTGACATCCGCTAAATCCACTTGATAACCAACCTGCGGTGGCGTGGGACTGGGCTGCACCACCTGCAAACGCGCATCCAAGCGCGCATCTAAGTCACTAGGATTGCTTAAAGATTGCAGATGATCACAAACGGCTTTTAGACTTGGTGCTGCTAGTATCGTTACGCCATCGACACGGCTGGCCTCGGCGCTATTATGAATTGGTACAATCAGTTGTGGCGGCTCGTTTTGCTCTTGACCCGCCTCCTCTGATGACGTTAAGGCTTTGGACGCTAATACTTCAGCTTTCATCGCTCGTGCTACGGCCAGACTACCCGTTACCTGCCTAAGTTCACCATTAAGCGCCAACTCTCCAATAAATTCAAACCCTGACAATACCTCTGGCTCAAGTTGCCCACTTGCCGCCAATATTCCAATGGCAATGGGCAAATCCAGACGAGCCCCATCTTTGGGCAAATCAGCGGGTGCTAAGTTAATCGTCAATCGCCGATTCGGAAATTGAAAACCAGAGTTAAGAATCGCGGAACGAACACGATCTTTACTTTCGCGGACGGCAGCTTCGGGCAAACCAACAATGGTCAATGCTGGTAAGCCTTGTGACAAATGCACTTCAATAATAACTTTGGGTGCATGCAAACCAACGACCGAACGAGTATAAACTTGAGCAAACGACATCACTGTTTCCTAATGTAGGGAATAAATGATGATAAAGTATTATCAATCAGCGCGCAAATGTCGTGTTTTATTATTTATGAGATATCAGTCCCTGCCTCATAAGAAAACAAGTCAACCACCCCACCGCTATCAAGGATTTGCTATACTATTGGTTATCTACTGAGCCGTTAGTAGAGTAGATTCAGCTATCAATATGACTCATCACCATTTATAAGTGATAAAACGGATATTGGCTTTGGCCTATTTAACCATGAATCACATAAGCCATATAGTGAGCTCAGTACAAAAACGAGTCAGCGGGACTGGAATGCTTATCTTTAAACAAGAAGTTTCGTAGCCTCTGTCTACGCAAGCACAGCAAGCAAAATTTATACCAGTTCAGCGTTGTAATATTTGGAATATAAGGTCGAAACGAGGAATGCCGCATGACAGACTATTCAGGACAAAACACCCAGCAGCCTTACAATCGTGCGGAAGAGCAACCGACTACCACGCGCCCTGTTATGCAGACAGAGAGTCCTTATGCCAGTATGCGCGGTAGTATCACGAGTAAACACCTTCCCGCCTTTGATGAAGCGATTATTAATAAATACAATCGTTCAGGGCCGCGCTATACCTCATACCCGACCGCTCTAGAGTTCATTCCAATTCCTGATAATCTTGAGACAAAAATTCTGCAAAATCGCGAAGCCCGTGCGCCGCTATCTCTGTATTTCCACATTCCATTTTGTCGTCATCTTTGTTATTACTGCGCTTGTAATAAAGTCATCACCAAAAAAAATAGCGACTCAGGAGATTATTTGCAATATCTCATCGCGGAGATTAAGCACAAACGTCGCTTGTTGTCCACGCCAGCAGACAGCAGCAAACCTTTGGTGAAACAGCTACATTTGGGCGGTGGTACACCTACGTTTTTGCGTGATGAAGAGATGGTTCAGTTGTGGGAGTTTTTGCAGACGCAGTTTGAATTTTTACCAGAAGACCAAGGCGATTACTCGATTGAAATTGATCCGCGCGAACTGAGTGGTGACACACTAAAGGTACTACGTCAGCTTGGTTTTAATCGAGTTAGCTTAGGGGTACAAGACTTGGATGAGAAGGTACAAATTGCCGTTAATCGAGTGCATTCAGTAGAATTGATCGAAAACGTCCTAAACGAAGCACGCGAATTGGGTTTTCATTCCATCAATATCGATCTGATTTATGGTCTGCCGCATCAAACGCCAGTGACCTTAGACAAAACAGTGCGCCGTATCATCGAGATGTCGCCCGATCGTCTGTCGGTGTTTAACTACGCCCATCTGCCAGAACGCTTTAAAGCCCAACGACAAATCAAGGATGAAGACTTACCAAGTCCAGCAGCTAAGCTTACGATGCTTGGCAACACCATCAATACACTGACGGAAGCAGGCTATCAATATATCGGTATTGATCATTTTGCCAAACCTGACGACGAGCTGTCTATCGCCCAGCGCGAAGGCAAGCTACATCGTAATTTTCAGGGTTATACCATCATGGGTGACTGTGATTTATTAGGTTTCGGCGTCTCCTCAATCAGTCAAATTGCCAATGCCAATACTCGCTATATCTTACAAAATGAGACTGATCTGCAAGCGTATCAAGCCAACATCGATGCCGCGCAAAGCAATCCTACGGTGATGCCTGCCGTAAAAGTCATCAAGACTTCTATCAAAGATCGCTTACGTGAATACGTCATTATGAATTTGCTCTGTCACGACTACATCGATTTTAAAGATGTAAATCAAAAATTTGGTATCGATGCGATCACGTATTTTATTGATGAGATTCAACAATTGGGTGAGATGCAGTCAGATCGCCTCATTGATATGGACGCCGCTGGTATCCGTGTCTTACCGAGAGGGCGCCTACTTGGTCGCAATGTGGCCATGGTGTTTGATGAATATCTTGATAAAAAACACAAAAACCGTTTTTCAAAAGCCATCTAAAGGGTTTGTCGGATATAGTCGATACCAAATAAAATAGATGCGTGATATTACGAGGCGAGACTGGTACAAATTTTTCTTGCTTGCTGTGCCTGCGCAGACAGAGGCTGCAAAAAATCCATCCCAGTCTCGCTGACTCTCTTTTATATTGACTTGACGATAGCTTAATCCGCAGCAGTAGAAAAGACCTCAAATGAGGTCTTTTTTTTATTCTACGATAAGGATCATCATTTATCATTAGGCCACCCATCTTATGCAGTGGGCATAACGATATACAGTCTATTGGCATCTTCTATCGTTTTTTCTTTATCCAGATATTTTTGTTCAATGGTGCTTTTTGAATTTGTTATTTCCGTATCGGTCATCGCAAAATCGTCATCGTTAAGTAAGCCCAGTGAGCCATCTTGACGTAACCACAAGCCTTCAAGTTTATCATGAGGATAATTTAAGGTAGCAAGAACATCAACGACCAGCATTTTTTTCACGGGCTTGATGTCCATTTCTTCAAGTACTTGCCAGTTTCCTTCAGTTTCTACAATCATTTGCTCCAGCGTTCGACTGTTGATGGTTAACCCGACTATTTCTTCTTGTTTGATATTTTTAGTACCCAAAATAGTTTCAATATCAGTCGCTTGCGAAATATCTATTTTGTAAATCAGCTTTTGAGTAGACTGCTCTTGTAACGGAAATTTGCGATCATGTTCAATCAGATAAAATTCATGGTTACTAAGTGCAACGATACCCGAGGTCACATGTTGTGCCTTATCAAGACGATACAAATACTGTGCTATTTGACCAGAATTTAGGTCAATCGTCACAATACGAGTCAAACTAGACACACGTCCTGACTCATCAGGATTGTCCATGGAAGATTCCATAATGGCTACGAGTGTGGTTTGATCTGGCGTAATCGTTAACGCCTCCATGCCACGATTGGCACGACGCTTCGCAAACTCTGCCGGTAATAAAAGCGGCTTACCGTCAATAACCACATTATTACGCGCATCACTGGCAAAAGGATTGATACGTGCAATTTCTATCCCTTCAGCATCGTAATGTACGAGGTGTGGACCATACTCATCACTTATCCAAAAACTGCCATCGGTGAGCGCCGCCAGCCCTTCAGGATCCAAACCATTGATATCAGTTTTAATAGGATTGGTCACTTTATCAAACGGTAGCGTTGGATTCATCGTCATCGGCTGACCATTGACATCATAAGGAATTTCATTGGTACCGCCTAGAGTCTTTGGGTTTGGCAGTCCAGAGATAGGATTGCCATGACGGTCTTTCAGCACTATGTCTTTTATTTTGATGATTGTTCCATCTGTTTGTAACTCAAACAGCCCGATACATGGGACATAATGTGGTATTAAAAACTGCTTACCCTTACCTGCAATACCTTCAAAATCAGCATTAGGTCCACGATCGGTCAGTACATAGAATTGATTGCCATTGGTAGGATGGGCGGCGGCGTCTGAGCCGTAGCCGCCATTGCGAATCTCTAATTTTTGGTTAGGATAAGCAGCATTATTGTGCGTCGCATCAAGTACTTTATAAGGTAATGGGCTGCCTTGTGCAAATGCGTTTATATGGATAATGTCAGTACTTACAGGTTGCTGCGTCATTTCTATCTTCCTTAAATCGGTATTTTTATTATTAAGTAAAAACAATAGCCCCTACTAAAAAACCATAAGAGTAATCTCTAGCAAATCAAACTCAAAAAAATAGCCAGCGCGTAAAACGCTCACTGACTATTTTTGGAGATTAACTAACTTTAGATATTGAACGTACCGCTGTGAAGTACAGATACCCTATCTATTAGACTTTTAGCTTATCGCCAACCATACCTTTCACTGTACTTAGAATATCAGCAGGTAAGACCACCATTTTTGAGTTATCAGACTCAGCCAACTCACGAATCGCTTTAATATATTGCTCACCCAACAAATAAACAATCGGCATCTCTTCTGTGCCCATCGCATTAGTAATCAGGCGAATCGACTCTTCAGACCCGCGAGCAAGTACTACCTGTGCTTCAGCATCACGGCGTGAGGCCTCCAATCGACCGTCAGCTTCTAAGATGGCCGCTTGCTTTTGGCCATCAGCACGCGTCACTGTCGCACGGCGTTGACGTTCAGCGGCTGCCTGCTCTTCCATCGCCATCTGCATAGTCTGTGAGGGATTAATATCCTGAATCTCAACCGTTTTTAGGGTAATACCCCAATCTGCAATGTCTTCTGAGATAGCATGTTTGAGCAATGCTTTGATCTCGTCGCGACTGGATAAGGCGTTATCTAAATCCATCTCACCAATGATTGAACGCAATGACGTTTGTACTAAATTGCGGATACCATGCTCATAATCTTCAATACCGTAGACCGCTTTGTCTGGACGCATGATGTTGATATAAGCCACGGCATTAGCGATAATAACGACGTTATCACGGGTGATGACCTCTTGCGATGGGATATCTAATACGATGTCTTTTGTGGTGACTTTATAAGCGATTCTATCCACGAAAGGAATGATAATGCTAAATCCAGGCTCTAGTGTTTGCTGATATTTACCCAGTCGCTGCACGACCCACTTGTACCCTTGCGGGACAATACAAACACTCTTAAAGACGGTAAAAATCACCAATGCTGCCAATACCAGCATCACAATACCGACGCCATTTAAACTACTCAAGATGCTACCCATGTGATTCTCCTTGACCCTCGCTTTATTTGCTAGCGACGTGATTTATATCCTTTTTTGTCTTGATTTAAAAATCTTCGCTATGTCATAACGCTTCATTTGCTAGTGCCTGTCTCTTTGAGATCAGGTTTGTGCAAGCTCAGTCTATTCGCTTTAGATTTTTTGGTAGACATTTGGCTACTTGCAAGCATTTGGCTGTTGATCGTCGGTGTGATATTTGGCCTTATGGTTTTGGGTGCTTGGAGGCGCTGCGTGGGCGCAACCATCAGCTCATCGCCGACTACCTTTATCACTACCACGCGATCACCCGTCTCGACACTCACGCCTGCTGTACGGCATGGCCACTCATCTGCGCCCCAAATGGGTACGTTAAAGCGCACCATACCTGGGATGCCTTTTTGCGGTTTGACCACGATCATGCCCGTCTCACCGATAACTAGATTACTGCTTTGCGCCGCCTTTTTACGGTTTATGGATAGCGGCTTGATGTATTTGACCCAAGCAAACATAAACAAAACCGATAGCGTAAGCCAGATCAGTACCTGAAATAATAACGGAATGGGCAGCAACCACCCTAAGGCGGCAACAATCACGGCGGCTGCCCCAAACCAAAGGCTTGCAAAGGTCGGAATAAATATCTCAGCAATCATCAAGGAGAAGCCCAACACCAACCAATGCCAAGGTTCAATCATCCAAATAGTCTCAATCATTACTGTATACTCCTGTGCATTCCTACCTTTCAATGTAGCACAATTTGACAGCTAATATTGTCTTAAAAATCAATCATGTGTTGTTATTTATAGCTTGATGGCGCTAATAATATAAAAGTTATTAATACTAAAAAAAGCAAAAAAAACGAACCGCCGAAGCGATCGTTTTTTTTATTTCAATTGATTCAACTTTAAAAACATCAAAGCTAAAACCATCACTTTATATTAGAATTTGTAATGTGCGCCAACCGTTAAAAGAGTTACATCTTCAGCAACATAGTCATATTCAGCTTCAACGCTCATGTTAGGGTTAAAGTTATAACCTAGACCAATACCACCAGCGACACCGCTATCACTATTGCTCGAACTTCCAGAGTATCCCAGAATGTTACTTACAGAAACATCAATCTCAGCTTTAGCAAAGCCTAGTTTACCTTTGGCATATAGAGCAGTATTAGGGAACTGATAACGGTAAGTACCGTAAGCACCATAAGTTTTAAGATCATACTCAGCATTAACACCACTAAGACCTGTATCAACATCAGTATCATTGGAGCCTACATACTCAATTTCAGCACCAAAATTAGAATCGAAATTATAACCAGCATAAACACCATAAGCAGTAGGATCATCTAGCTCATCAACATCTACCATGAATTTACCAGCTTTAATACCAACGTACGGCTGACCTGTGTAATCCATTGCCGCTTGAGCACTTACACTCAATAGTGAACCGACTGTTAATGCAACCAAAGATTTTTGTAAAGTGTTCATGTGCTATCCTGTTGAACGAAACTAAAATGTAGTATATAAAAATCTCTTTCGAGACACGTAACTTTATCAAACTATTGTTTAATTCGTCATATTAACAGAATGGTTTCTATAATGCATGTATTTTTAATGGCAATTACATTATCTTTTCCTAATACGACACATAAAAAACGACCGCCGAAGCGATCGTTTTATACTACTCAATAATCTATCAATCAAGCACTTAGAACTTTAGCTGTGCACCAACCGTCATGAGGTCAGCATCACTACCTAGCATGTCATACTCAGCTTCAACGCTAAAGTCAGGGTTGACTGAATACCCAAGGCCTACACCGCCAGCGATATTAGTGTCGTCTTCTGAAAAAGAAACTCGGTTTACGCCAGATACGAAATCACCTTCTACTTCAGTTTTGGCTACACCTAGCTTACCTTTGGCATATAAACCAGTATTTGGGAAGGCATAACGATAGGTACCATAAGCGCCATACGTTTTCGCGTCAATATTTCCGCCTCTGTAGTCCGCGTCATCTGAACCAACGTATTCAGCTTCGATACCAAAGTTAGGATCAAAGTTGTAACCACCATATACGCCATAAGCGGTTGGATCATCAGCACCATCAACATCTAGGTCAAACTGACCAACTTTAACACCAGCGTATGGTTGACCAGTATAGCCATTGCCATAACCAACGGCTGCTTGAGCACTTACTGCGAGTAAAGAACCTGTTGCTAGGGCAAGTAGAGTTTTTTGTAAAGTTTTCATTATTAGCTCCTTAGAGGAAGTTTGGACAAACAAGTTATGTGTTTTATATTGGGCTTTTGGCCCTATCGCCTTGTTCGCTAACGATGAGTACATAGTAACAAAGTATTTCAAACACTCTGTCAGTGTTTGATGGCATGAGAGTTAAGATTTGCAAGTATTTATCAGTGTGTGGGTTACAAAGGCCTAGATATGAAACTTTCTGTTACATCTCTTGATTTTGTGCAATACTTCCTACTTATCATCACGCCACGTCTATATATTTAAAATATAATAAAGGACAAACCCACATGCCAGCGCCTATTTCTAAACGATTACAGGATGCCCTTGTGCAGCTAAAGGACAACCAACAATACCGTCAGTTACCAGATCTTGAGCATCAAGGGCGTTATGTCGTTAATAATGGCAAAACCTTATTGAATATTGCTAGTAATGACTATCTTGGGTTGAGCGGTGACACCGCACTGCAATATGAATTCTTTGAGCACATGCAGCAGTATCCCGCAGCACACTTGCCCAAAATGAGTGCTGCCTCATCGCGCCTTTTAACCGGGAACGACGCACAATTGCAATTGCTGGAGAATGAGTTAGAGCACTGGTATCGGCTGGCAGTGGGTGAGGGAAATAGCGCTACTACAAAGTCAGCATTGGTAATGAACAGCGGCTATCATGCCAATATCGGGATTTTACCAGCCCTCACTGCTTTGCCTGTCAAAACACTCATTTTGGCAGACAAGCTGGTACATGCCAGTATCATTGATGGTATTCGCTTGAGTCAAAATAAGTTATGTTCCTATCGGCGTTATCGTCATAATGATTATGAGCACCTGGCAACGTTATTGGCACAAGCTGAGGATAACGTTGAGCGCATTATTATTATTACCGAAAGTATCTTTAGTATGGATGGCGACTGCGCAGACTTACAGGCTTTGGTACGCTTAAAAGCATTGGACAGCCGTATCGAGCTATATGTGGATGAGGCGCACGCTGTGGGAGTCTTTGGCGATCAAGGCTGCGGACTGGCCGAAGAAACGCAGACACTTACTGATATTGATTATTTGGTGGGTACGTTTGGTAAAGCATTTGCATCAATCGGTGCGTATGTCTTATGCGATGAGACGGTCAAATCGTGGCTGATCAATCACATGCGTCCGCTTATCTTTAGTACCGCTTTACCACCGATCAATCATGCGTGGACGCGTTTTATTTTGGCAAAAATGCCGCAATTGCAGGCGCGTAGACAACATTTGGCTCAGGTCTCTCTACAGCTTAGCCAAGCCATCAGCCCCGTACATCGGGTCACATCGGGTCAGCAAGAGGCCGTCTATCAGTCACCCATTGTGCCTTATCTATTGGGGGATAATGCTCGAACCATTACCAAAGCAGAGCAGCTACAGGCAGCGGGGTTTTACGCCTTACCTATAAGGCCGCCGACCGTGCCTGCCAATACATCACGCATTCGACTGGTCATGAATGCCAGCATAAGCACGACAGATTGTCAGCGTTTGATCGCGCACTTATAATCAATCCTAAATAAAGTGGATACACGACATCATGACGCAGGACTGGTAAGAATTTTTCTTGC
Source organism: Psychrobacter aquaticus CMS 56 (assembly GCF_000471625.1). Lineage (GTDB taxonomy): Bacteria > Pseudomonadota > Gammaproteobacteria > Pseudomonadales > Moraxellaceae > Psychrobacter > Psychrobacter aquaticus. The sequence continues at coordinate 44,996 of NZ_AUSW01000013.1, forward strand.
TTGCTGTGCCGTTGCTGCCAGAGGCTGCAAAAAAATATTCGCTGGCAGTAACATGGTCGAATTATCAAACACGCCCTATATAACTGAGAAAACCTGCTTTAACATTGTCTTAGCAAACACTCGTAATATTTTGGATTGAATAAACGTTATGGAACACCCCACCACACTAAATGATCTGAGCGCCCGAAAGCAGAGCATCGCCCGTCATTTCGCCAAAGCCAATGACTATGATCAGCATGCTCACATCCAGCAGCATATTTGTCAGTACTTGCTTACTCAGATTGCACATCAGCATCAAGATAGCGTGCTCGAAGTGGGTGCTGGCACTGGCCAGATGACCCAGTTGCTAGCGGCAAATCTACAAAGCAAACGCTGGATCATCAATGAACTCTGCGTGCAGCAAGCAAAAAACCTACAGTCTATATTGCCAATGGCGCAGCTGCGTATTGGTGATGCAGAAACGATAGATTTAGAGAACAACCACAGTCTGATTGTCAGTGCCAATGCGGTACAGTGGTTTGATGAGCCGTTACGTTTTATATCGCAGTCCTCAGCTCGGCTACAAGCGGGCGGCCAGCTGTTGTTCAGTACCTTTACACCTGATAATTTTTTGCAAATCAAAGCGCTTACTGGGCAAGGGCTGGCTTATCCAAGCGTTGCAGCATGGCGCTCAGCATTAAATGATGCCAAACTTGAGCAGATTCAGCTATCGACTCAGCGTTTCGATATACCGTTTGCACGGCCGTATGACGTACTAAAACACATGAAAATGACCGGCGTGTCAACCAACCAAACCCAACGGCGCAGTACAGCAGGTAATCAAGATACCGCCCCTTTTGTTTGGACAAAAGCGCGGTTGCAACAGTTTGAGCAGGCATATTGGCAACAGTTCTCAGGACAAGATAAAGAGGGACAACCCTGTGTCTATCTAACTTATGAAGTGCTTATCATTGATGCTTATCGGTCATAAAAACTATCAATTATAAAAACCATCAGCCATAAAAAAACGCACCTCGAAAGGTGCGTTTTTTGTCTTTACTGACTGGCTCTACTGATTAGCGATAAGAAATATTATTTCTTATCATCATTAACTTCAGTGAATTCAGCATCAACGACGTCATCATTGGCTTGGTTGCTGCTTTCAGCATTGTCCGCGCCTTGTTGGAATTGGCTTGGATCCATGCCTTCTGCACCAGCACCGCTATCAGCATAAATCTTCTGACTGACTGGCAAGAAAGCATTGTCTAACGCTTCGAGCTTGGCTTTGATGTCATCATGATCATCTTCTTTAATCACGGCTTCAAGCTCAGTGATGGCTGTTTCTACGGTTGATTTTTCTTCGGCAGTGACTTTGTCTTCTGCTTCTTTTAGTGCTTTTTGTACCGCATGGATACGGCCATCTGCTTCGTTACGCACTTGCGCTAGATTGGCGAATTTCTCGTCTTCTGCGGCATTGGCTTCTGCATCGCGAACCATTTGTTCGACTTCTTCGTCCGACAAACCAGAATCCGCTTTGATCTGGATGCTTTGCGCTTTACCAGTGCCTTTGTCAGTTGCTGAGATGTTCATGATACCATCAGCATTGATGTCAAAAGATACTTCGATTTGTGGCAGACCACGTGGTGCTGGTGGAATGTCCGTCAAATCAAAACGTCCAAGCTGTTTGTTTTGGTTGGCGATTTTACGCTCACCTTGATACACCTGAATGGTCACTGCTGGCTGGTTGTCTTCAGCTGTTGAGAATACCTGTGATTTCTTAGTAGGAATCATCGTGTTTTTCTCGATAACTGGCGTCATCACACCACCCATTGTTTCGATACCAAGGGTCAATGGCGTTACATCAAGTAGTAGTACATCTGTTTTTTCACCAGACAATACCGCACCTTGAATCGCCGCGCCAGCTGCTACCGCTTCGTCAGGGTTCACGTCTTTACGTGGCTCTTGACCAAAGAAGTCTTGTACTTTTTGTTGTACAAGTGGCATACGCGTCTGACCACCAACTAAAATAACATCATCGATGTCACCGATTTTTAGGCCAGCATCTTCAAGAGCAATTTTACAAGGGCCCATTGTGCGTTGTACCAATTCTTCAGTGAGACTTTCTAGTTTTGAGCGACTGATAGTCACGACCAAATGCTTAGGACCACTGCTGTCAGCGGTGATATATGGCAAGTTCACTTCGGTACTTTGGGCACTAGATAGCTCAATTTTCGCTTTTTCTGCCGCTTCTTTTAGACGCTGCATCGCCAATGAGTCACCTTTTAGGTTGACGTCTTGGTCTTTTTTGAATTCATCAGCCAAATAATCAATCAAAGCTGAGTCAAAATCTTCACCACCAAGGAACGTATCACCATTGGTCGCGAGTACTTCGAACTGTTGCTCGCCATCGACATCAGCAATTTCGATGATTGAGATATCAAAAGTACCACCACCTAAGTCATAAACAGCAACCGTACTATCGCCTTGCTTTTTATCCATACCATAAGCAAGAGCAGCAGCAGTTGGCTCGTTGATGATACGCTTTACATCAAGACCTGCAATTTTACCTGCGTCTTTTGTGGCTTGACGCTGTGAGTCGTTGAAGTAAGCAGGCACAGTGACAACCGCTTCAGTCACGCTCTCACCAAGATAATCTTCTGCTGTTTTTTTCATTTTTTTCAAGATTTCAGCAGAAACCTGTGGTGGCGCCAGTTTTTTACCGTTAACTTCTACCCATGCATCACCATTATCAGCTTTGGCAATTTTGTAAGGTACCATGCCGATGTCTTTTTGCACGACTTTGTCATCAAAACGACGACCAATTAAACGTTTAATCGCAAACAATGTATTGTTTGGGTTGGTTACCGCTTGACGCTTGGCTGATTGACCAACCAAGATTTCGTCATTTTTATATGCGACGATTGATGGCGTTGTACGAGTACCTTCAGCATTTTCGATAACTTTAACCTTGTCACCTTCCATAACGGCGACACATGAGTTGGTTGTACCTAAATCAATACCAATTACTTTACCCATAATCAATTGCTCCTAATTGTTTTAAATATAAATTTTATCTATTCTGACCACAATCGGTCACTTGTTGCTTTATATCGGTTTACTTATTGGCTTTTTCAAGGCAACAAGCACGCAAAAATGGTCTTTCGTGTGATTTTTTGTGAAAACCCTTAATATTAGTAAGGTTTACCACTTTAAAATACTCCTAACGTGAAAATTTTACGTTAAGTTTCTATTGTCCGACACGTACCATAGCTGGGCGCAATAGGCGACCGTTCAAGCTATAACCCTTTTGCAATACTGTGCCAACTGTATCTGCTTCTGCGTCTACATCAATACCGACCGCTTCATGCAGATCAGCGTTGAATTTTTCACCTTGTGGATCAACCGCTTCGACGCCATTTTTATTCAAGACAGCGACTAGCGCTTTGTGCGTCAGTTGCACGCCTTCCGCTACTGGATCATTGGCGTCAGCGTTTTCCATGGCGCGCTCTAAGTTATCAACAATCTCTAATAACTCTCTGGCAAATTTTTGTAGGGCAAATTTTTTGCTTTTATCTGCTTCTTGCTCCATGCGTTTTTGTGCGTTGTAAGCTTCTGCATTAGCACGAGCAGTGCCTTCTTTTGCTTGCTTAACTTCGCCTTCTAACTCAGCAATACGTGCTTTAAAAGTGTCGAGATCGATTTCATTTTCGATAGTCATTTCTTCACCAGATTGGTTTTTTGGATCAAACTCTCTCATGGTTTCTTCTAAAATACTGTCGCTGTGCTCAATATTATCATGCGCCACATTTTGCTCAGGGGATTCGTGGTTGGGATTTTTCTCGCTCATGATGGCTCCTTAGAATGTTAATAATGATGGTTAATATAGAACACAATAAAACCCGCTAATCGCGAGTCATACGGTGCTCTTATTAGATATTAAACGGTTCTGACTCATTGTTGTTATTGATACGTTTTACTAGCTGTTTGATAAAGGTGACGGCTACAAATTTCAAGCCCAAAACGCAGGAATTTTTCTCATTTACAACAAATACAGTGTTAATACGTCACTAAACGCCGATAAAATATTTGTTATGGCTCTGCACGAATAACACTGTCTGGCACAAATTTTTCTTGCTGGCTGTGCCTACGCAGCTCGATGCTACAAAAAACTTACCCCAGTCTCGCTGACTCTCCTTATATTGGCCTGACTATATCAATTGAATTGAAGACACGCCTTAATATTTCAATCATTACCAAAAAACACGCTGTTTTTTAGCTGACTCCTTTATCATAACGGCAAACAGTATCACTTGTCTTAAAGTAAGCGCCAATGTGTAACAACGGATACTGACCATTATTTATGAGAAGTGTTATGTCTAATTCAACCGTACTAAATTCAACTGTACTGTCAGTCAATACCTTATTGAACAAAGCCTTGATGACGTTGAAGCTCTCGTCGATAGAGCCCGTAAATAACGGCATAGAAAAAAATGGGTCTCAAAAGCAGCCCTTGACCATTAAAGAAAAGATGCTGAGCTACACCCCAATACCCACCTATAATCCTCACACGTTACACCATGCCATGAAAGGGCTGGGCTATTTACCAACGCCCATATTAGAAAGCTTGGTTGGTTATCTAGACGGGCCTACGTCAAACCAGTATCTGCATGCCAATGCTCATCTGCGTTTGATTCTGGCTATAAACAGTAAGCTTAAAACCCCACTAAAGCTCACACAAATGCGTGAGCTGCGCGAAAAATTTGCCGCCGATGCAGTGGCCATGCAAACGCCAAAAGTATGGAAACAAGCGAGTGGTAGTGTGCTCAGCAATATAAAACACTTTACCAAAAAAGGGCATACGCCAATTCGCTGGGAAGACAAAGTGATTGCCCATGCTGACGAAGGTGACATGACGATTCGCTGCTATCAAGCAGGACTTCGCTCTAATGGCATGGGCTTAAAAAAACGCCGTAGCCACAACCCTGATGACACGGTGATGTTGTTTTTTCATGGTGGCGGGTTTTGTATTGGTGATGTCGATACTCATCATGAGTTCTGCCATGCTATTTGTGAGCAAACTGGTTGGTCGATTGTCAGTGTTGATTATCGCTTGGCGCCTGAACACTCATCTCCATCTGCGTTGAGAGACTGTATCACCGCTTATGCTTGGGTGGCTGAACACTGCCATACACTGAATGCGTCACCATCACGCATTGTCCTAGCGGGTGATAGTGCTGGTGGTGGACTGTGCACCCTGCTTGCCCAGCAGCTGACTGCGCCATCTGAAACTTCGTGGCGAGATGTGGGTATCGATGGTCAAAAGACATTTACGTTATTAAAAAGCCTACCCAAACCACTGGCGCAAATGCCTTTATATCCGGTTACTGATATCGAGACAGATTACCCGAGCTGGGAGTTGTATGGTGAAGGGTTACTATTAGATCATGCCGATGTGGCGGTATTTGATGCCGCTTGTTTTGAAAACAGTCTATTACCACGCCAGCATGTACTCAATTCTCCAATGCTCGGTGATAACAGTCAAGTATGTCCCACTTATATTGTTGCCGCTGAATTAGACGTATTGCGTGATGAAGCGTTGGCTTATGCCAAGCAAATAAAAAGCCATGGCATCCCAGTCAGAACCTATACCGTACTTGGTGCGCCGCATGGCTTTATTCACTTTATGAGCGTGCATAGCGGCTTAGGTCAAGAGACACACAATATTATCAATGGCTTTGCACGCTTTGTACGGGACACAATGAGTACCCAATCTCAGTTAGCGGCGTAGCTATAGTTGAAATACTTTAGAGTCGCTACAGTATTGCTGGTGTAAATTTTTTGCAGCATCTGTCTGCGAAGGAACAGCAAGCAAGAAAAATTTGCACCAGCAGTACGTGTTGTATTGATATTACTTTTCACCGACTATAGTTATCAGCGCATCAGTGCTTTTTGCCAACAGTGTCACCAGTCAGGCTGATTAACCAAATCTCTGAGCGCGACCCCAATCGAAAAGGAATACCCCAAAAGCCATAACCAGAGGACACCAAAAAGTGACCATTGCCAATGGCTTCATACCCATAACCTACTCGATTGATGGCATTTACAATAAAATTCGCTGGAAATATCTGACCATTATGAGTATGCCCTGATACTTGTAGATCAATCGATAATTGACTGTGTTCTGTGATATCGCTCGGTCTATGATCGAGCAGTATGATTGGCTGCTTAGTATCCACTTGCGCCAATAGCTCAGTGGTCGCCACACGTTGATGCTTATGGTTATCAAAACGACCAACCAACCAAACGGCTATGCCCTCGTGCTCTATACACAACGCTTCATCGTTTAACAACTTTACGCCAGCACCGCGCAGCGCCTCACTGATCGATTGCTCATGACCATATAAGTCATGATTGCCCAATGTGGCATAAATCCCATATGGCACACTAGCAGATAGCTGAGTCAAGTTGGCTGCCATATGATAGTCAGAAAACGCCTGTGTGTTGTCATCCATGATATCGCCTGGCATAAGCAATATATCTGCTTTACTTTGAACAATAAGGCGCTGCAGCCTGTCTATCGCCCCACCGCCGAACAATCGCCCGATGTGTAAATCGCTGGCTACCGCAATCTTTAATGTTCTAGCAAGCGGCTTGTCGATATGCACAGACAATTTGCGTACGATAGGGACGTAGGCATTATATAGCGCATAAATAAACAGTCCCAAAAACACAACCAACGCCAGCGCTCGTAAGGCAAAATCGACCAATGCAGAATTACTTACTGCCTCGCTCATAAGTGAGGTGATTAACCCATATCCGCCATATACTAAACTCGTCCCTAAGGCCGTGAGTAGCATAAAATGCATGACCAACATCCAACCACTCACCCAGCGATAGCTATTAGCAAACGCTCTTTTGACACTTAATATCAACAATCCGTTAGTGATGATAAATATAGTAGACCATATGACAATCTGGAGCGTTGAGGTTGTCCAAGGCTGTAACCACCACTGTAAGCTTAAAGCAGCGCCCGCACTAAACAGCTGCAAGAGCAAAAAAATGGTGATGAAAAATGCGTAACGCATGAATATCCTTTATGATGTTTCACATGAAACCTAATCTCATACAATTAACAACTATGTTTCACATGAAACAATAGCGAAATTCTTACTCCTGCTCTGTTAATGCTTGCTTAAACGTCGGTTGTTTAAACTCGTACCCTGCCTCCAGCAATGCTTTTGGCAACACCTTTTGTCCATCGATTAATAATGTCGACATTTCACCAAACATCAGCTTGAGTAAAAACTCTGGTAATGTAAAAAAGGTTGGACGATGTAACCACGTTCCCAGTGCTTTGGTAAAAGTATGATTGGTCACAGGATTGGGAGCCGTCAGGTTATAAACGACCGCTGGCGTGTCATTTGCCGTCTCTAAGACATTATCACTACTACTCACATTGGTATGGTGTTGTTCACTAGCATGGTGTCCTTCACTAGTATGATTAGCAAGATGCTGTTCAATGATAAATATCGCCGCCCCCACCCAATCCTCACGGCTGATCCAACTCATTATCTGTTTACCATCGCCCAACTGTCCCCCGACACCCATTTTGAATGGTGTCAAAAGCTTACCAAGCATACCGCCTTCAGGGTGGATCACGATACCCGTACGTACAATAGCCACAGGTACGCCATGGTTCATGGCTTTGAGCGCTAACTGCTCCCAGTCATCACACAACTTATGGGCAAAATCTGTCTCAAAACCACTGCTTTCTGTTAAAGATTTATCACCTTGTGTACCGTACCATCCGATGGCTGAACCGCTAAGCAATAGCTTAGGCTTGATAGTAGTACGGGCAATAAACGCGAGTAATGCTTCGGTCGGCTGAATACGACTGGCGAGCAATTGCTCTTTGCGCTCATCGCTCCAACGCGAGTCGGCAATACCTGCACCCGCTAAATTTACAATAACCTCAAAGCTCATATCAGACTGAGCAAGTTCTTCATAAGTCATCATATTGATATCGTCAGGATGTGCCTGACTGCTATCACGCGTGAGCCACGTAATGTTTACGTTTTTATTTTGCACGCGAGATCGTGCCATCAACTCTCGACTGAATGCACTACCTAAAAAGCCCGAACCACCACTGATTAAAATATTCATAATTATTTCCTTACGTTTTGTATATCACTGTCTAAAAGACGATAACCCTTGATAATAATCGTGTTCTTTTTCGCCCATATTGTCAAAACGGCTTTTACATGACTTTGGTAAAGCCATGAAGCTAGCAATCGCGGAATTGATGGCACCAAACATCCCTATGGTAATCATAAATACAAATAATACGCCAACTTCTATCAATGAATTTATGCGCAGATATAAAACAATGGCACCCATATAAATCGCTGACGTTATAAAGCCAATGACAAACGTCGTTCTTATACTTTTACGATCACCGCGCCATATCTTTTTACTAGCAACAAAAATGCCCGTCAATAAAGCAGGAATAAAACCAAGTAAGCCGACATATAACAATGGCTGATAACCAATTTGGGCAAAATCAGCATTCCTAAAAACAAGCAACAAAAACAGCTGTGCTATCAATCCACCAACCACGCTACCAATGCCTGCAAACAAAATAATCACTTGTACATAAGGATATGAATCTACGTTATTATCTATTTTCATTATATTTATCCTATTAACCTTAGTTGTTAAGTTAGTATAAATAGCTCGTTGGTAACGATAATGGATTTGTCATGGATAATTGGTGGATAAGTATCTCAATATTATTTAGCATAATTATTAGACAAAACGTTTACGAATAGGACACTCATCCTCTTTACCATTATTGTGATATTTTTCTTTTAATTTACCCAACCGACTATTGATGAAATCCATTACAACTGCCGTACTTGGCAATACATGCTGTTTGGTAAGATGCGGCGCTGCTGTATCTAAGCGCCTTGCCAGTTCAGGCAGATGGTTGGAGGGTACGGCTGGAAATAGATGATGCTCTACGTGATAGAGCAGATTGAAGGTCAGCAGGTTGACCAGCGGATTTCGCTCAGTGCGAGCTATCGCTTCATCACAATCATGATGCACACTCCACACAGCGATAATACCGACACTGGCATTGGCGAGAATCATGATCAACAGGTGATACACCAGTACTTGCGTTAGCATCTTAAGAGCAGAGACTTGAAACACGGTCAACACAAGCGCAAAGACGACGATCAAAGCAATCAAACCAAACTCTAGCCAAATAAAACGTTGATTACGACGATTACTTAAGTGCCATCCTTGGCGATAGATGGCAAAACGATAGGTAATGCCGCCTAACATTGCTTGCCACCATGGCACTTTTGCTAGGCTACCTTCAATATCACTATCGCCCAATGGATTGCGATGATGCTCCATATGCGTAGCGCGGATGCTGTGCAAACTGGTCAGCAATAGTACGCTCAGCAACAGTAATAGCGCTGTAGTCGTACGTTTACCCGTACCTAAGCTATGATGATAGCCATCATGCGCTTGCCGGAAGGCGGCTGCAAAAAACAAATAAGAAGCGCCGCATGCCAATACATACCATGAGTGGCTAGCAAACCACCATGACAGCAATAAAAATGGATAAGGCAAAATCACGTTATATGCAATTTGACCACGTGTTAGCTGGCGTAAGTCTTGCCACTTTACTAAGCCAGTCGCATTCTTAATCCCTCTGTTTGTATCATGGGCGGTATCTGTTTGCATTTTACACCTCCATTCGTTATTGCTATCAAAAAACCAGTATAAGTATATTTTCTTTTATTTCTGTCAAAACAGAAATTACTACTTAAATTTTTATTTTAAAACCGTGACTTCACTATCAGCGTAACACCTTCTTAATACTAGTGCCCAATTTCAATATCTTTTTAAGTGCCTTTGTCGGCAACTTGAGCATCTCAGAGGACCAAGTAGTCACCGTTGCCACGAACTCTTGTGTTTCACGGATACGGGCTTTTACCTCGCTGCTCTCATGCTCAAACTCAGGACTGTCCATAAGCTCTTGTAAAAACTGCACGGTTGGATCAAGTTCACGCTTTTGTCGCTCCACTACAATGATACGAGCCAGCTCCCAAACATCGGTATTCGTACTAAAGTGATCACGGCGATCGCCCAATATTGAGACTTTTTGTACCAAACCCCAGTGCTGTAGCTCCTTAATACTGTTAGAGACATTAGAGCGAGCGACCCCAAGCGTATCAGTGATCTCCTCAGCATTTAGAGGTTTACCAATGATGTATAACAACGCATGAATCTGTGACATGGTACGGTTAACGCCCCACTGCGTGCCCATCTCACCCCAATGTAAAATAAATTTTTCGGTAACGGGGTTTAGTTTCATGACAGATACTCACTTAATTATTTATAAACTTTTGATTGGCTACTTACGCTATCTTTTACATCATCTTGCGCTATTCTTTTATTTCTGTCAATACTGAAATATATGAACGTCAATTTTTAGATAATCATGGCTTGTCTAGCAATAATGATTTTAACGAACAATTAAACCAGTGGTCGCATCACGGATTTGACTTGGTAAGGTATAACCCAATGTTGCAGCCTGCAAATAACTAATTTGCTCGCCGAAATAAACATACGCTTCAGGAAATGTACTGGCTGGCGGCTGTCCTGATGGATTACAGCTGGTAGAAACCAATAGCCCGAACGGATTATGAGGGCTGACCAATTGCTCACATAACTCACGGATGAGAGGATGAGCGATCACTCTCACGGCTACCGTCTGATGCTGACCGGTGATCCAAGAAGGAATAGTGGTAGCAAGATTTTTCGGAATAGGTAGGAGCCAGGTATGTGCTTGCTGATATTGTAACTCTGTATTTTCATTATCCGTTTGCCAGCTCTTTAGGATAGACTCGCGTTGGGCGTTATCCAGCGTTGCTAATAAAGGTGCTATACGCTCGGCGCTATCAGTAATGACGATCATACCTTTTTCTTCGGGACGCTGCTTGATGGCCAGAATACGTTGAACGGCTGCTTTGTTATAAGGGTCACAGCCAATGCCCCATACGCTCTCGGTTGGGTAAGCAAGCAATTGACCTACTTTTAGAGAGTTGGCCGCTTGGCTAACAGAAGATGTGATAGTAGAGGTAGATTGATTCATGGTTTGAATAGTTCATGATAAGGAATACGTAAATAATAACACAGCCGCTGATTTAGATTAGATAATGAAAATTAGAAACGGCTAACACCTTCTGAGCGCTAGGTGTTCCTTGTAGTTTCAAAAAGACAAAATGTCATTTTAAACACGTAAGTACCGTCCACCTTGTACATTGATAACGCCTAATAACTCAAGCTCCATCAACTGCCCTATCAGCTGCGGCGCAGTCATTTCGGTCGCAATGATGAGTGCGTCTAGATCTTGCCCATGCCAATCAAGCTGCTCGTAAACCACCGTTAAATGCTTAGGTACGACGATAGCGCTGCGAGGAGATTTGATGTTCGATGGCGACAGCTGGCTGGCATCCGGCACAGCCATTTTATCTAGATCTGTAGAATGAGAAGGCTGACGATTATCCAATTGAGGGTCATTGGTACTGAATGTAGAAGAACTAGAAAGACTTGTGGCCTGATGTGAATGGCGACGGTAAGCCAACTGACTATTCACATCTTCGATGACTTGCTGAGGATGATAAATCAACGTCGCCCCTTCACGTATCAAATGATGACAGCCCTCAGCGTTGCTGTTGTCAATATGACTGGGTATCGCAAAGACCTGCTTGCCCTGCTCCGAGGTTAAGCGTGCGGTAATCAATGAGCCGCTTTGAACCTTGGCTTCTGTCACAATCGTCGCCAAGCTCAGCCCTGCCACCAAGCGATTGCGACGGGGAAAGGTATGCTTATGTGGCTGGGTATGCGGCAATAGCTCACTGATGATGCAGCCTCCTTGCTCGATAATCTGGGCAAATAATTGATCGCGATGATTGGGGTAATTTATGTCTATACCCGTACCCATCACCCCAACCGTGCGACCTTGGTATTCAGAATCTGCCTGCGCCAAAGCACCTAAATGGGCACGCTTATCTACCCCCATAGCAAGACCGCTGGTGACAATATAACCTGCCTGCGCCAAATATTGCGCCATATCAAACGTGATTTTTTGTGCATGTGCGGTGGGTTTTCGGCTGCCAACGATAGCGATTTGCGCCTGCTGTAAGCGCGCTTTATCACCACGGTAAAACAATAAAGGCGGTGGGTCGTAGATTTGCGAGAGCTGTGCGGGATAATCAGGCTGATCGGCAAATAGTAGACCATATCGACCTGCGATTAATGACTGTTGGATTTTGTCGATATTGGCGCACGTTTGCTCAGGCTGCTCATGACGTTTGAGATGGGTATGATGAATACCCAGCTGTCGCCAAGCTTCTACTTTGGCCTGCCACGCAAGCTGTGCATCACCAAAAGAGGTAATGAGCTTATGATACGAAGATAGTGACGCATTCACCTCATACCACAGCGCCAATATGGCGCGCTGATCGTCGGTTAATAAAGAGGAGACGGCAGTCATAGTCATATATCTCGTACAAGCGAACTTAGCGTGGTTCGTTTTAGGAACCAGCGATAGGTTAGTATAAAATTCTATACACCCCTAACCTAATTCCCAAAATTAGACTAGCAAGGGAAACGAGTACAAGTACTACGCATGATAGGCTAAACGAGTGTGACGCGGCTAATCGTATTTTTTGGGTTTGGTATTATTTACAGATAAGGCGGTGGTAACAGCTGATCGCCGACATTAATAGGCAGCTCAGAATTTAGCACATAAGCATAACTAATATGATCAAAAGTATTAAAGATCATAACCATACCACTTTGCTCATTTGGTAAGCGTACTGGCATGTCATTATCTTTGATATCACGTACCAACGGGCCTTTTTGATAAACCGTCAGCACATCACCTGGTTTAGCGCCATGTATCCTACCAAGGTTAATAGCAACCACGCTGCGTTTGGCGGCTGAGCTGATTGAGTCCATCACGCGTACAATCAAACCACCGCGACTGACAGACGCAGGAGTTGGATAAAACACAGGCGGAATCGAGTTGTTCAACTCAACGAATACACGATCCCCTTCACGCACTTCCTTACCATAACTGTCTGTGAGCTTTAAGCTTGTGACACCATTATTTTCTGTAGAAGTCACCAATCCTGTCGCTACTAGCGTGACTTCTAGACCGATAATTTCTTGCGTTTTAGGATCAACATACAGCTCACCCTCACGGTAAATACCATAGCGCTGACCGACGATAAGCGGCACGCCTTTGGCATAAACCTTATCACCCGCTGCAGTGATTAAGTTCCGGTTCTTAGATGCTAAAATATAGGGCGTGGTATTGAAATCTTTTGGATTAACGATGACAGTTTTATCCAACCAGTGTTGAATAGCTGACCATGGAATAGGCGGAATACTGTTGGCAATTGAGGTGACTGCGACCGTACTGGCAACCACATTGCCAGTTAATTGTTTTTCAATTCCAGCACAGCCCTCGCCCGTATCCACGCCAATGAGTGTCTTACCTTGAATGACGCATAAAATTAGAATGTCATTGGGATAAATAAGATCTGGGTTTTTGATTTGTTTATTGGTCGCCCAAATCTCTTTCCAGCGCCATGGGCTATCTAAATAGCGCCCTGAGATATCCCACAGAGTGTCGCCCTTTTTGACGACGTAACGATTGGGGGCGTCCGCTTTGATGGTTGGTGGCGGATTATTAGCGTAGGCAGTGGTCATTAGCATTGCACTGCTAAACGTTGTGATTAGTAGGGCTTTTGCTGCCGTTTTTAAGCTCATTTTCATTATTATATCCACAATGTGTCACGCTGTTTTGGCCAGTGTTGTGTCTAAAAAAGCGCCGAGCACAATCGTGAAAAGCTGGCGCTGTTTCTAATATTACAATCATATCCACCATAACACAATAATAAACAATTTATTACAATGTCGTAACTTTTTTGTGGATGTTTTCTTTGAAATTGCTATGAAAACAAAATATTATTTACCCAGTATTTACACTGAGTTTGGCGTGACATGCTGACGTATTTGCTCAGCGACCAGCTCAGCATCATTATCTAGTATCACCACGTGTTGCGGCAAGCTTTCCAACCCTTCTGTATGGGCAGGACGCGCAATGTCTATGTGGCCGATCGCTTCAACGATAGTATCAGCAAATTTGACCGGTAATGCGGTCTCTGCACAGATGATAACTTCATTCTCTAACTGTAGTTCTTTAGCGACCTTGATACCATCAGCGGTATGCGGATCGACCAATTCACCATGCTGCTCATAAAGCGCTTTGATGGTTTGTAGACGGTCACTATGGGTAGATTTGCCAGCAGCAAAACCATAGCGCGTATTGACCGCTTCCATCACATCAGACAAATCAAAACCTTGGCCTGATTTTACCCCGTCAAATAATTCGTGAACGCGAGCCGTGTCTTTATCTAATAATAAATACACAAAACGCTCAAAGTTTGAGGCTTTTGAGATGTCCATTGAAGGACTTGACGTGATGTAGGTCTGTTCGGTCGGGCGCGGCTGATACGCCCCTTGGTTAAAGAAGTCGTTTAATACGTCGTTTTCATTGGTAGCGACGATTAAACGCTCGATTGGCAAGCCCATTTCACGCGCGATATGACCCGCGCAAATATTGCCAAAATTGCCTGATGGTACGCTAAAACTAACCTTTTCATCGTTGCTCGTCGTGACCGCAAAGTAAGCTTTGAAATAGTAAACGATCTGCGCCAGTATGCGACCCCAGTTGATAGAGTTGACCGTGCCTAAGTTATAAGCCGCCTTAAACTCAGCGTCTTGTTGCAAAGCTTTGACGATATCTTGGCAATCATCAAACATACCGTCGATGGCGATATTATGGATATTGTCATCGGTCAAGCTATACATTTGCGCACGCTGAAACTCACTCATTTTGCCATGTGGCGACAGCATAAAGACTTCAATGTTTTCTTTACCGCGCAGTGCGTATTCTGCCGCACTACCGGTATCGCCGCTGGTCGCACCAATAATGGTAATACGCGCGTCTTTTCTTTTGAGCACATATTCAAAAGCATTGCCCAAAAACTGCATGGCAACGTCTTTAAATGCTAGCGTTGGACCGTTTGATAATCCCAAAATGTATAAATTATCTTTAAGCTTGCGGACAGGAACAATCTCCGCGCTGCCAAATACGTCAGCAGTATAGGTGCGATCAATGATATCTTGTAAATCTGCCGCAGGAATATCAGTGGCAAAGCGTTGCATAATCGCCATGGCAAGCTTTGGATAGCTAAGCGTGCGCCATTCATCAAGTACCGCACTGTCAATATGCGGATAATGCTCAGGCAACATCAAACCACCGTCTGGTGCCAAACCCATCAAAAGCACATCACTAAAATCCATCGGCGCTGTCTGACCACGGGTACTGATATATTTCATGAGGTTGTCCTGTCTACAATAAGGTTAGTCAATAATTAAAAACGATTTATTCAGCAGTTTTATGCAATAACGCATAATAAAAACCATCACCACTCTCGCTATTGATCGGCAAACACTGGCGACCGATGGTTTGGGCAATACCCCAACTACAATCTTCGGTAAATTCAATTGCGACCGCATCATTATGATAGCTGATAAAGTCCTGCATTTGCGCCACATTTTCTTGCTTTAGGATAGAGCATGTTACATAGAGCAGATATCCACCCGCTTTGAGCTGTGGCCACAGATTGTGCAATATATCGGCTTGTAACAATGCAGTTTGTTCGACGTCTTCTTCGGTACGCAAGATACTAATATCAGGATGACGACGAATTACGCCCGTCGCAGTACAAGGAGAATCAAGCAATATTGCATCAAATACCGGCTCATTGGTAGCTGCTTTTTTATTTTTTCCATGCTGCCATCTGGTTGCATCGGCACAAACAATATTTAGCGCAATATTTTTTTCTGCTTGCTCTAAATCATGCTGCGTTAAAGTCAAACGCTGTAGGTTGTCATAAATACGTTCGATACGTGTCGCTTCATTGTCGATAGCAGTCAGCTTGATTTTAGAAACAGACGATGTCGCTTCTACATTTTCTTGTTTCACGTGAAACAATGGTGACTGAACATCTGAGCTGAGCAACTCTAACCAATGCGCAAGCTTGCCACCTGGTGCTGCGCAAGCATCTAGAATATGTATCTCACTGTTATCGCCTTCAGTATTATCAGGGTCGGTAACTTTGGTATTAAGCTTAGCCATCAATGCTTTGTGGATAATTGGTGCAGCAAGTTGCGCATGCATGTCTTGCACGCTAGCAGCGCCTTGGGCAAATTGCGGCAAAGCATTCACAGCGGTGGTTTGATGTAGTCTAAACCCTTTGGTTGATAGCGTTGCAGAAGCAGCGGCATCTGACGAACCTGCCAGTTGTAAGCCACTCATTAGCTCAACCAAGTCTGCGTCCACTTCTGCACTGTACAATTCTTTTTGATAGTCATCTATCGACGTAACAGCCGTATTCACTCGCAAAAACATTGGTGCAGCTTGGCGTAAGCCTTGAGTTAGCTCGTCATACTGCTCGCTCCAGTCTTGCTTAAGCTGATAAGCGAGCCAATTCGGTAGGCTATGTTTTTTATCACATTTCTTACGAAATTTGCTAGGATTTTTGGCGACTTTACGCAAGATGGCATTGATTAAACCAGTTGCATGAGCAAATTCAATCTCTTTTGCCGCTTCAACTGTTTCATGAATCGCGGCATGATCGGCCACTTCTAAATACAGCAATTGCACTAAACCCACTTGAATCGTGGTACGAACTTCAACCTCATCGATAGGATTATCCGCTAAAGTATCTAGCAAACGCGCTAACGCATACCATTGGCGCAATGTCGTTAATAATAGCGCATGAGCAAAACCTTTATCGCCGTCGTGCAGACTGTTTAGTAACGGATCAAGCACGCTTGCGAGCGACTGACCGTTTTGAATTGCCAGTAAGGTGCGAATTACCCGTACACGTACGCTGCCATTCATAATAAGGTTGCTAGATGGTTTGAGCTTGTTGTTTCTTGGCGCAGTGTTGGTTTGTCTCATTAAATTGGATTTCCTTGACGTATGATCGATAACGTCTGATAAAAGTTAGATTATTTGGTATCAAATTAAAAATATTAAAATAAGCAAGATGAAACTGTATAAATTTGGCGTGCGTTATTTCGAATCGGTTATGAACTGATCGCCATCGTTCAACTGATTGCCATGACAGATTTGCTCGGCGGTCATTGGCTTACCGCCAGCAAACTGCAACTCAGTGATGGCTAAAGTACTGGCTAATGGCTCAATACTTTTTACTTGATTATCTTGTTTAGTATCAGCTTGTTTGGTATCAGCATCCTTACCACAAGCCACCAATATCGCTTTGCCTCCAACGCTAATGACGGTGCCAGCAGGCTTATCAGTTTTCTGCGTTGTATTAATAGGTAGTGCTGCGAGTATTTTGACACGCTGCCCTGCTAAAAAAGTATAAGCACCTGGCCATGGTGTCAATCCGCGAATTTGTCGCTCGATAGTAGCAGCGGGTTGTGTCCAATCGATTTCGCCTTCGGTTTTGACGAGCTTTTCGGCATAGTTGGCTTGGCTGTCGTCTTGGACAATCGCCTGTGCTTGATAATATGCCAAGTCTTTTATCACGGTAACAATAGCGATCGCACCAAGCGCTGCCAGCTTGTCATGCAAGCTTGCTGCCGACTCTTGTGCTTCAATAGCACAACTGACTTTATACAGCATATCGCCAGTATCCAAGCCCTTATCCATCTGCATAATCGTAATGCCCGTCTCATCATCGCCCGCCAAGAGTGCACGATGAATGGGCGCAGCACCGCGCCAGCGTGGCAATAAGGAGCCATGGATGTTGAGACAACCATGCGTGGGGGTAGTCAATACACCTATAGGCAAAATAAGCCCGTAAGCTGCGACAATCATGACGTCTGGTTGGTAAGTACGCAAGGTCTGCCGCGCTCCCATACCTTCTGTACTGGACTTTTTAAAGGTAGCGGGTTGTTCAACGGCAATATTATGATTTAATGCCACTTGTTTGACTGCAGACGCTGATAATTTCTGACCACGTCCTGCCTTGCGATCAGGTTGCGTATATACTGCAACGATGTCTATATTCAGAGCGTCTTGCTGCTGAATTAGCGAGATAAGACTACTAGCAGCAAACTCAGGCGTGCCAGCAAACACCACTCGCAAGCGCTTTCTAGAGAGGTTGTTCTCAATTGTAGATGAGGCGGATAAATTGATAGCAGGAGCAATTATAGTCATAATCATGCATTATATATGGGTAGTGTGCCCATTATAGGTGAGTTTGCGATGTTGTGCCATGATTGTAACAGCAGCAATCGGGCGTTACTAATGCTCCTTTTTATCTTTATAATAAAAAACAAGCAACGCAATTTTTATGTGTCTTTTTATTAAATGCTGCTTTATTGAGCGATATATTATCCGTATAGTCAAAGTATTCTTAAATTGGTACGATTTTAACCTCGCTTAATGCACTAATTGTACTCGCTTGCCTTGTACCCACTTTAAACTGCTTAGACTATAGTATATTTTTTCGTGCCTATATGGGGCCAGGCTTTCATGCAACAGTTTCAGTCCTTACAACGCTTACTTCTATTTTATACATTGACTTTGCTGGCTATGTTAGCGCTGTATTATTCCACACTGTTTTATGAAATAAAGAATCATAGTGAACAACACAGTATATATACCTTTCGTTTATTGCAGCATGACGTTATTAAACAGGCGAGCCTATTAAACAGTGACATTAAAAAGATCCTAAAAGACCCTGCATTTGAAGAGGTTAGCTATCAGCTAATCTTTATGACGCCATCTGGGCAGACCTATATTCATCGCCATACTCGTCCTAATGAGACTGCTTTTGCGACTGTCACCTTTCCTACTATTGACTCGCCAAACTCTAATAACAGTAGCCGCGGCGCTTATACAATCAATAACTATCACTTAACCGGTACTATTAGAGTTAAAGACGGTCATAAAATTCACCTTATGTTACGTCACCAGCCGCTCGATATTGATTGGATATCTTATCGTTACTGGCTACCCTTGATGACAGCGATCATATTTTTTATCATCACTTTACTTTATATGCTCAATCGTCGCCTCAATTGGGAGCAGCTGCTGATTTATACCGACAACTTGAGCAGTCATGCAAAAGAAGCTTATACGCCGCCGCCTTTTGTACATAAAAACTCTACCACTGAATTCTTGCGCTTAGGCCATGCGCTGAGTCGGGCAGGCTATCAGCTGCACAGTGATTATCGCCGTATCAAAACCCTAACGCATCGGCTTGAACGTTTGGTGAATCAAGCGCCATTACCGATGCTGATGATCATGCGCCATGGCCAAATTAGCTTTTTTAATCGAAGTTTTGAGCGCATCTTTATCTCTTCGTCTGAACTTGATAACAACCATGAGTTAACGGATTTTATCGCTGGTAAGGACGAATCCACTCAGCTAATCCTACAGACATTATCTAGCTTACGCGTCACTCGCACACTAACCGTTTACGGATTAACAAATCAACATAGTTATCACCTACATGTCACACCATGGTTTGGTGAGCATGGGCAAATTCACGGCTTTACCGTACTTCTTAACCCGATCAATGAATTCATCAATCAAATTGAGCAATTGCAGCAACAAAACCAACAGCTACAGCGAAAACTCGATCAATTAAATACGTTTCGATCCCGTATCGGTCGTCAATTGCGCGTACCACTAGAGGCAATAATTGATACCCTTGAACCGATCAATCCCCAAACTCCGCCTGAAGAGCGGAATGACGCATTAAAGACGTTGATTAAATCCAGTCAGAGTATGCTAGCGACGCTCAATGACGAGCTAGATATAGGAGAAATAGAGGTAAGGAAAACTCGACTTAATATTGCACCTGTCGATATCTATCAACTTGGTCAAGACGTTAGTAACTTGATCATAAACAATACTAGACAACAAGGACTAGAGTTAAACTATTTCTTTGTTCCAGATAGTCCACGTTGCATTGATACAGACGACCTTCGTTTGCGCCAAATCCTCGTAAACTTGTTAAAAAACGCCATAAAATTCACCGTCTCAGGCTGCGTGTCACTTACTATTGACCGCGTGACTCAAGCGCAAATCATCCAAATCAGTAGCGACAGTTTGCTGCCCGTTGTTGGTAACGCACATAAAAACAAGGGAAAAGAGCCGTCACCTCACTGGCTTCGTTTTAGTATAAAAGATACGGGCATCGGTATGACAGCAGATAAACAAAGACAGCTACTTGCTGATTTCGATCAAAATATCAGCCAAAACAATAAGATAGACCAAAAAACCATTGCAACTGGTGTTGGCTTAAATAATGCCAATAGCTTCGCGCAACTATTAGGCGGCTTTATTGAGTTGCAAAGCTCTATCGGTGAAGGCAGTACTTTTACTTTGTATCTCCCTTGTCGCCAGCCAAAATATCAATCGGTATATCATCGCAATACGCATTTGACTCGCATTCATCTGATCGCCATCGTCAATCAACCACTGGTTGCCAAAAACTTGCAACGCCTTTGTGAGCATTTATCCCTATCGACAACCATTCATACTTCTGTAGATCGAACGACCATACAACAGTTAACCAATCAATGGGCTCAAACCAAGCAAACGCTCGCCCCTATATTGCTATTGGATTACGAATACTATGAAACCATCAGCGCCGCTTCCTCTAATCGTGCAGTCACTGATGATACAAGTTGGCGTGATCAAGAAACAGAAAAAGCAAAGAGTACAAACGCCCCCTTTCTAGAAAGACAGCTAAGGACAGTAGATAGCATATTAAGGAATACCGATGGCCAGCAAGCATTACATACCCTACTCACCCACCCTAGGCTACCAAAGATATTATTTAGTATGAAACCTGAGCGCCGTATTCCTTCTAACGTGTTAGATAAACATGAAGGTTTTTTGAACAAACCACTGGATGCTACCTTGTTGTTGTCTGAGTTGCTACGCTTGACTTTGCCCGCAAGACAAGCACTTACCCAGCTAACAAACCCACCAATCAATGTAGAAAACAACAGCGGTCAGTTAGTACCAAAAGACATTGCTGAACCGGTCAGCGACACCTTATTGCCACTTATTTTAGTAGTAGAAGACAGCCCCACCAACCAAAAAATAGCCTGCAAAATACTAAGCAAACTTGGTTATCGTAGTGGCACAGCAGCAGATGGTCAGCAAGCCCTTGAACAGCTGAAGAGTCAGCGTCAAGATATTTCCCTTATTTTGATGGATTGCCGAATGCCTGTTATGGATGGGTTGCAGGCTACGCAAGCTATCCGTGCGCAAGGTGATGACATTCCTATTGTGGCTCTGACCGCCAACAATACGGAAGAGGATCGCGACGCTTGTATACAAGTAGGCATGAACGATTTTTTGTCTAAACCTATCAATATAAAAGAGCTAGAAGCGGTTTTACAGAAATTTATTACACAATAATGAAAGTCTTTAAAACAACCTCTAGCTCTTGAAGATTGGTTTTGGCAGCGAGCTGAACATCGATCAATAACTTAATGGCAACTTCGTACGTTCTTGCGTGCGCTCTTAGGTATAGTTGATCCAATTTGAAAGTGGTACAAGGCAACCGAGTGTAGATGTATATTTAATACTTCAAGCGAGGTTAACGCCGTAACTCTTTTTATATCACTTCATAAAGCCATTATCTGCTAAGAACGCCTCTGTAATTTGGCTTTGCGGACTAGGCGCATTCATGCTGCTCGCTGCTGACTTATTTATCAGACGCTCTAAGTAGCGCGCAACGATATCTACTTCGATATTGACCTTAGCTCCCACTGGCCAGTGTTTGGCGATATTGGTCACTTGTGCAGTATGCGGAATGATGTTTAAAGAGACAATGTTGTCACGTACAAGGTTGGTCGTTAGGCTAATACCATCGACCGTAATAGAGCCTTTAGTCGCCGTATAATGCGCCAACTCTTGCGGTATCTCAATTTCAATATAGATAGAACGCGCATCTTGTTGCAGCTTACTGACCATCCCTACGCCATCGACATGACCGGCGACAATATGCCCGCCAAAACGAGTGGTTGGTAACATTGCTTTTTCTAAATTGACAATATGACCAGCTTTCAGTTCATTCAGAGCTGTGCGAGCGATAGTTTCACGTGAAACATCAACAGAGTAATGATTGCTACCAAAATCCACCACGGTTAAGCAAATACCGTTCGATGCAATGGAGTCGCCCAATTTCACATCACTGAAATCCAGCTCATCAGACTCTATCGTCAAACGTATATCGCCCCCTATTGGTTGCATAGACTTAACTTTTCCCACACTTTCTATAATTCCAGTAAACATATAGACCTCATCTCATATTTTTGGCATTTATTGCCTAATTCATATCGCATAGCTAATGTTGCATAAATTGGTTTATTCGGCGAAACGTGCGCTTATTTTAATCTTATAGAGGATATAGTTGATACCAAATAAAATAGATACACCATATTATGATGCGAGACTGGCACAAACTTTTCTTGCTTACTGTGCCTCTGCTGCTAGAGGCTACAAAAAATTTATCCCAGCTTCGCTGACTTTCTTTTATATTGACCTGACTATAAGTTGTGGATAAGTAAGGATAAATCAACCCGTCACCCTTCAAAAACTCATACTTATTCAAAGTTATCCACAGAATAACTCAATTTCCGACAGATTATCCAAAATAGATAAAATATATATAACCTATTGATTTATATATCTTTGTTATAAAATTTCAATGAGCATCGCTATTTTCTGTTTCATGTGAAACAAAGTTATGCACAGTTCCATGTGAAACATTGTTTTTGCCAAATGACTTATACACACTTGTCTCATACGGCATAAAAGTTGTGGATAAGCGGCTTATAAGTGATACCCTTTGCAGAAATTAGAGTAGTAAGGAAAACGAGTTCAGCTACGACGCATTGGGCGATAAACAGGTTTTACACAGCCAATCATACTTTTGGGTTGGGCATAACCATTTTATAAAGGCAATAACGTTAACTTGAGGTCAGAGCCAATCTGTTCATGGCTATCAACATTAAAACGTAGCTGCTGCGCCAAAGATAATGGATTAAATTCAACCATTGGTCGTGCTTGAGCGCCCAACAAACAAGGCGCTTGGTAAACAATCAATTCATCTACCAGCTGCTGACTCAAAAAACTACCTGCAACACTAGCACCAGCTTCTACCAATACGTCATAACATTGATAGTCACTCACTAACGTTTTTAATAAAGTGGTCAGATCATCTGTGCGCCAATATACGGTATCTGGACGACGACACAACTGATAGTCAGACTGCGGACTGTGTGTTAAGCGTTGACGTCTATCAAGCACTACCACCATAGGCGTAGGCACTTGCTCAGGTGACACACCTAACTGGTTAGAACGTACATTGAGTTGCGGATTATCAGCAATAACGGTTTCACTGCCCGTAATAATAGCGCCACTTTGTGCCCGCAGTATTTGTACATCTGCGCGGGCAGCCGCTGAGGTAATCCATTTTGACTCCCCTGATGCCATCGCTGTACGTCCATCGAGACTGGTGGCAATTTTGAGACGCACATAAGGCATTTGTGTACGCATCGCTGTTAAAAATCCATGGTTTAATGCTTCTGCTTGCGCGGTTAGTACGCCTAGCGTAACCTCGATTCCAGATTGCTCTAATAACTTTACACCGCGTCCTGCTACCTGCGGATTGGGGTCAAGACCTGCAATCACGACGCGTTTAACACCAGCGGCAATAATTGCCAGTGCGCAAGGCGGCGTGCGTCCCGTATGGCTACATGGCTCCAAGGTCACATACGCAGTCGCACCTACTGCGCGCGCGCCAGCTTCTCTGAGCGCAAACACTTCTGCGTGCGGCTCACCCGCTTTGGGATGAAACCCTTGACCGACCACCTTGTCTGCTTGGACGATGACACAACCAACTGCTGGATTGGGTCTAGTGGTATACAAACCCTGCTTGGCTTGCTCGATAGCAAGCATCATAAAATAACGATCTTGCGAGTGGTTTTGAATCGACATAAAATAGACTTAATCAATGATTGATCGTGATTATTGGAAGGTTCGTTTAAGACAATAAAAGCGCTCAGCTCAAAAACATGCCCTAGAGCAAGCTGACTTATTTCTCATTTGGGCGAATATTGGCAATTTCTTGATGAAACGCATCGATATCTTGAAAATCCCGATAAACACTGGCAAAACGTACATAAGCAACATCGTCCAACGTCTTAAGCTCACTCATGATGATTTCACCCAAAACTTTACTGCTAATCTCGCGCTCACCCATCTGCCTGACGCGCTTCTCGATACGGCTAATCATCGCCTCTTGCTCATCGATAGTGATAGGACGCTTTTGCAAGGGCAATAAAATAGAGCGACGCAATTTTTCATTGTCATAAGGCTCAATCTTGCCACTGGATTTGATGATTCTTGGCATCACCACTTCTACCATCTCGAAGGTCGTAAAACGCTCTTGGCAGGTATTGCAGGAACGGCGGCGGCGTACTTGCGCGCCTTCGGCAGCAAGACGCGAGTCAATCACTTTCGTCTCTGACGCATTACAGTACGGACAGTGCATCACATATTCCTTATATTATTAAAAGTAAAAGCGGTCACTCGTGTAATCAACACTTATAACAAATGATTAAAGTGTCTCACTGACTCGCTACTTGCCAATACAAAAACTGCCAAATATTTTACCTAATAAATCGTCTGCACTAAATTCACCTGTAATCTCACCCAAGCTTTGCTGGGCGTGGCGTAAACTTTCGGCAACCAGCTCGCCTGCCTTAAAAACAGTCAGTTGTTCATGCGCCTCAGTCAAACATTCTGCCGTTCGGCGCAAGGCATCTAAATGGCGCGTACGCGCAATCAAGCTATTCTCTGGCGGATGAAAGCCCACTTTAGCACATAAGGTCTCGACCAATTCATCGATACCAGTGCCTGTTTCACATGAAACATTGACTTGTTCATAGCCTTTACTGCTGATTTCAATTTGCGCGGCAGTGGCTATTTTTTCACCATTATTATCGTTTAAGAGATCGCTCTTATTGGCGATAATTAATAAGCGTTTGGCTTCTGGTAGCTCACCAAATAGCTGCTTTGCCAGCTGTAGCGGTGTACTTTCTTCTTCCAAATCACGAGTGACATCATAGACCATCAGCAACATATCAGCCTGAGTGATGGCGGTACGCGCGCGCTCAATACCAATGCGTTCGACGGTATCTTCAGTCTCGCGCAGTCCTGCCGTGTCTGTTAAATGCAGGGTCAAACCATTGAGTACGACAGTTTCTTGTAACGTATCACGAGTCGTGCCAGCCACATCCGTAACGATGGCCCGTTCTTGTCCTGCCAGACGATTAAGTAGGCTTGATTTGCCAGCATTTGGTCGGCCTGCTAAGACCACATGGATACCATCACGCAACAGCTGACCTTGTTTTGCCGTTGCCAATACTTGCTGTATTTTTGCTTGCGTTTGCTCAAGCTTGGTCTGTATGACGCCGTCAGACAAGAAATCTACATCCTCTTCATCAGGGAAATCAATCGCGGCTTCGACATGTAGACGCAGATGAATAAGTTGCTCTAATAACTGGTTAATCTTTTGTGAAAACTCACCGCTCAGTGAGCGAATGGCGCTGCTGGCAGCGGCGGCACTGGTGGCATCAATCGCATCAGCAATGGCTTCTGCTTGTACCAGATCTAATTTATCATTATCAAAAGCACGGTAAGAAAACTCACCAGCGCTCGCCTGTTTTGCACCCAATTCAAAGACGCGTGCTAATAGCTGGTTTTGCAGAATTATGCCGCCATGACCTTGCAGCTCAATCACGTCTTCACCAGTGAATGAGTGCGGACCTTTAAAGTAAAGTACCAACCCTTCATCAATCACCGTACCGTCAGCCTGATAAAAACGACAAAAACTTGCCATTCGCGGCGTAAAAGCAGACTTACCAGTAAGGGCGCAAGCAATGGCATAAGCACGTGTGCCTGACAGACGTATGACGCCAACACCCCCACGACCAAGCGGCGTGGCAATGGCAGCAATCGTGGCCAATCCAGAGGTATTAGATTTTTCAGACGAATCAGGAGCAGTAAATGCCATCTCTAATGAATCCACAAATATTCTCAATAGCTAAAATCACCATTATAGACGGCTGGAAGCAGACTGACAAAGCAAACTTTAGATGGCCATACTTTTAAGCTTGAGTCTCACATGCAATAACAATAAGAAATAACACAAAGTTCGCACGTATAAAAAAACCACCGCTTACGCGGTGGTTTCATTCATAGTGCTAAACGATGGCTAATTAATCAAGCACTTTAACGGTACGGCGCTTTTGCTCTTCTTCGACTTTTCGGTTGACAATATATTGCTGAGTCATACTAAACAAGTTATTCACCGTCCAGTACAGCACTAGACCTGCTGGGAAAAATAGCATGAAAGCGGTAAAGATAATCGGTAAAAACTTCATCACTTTCGCTTGCATCGGATCAGCTGGCTGTGGATTTAGCTGCTGCTGTACAAACATCGATGCACCCATTAGCAATGGTAAAATAAACCATGGATCCATCGCTGATAAATCCTGAATCCATAAGATCCAAGGCGCATGGCGCAGTTCAACACTTTCGACCAATACCCAATACAGCGCTAAGAAAATGGGCATTTGCATCAAAATAGGCAAACAACCCGCCATCGGATTGACCTTCTCTTCTTTATAGATGGCCATCATCTCTTGCGACATCTTCATGCGATCATCGCCATGCTCTTCTTTGAGCACTTTTAATCTCGGAGCGATAGCACGCATCTTCGCCATTGAGTAGTAGCTCTTATTAGAGAACCACATCAGAGCAATTTTGACTAAAATCGTCAGGATGATAATTGACCAACCCCAGTTACCAACGACTTTATGAACCCCATCCAAGATAGCAAACAAGACCTTGGATATTGGCCATAATAATCCATAATCAACGGTCTGATTGAGTCCTACTGCGACGTCTTTTAGCTCAGACTGTACTTTTGGACCTGCATACAAGGTTGCATCCAAGGTTATTTGTCTATTTGGGGCAACATTAACTGGCTGACTGTTAAAACCAATAAAGTAATCATCGCCCGTTTCGCGGCTAAAGAAATTACCCGTAAAATTATTAGGTGTCCATGCCGACACAAAATAATGCTGTACGATGCCAACCCAACCTTCATTACTGGTCGTGGTCAACTCACCATCATTGAAATTGCCGAACTTTAACTTGTTATACGGGTCGTCAGGTGTACCCCAAGCGCCGCCTAGATAAGTCGCCATACTCAGCGCGCCTTTATCAGACATACCAGGGTCTTTACTGTCGTCGCGTTTCAACTGCGCAAACATCTGACCTTGCCAAGCGTTTGTAGAAGCATTTTGAATTTGGTAGCTAATATCAATTGGATATTTATTTTCTGTAAAGGTGAAAGTCTTGGTAATTGTCACGCCATCTTGTTTATAAGTTAGCGGTACTGACAACGTTTGCTGCCCTTCTTCCATCACATAGTTATTCGCAGTATGGCTGTAATTAGCGCGACCTTCTGCTGTATCAATGCCATTTGGGCCAATCAAACCAGACTGTGCTACGTACACACGATTGCTGTTATTTTCTAGCAATACAAAAGGCTTATCACTATCGAGCGTCGCATCATACTGCTTGAGAGCAGCATAAACAATATCACCGCCTTCTGGATTGATTTTTATATCATAGCGATCGGTTGTTACCGTGATGAGTCCTGTGTCTTTAGCAGGAGTGGCAGTCACAGTAGCGTTATCGACAGGCTGCGTCTGTACCGGAATATCACCTGCTGCACCAGTCGTAGAAGGAATGTCAGCACCTACTGAAGTGGTAGTCTCTGGCACCGCATCTACAGCTGGCGCATCGGCATAATCATCTCGCCATGCCAAAATCAGCAGATAAGCGGTGATTAGCATCGCAATGATGATCATCACCCGAAATATCTTTTGCATAAACCTTTCCTAGATTAAAAAATTAGGGAATGAAAAATTAGGGCATGTGTCATGACCACACAGCACAGCTCTCTTCATATCCAGCAACTGTATTGGGAGTCATTTACATAAAATGTGCATCATTTTACTAAAAATCTGCTTTAAATGATACCAAGAGTGTGGATAACTTGTGGGTAACTCACAAGTTATGATACTAAAACCAAGTATAGGGACTGTATAGTCGGTTCTAAATAAAACAGAACCATTATATTCCGACGCTGAACAGGTATAAGTTTTTCTGGCTTGCTGTGCCTGCGCAGTCTCGATGCTACGAAACTTCTCGTTTAAAGATAAGCATTCCAGTCCCACTGACTCGTTTTTATACTGAACTCGCTATCGTTCATCTTAAATAAAAGAAGTACACACATTATAACGTGCCATTAGTACTTACTGTGGCTGTGCTTCATTAAGTGATTGAGACGGGAGACATAACTTTTTTTGTCTCGGTAAACGCCCAGTCCTTGAGCACTCATATTTAATGAATGAGTGGCAGGTAAATAATGATAATGATATGAAGCCAGAGGTAGAGGGACAAAGTCGATACCATGCCCACCTAATGGATGACACTTGCCAATACGTTTTAATAATAACCAACTACCAGCCCGAACCCCATGCCATGCCAATGCTTGTTTGCCATAATTTGAGCATGTTGGATAATAGCGACAACGAGCAGGCAGTATAGGACTTATTATCTTTTGATAAAAAACAATTAAATTAAATAAAAATTTATTTATTATTTTTTAAATAAAAAATCATTTTATTTTTTTCTATTTTTTTTAAAATATTATTTATCTGATTTATTAATTCTTTAGTATCTATATCTTTTATAGATTTTTTAACAATAAAAACAATATCTTTATTTTCTAATTTCAAAGCTTTTGTGCGAAATTGCTCGCGTATTTGGCGTTTAATAAGGTTACGAGCAACCGCAGTTGGTACTTTTCGCTTTGTAATAGCCATACCTACTCGTGGCTTGTCCTGAGTGTTCACGCGTACAAAAGCCATTAAGTGACTCTGATGAAATTTACGCTCAGGTGCATCAAACACCTCACGGAACGCTGCTGGTGTGAGCAAGCGTTGCTCTTTAGTAAAGCGCGCGGTAGGTATAGCTGAGTCAGTAGTGGGCATATTACAACCTAGTATAAGAGCAAATGACAAGATTAGAAACAATCGTAAAATATAGAGACAAAAAAAGCGCCTTTATGGGCGCTTTTAATATATGGCTACGTGTCAATTTTGATGATCGACTATCGTGATCTGTAAACAATAGGTAGGCAATAAGTAAAAGGAACTCTGCTTATCACAAGTTACCTACTGACTATACAGTAAGACGATGACGTCCTTTAGCGCGGCGACGAGCCAAGACCTGACGGCCCTTTTTAGTTGCCATACGAGCACGGAAACCGTGAGTACGTTTACGCTTGATCACGCTTGGTTGGAATGTACGTTTCATAACTCACCTATCAAAATAATGGACTAAATTCGTAATAACGGAGGATTATATCACCAAATATGATTTTGGTCAATAAACTAATTCAATCTATATTTATGCCTGCGTGTTTTACTGTAGTAATACTACTATTTTTAATGATTCTTTGCTGTTTAATTTAGTGAGCAAGTAAACAGAATTTACAGTTAACACAGTTATATTTTTTAGAAGTTATCCACAGATTACCTCGAACTCTATAATAATAAATTAATTAATATATATGGATATTGTTGTTATTGGGACCTGTTTTTTCTGTGGTTAAGTCTACTTTTCTTTTAGTTATCAAAATATTAGACTATGGGTAAACCTGTGGATAACCTGTGGGTTAAATATGG
The DNA here is from genome assembly GCF_000471625.1 of Psychrobacter aquaticus CMS 56. Lineage (GTDB taxonomy): Bacteria > Pseudomonadota > Gammaproteobacteria > Pseudomonadales > Moraxellaceae > Psychrobacter > Psychrobacter aquaticus. The sequence goes on from NZ_AUSW01000013.1 coordinate 74,963, forward strand.
ATAACTCTTTGTTTGTACTTATCCACAAAACTACCCACAGGGTTATCCACAAAAAACAGGATGTTATCCACAGGGTATTTGTGTTAAATTATCTCCCTACTCGACATGCCGTTCTAAGCGATTTACCAAGATGAGTTTTGGTTTGATCACGGTGGGTAATGTTGAGCGCTAAATAATGGTTCTTACCGTTGCTACATATCTATTATTTCAGATTATAGGATTCGTATTTTTCATGATAGACACAGCAAGTATTTGGGACAAATGTTTAAACGATTTGCGATATAACGTTAAAGACAACGTGTTTACCATGTGGTTGAGACCATTGTCCGCTCATCAAGAAGCGCAAACGCTTATCATACTTGCCCCCAACGATTACTTTGTGACTTATATCAAAAAAAACCATTTGCAGGATATTCAGCAATTGGTTGCTAAGCACAGTCAAGGAAGTATTGAAGAGGTTATTGTACGGGTCGATAATGCTGATCGCGATACCGATGACAGTAGCCAAACCCAATCAGGGTCTTTATTTGCAGAGGATAAGCCCTCCCCTACCCCTACAGATCATAAATTTGAAAGCATTCATCATAACAATGCAAAAGCGGATATTGATGCCAATATGCGTCACGCAGAATTAGCCGATTCGGCTGATGCAAAATCGTTGAGTTATCTAAATCCTGACTTTACTTTTGAGACATTTGTCACGGGTAAGTCTAATAATTTGGCTTATAAAGCCTGTTATGAGCTTGGGAAGCGCCAATCAAAAAATCGTCACAATCCTTTATTTATATATGGGCCTTCCGGATTGGGAAAAACCCATTTAATGCATTCTGTAGCACATCGCTATTTAAAAAATAATCAAAGCTTTTATTATTTCACTTCTGAAAAATTTATTAATCAATTGGTTTATTCATTAAGAAATAATAAAATAGAAGATTTTAAAAAGAAAATTAAAAAAGTAGATTTATTGATTGTAGATGATATTCATGTACTGGCAGGAAAAACCAAAAGTAGTAATGAATTTTTGACATTGTTTGCGGATTTCACAAGTGGTGATAAACAACTGATTTTGGCCTCTGATCGCCATCCGTCGCAAATGACTGAATTTGATGAACGCTTTCGCTCACGTTTTTCATGGGGTTTGACCGTCGCTGTCGATCCTCCTGAAATTGATACTCGTGTACAAATTTTACAAAAAAAAGCGGCTTCATATGGCATGACACTGCCTAAAGAGTGTGCCCTATTCATCGCTCAAAATGTAGTGTCAAATGTCAGGCGTTTGGAAGGTGCGCTCAATCAGGTATTTGCTAACGCTAATTTGACAGGTGCTCAGATTACCCTTGAAATGGTGCAATATGCGCTAAAAGACATCGTCGCGATGCGCGTACAGGCCGTCAATATGGATAATATTCGCAAAGTGGTCGCTGAATACTATGATGTGACCGTCAAAGATATCTTGGGTCGAAAACGCACGCGCAGTATTGCCAGACCAAGGCAAATAGCGATGGCACTATCGCGTGAATTGACGAGTGACAGTTTTCCTGAGATTGGTCAATCTTTTGGGGGACGTGATCACACGACGGTGATGCATGCTTGCGACAAAGTAAATGAGCTAAGAGGCGCAGATCCTGCATTTGATAAGGATTACAAAACGCTGGCCCTGATGTTGCAAGCGGGTTAAAAGACTGGAGTGTCATCATGTTTTCTGTTGATCAAAATGTTTTGTGATAATGAAATATAGTTGATACACGATATTATGACGCGGGACTGGTACAAATTTTTCGTAGCCTCTGTCGGCGTAGGCACAGCAAGCAAGAAAAATTTGTACCAGTCCTACTGACTCTCGTCACATTAACCTAGCTATATAGCTATAGTAAATTGATGATAAGTAGACCAATACCTTATAGATTATAGCCAATAGACAAGGTATTATTGAGCCATTCTTCTAAATTTATACAAAAAATGCCATTCAAATAAGAGTAACTAAGCATGCAATTATCGATTAATCGAGAGTCGTTACTAAAAGCCATTAACTTGATTGCCAAGGCGGCTGATAAGCGCCACAACATGGTTATCTTGGGTAATATTAAGTTGCAACTGTCTGAGTCAGCGCTGATTTTGACAGCTTCTGATTTAGAAGTAGAGCTGACGTCAACGTTGCAATTGCCAGCTGGTGCTTGTGTTGAAGCAGGCACAACGACGTTACCTGCGACCAAACTAAGAGACATCTGTAAATCATTGCCTGCACAAGCGCAAGTGACCCTTGCCACTCAAAAAAACGAGCGCTGTTTACTGACCAGCGGCAAAAGCCGTTTTACTTTAGGCACCTTACCTAGCGAAGATTATCCAAGTTTGGGCAATCCTGAAAACATCACGCCATTGACCATCAGCCGCAATCGTCTGACTGATTTGATTCATAAGACTCAGTTTGCGATGGCGATTCAAGATGTCCGTTATTATCTCACTGGTATGCTATTTGATGTATCACAGCAGCAGTTGACGACGGTCGCGACCGATGGCCATCGACTGGCTTTAGCGCGTAGTGTCATTGATGTGAGTGCCGATCTCAACATGCAAGCCATTTTGCCACGTAAAGCCGTGATTGAGCTTGAACGTTTGGCCACTGAGCTTGGTAAAATGCTTGGAGAGCAAGACAATCAAGTCACCTTGAGCTTTGGCCGTGAGTTTTTGCAAGTCACCTTACCATTTGGTGATATTGATAGTGCAGGGCAGGTGAGTCAGAATCTCATGGTGACATTTACCGCACGTCTAATTGATGGTAAATTCCCTGATTATCGCCGCGTCATGCCAAGTAATACTGACAAATTGGCTTTATTTAATCAAGAAAAGATGACAGATGTGCTGCGCCGTGTTGCGATTCTGAGTAATGAGAAGTCTCGCGGCGTAGTATTCAACTTTGCCAGTGATGGCATGGTGGAAGTACGAGCCAATAATGCTGAGCAAGATGAAGCGGTCGAGATGATACAAGCGAAGTATCAAGGTGAGCCGATGGAGTTATCGTTTAACGCTGCGTATTTGCAAGATGTATTGGGCGTTATCCAAGGTGATTTACAAATGCATATGAGTCAATCAAATGCCTCGGTATTGGTCAATCAGCTAAATGATGAGTTTCATCAGTACGTCATCATGCCAATGCGTATATAGTGTTATTTAGATGATATATTTGGTTTTTTAAGGACTGAACGCTTGGCGATAAAACTGTCTTTAGGGCGGTTTTAGCAGTCCATCTCTAGCTTTCAATAGTTATAGTGGGTGAAAAGTAATATCGATACAACACGTACTGCTGGTGCAAACTTTTCTTGCTTGCTGTGCCTGCGCAGCTCGATGCTGCAAAAAATTTACACCAGCAATACTGTAACGACTGCAAAATATTTTAACTATATATAATTTATGTTTTAATCAAACTTTTGCCTACTATTATATGGGCAACTTTAATAGGCGGCTATCGGTATCATGATTGAACGTCTACAAATCTCATATTTGCGCAATCTAACTCAGATTAATTTGTCCTCTGCTGCTTGTAATGTCATCATCGGCGCAAACGGTAGTGGAAAAACCTCTTTGCTTGAAGCGATATTCTTATTATCCAGAGGTAAGAGCTTTCGTCATCATCAGCCCAAACGCTATATCCAGCATCATCAAAACACGGTAACAGTACATGCCAAACTCAATGATGCCAGCACCTTGGCTATCCAAAAGCAAGCAGACGCTACAACCGTTCTTCGGCTTAATCAAACCACGGTCTATAACCAAAGTATTTTAACCGAACAGCTTCCCACGTTACTGATAGATCCATCAACAATGGATATGTTAGAGCAGGGTAGTGCGAGCCGTCGACAGCTATTAGATTGGTTAGTGTTTCACATGAAACAAGGCTTTCACCCACAATGGGTGGCTTATCAGCGTCTCCTAAAACAGCGCAATAGTTTGTTAAAAAAGACGCGACATTTGACCCAAGTACAGCTCGCCGAGTTGAAGTCATGGGACAAAGGCTTGAGCAGTCATGCTGCCCTTATTCATCATTATCGTGAACGTATATTTGCAGAATGGCAGCCTTATTTTGCTGACAGCGTTGCTGAGTTATTGCCCAGCTATGCAGAACAATTGAGCCTGAGTTATAACGCTGGCTATGACACCAGTATCGCACTTGATGTGCAGCTCAATGAGCGCTTAGAGCAGGATTTGCAGCTGGGTTATACGCGAATTGGCAACCACCGCGCCGATATTCATGTACATTGGCGCTCTGATGATTCAGTAGAGATGAGTGATAAGCAGCCAGAGACAACACCAGAAGCGGAAATCCATAACAAACGGCCAGTTCTAAAAGAGCAGGCAGCCAATGTTTTGTCGCGAGGTGAAAAAAAGCTGTTGATTACCGCCCTGCGTTTATCACAATTGCCGTTGCTACTTAATACGACAAAAAATGCTGAGGTGTCTGGTAATAGCTTGCAACCCCGAAACACGCCCGTCGTATTGCTTGATGATATTACGGCAGAGCTGGATGATAGAGCCATAAAAATCTTATTATCGACGCTATCACAGCTGCCATGCCAAGTGTTTATGACCAGCTTGACTGACGATATTGTGCCCTTGGTTTTGGAATTGTGGTCAGAGCCTAATGTGTTTCATGTGAAACAAGGCCAAGTTTTCTTTGATTCATAGTATTTTGCTCTCTAGCTTTTCCTTCGTTGTTGTCAACTCGTGATGTTCTCTATTTACCAGTCTATAGTTGATCCACTTTAAAAAATTTACGGTTCTGCTGGTGTGAATTTTATGAAGCATCTGTCACGCTTGCGAACAGCCAGCGAGGAAAATTTATACCAGTAGAACATAATTAACGGATGTGCCACTTTTATTCTGGATTGACTATACACCCTCCTAATCCTATCCTCTTTAAACGGTTTTTTAATAAGCACAAAACGGCCAGCAAACAGTGACTTAGAAGCAAAAAAATGCTAAAATAGGGCTTTATTTTTGTCCTATTCTCAGCAAGTTTTTTGATAGCGTTATATAGATGTTTTTTATTGGCTAAAAATTTTAAGTAATTGATAAATATAACTTTTATTCGTTCTGTTTTGGCTTTGATTTGCTGTAAGACAAAACCGCTAAAATGGGATGAATCAGAGTTCGACTTAACGTTTTTAAGTTCGTTGAATATCTTATAAAATTTTGGCTAATAGCCTTTAACAACTAATAGCTTTTAACAAATAATGCCTATCAAAAGTTTTGACTATAAAAGTTAAATCTAAAATAACGTTATTAGAGATCATCGTATTGATGGGTCAATAACAAACGGCTGATTATGGCTAGATTAAGGAATACGCATGAGTGATTCACTACCGACAGACCACGAGCAATTGATATCAGACAGCATTGTTGAAACGACTGTACCAGCTGTGGCTCCTGAAGGATTACCTTCTGATTATAGTTCCAAAGATATTCGTGTATTACGCGGGTTGGAAGCGGTACGCGTGCGCCCAGGTATGTATATCGGTGATACTGATGATGGTACTGGTTTACATCATATGGTCTTTGAGGTAGTGGACAACTCTATCGACGAGGCGCTTGCTGGTCATTGTGATCAGATTGATATCATCATCCATGAAGATGAATCGGTCAGTGTGATGGACAATGGTCGCGGTGTGCCGGTCGATATCCATCCAGAAGAAGGGGTGTCAGCGGCGCAGGTCATCATGACGGTACTGCACGCTGGTGGTAAGTTCGATGATAATAGCTATAAAGTCTCAGGTGGCCTACATGGCGTTGGTGTCTCCGTCGTGAACGCATTGTCCAAAAAGCTCGAAATGAATATCTGGCGCGAAGGTTATCACTATCACCAAACGTATACCGATGGCGTACCTGATGCTGATATTCAGGAAATGGAGCCAACAAATAAAACAGGCACTCAGATTCGTTTTTACCCAAGCGCGGATGTCTTTACTGGCACTGTCTTTGAGTATGATATCTTGGCCAAACGTTTACGTGAGCTATCGTTTCTGAACTCAGGTGTGCGTATTGTATTAACCGATGAGCGCATCGATAAGCGTCACGAGTTCGAGCACAAAGGCGGTTTGCTTGAGTTTGTTAGCTATATCAATGCGGGCAAAGATGGCGTCAATGAAGTGTTCCATTTCACAAGCGAACAAGATGACGGCATCAGTGTCGAAGTGGCGCTACAGTGGACAGACACTTATAACGAAAAAGTACTGTGCTTCACCAATAACATCCCGCAGCGCGATGGTGGTACGCATCTATCAGGATTCCGCTCAGCGCTCACACGTGGCCTAAACAGCTACATGGATCGTGAGAATTTGTTCAAAAAAGAAAAAGTGGTCGCAACTGGGGATGATGCGCGTGAAGGTCTAACGGCCATTGTCTCTGTTAAAGTACCAGATCCGAAATTCTCTAGTCAGACCAAAGACAAGCTGGTATCAAGCGAAGTAAAATCTGCGGTTGAATCAGCAATGCACGCTAAGTTTAACGACTACTTATTAGAAAACCCAACGGCGGGTAAAGCCATCGCTAATAAGATTATCGATGCGGCACGTGCTCGTGATGCAGCGCGTAAAGCGCGTGAGATGACGCGTCGTAAAACGACTTTGGATATTGCAGGTTTGCCGGGTAAATTGGCTGATTGCCAAGAAAAAGACCCTGCATTGTCAGAGCTTTACATTGTGGAGGGTGACTCTGCTGGTGGTTCAGCTAAGCAAGGCCGTAGCCGTAAAACTCAAGCTATTTTGCCACTGAAAGGTAAAATTTTAAACGTTGAGCGCGCCCGTTTTGACAAAATGCTATCGTCTGCCGAAGTGGGCAATCTCATTACCGCCCTTGGTTGCGGTATCGGTCCGGATGAATATAACCCTGATAAAGTCCGCTATCATAAAATCATTATCATGACCGATGCGGATGTGGATGGCTCGCACATTCGTACGCTGCTATTGACCTTTTTCTTCCGTCAAACTCCTGAACTGATCGAACGTGGCTATGTTTATATCGCTCAGCCGCCGCTGTATAAGGTGAAGAAAGGACGTCAAGAGCTGTATCTAAAAGACGATGAGGCACTCAAAGCCTATTTACTGTCTTCAACGATTGACAATACCAAGTTACATATCAGTGCAGATGCGCCTGCTATCACAGGTCAAGCGCTGGAAACACTGCTGAATGACTATAACCAAACCCAGCTCATCAAAGCACGTTTGCAGATTCGCTTTCCAGCGGTTATCTTGGATGCGTTGACCCATACGCCAAAGCTAAGCACGGACATGACTTATGACAAGTCTGCTATGCAAGCTTGGAAGGAAAGCATGCAAACCCAGCTTGACCACTTTGGCTCTGATCTAAGCCCTGAGATTGAGTTGGTAAATATTCATGCGCCTCAACCAAAAAATATGGATGCCGCTGCTGCCGATTTACTGGGTATGAAACCACAAGTAGACATCGAGGAAGGCGCTAATAGTGATACCCTGTCTACTAAAGCCCAGTGGTTACCACGTGTCACTGTTTATGTGCATCAGTTGGCGCATCATTATCTGTTGGATTCTAGCTTTATCAATTCGGGTGAGTACAGCAAGTTGCTGCGTTTATCAAGCGAGTGGAATACCTTACTTGCTGATGATGCTTTTATCCGCCGTGAAGCCAGTGCAGGCACGACCAAAGACATTCCGGTACGCGACTTTGATTATCTGTGGCAGCAAATGATGCTTGACGCGCGTCGTGGTCTGGCGATTCAACGTTATAAAGGGCTGGGCGAGATGAACGCCGATCAGCTTTGGGATACAACAATGGATCCTGAAAACCGCCGTATGTTGCGTGTGACGATTGAAGATGCCATCGCTGCCGATCATATGTTTACTTGTCTGATGGGCGATCATGTAGAGCCTCGCCGTATCTTTATCGAAGAAAATGCGTTGACGGTTTCTAATCTAGACATATAGGTACTCTGATTTTCTTTTATTTCTTATAAAAATACCGCTTTGATATCTAGAGCGGTATTTTTGTTTCATGTGAAACCTTTTTGCTATTTCTGATAAGAGAACAACACAATGATTGAAGTCCTGCTACTTGCTATTGCTTTAGCTATGGATGCGTTCGCCGTCGCAATTGGTTTGGGTGCCAAATCACAAAAACAGAACCATCACTATGTTTTACGTTTGGCGTTTTATGCCGCCCTATATTTTGGTATCGCGCAGGGCATTATGCCACTTATTGGTTATCTGTTGGGTGCTGCATTGCTGGGTTGGTTGGCTGCCGCGGCTCCTTGGATTGGCGGTATTATTCTTATCGCGCTTGGTGGCAAAATGCTTTATGAAGTGGTTGCTGGCGACAAGGAAGAAGAGATTGATGACATTGCTGATGATGTATTAGCAAACAATAGCGGGCATAAAGGTATTAATCATAAGACTATGTTTACCCTTGCTATTGCCACTAGTATCGATGCAATGGCTGCTGGCTTCACGCTTAACTTGTTGGCGCTGAATGCTTGGTTGGCCTGTTTGATTATCGCGATAGTCACAGCGTTATTTAGCTTAGCAGGTGTCTACTTAGGCTGGCGCTCTGGTACATGGTTAGAGGATAAGGCAGAAGCATTAGGTGGTTTGGTACTTGTTGCTATTGGTCTAAAAATAATGTTTTTTAGCTAATCATCTGGTCTACAAAAAACACCGCTCCAGTGACTGAAGCGGTGTTTTTTTTGTTTCACGTGAAACTTTAATAAAGATTATGACTGTTTATGCTTCTTCATCAGTATGAAAGCGCCATGCCAATATACGAGTGTTTTTTTGACCCTGACTCATCTCAATGATCCGCATTTGTGCAACATCGAGTTGTTTGAGTAATAGCTGTAAGGGCTTCACGTTTTCTGATTTTGATACCAAGGTGGTAAACCAGCCAACGTGCTCTGCAAAGCTTTGACTTTCTTTTGCCATTTTGGTCAAAAAGGTAATCTCGCCACCTTCACTCCATAGCTCTTTATGCTGACCGCCAAAGTTTAGGTTTTGTGCAGCGTTACCTGACTTTGTTGAGCTACGACTTATTTGTTCGCTTTCGTTTTTGCCGCGATGTCGTTGCAAGTTATGCTGTTTACGACTGTTGGCTTCCATCGCTTCTTCGAGTGAAGCATGGAACGGCGGGTTGCAAACAACCACATCAAAATAATCTTGGCGACCGATGATGTTTTTGAAGATGACTTTTGGCTCAGGTTGTAGTTTTACTTTTACCGCGCTTTTTAGCTTTGGATTGGCTTCACAAATAAGCGCCGCTGTGTTGACCGAAATAGGGTCGATGTCACTCGCTGTAAAACGCCAGCCGTAGCTTTGACTACCAATAATGGGATAAATGGCACTGGCACCCGTACCAATATCAAGGGCGTGGATTTCTTTACCAGTAGGCGGTGTATTATCGTCATTTACGTGGGTGGTTTGCGCGAGTAAGTCGGCAACATAGTGAATGTAATCGGCACGTCCAGGGATAGGCGGACATAGGTAGCCTTCAGGAATGTCCCAAAACTTGACACCATAATAATGCGCTAATAAGGCTTTATTAAGCACGCGTACGGCTTGATGATCGGAGAAATTAATCGTCGGCTCGCCATTCGGATTGGTAATGGTATGATCGGCAAGCTCAGGCAAAGCGCGAGTCAATACTGCAAAGTCATAGCGACCTTGGTGCGGATTGCGCGGGTGTAGTTGCCCCAATTTTTTGGCAGTCGCGGGCGATCTGTTTTTGTGTTTGCTGTTCATGGCTCTATTGGCTGTCGGCTTACTTGTCATAGTCTCGGGCTTTGATGTCTGAATATAAACTATTAGTTTAGCAGATTTTACGAGGAACTCACGGCTTATCGGCTACGTAAAATAAGATTTAAGCCCAACACGATCATCGCTGTCCCCAATACACGGTCTATCCAATGCTCAAAACGCTGAAAGCGCCGATGAATCGCAGGAATAGACAGCAACATCACCACCGTACTAAACCATGCCATCTGCAACACCATCATCCATACACCATAAATCGCCAGCTGCCACAGCGGTATATCGGGTGACAGCACCAGAGTAAATATCGCTACAAAATACACAGGCGCTTTTGGATTAAATACATTACAAAAGAAGCCACGGCGTAGAATGGCAATCGCTGAGTCGGGATTGTTGGTCGAGATATTTTTATCAGCAATCGTGTTTTGAGTGGTAAGCACGTTTTGTGCAACGTTAGAAACTGATCCTGCCGAATTTGCCAATTCTGCTGGCTTTTTGGGTTTGGCCTGAATACCTTGCCAACCAAGATAAATCAGATAGCTGCCACCCAACCATTTAATCGCGGTCAATAGCGGCTGTGAATGGGCGATGATAGTCGCCAGTCCCAATACAGAATAGACAACATGTATGCCCAAGCCAAAAGTAATACCAAGGCTACAAATCAGCCCAGTGCGTCGACCTTTTGACAAAGTTTGCTGCGTCACCAAAACAAAATCAGGGCCGGGTGAGGCAGCTGCCAGCAAGTGAACGCCTGTGATAAGCAAAAAACCGTGCCAAAATTCCATAAGGTGCTCTGAGTAAATGCTTGGTTTGGATAATAGTTGCACTTATCATAAATAACGTCAACTTATAATGTGCTGGCTATAGTCAATTCTAAATAAAACAAAACCATTATATTCCAACGCGGAACTGGTACAAATTTTTCTTGCTCGCTGTTAGGAATGAGACCATTTATCAATCAATGTTTTGTTGCTTGTGTTCTAGAGCAGGGATGTCTATATTAAAAAGGCGTTTATCACCATTTACGATACCACTATTCACGACACCACCATGCTACTGTTGACAAGGATAAAGTCATGACCACAGAAAATCAGCGTACGAACGACAATCGCATCACTTATGAGACTCAAGGGCATATCTGCCTGATTGGGCTAAATCGTGCGGACAAACGCAATGCGTTTGACAGTCATATGATTCAGCAATTGTCTGACGCTCTCACTCACTATGATAATGACGACCATCTACGCTGCGCCCTAATATTCGCCCACGGCGAGCATTTCACGGCGGGTCTTGATCTGATGGAGCTACAGGATAAATGGGACAAAGGCGCGTTTGAGTTTGATTATGATCAAATTGATCCGTGGGGCATTAGTGGTAAATTACGTAGCAAACCCATCGTCGTCGCGGTACAAGGCACCTGCTTTACCGCTGGGATTGAGCTGATGCTCAACAGTGATGTGGTCATCGCAAGTGATAACTGCAACTTTGCGCAAATGGAAGTGCTGCGCGGTATCATGCCGTTTGGCGGAGCGACGGTACGATTTGTAGCGGCCGCCGGCTGGCAAAAAGCCATGCCGTATCTGCTCACAGGCAAAGCATTTGACGCGCAAACCGCGGATCGGCTCAATCTGGTCAGTGAAGTGGTCGAAAATGGCACAGAATACGAGCGTGCGCTCACGATTGCCAAAGAGATATGTCAGGCGGCACCGCTTGGTGTGCAAGGTCTGCTGTCGTCTGCACAAGATGTCAGCCGTAGTGGCGTCGGCGCGGCACTGGCCAATATCCATAGCTATCTGCCAGATTTGTTTTATTCAGAGGATGCCCGCGAGGGGGCGATGGCAATGGTTGAGCGGCGCGAGGCTGAGTTTAAAGGAAAGTAGTGCAACCACAGCTTAATATACAAAGCTAAGTTTCTAAGACACTAAGATTCTAAAATACTAAGATTGAACGATTTTATAACCATACTAAAAGAGCCACAAGGGCTAACGACCATCTATGACTGATCATTTTTATTTACTATTATTTTTGTTGTTTTTGACTTTTATGCTCAGCTTGTCAGTGGTCATGTTTCTAAAGTCCGTTAATAAAGAAGGTGGCATGTCAGATGTTTTGCGTGAAAAACTGCTGCGCTGGCTACCTTTTGATTTTATGGAAGAGCGCTTCAATATTGATAGGCTGGAATATGTTGGCTTACGGCAAGTCTTTCAACATGGCATACGAGAAGATTACTTTTATACCAATATCACCAAAAAGAGGCACTTTGTAGAGCTGAAAGAGTATATTGCCGTCAGAAAACAGATCCGTTTTTATGAAAAGAAGTGGCGCTTTATCCTTTGGGTGATGCCTGTCGTGCTGATGGTTTGTATCCCGCTGCTGCCACTACAGGACGGTGTGGATAAGTATGTAATGCTCGTACCTTTGGCGTTGCTGTTCTTTTCCATCCATAAGTTAAAAGCCATGCCTTATCGGGAGGAGTTCCTCGCTATCCAAAAGAGGATATTGCAGCAGATATATAACGCTGTGTTTGATGACAATCGTTTTGAGAGTATTGAGTTAGCCGTCAAATTAAGGAAAGTAAATAAGGTAAAAGTCTTATCCAATTATTATGATTTAGAAGCGATTGTCGATCAGATGAACGTAAAGAGTATGGAGTAATCTTGTATTAGTAGTGGGTTGGGCGAGAGGCTTTGTTCAGAAGATGCGAAAGAAGGTGCAATGGCGATGGTTGAGAGAAGGAAGGCGGAATTTAGAAGGCGTTGAATATGAGATTTCATAAGATTAAATCTTAAGAATATCAAATAAATTTTAGTGAATAATTAGAGTTGGAATAGGGCAATTAATATGGGCATGGAAACTACAGGAAGTGTCAAAGAAATTAGAGATATCTTTGTAGAGGTTAGTCAATTTGTCGCTAATTTTTTTGGTAAAGATTACCAGAAGTTTGCTACCAAATACAACTTTGCTTTGAGTGACTACTTAGAAGCTAAGCGAATCAGTCTTTCTAAAGTCAAAATGGCTTTCTTCTCTTCACAAGTAGTTGAACTTGATGAAATTTATGTCCCACAATTCATTTCTTTAGGAAACAAACTGTGCTCACAGGAAAGTTTTTTTGAATCACTCTTACAACATAAGAAAATAGTAGTTAGTGCCACAGCAGGTTCAGGAAAATCCTGTCTTTTGAAGAGTATGTTTATAAGTATAATAAAAGACAAAAATAGTTTACTACCTCTATTCCTAGAACTTAGGAAAGTGAATGAGACTAATAATTCTATTTTCGAAACGCTTAGAATAGATATAGCAATATATGACAAAAAATTTAATAAAGACAATTTGAACTACTTACTTGATAGAGAGGGGACAATAGTCTTTTTAGATGGTTTTGATGAAGTAAACCATGACTTGAAAGATAAGTTCACGAAAGAAATTAATGAGTTAGCAGATAAGTATCCGAATCTCATCATCTTAGTTTCCTCAAGACCAGAATATAATTTATTCTCTGATTGGTCGCTATATAACGTCGCTCGTATTCAACCTCTAATCTTGTCTCAAGCAATAGAGGTAATAAAGAAAATAGATTACGATGAGGATGTAAAAGAGAGGTTTACATTAGCATTAGAAAACACTCTTTTTGATAAGCAGGAAGGGTTCTCTAGTAATCCTTTATTACTTACAATTATGTTGGTAACTTATGAGCAATTCGGAAGTATTCCCGATAGAGTTTATATATTTTATGATCATGCTTATCAAGCACTATTTAACAAGCATGACGTATCAAAACAGGGCTTCTTAAGAAAAAGTTCAACCAATCTAGATATGTACGAGTTAAGAGATATATTCGCTCTGTTCAGTTTATTTACATATAGTAAACAGATGTTTGAGATGACAGAAAATGAAATTCATACATTTTTGAAAAAATGCTTAGTACATTCAAAATCTGAGGTTATTGACAAGGATCTAAAGCTAGAGCTATTAAATAATGTGCCTTTATTAATGAGAGACGGCCTAAATTATTGCTTTACCCATCGTTCATTTCAAGAATATTTAACTGCATATTACATAGTAAATCATGCAGTTAAAGAACAAGTTTTTGAACGTGCATGTGGACGATATTATTCAGATAATGTTGTTGATATGGCGTTTTCTATGAATAAAGACATAATGGAAGACAAGTGGATACTTCCAAAAATAAACAAAATTTTAGAATTAAAACCAGTAGATATTACAACTATAAATCGTAAAATAACGTTAATATCAGTGTTCTTTAATCGAATTGAAGAGGTCAAAGATAGAGGAAAAAAAGAAATAGGGTTCACACACAATGAAAACTCTAACTTTCTCTACTATCTGATGAAAAAATATGATTGTCACAGTCAAATTATTTATTTGAATAACAAATATCACTCTTATGATTTTACCTATGAAGAAACAGACTTTTTTGAATTAGTCTTAAACGACAAGGGAGCTATAATGCTTGAAGAGTTGAACGATTTTGAGAAAGATTTAGTTTGTCGTATGGGTAGTTCACGTTATGGAGAGTGGAGTTTTGAGTTAATTGAATATATTAAGAGCTTAATTCTGACTAATAGAAACGATTCTCTAGATGATATTGAAAACTTTATTTTTGATTAAAGGCTTATACATAGCTATGTTTTTATAACATAAAGTAATGTAAAGCTTCCTGTTAATGCAAATAAAGCTTCCATTTTAAAGGTAGTATTTACTCTCAAACCTCACCCAAATCTTCCAAATCCACATACTCTTTTTTGTCATGAATGTTGTACATCTTGCGTTTAATCTCTGGATACAGCGTAATATCAATCGGCGGTCGGCTACCACCCATCAGGTAAGTGGCATCGGTATCGCTATCATTGCGCATAGAGTGCGGCGCGCCATGCGCAGGGAATCCCACAAAGTCACCAGTGCGCAGCTGATACTGCTCATCGCCATAGCGAAGCGACAGCTCGCCCGACAGCATATAGATGAACTCATCTGACTCTTCGTGATAGTGATGCGTCGTCGTCTCATCGCCTGCCTCAACTCGCACAAGGTGCAAGCCACATTTTGTGAGACCGACGATGTCACTTAACGAGACGGTATGGCGAATGGCCTGCTCATTGAACTGATGGACGTGTTTGGTCTCCGTGGTGTTATCTATATCGGACTTCGTTAGGACGTAAGCTTGCGTATCCGTATGCGGCTTTTGGTCAGGTAGGGTCATCATCTGGCTCCGTGATTGATGTTTTGAGTGTATACCACTATGAGCCAATAGTATCAGGTTTTAAAAGGATGAAAATAGCGCGATAATACTGGCAATCTGTTGGTGTTTGGTGCGGATAGTAAATTTAACAAAATCGATTGTGTAGGGACGATAAGGCAATTTTTAGTCATTTCTAGAGTTATTGACCCTCTACTCTTCCAGCTCGAATGGATAAAGGCCAAACGATTTTTTTCTTGCTTTCAGAATTTCCCCATTCAGGTAACAAAATGGCTCGAAGCTGATCTACAGGATTAAAACCCAGTACCTTTTTGGCTTCTTTGACTGCTGACCACGTATTAAAATACCCCATGAGTTCATCCAAACTCCAGAATTCTTGCATAGTGATAGCAGGTACTTTGATCTCGGTAAATGGGAAAGGTAAGCTTTGATAACCGTCCTCTACATGCCTTCGTTCTGCTGGCCAATAGGGTGCAATGGTTTGGTAATAGAAATCTTGCACGAGGGTATCAACTGTCCCTTCTACCTGTAACACCCCATAAGTAATTAAGGCCAAAACAGCATTAGGGCGAGCAACACGCTCTACTTCTTTATAGAATTTATTTAGATCTAGCCAGTGGGCGGCTTGCGCGACGGTAATTAAATCAACGGATTCATCAGCCAATCCGCTTTGTTCAGCCAGCGCTGTTTTATAGATTACATTGTCTTTTTGTTTGGCTTTGGCTATTTGCGCAGAGCTGGCATCAGTGGCGATGACTTCTGTAAATCTTTCGGCTAAGAGCACAGAAAGCTGCCCCGTACCGCAACCACAATCCAACACACGGTTTTGAGCGGGGCATAAATCAGCAAGTTCAGTCACTAACTCAAGAGGGTACGAAGGACGATAGGTGGCATAATTTTCAGAGCCTTTGGAAAAATGATCCTTGAAGTCTAAATCTTTCATGCTGTCATCCATTATTTAATGTTGTACCTCTATAATAATCTAAGATATATCCCAAACTATTATTTTTTATATAAGGAGCGTGCTGGTGTTGTACAACTTTGATGAGGTCATCGACAGACGTGATACAGGATCGGTCAAGTGGCACTATAGCGATGAGACGATTCCGCTATGGGTAGCAGATATGGACTTTAAGGCTGCCACGCCTATCTTAAACGCGATTGAACAAGTCACGCAGCATGGCATATTGGGTTATACCAAACCCACTGAGGCGTTGTATGACGCGATCATTGGCTGGCATGGCAGTCGCTATGATTTGTCGCTTGAAAAACAGAACATTTTGTTTTCCCCCGGCGTGGTTCCGAGTTTGGCGCTGATGATGAATGTATTTACCGAAGTAGGGGATGCGGTACTGGTCAATGATCCTATTTATGCGCCATTTATGACTAAGGTTGAGCAAAATGGTCGCACGCTTGTAACCTCGGCATTAAAAGAAGTCGAAGGACAGTACCGTTTGGATTTGGTCGATATCGAAGCCAAGATCGCCCAGCATGAGGTGAAGCTTTATTTATTGTGTAATCCGCACAATCCGGGCGGGCGCGTATGGACGACGGAGGAGCTTGAAGCAGTTCTTACTTTGTGTAAAAAATATAATGTGACGATTGTCAGCGATGAGATTCATCAAGATTTGACGTTGAGCGGTCACATATTCACGCCTTTATTAACGCTAGCAACAGGCTATGAGCACCACGTGGTGAGTCTGACCTCAATGACTAAGACTTTTAACATCGCCGGTATCAAAGGTTCACTGATATTTGCCAAAGACAATGAGTTACTCAAAAAGATAAGTCAACAGCAGCACTTAAATGACGAGTATGAACTAAACTTGTTTGCTTATGCGGCAATGCGCAGTGCCTATGAGCAAGGCGGTGCGTGGTTAGCGCAGGCGCTTGCTTATATCGAAGCCAATATTGACGTAACCGTACGGTTTTTAGAGGAGCATCTACCTGATATTAAGGTCATGCGACCAGAAGCCTCGTATTTGATTTGGCTGGATTGCTCAGCTTATGCCGAAGACGATAAAGTGCTATATGATACTTTGAGAGCGGCTAAGATTGAGCTTAATGCAGGTATCAGCTATGGAGAGGAAGGGCATCTTAAAATGCGCCTTAACGTGGCATGTCCGACAGCATTATTGCTAGAGGGATTAAAGCGTATTGATACAGCCTTGAGTGATGTATCCAAAAACCCTTAAAAGTGCTACGGCACTGCTGAAATAAATTTTTGCAGCCTCTGGCAGCAACGGCATAGCAAGCAAGAAAATTAATATCAGCAGTGTGCGATGTATCGATATTACGTTTCACTGACTATATTGCCAAGCAGTTATAGATTTGGTTATATTTAGATATCAAAAAACCCTGCCATGGCAGGGTTTTTATTTGATAAAAATTAATAGTATCTACTGTGACTTGTCTTTATAGACAGATGGATGAAGTCGATAGTTATAAATGACTTACTGAGCTGACTTATAATAGTCAACGAGCATCGTACCTAACGTGCCATTGTCATCAATCGTTACTATTCTGACTGTGCCTGTCTGTGACGCTGTACTGGATTGAACTTGACCAGCATTGCCTAGGACAATCTGATTCTTACTGGCAGCCTTTACGCCATTACCGATAGCAATGCTGTTCAAACCACCTGCAACGGCAATATTACCAATCGCAATAGAAGACTCGCCTTGTGCCATTGCCGCTTCACCCACTGCGGTCGCCCGCATGCCACTGGCATCCGCTAAATGACCAAATGCTTGAGCGCGCTCCCCCGTGGCTTTTGATTGCCAACCGATAGACGTTGAACCTAAACCTGCGGCATTGGCTTGACCCCCAACCGCCGTGGCAGAGTTCATACCAGCCATTGCTTTGTTACCGACAGCGACGGTGTCATTGCTACCACCAGCCATTGCTGCTTCACCCACAGCAGTTGAGCGTACGCCGCTTGCATCGGCTAAATGCCCAAATGCTTGAGCGCGTTCAGCGGTGGCTTTTGATTGCCAACCGATAGAGGTTGAGCCTAGACCAGCCGCATTGGCTTGACCACCAACCGCCACGGCGGAGTTCATACCAGCGTTGGCTTTATTACCGACTGCAACCGTATCGTTCGTTCCACCAGCGCTTGCTGCATTGCCACAAGCGAGAGCGATTTTGACATTGCTGGTCGCACCTGAGATAGTCTTAGCATTTGCATCATTGAGTTGACATTCAGCCGCCATCACAGCGGTAGTACCAAAAGAAGCGGTAGCCATTGCAAGCGCAAGCGTACTGACCTTTAGTGCTAAACGCGGTGAAAAATCCATTTGCATAATGTTGATCCTTTTATAAAAAGCGCTAAAGGCTTTATTGTTGGTTTGATAAAAGTTATTTTTACCTATTTGGGTTTGCTCATACCTACTTATAAGTTCAGTAGATAGTTATAATCGGCTTACCAAGAAAAAGTAACCCCGCCACGCGCGCCTACTTTGCCAGTATCAGTACCATAGCCTGCGCCAGCTGAAATCGTCACATTGTCACTTGCCCGTCCAGCAAAAGAAGCGCTCACAGCAGTGCTGCTATTGTAATAACCCGTGCCAAATCCCATAGCGTATCTCTTGCCTGCAGGGATAACAGGGGTTTCCATCGATAGTGCCATCGCGATACCATCTTCTGCTTCATCTAAACGGTCTTCTTGACGATTGTATTGGCTGCGCAAATCATCGATTTGTCTGGTGTTATTGGCTGTCGCTGCGCCAAAGTTAGCAACTTGAGCGTCAGTATTTGCCAGCTGAACTCTAGTAGCCAGTGAGTCCACGGCGACACTGGTGCCCAAAGTACCGTTTGCATCAGTAGTGACTATATTGGCGCCACCTGACTGCGATGCCGTACTCGCTTGGAGTTGGCCTGCGTTACCCAAGACAACTTGGTTGGCGTTTGATGCGCTTGCACCATTCCCGATGGAGATGCTGTTTGTACCGCTGGCAGTGGATTGATTGCCTAGCGCTACAGAGCCTGCACCTTGTGCGGTGGCAGCTTCACCAACTGCGGTCGCGCGAACGCCACTTGCATTGGCTAAATGACCAAAGGCTTGTGCACGCTCAGCAGTGGCTTTTGATTGCCAACCGATAGACGTTGAGCCTAGACCAGCCGCGTTTGCTTGACCACCGACAGCGGTGGCAGAATTTAAACCCGCGTTTGCTTGGTTACCGATCGCGACGGTATCGTTAGTGCCACCAGCCACAGACTCATTACCTAAAGACACAGCACCTGCGCCTTGCGCGGCAGCAGCTTCACCCACTGCCGTAGAACGAACACCACTTGCATTGGCTAAATGACCAAAGGCTTGCGCACGCTCAGCAGTGGCTTTTGATTGCCAGCCGATAGACGTTGAGCCTAGACCAGCCGCGTTTGCTTGACCACCGACAGCGGTAGCAGAATTTAGACCCGCGTTTGCTTGGTTACCGATCGCGACGGTATCGTTAGTGCCACCAGCATTTGCCGCTTCACCCACTGCCGTAGAACGAACACCACTAGCATTGGCTAAATGACCAAAGGCTTGCGCACGCTCAGCAGTGGCTTTTGATTGCCAACCGATAGACGTTGAGCCTAGACCAGCCGCGTTTGCTTGACCACCGACAGCGGTGGCAGAATTCAGACCCGCGTTTGCTTGGTTACCGATAGCGACGGTGTCGTTAGTACCGCCAGCAAAAGCGTCTTCACCGACTGCAGTCGCGCGAACGCCAGCAGCACTGGCTAAATGACCGACCGCAGTCGCTCGCTCTGCGGTAGCCGTTGCACGCCAACCAATGGCGGTCGCGCCCGGAGTAGCGCCTGTAGAAGTAAGAGAGCCTGCGTTTAAGTCAGTGCCTGCAGCGACATTTCCAGTGAAAGCTTCACCGCCGACCGCAGTTGTAGAGTTACCAGTTGCCATGGCAGCATTACCGATGGCTACAGTATCGTTAGCTCCGCCAGCGACAGCTGCATTGCCACAAGCAAGCGCAGTGGCGCCACTACTGGTTGCACCTCCATTAGTGCCATCACTGAGTTGGCATTCAGCGGCCATGACGGTGGAAGTAGTGAAAGAAGCGGCGGCGATTGCAAGGGAGAGGGTACTGATCTTTAGTGCTGTGCGCGGTAATAATTCCATTTTCATTGTTTTTTATCCTTTTTAAAAGTGTTAGTGGCTTCGTAGCTGGTTTGGTTGGCTGTAACAGAGGTCTTAGTGCGCTCAGTAGCAAGGCACCTCGACTGTGAATAACCTAACAATGGACCGTCTGGCAGATTTGATCACATACCTAAAAAAGCTGTATTGAATTGGCATAAACGCTGTCCTGCGATTAAAAAACTAACCCAATGTGAAATATCAAAACGTAAGCAACTGGTATCATTCGAAAGTTTTGTACCAAAGTTGCCATACAATCCGCAGCTGCTAGAGTCTATATTCACTTCATTACTGTACACGGTTATGTAACAAGATTCGACTATTAATCACCCATTATTTTTAACAAAACACCGTCAAATCGAGGGATAGAATATATTAATTTGTAAGTAAAGATTTCAATCCGAGATAAATTTAGAATATGAGCAGGGCGGTAACTGTCAGTTTAAATGACTCATAAAAACCTAAATTTAAAAAAATATCTCGTATGCTACTAAAAACGAGCAGCAACTTATGGGCAATAAACTACGAGTGTATAAAGTGGACGAAATGAGTCTGATAAGCACTACTTAACAACTTTATTTAGGAAAAAACTGAATAACGAAATTTTGCTGATGAAGTAGCCCTGATGGTGCTTAAACTTGTTAAAATAGCGCACCAATTTCTCTATTGACGGACATCAATTTATGACCACTGCCGCTGCTACTCCTGCAATCAAAGAAGACCGCATCTTAATCCTCGATTTTGGCTCACAATATAGCCAGCTAATCGCCCGCCGTGTGCGCGACTCTGGCGTGTTTTGTGAGATGTTCCCTTACGATATCGACAGCCAGCGCATCATCGATTTTGGCGCAAAAGGCGTGATCTTATCGGGCGGCCCTGAAAGCGTACATGCCGACAACAGCCCACGTATCAACGATGCCGTGTTTGACTTGGGAGTGCCGGTATTGGGCATTTGCTATGGTATGCAAGCGATGGCGGATCGTTTTGGCGGAAAGGTGCATGCCAGCGACATTCACGAATTTGGCGCAGCGACGATTGAAGTAAATGGTCACTCACAGCTGACTGAGGGTATTGAAGACAGCCGTACGGAAGGACAATCAGCCAAGCTCAACGTATGGATGAGTCATGGTGACAAAGTCATCGAAGCGCCTGTAGGTTTTGACATTATCGCCAGCACACCAAGCTGTCCGATTGCGATCATGGCCAACGATGATAAGCAATACTATGGTCTACAGTTCCATCCTGAGGTGACGCATACCTTACAAGGTCAGGCATTGCTTAGCCGTTTTGTCCATCAAATATGCGCGTGTGCAGGTGAGTGGACGCCAGACAACATTGCCGATATGCGTATTGCACAGCTCAAAGAGCAAATTGGTGACAAGCAAGTATTGCTCGGTCTATCGGGCGGCGTAGATAGTTCGGTCGTTGCCGCGTTATTACATAAAGCGATTGGCGATCAGCTGACTTGTGTGTTCGTCGATAATGGTCTCTTGCGTCTGCATGAAGGCGATCAGGTCATGCAAGTGTTTGCCGAAAACATGGGTGTGAAAGTCATTCGCGTCGATGCCGAGGATTTGTTCTTAAACGCGCTCGCAGGCGAGTCTGATCCAGAGAAAAAACGCAAAATCATCGGCAAAACCTTCATCGACGTATTCGCCAATAGCGCGCGCGAAGTGAGCGAGCAAAGCGATGGTAAAGTCGTTGAGTTCTTGGCGCAGGGTACGATTTACCCAGACGTGATCGAATCTGCCAAGTCACATCAAGGCAAAGCGCACGTCATTAAGAGCCACCATAACGTTGGCGGTTTGCCAGATGATCTAGCGTTCAAGTTGATCGAGCCATTGCGTGATTTGTTTAAAGATGAAGTGCGCAAACTGGGTATCACGTTAGGATTACCTGCAAAAATGATCTATCGTCATCCGTTCCCAGGTCCGGGTTTGGGCGTGCGTATCCTTGGCGAAGTCAAAAAAGAATATGCAGATATCCTGCGTTTGGCCGATGCCATCTTTATGCAAGAGCTTGAGCGTTCAGGCTGGTATGACAAGACGGCGCAAGCGTTTGCGGTATTCCAACCGATCAAGTCGGTCGGCGTGGTCGGCGATGGTCGCCGTTATGCGTGGGTGATTGCCTTACGTGCGGTTGAGACCGTAGACTTCATGACCGCACGCTTTGCTCATCTGCCGTATGAGTTGATTGAAACGGTATCAAACCGCATTATGAATGAAATCGCGGAAGTCTCGCGCGTGACTTATGATGTGTCGAGCAAGCCACCTGCGACGATTGAGTGGGAATAATGATTCTATAAGATACTGTTTGTTATCACCAAAAAAAGCCCATGTTAACGTGGGCTTTTTTATGCCCTATATTTATGATGCGATTGGTAGACACGCTATGTTTTTATAGCTTTAACAAATTATGGCGTCATCAAACGCGGGCCTGCGCCTTTTTTGCCCAATTCATCGTAAGGATTTAATAACTTACAGCGCTCAAGCGATAGGCAGCCGCAGCCAATGCAGTCTGTCATCATGTTTTTTAATTCGGTCAATTGCGCAATCTTGCGATCAAGCTCATCTTGCCATCTGATGCCAAGTGCTTCCCAATCTTCAAGCGTGATGCGGGTATGGTTGGGCAGTACTTGTAGCTCTAATAAAATCTCCTCTAACGAAAACCCTGTCCGCTGCGCCACTTGGATTATAGAGACGATGCGAATAACCTGCTTTGGGTATTGTCTGTGGTTTGAGGCATTTCTTTGGCTTTTTATCAGCCCTTTTCTCTCATAAAAATGTAGCGCAGACACCGATACGCCTGTTCTTTCACTGAGTACACCGACCGATATACATTCAGGAATAAAGTTTTTTTTCATTTTTTGCTTGACCTCAACTTAGGTTTAGGTAGCAGAATAGCGGCAAATCAACAGGAACTCAAGCCATGCTACCCACAAAACAAGCAATCAAAGATAAGCGGTGTCTGTGAAAATTAATCTACTGGCACCAAGTGCCCTCTGCCTGCTTTTGCTCTCCACCTTAACGGTCATGTCCAATGCTACGATTGCACCCGCTTTACCAGGTTTGGCGCGTGAGTTTGCGGGTATGCCATCTGCTGATCTGTTGGTAAAGATGCTACTACCGATACCCGCGCTATTTGTGGTTATTTTTGCGCCTATATTGGGATGGACGGCGGATAAATTTGGTCGACGCAAGCAGTTGCTCATCTCAACCGCTGTATTCGCGTTATCAGGTGCGGCTGGGGCGCTGTTATCAAGCTTAGAGGCCATTATCATCAGCCGTGCGATTTTGGGTATTTGCGTCGCGGGACTGATGACTGCCATTACTGCCCTGATCACTGATTATTTTTCTGGCGCGCAAAGAAGCCAGTTTATGGGACTTCAGCAGTCGTTCTCTAATATCGGTGGCATTGTATTCATCGTTACCGCAGGGTATCTGGCCAACATCAGCGCGCGGTTGCCGTTTTTTATTTACGCCGCCGCTCTTTTATTGGTGCCACTGGTGTTTATCGCTATTAAGGACACTACCTTTACTAACAGTGAGCATGAGCAACAACAAGCCAATAACCAGATAAATCCCCAAGCGCAAACCAGCTGGAAATGGCCACTGATTGGCTGCTCACTCGTTCTCTTTTGTCATTTGGTCATCTTCTATATTTTACCGACTCAGATACCGTTTTTTATGGTGGATATCGGGATCTCTGATCCAAGTAAATCAGGCTTAGCCATGGGGGCGGGCACGCTTGCTGCGGCGATAGCAGGTATCAGCTTCGGCAAACTTGTGAATAGAATTAAAAACTATGGCGTGGCATTCTTAGGGTTTTTGGCGATGAGTGTTGGCATGGTGGTGTTGTCACAGGCCGCGACGTTTAGCGTTGTGATTGTTGGCTGCGCCTTAATGGGTGTTTGTATGGGCTTAGTAATGCCCAACTTTATGGTCACTGGCCTCGCATTGGTGCCAAGCGACAAACGTGGACTGGCGTCGGGCGTGCTGACGAGCAGCATTTTTATCGGGCAATTTGTATCGCCATTGATATCGTCCGCGCTTATCTCAATATTGGCTTATAGTCATTTTTATCTGCTAGCGGCAGGGTTTACTGTCGTTTTGGCACTCGCAAGTTCGGCAATGTTAAGAGCGCAAACGGTATGATATCGTCTACATACATAAAATTGATAGACCTTGCGCCATTGTTTGAGGCTGTAATACACCTCATCTCACATAATAAATTTTGCTCCACAAATTAACCATTCACAGATCATAAGGACTTTAAAATGAAAGTAACTGCCTTTGGTACCAGTAACAGTGTCAATTCAATCAATAAAAAATTGGCACTTTATGCCGCCCAGCAAATCAGCAATGCTGACGTCACCTTGCTTGATATTCACGACTTTGAGATGCCGATCTTTAGCGAAGCGCGCGAAAACGAAACGGGTATCCCTTCGCTTGCTCATGATTTTTATCAGGCTATCAATGAAGCCGATGCCATCGTGATCTCATTTGCTGAGTACAACGGCTCTTATACCTCTGCCTACAAAAACCTATTTGACTGGACATCACGCATAGATATGAAGGTCTTTCAAAATAAACCAGTCATCATGCTGTCTACCTCGCCCGGCCCAGGCGGCGCACAAAGCGTGTTGGCCGCTGCTCAAGGTTCAGCGCCTTACTTTGCAGCCGATGTAAAAGGCGCGCTGTCACTACCAAATTTCTTCGATAACTTTGATTCAGAAGCGAGTGTCGTCACCGATGAGACATTTAATCAAAAGCTGAATGAGATTATCAGTACGCTTTAAGCCTTAATGCAACTATAAAAGATGATTAAAAAACACTCAACTTGGTTGGGTGTTTTTTTTGAGTGAAATAAATAAGGTATTAATAAGTCCTTTTTTATTGAACATTTGTTTTAATTCTTTATAATATGACCATATTTAATTAGCCGACTTTAATTTACTAAAAAGATTAAAGATAACGCTAAAATTATCATTGTTCATAATACTAAGGGATACGATGCTGTGTACTAACTGCGGTCAAGAAAACTCAAAGAATGCTCTGGTTTGTTCAAACTGTGACCAACGTCTTACTAATGTTCAAGCACAAACGCCGCCGCCATTGACGCCCGTTAATATCGCAAAAGAGGCGCAAAAGGTACAACATGGATCGCCTTCTGACTCTGATACTGCTGATACATTATTGGCGGGTTTTGTCGGTGAAAAGTATGACAGTTATTATCGTAATAAGTGGTTTGAGACTCATATTCCTACTTTAGATAACGACAAGACAAAAGTTAATATCCAAAGCTTTAATTTGGCCGGATTTTTCTTGGGTATGTTGTGGCTTTGCTATCGCAAAATGTACATAGCTGCTGCTTTGATTATGCTCGCTATAACGGTCATCGATCTCATAATGATGTATGTATTGGGTATGGAACGTTATACGATGTTGGGTCAATTTACCTTTATGTTTGTCTGGATTGTCGTCACAGGTATCTTAGGTAATTATCTGTATTTTGATCATAGTGTCAGACAGATTAAGAAGATTACCAGCGCTACCTCAGATCCAAATATGATAAGAGAACAGTTGGCTAAAAAAGGTGGTACATCGTGGGCTGGCGCAATTGGCGTTAGTATAGTGATCATATCGTTATCGGTCGTACTGACTTACTTCTTTGCGCCTGAATGGTATTGGATAGAGTGATAGATTTGGCTTTTTATTTAACTGATCGGTAGATAAAGTAAGGAAAATACTCAGCTTAGTTCTTTAAGTAGATAGTATTTTCTAATATATAACCAAAGTATGTAAGTCTATTGATAGAAAAAGCCCATGTTGTCATGGGCTTTTTTATTTTAAGAATTTTGTCTAAAAGTCAGTCAGGTATGTTTTGCTCTTTGCTTACAGAGCTGCTTTAATACTGTCTTCAATCGGCGTGGTTGGATGCCCGATAAGTGCCGATAAGGTCTGACTGTCATTAAATAGGCCACCCTTTGCCGCGCCTGCATCCGCGTCTGCTAAGACGGTGGCAAATCCTTCTGGCACGCCCGCATCAACCAGCACTTTGACATATTCTGCTTCAGGTAAGTCTTGATAGACCACTGGCTTACCACTTATATCGCTAACGGTTTGCGCGTATTGCTCTAGGGTAAAGGCTTGATCACCTGCCAGCTCATAGACTTTGCCCGCTTGATTCTCAGCATTAATGACCACGGCTGCCGCTTCGGCATAGTTTGAGCGCGTCGCCGTCGCATATTTGCCTTGTCCAGCACTGCCTAGTACCGCACCATGCTCAAGTGCCGTGTTGATATTCTCAGTATAGTTCTCCGAGTACCAACCGTTACGTAGCAACACATATGGGACACTAGACGCTGCCAATGCCTGTTCTGTCTCTACGTGCTCGGCTGCAAGTTGTAATGATGAATGATCAGCATCCAAGATACTGGTATAAGCCAGTAGCTCAACCGACGCACTTTTTGCCGCTTGGATGACGTTTTTGTGCTGGGCAGTGCGTTGACCGACTTCACTAGAGGACACCAATACAACACGCTTAACGTCTGCCATTGCCGCATTTAAAGTATCGATATTTTCATAGCCGGCCTTGCGTACGATCACGCCTTGCTCTGCAAGATCTCGTACTTTTTCTGGTGTACGTACGGCTGCGACAATCTGCTCAGCAGGTGTGCCGCGTTTGATTAAATGTTCGATAACTAAGCGGCCTAAATGACCGGATGCGCCTGTGACTAAAATCATTACATTCTCCTTGGTGTTTGATTCGCTCAGGCTTATAATAAACCACTAACAAACCTTTAGTAAGTACGTACAAAAAAGTAAGTATGGAAATTAATGATGAAAAATAAAGCACAGAACGACCAACAGGGGCTGGCACAGTTATTTACTCGTGGCGATGTGTTTTCGGACAAGTGTCCCTCGCGTGCGGTGCTCAATCATGTCACCAGTCGTTGGGGTGTACTGGTATTGGTGGCATTAAAAGACGGGCAGACACATCGCTTTAGCGAGCTGCGCCGCGCTATCACAGGCGTCAGTGAAAAGATGTTGGCGCAAACGCTGCAAACCCTTGCACAAGATGGGTTTGTCCTACGTACTGCTTATCCTGTGGTGCCGCCGCATGTGGAGTACAGTCTTACGCCATTGGGTATGGACGCGAGTGATCGGGTGGCTGATTTGATTGGTTGGGTAGAGGACAATATTCATCATATTGTTTCTGTGCAAACCGCTGCTGATTGAAATTGCCTTATATTTTGAACCAAAAAAACACTCAACATGGTTGGGTGTTTTTTTGGTTCAAAATCAGTAAAGTATGAATAATCCAGTTTTTTATTGAACATTTGTTTTAAATCTTTATAATATGATCGACTTTAATTGGCTATTTTATTTGCCATAAAATTAAAACTATCATTTTTCAATAAAAATAAGGGATACGATGCTGTGTACTAATTGCGGTCAAGAGAACTCACGTGAGGCTGTATTTTGCTCAAATTGTAAACAACGACTTGGTAATACTCACGCACAAACACCACCGCCATTAACGCCAGTTAATATCTCAAAAGAGGCGCAAAGCGGACAATATGGGTCAAATTCTGACTCTGATAACGCTGATACTTTATTGGCTGCCTTTGTCGGTGAAAAATATGATAGCTATTATCGTGAGAAATGGTTTAAAAATCATATACCCACTTTAGATAAAGACGTAACAAAGATGAACATGCGCAGTTTTAATATCGCGGGACTTTTTTTAGGAGTGTCATGGCTTTGCTATCGCAAAATGTACATAGCTGCTGCTCTGATTATGTTTGCTATCACAGTCATCGATCTAGTTATGATGTATGTACTGGGGATGGAGCGTTACAACGTATTGGGTCAATCTACTTTTATGGTTGTCTGGATTGTCATGACTGGTATCTTAGGTAATTATCTGTATTTTGATCATAGCGTTAGACAGATTCAGAAGATTACCAGCGTTACCTTAGATCCAAATGCGATGAGAGAACAGTTAGCTAAAAAAGGTGGTACGTCGTGGGCGGGCGCAATTGGCGTTAGTATAGTAATTATCGCTTTATCAATTTTAATGACTTACTTCTTTGCGCCTGAGTGGTATTGGTTAGAGTGATAGGTTTGGCTCTTTAAGTAAACGGTATTTTGCTAAAAGCACTCAATTTGTTTGGGTGTTTTTTTCGTAAATGATACCAAGACCAGAGAATATACTTACTTTATTGAACATTTGTCTTATTTAAGTATAATAAGGCAGTTTACTTAATCTTTATAATTGCATAGGTAGGTTTGTCGTGCTTTGATTCGACTGTACGTCTTACCTTTCGAGTAGTTTTTTGCTAAAGAATATAAATTAATATGGTCAATAAAACCGCCCATAGCTGAATAGGTATGGCTGTTTTTATAAGGTCTTTGATAGGTTAAAATATGGGTTTTTTTAATAGCATTAAGGCGTGGTTTGGTGGTGAGAAAAGTTACGACAACTTGGACAAGAGTCATACTATAGAAGAGGAGGCACCAATAGAACACGAGAACTATAGTACAGGTTTTTATAAATTTAGAGTAAAAGATAGAGAGAACAGTAATATAGAGCTAACAAGCGAAGAAAAAGTAGAGCTAGAAAGTATTTTAAACGGCCTTGAAACTATTGAAGATAATATATTCAGTGCTGATTTACTAGAATCTATTGATTTGGCTATAAAAAAATATGAAGAAAACATTGATATTTATACAAAAAATATCATAGATAGTGCTGAAAAAATGGACGAGGAAGAACAGCTACAAGAAGCACCTCCAGAGATTATTAATGTATTTGTCTATCATTATTTGAACATGTTGAAAAACACACTAGCCAACAAAGACTTCATCTGCTTTTATAGATTATTTTTAGATAGTGATAAAAGTGAGGAGAAAATAAAGAATAGTAATATAGTCGGTAATTATATAGGTGATAACAGCCCAAGTAAGGAGTTACAAGGCTTTATAAGATGGACAAAAGGTATAGTTGCTGCTATCAATAATAATCAAGTAGATATTGAAAATATTACTTATAACTTTCTTAAAGAACGAGAAGTCTACTGTATTACAACAATAGATATATACGAAGGTAACGAAGATAGACTGCTCTCAGATAAAGTATATGACATATCTTCAGAGGGTCAGTCCTCTGTATCTTTTAAGTTTAGTGTAGATCTAAACACATATATTGATTTTAAATTTTTTAATCCAAAAAAATTCTATACTGAAGATGCAATTAAAGTACTTGCTGAAGAATCCAAGGTAAGTTATGAGCTCGCTAAAAAAGGTGTGGATTTCCATATAAGTTTGTTTTTGGAAATGTTTTCAGAAAAAAATACAGCTTTATCGTTGGAAACATGTGGTTGGGCTGAACTTGTGCATCATAACAAACACACTGTACAGAACTGTCATCAATATGTGTTTGGTATGGGTAAAGAATATCAAGACGTACAAGTATCCGTATAGCTAATACATAATAAAAAAGGCAGCACCCCAAAAGGAGCGCTGCCATCATCCAAAAACCTATCTTCTAAACCCTAACCCCGCACATTCACCACATAACGACCCACAACTTTGTTAGCAATGAAGCGCTCTAGATATTCGGGCGTTTGCTCTAAGGTAATTTCTTCGCAGTATTGCTCAATGTCAGGCAGCTTCATATCGGTCGCGACACGTGCCCAAATTTCCTGCTTTTCAGGCAATGGTATCGTGACCGAATCAATGCCCAGCAAAGAGATACCGCGAATGATAAATGGTAACACGGTCATGTCAAGCTCTGTTGATGAGGCTAAGCCGCAAGCAGATACCGCGCCGCCCGACTTGGTTTGTTTGAGTAAGTTTGCCAAATAGTCACCGCCCAAGGTATCAATGGCGTTTGCCCACAATTCGCGCCCAACAGGTCTACTGCCGACCTCATTGATCGTATCACGATGACGTACTTCGCTTGCGCCCAAGTTTTTTAAATGCGCGCTTTGTTCTGTCTTTCCTGAGAAGGCAATGACGTCATAGCCCAACTGTTTTAAAATCGCGATACTGATACTGCCCACACCGCCCGTTGCACCAGTGACTGCAACTGAACCATCGCTTGGCTTAGCACCTATTTTTTCCAATTTTTGAATACATAACGCCGCAGTCAAACCACCCGTGCCGTAGCACATGGCTTCTTTTAAGGTCAAAGACGATGGGCAGGGGAGCGCCCAATCTGCTGGAATTGAAATCATTTGACCCAAACCGCCCGGCGTATCCATGCCCAAATCATAACCAAATACCAGTACTTCTTGCCCTGCGGTAAAAGTGCCGGATTTATCGCTAATCACGATACCTGCCGCATCAATACCAGGGGTGTGCGGATAGTTCTTAGTAATCATCTTATTACCAGCGGCTGACATCGCATCTTTATAGTTGAGCGATGAATAATGCACTTCGATGAGCAGATCATTTTCAGGTAAATCGCTGAGGTTACGTGTTTGGATGCTTTTATTGAATTCACCGTCGCTGACCTCGCGGACGACTAAGGCTTTGAAAGTGGTACTGTTTGACATAATGATATTCCCTGTTGGATTTATTGTTGTGTGGTCAGTAATGGCTTATCTTCACCATTTAAACAAAAAAAGCCCATGAGGTCATGAGCTTTTTTATTCAAGTTTTGCCTATTAAAGCTTTAAAATGACTTTGCCTTTTTTGCCCGACTGTACTTTGCCAGAGACAGCTGTTGCGATGTCGTCCAGACTATAAATGGCTTCGATCGGTAGTTTTAAATCGCCATTTGTCGCGCGTTCTAGCAACTCATCAATCAGACGTTGTTTGTTTTCAACATCCATTTCTTGGCTGGTTTTGCTACCCCAGAAACCTTTGACGATGGCTTGTTTAAAGATTAGGCTGCCCGCGTCCAGTGACATTGGTTTGCCTGACATGATACCAAATGAGACCAGCGTGCCATTGCTACCAAGTAGTGATAGCAGCTCATTGCTCGACTCACCACCGACTGAATCAACGGCGGCTGTTATTTTGTCATCGCCGATGATGGCACGGACTTGATCTTTCCAGTCGTCATCAGCGGTGACGACATTATTTTTAATACCCAGTGAGGTCAGCTCTTCTAACGAATCTGCACTGCGCACGAGATTAATAGTATTTACGCCACGTGCCGCCGCGAGCATGGCAAGTGTTTTACCCACCGCGCCGTTTGCCGCATTGTGGATGATCCATTGCCCGCTATCTACTTCTAAGAATTCCAATAACATTAAGGCAGACAGTGGCATGGCAATCAGCTGTGCCGCCAGCTCATCTTCGATAGCATCAGGGATGACAAACACCATGTTGGCAGGTGCAACAAAATACTCCGCCCATGTTTCGTGCACACTGGCACAAGCGACACGCTGACCGACGCTGAGGTCTGTGACGTCATCGCCCACGGCATCGATAATGCCTAATGCTTCACTACCACCGATGGCTGGCAGCTCAGGCTTATAGCCATATTGACCACTGATCGTCAATAAATCATGGTTGTGAATGGGGGAGAGAATGGTTTTGATACGTACTTCATTGGCAGCCGGTTGCGGCATGGGGCTGTCGCCAACGCTCAATACGTCAGCAGGTTTACCAAAGCTTTTATGGATAGCACTACGCATGGGAGATTCCTTTATTTATTTTTTGATGGAATGATCGTACTTAACAGGTCGACTATTATTAATTCAGTTATTATTAGTCGGTTATTATGAATAGATGTTCTGTATAAACGTGCACAATCAGGGCACCACAGTAACAAGTCCACCTCACTATCATCAGTACTTATTTGGTTAAATAAGGTTAGCGGTTGCTTACAATAATGAAGTATTACTCATCTAATTTAAATTATTGTTAATTTTTCTTTATTATTATTTGACGGATCAATCACTTTAAATGTTTCGTTGACGAGATTGGTCAGGAGCGGATCACCTTTATCATTGAGACGGAATAAGCCGTATTCTGCCGCTTCAAAAGCCTCAGCATGACCTTCTTGAAAGAAAAACGCATTGGTCGCAAGCTTGACCGAGCCATTGCGCACACGATAATGAATAGCCATCTCATCAGCGGCTAAAGTATCAGGCTGATGACTATCAGCTAATCGTACAAACTGCCCAACATTATGTTCATCCAAACGCACGATCACATAACCATCTGCGGCTTTCTCAAGGTCGCTTACTTTCTCAAGCGTGTCTAAAATGTCACGCTCTAACGCATAGCTGAGCGTCATATAATCCCCTTGCATGAAACCGCGCGGATCGACAGGCGCAAGGGGTAATAAAACGATATCACCGCTGGCAAGATGCGTCTCATATTTCGCCACATTCAACGTCATGATAATGAAGATAATGACCAATCCAAGCACGGAAATGGCAATAGTGAAGGCTCGTTTTTGTGTCCAATGAGTGGCTTTCATGATAAATGCTCCTGACTATCGGTCGCAGGATGAGTAGTATTCTCTGCAAAATACTGTTTAATAAGTAGCCACCGCATCAATAATAGCGCAATACCAACAACCAGCATGGAGATAGATTTGACCAACAAAGAAGTATCGAGTTGATAATAGTACCAAAACACATAGCAGACTAAGGCAAAAATACCGATAGCCAATAGGGTACGCTGGCTATTGGCCATGGCAATCACCACAAGCACACAGGTAGCCAGCAAGCCTGAGACATATATCGAGACAATGCCCAGCACCGCGACCGTACAGCCCACGATGACTCCCGTGGCTGACAGGAATTTGATTTGGTAGCGTTTGAGTATCAGATAAGCTGCATAAAGGCTGGCAAGTGTGAGCAGCGCTTGCGCCACATAATAATGATAGACAGCGTCGCCATCGCTCTCAAAACCATGCCCGTATTCAGCAGCGATAAAGTAGACGGAGATGCATAGCAGCATGAGAGCACTGGCATAACCAACGGCTTTTATCAGCTCAAAACTGAATGCTCGCCATTTGGGAGGGACATGCTGTAACAGGGTATAACGTTGTAAATGACTGACAACCGCAACCAGTGCCAATAAACCCAAACTGATCTCAGGCAAATCATAATAATTGAGTAAATAGACCACGCAGCCAAATGCCACCACGCTATTGAGTAAGCGGTACATAAAGCTTGGAACGATAAGCGTTAAGGCGCTTTGCAGCAATAGAAATATCCACACACTAAAAGGCGTTGCAATACCGCTTTCACTCAAGGCGTATATGACGTATGACTGACCCGCAACGCTAGTCATCAAGGCTAGGCTGTTCAAAAATACATTATCGCGGCGACGCTCATACTTAAATAAGCAAAAACCGCTCGCGTTTAACAACAGACCAATAATGCCCATCATGATGGCGCTATCAAGCACGCCCGTACCTTCTAATAGTAAAGTCAAAAAGCCAATAAAAAACAGACTCGCTACGACACCGCTAAGGCCAAAAAGCACTTGTATAAACCAAGGGGTATGCTCTTGAAAATTATTATCAACTAGGGTTGTTTGACCACTTTTATCAATCGCATCTGTGTCTACCAATCCACGCTGTTGGAGTTGTAAAAGGGTTGCGCGCAAGTGGTTGTTATTCATGTCGCTATTCATCATTGCGTCCCCTAGCTAGTCCTTTAACCACAGCATTTGGAATGTTGTTTTCGTTGCTCAAACGCGCCACCTTACGTAGCCAAACGACCGCCGCTGAACTCATGCCCATCAGCAATAGGGCTAAGATTAAAAAGCCACTCATATAAAGATGGTCTAATAGCGGCTTACCTGCCCAAAACATCACCACGATAATGACAGAGCCACTTAAATAGGTCAGCATCAATAGACTCACGCTGTATCGATAAAATCGCCAAACCATAAACACACACCAAATTAGCCACATCACTAATAAAACCGCTGACATTAGAAAACGGTTGTTTTCAAAAATGGTGAAAATAGCGAGGTGAGTGATGGAGTAGGTGCTGAGTAAACCAACTGCATAAGTGCTCCAGTGCAAACTGGATTTGGTCGGACGTTGTCTATCAGCGATAGAGTGAGACGGCTCTATTCGGGTAGAAGTCGTTTGACTGCGCTTTTTGTTTTCGATAAAAAATAGCCAGACGTTTAAGGCGATAAAGTTAGTGATTGCCAGTGCGCCTAATTGCACCACTCTTTGATATAAATAATCGTTGAACAAGAAATCTGATATATCAAAATATGAAGTGAGACTGGCGTTAATCAGCCCGAGCCACAATAACCATAGCGCAGGGAAACGCGCGATGACGACCCACGGTGTGATGAGCAACGCCCACATAAAAAATAACTGCCACGTGTCTGCGCCCGTCTGATACACCTGCCCAAACAATGCCAGTAGGCTGCCTGTGATGATACTGGCGATGAGCAATAATAACTGGCGAATGAGTAAAAATCGTCGCCTAAAAGAGAGTCCAACGTAGAGAGCGATGGTGACGAGCAGCGTCCCTTCAACCAAAGCAAACTTACCCATCTTGCCCATGTTTTGCCAGTTGTAGGCAATAAAGAACACAAGAGACAATGCTAGGGCGACAGCGCCAATAACCAGCAAAGCTTTGTCAAAAAATGCCAGCCATGTCCGCTTATTGGGGTAGACTTCGAGATGAGAGGCTGCTGCATCAGCCTGTGTGATGGGGAGAATACCGTGTTGAAGCAAATGCTCAATAGTGCGCCGTGGTTGACTCATAGCACGCTCTCAGCAAAAACAGTATGAAAGCTATCTTAACGGTTTTTATGAGGCACAGGTATACTAAAGTTTGTAGATTTTATTTACGGTCGAAATTTATGCTCAAATCCCATACAGCCACTAATAAAACTCAATGCGACTCAGCACGTGCTCTTGAATTAAATAAGCACAAATATAAGCGCTCGGCCAAGCAAACATAAACGCTAAGCCCCATGAGTGTATCAGCGTCATAAAAAACCCATCATGAATCCCGGCTTTAACGATGATCAATGCCGCTGAGATAATAAGTGACATCATCATCGCCATGAGACCTGTGAAAATGAGCCGATAGTATTTGCGCCGTGTGCGTATTTTGATGGTGGGGAATTTTGCCATAGTATTATGCTGTCCTGCGTGGTGATGATGCTACGTTCATGATGAGGCGTATTATGTCATGAGTCATCAGTGATGGTTATGATATTGTCAATTCATCATAAAATAAACACCGTACTGCTAGGATAAATTTTCTCGGCCTTTGCCAGCAACAGCACCGTAAGCAAGATAAAATCATTCTATAGGCAATGATAACTCTTTTACCAGACGC
Source organism: Psychrobacter aquaticus CMS 56 (assembly GCF_000471625.1). GTDB lineage: Bacteria > Pseudomonadota > Gammaproteobacteria > Pseudomonadales > Moraxellaceae > Psychrobacter > Psychrobacter aquaticus. The sequence continues at coordinate 110,368 of NZ_AUSW01000013.1, forward strand.
TCTAACAATGCAATCGTATCCTCGTCTTTAACCAAAGCAACGCCTTGTCCCGCCCATAAAGACTGATGCTCGGCGTCCAAACGCTTGGTAGCATGAGCACGTGCAAACTTGGTCATGGCATTCAACTGGGGATAAGGCGGTAGATCCGTACTGCTCTCAAATTGGGCGAATTCACGCAGATAATCGTTTAATAAACCACGCGCAAGCTTGCCTGAAAACAGTCGCGTTAAGCGTGTCTCGGTACTGCGTTTGCCTTGGCTGGCATCAAGTAGCGCTTGCTTATAAGTGTCGTTGATACCGCACTTATCTGTGGTCAAGAACGCCGTCCCCATTTGCGCAAGCTCAGCACCAGCTGTCTGCACTGCCTTGATATCCTGTGCCGTCATGATACCACCAGCGGCAATCAAGGGAATGTCGGTGAGGGCGCGCGTTTGACTAATCAATGTCAATAACCCTAAAGGGTCGGTTTCACTTTGTGGCAACCAGCCACCACGATGCCCACCAGCTTCTACCCCTTGTACACAGACCGCGTCCGCGCCAATATCTACCCACTGTTTTGCCTCTTTGGGATGATTGGCTGTACCGATAACGCACGTGCCTACACTTTGCAGACGCTGTACTTGCTCGGTGCTGATAATGCCAAAGGTAAAGCTAGCGACAGGCACAGGATTGTTATAGAGCACTTGTAGCTGATCCGCGAAGCTCTGTGCAGGGCGTTCAGGTAATGCAACTTCTATATTATGCTTTTGATAATAATCAGTTAACCAATTGGGTATGTCGGCATCAAAGATGCTCGCCTCGTGCTCAGATAGCACCATCAGATTGACCATAAAAGGACGGTCGGTCAGGGCTTTAATCGTATTGATTTGGCTATTTAAAACATCTGGTGCGGTCATGCCAGCACCTAATGAACCTAATCCACCAAAGTTACTCACCGTCGCCACCAGCTCGGGTGTGGTTGCTCCTGCCATTGGTGCTTGAATGATCGCATAGGTTAAGTTAAGCGTGTTACGTAACGTCATGACGGGCCGCCTTTTTAGTAGGATGTTTACATGACTTACTGTAGCAGAGGAAGGCGGTTCACGTGTTGGATAATGTTTATTTAGTTGCTGAATGGATTGAGGGGTTTTGGCTATAAAATTGTAGTTAAAATGGTTGACTATGGTTTTGTAGTTAAGCAGGTATAGTTTATGAAAAAACTACTCTTTAGGGTCAGTAAAAGGTAGTTTATTAACAGTTTTATCGAAGATACCAATTAGAGGAGCATTATCACCATGCTTTTTATCTAACGTATTTGAAGCGTTCATAGCTATAGTTTCAATAGCAGCAGCTAAAAGTTTTTCTAGTAAAGGTTCTTTGTTTTCACTATCAAGTTCTTCTATCTGAAGCTTAAAGCTCTGATAGGACTTAGCCAAAGCTTCCTTATGTGCGTATTCTTGTTTTAGTCTCTCCGCCTCACTTCTTCTTTTAGAAGCAAATACCGCAAACCAAATAATAGGTAAAACAATAGGTAAGCGTTGAAGTAAAAACACGCCTATATCATTGAGAAAATTACGACCATCAGCATTTGATGGAAAATTAGTCAAAAGTAAACTATGTATGGTCAAGGAACCTGATACAAGTAAAAGAAGAAAAAGAGAGATAGTAAAATATTTGGAATATTTTTCTATAGGTTCGTTGAAAGATATACTTAATTCATGATACGCACTTGCTAATCCAGCACTTGTAGCGCCAGGCAACAGACTTTCAATATTAGATTTTATAACCTTGTATTGATCTGTTTGAGTGGTGATTAAAGAATCTAAGTTATTTTTTCTTTCATTAATTTCGAATTTGAGTCCGTTTTCTATGTCACCCTCTGCATTGGGTTCCCCAAAAACTTTGTTATGAAAGTCGTCTAATTCATTAAGCTTTACGGATAAATCATCTCGAATTTTTTGGACTTCTGTATTTGCAGTAGTTATTAGCTCTTGAGCTTCTTCTATTTTAGACTGTATTGAGCCTTCATTTATCAAAAGAGAACTATAAAAAGCGTCTATCTTAGAGCGTTGTTCGTCGATAGATTCTTCCAGACCTTTCATCTTTGCCTGCAGTGAATGTTCTTCGTCTGTGCCTACTAAAAACTCACTATGTAACTTCGAAATACTATCTTTATACTCAAGCAATTCATCATTAATCTTTGAAGCAGTACTTACCTTTCCTTTAAGGTGCTTTACTAAATCATTGTTTTTCTCTTTATAAGCCTCGAGCTGATTTGTGATATATTTAGTATATTCATTAAAAGCAGGCTTCATCGCTTTAATTTTAGCTAAAGAATCTTGAAAGTAGGGAGCAAGTTTAGAAAGTAATACATCTACTGAGTTATTAGCTGTTAGAACAGTGGCTTCAGTTTGGTTGTTGATAGCTTCCTCTACACTTGATTTGCAGCTTATACAATGATTTTTACATTCACTCCATAAGGTTAAAGGAACAAGTTCACTATCAATACTTTTTATAGTTTCATCCATATAAGTAATAACTTTCAACAATCGGGCAAACTCTTGCGTAGGATCAGTTGATTCACTATCAGTATCTACTATAGATATATCGCAAATTTTATTTACTAACTCTTGCCACTCATTCAAGAAGCTTTCATATTCACTATTTCTATTAGTCATAAAATTCACGCTTATTGAAGCATATAAGTTAATATAATATTAGCATACTAAAGTTTATATATTTAAGTTTGTATTGCTTCGCATGGAATAAAAAATTCGGTTTCTCAAATCCTCAAAAAGACAATTAAAAAAACCACCCCATTTATCTAACTATAGTAAAACTTAACCTCAAGCCACAGGCGGCCACGGACGATCTGCATCGCTTACAATCCATTCTGCCACATAGCCAGTTGGCGGTAATTCCCACTCAGATTGACCTAACGCCGTCAGCACACGTGACGTGTCGATGACTCTGCCGCCTTCGGTGACCCCAGTACGTAGTAGCGCAGAAGAGCACGGCTTACCCTTGACCCACATCGACTGCTCGATATACATCCAGCGTGCATCGATGCCAACGATTTTGGTCTTTAGTGTGACCTTTTCAAACGCGCGAATCCGCTTGCGGTACTGGATGGTGCTGCCAGCAACGACCAATCCCCAACGCTGTTTTAATAGCTGCTTGCCAACCCTGTGCGTACCGCAAAGTCCATACGTCCCAAGTCATATAGCGTAAACACGCGACCGTTGTTCATCTCCAAGAAGTTATCAATGTCTGATAAACGGCAGCGAAACCTGATTTCGCTTGTCTCCTTTAGCGCTAAAGTATTGCCCTTTTTCACTTGTAGTGCCGCATGAGCGATGGTACTGGCGTAACGGATAAATGGATACATAAAGCAGTCTCAAAAGGTTAAAGAGCAGAATTAATATTCGTCATATCAGAAGTTTATTGTCAGAGCACTTATACTTATTTTTTACGTGATTCAACGCCAATCCAGTTGAAGTACACACTCACGGTTTCGGGTATCCAGTTGATATCAAATCTTGATTTTTTATAAAGATGAGGTGATGTGTCTTTATCAGAGCGATAACGCAGATAACCAATATGGCCACCGTGAGCCGTATCGAGAATGGTGACGCTATCAGAGACATCATTTGGCGTCGCGGTAAAGCCAATAAAGGGATCGTCTTTAGCACTAATAAGTAATAATGGATGAGTCACGTCTCTTAAATAAGGCAGGGCAGAGGACGAGTGATAATAGTGATTGTTAGAGCGGTAGCCATGACGCGGCGCGGTAAAGATATCATCAAAATCACTGATACGATTGACGGCTTTGATCGAGTCGATCTCATCTTGAGTAATATCGTTGGCTAAGGCTTTTTTGATAATCGGATTGAGCAGGTACGGCGTATAAATTCGATGGCTTAAAAAGTTGTGCATTGTAATGGCCGCCGATGACATATCAACAGGTGCAGAAATCACCACTGCGGCAGCGCATAACGCCTTATCCGCATATTCACCCATATATTTTGCCAGCGCATTGCCGCCAAGTGACACCCCAACTGCATAAATATTGGCGTATTGCTGACTTAAATTTTGTAGCGCATGATGCACTTCATCGGTATCACCCGCATTATAAAAAACTCTACCATTAGCAGGAATGCCGCCACAACTGCGAAAGTGCGCCACGACGAAGTGCCAGCCTTGCGCATGCATCTGATACGCTAAAGCACGGGCATAGTGGCTATCGCTACTGCCTTCCATTCCATGAAACAATACGATAAGGGGCGTTTGTTCCCGCTCACCATCTGTCGATGTTTCTACAGGATGCGCATCGTAAAAATCATAAGCGATATCGCTTTCTTCCAAAGAGTCCTTTTCGACCACACGGCGATAAGTGGGTGCTTTGGGCGCAAAAAACTTGGGCAAAATACTTTGTAAATGGGGATTGGTTAGCCAAAATGGCGGTTTAAAAGGCGATGGAGAAAAAGGCTTATTCGGTTTGGAAGTTGACATATCGGGGTCTTATTTAATTAGGGAGCTTATTTCGTTTTTGTTGGTTAAAATTCATGCCTTATCATAGCGATAGCAAGAAGTAAAACCAATAGTTTTCAGTGAACGCATGGTTACTCAAAACAGGGTTACTCAAAACACGGTTACTCAAAATCCGTGATTAAAACATTATCTGTGATGAAAACGTTGTTATGCCAAATTGTTTCATATCGTCAATCCTCTATAAAATACATACAGTACAGCCAACATCATATTTCTGTAGCCTCTGTCTGCGAAGGCACAGCAAGCAAGAGAATATGATGTTGGCAGTACGTTATCATTGTTGTACTCTTTTTATTTAGGATCAACTATCGCTTATGGTTTATCCAACACTCGACCATCCATCGCAAGACGTTCTTTTAAGCCCTCGATATCTGCCTCAGCCAGCGTGACGGTAAGCGTGACTTGCTTACTATAAGCAACATCATCAATCTTGCCGTTTAAACTCTCGACCACATAGCGGCACTGCGCTTCGGTGGCGAACTCCGCCAGTATCTGTACTTGCAGCATTGGTACATAAGGACTTAATGTCATTTCATCAACGGCCGCTTGCGCAGCGCCTGCATAAGCACGAGTGAGACCTCCAGCACCAAGCTTTATACCGCCAAAATAACGCACCACGACGATAATGACATTGCCGATAGACTTGTGTTGTAAGACATTGAGTATTGGCCTGCCTGCCGTCCCATTTGGCTCGCCGTCATCGTCAAAGCCAGCACTGGTGGTATTATTGGGATCGCCAATGATATACGCCCAGCAATGATGACGCGCATCGGCATATTGGTCGCGCAATTGTTCCACATGAAACATCGCGTCTTCACGTGAAGCCACGGGATAGGCATAAGTAATGAAATCGGATTTTTTGATTGCTAAGCGCGCGGTAACAGCACGTTTTAACGTTTGATAGCTCATATTTCATCAGGTCTGAGTTGGATATGGTAAACTTGTCTAACTTTCACTGCCTGCCGTATTTGGCGCAGTGTTCATTTAATTTTTTATTATAGTACCACTTCTTATCATCTAAGGTAGCGAACAAGACTTGTGCGAGTGCTTGCGACGTTAAACTTTGAGGTAGAATAGGTATCATAAAACGGATGGTAGTTAATAGTATGCGTCTAGATAAATTTATTAGTAAAGCCACTGAGCTGTCGCGCAAAGAGTCGAAAAAGATTATGCACGCGGGCGAAGTGACAGTAAACGAGCAAGTCGTCAAAGATCCCGGTCTACATGTCGATATCGTCAACGACGAGGTGATGTGGGCAGGCGAACCATTATCAGTTGCGACGGGCAATCGTTACATCTTGCTGCATAAGCCTGAAGGGTTCGAATGTACATTAAAAGCCAAAGAGTACCCCATCGTCACCGAGCTGATAGCCGTACCAGAACTTGGTAGCTTGCGTATTGCGGGACGACTCGATGTTGATACTACTGGCGCTTTGCTTATCAGTGATGATGGCGGCTGGCTACACCGTGTCACCAGTCCCAAGCATGAGCATGCAAAGGTTTATGAGTTGACCTTAGCCGATGCGATGGACAGCGATGCACAGGCAAATGCAGTAAGAGAAGTAGCCGAAGGCATCTTATTAGAAGGTGACCACGAAGAAACCAAGCCCGCGATTCTTGAATTCATCGATGATACCCATGCGCGTCTGACCTTAGAGCAAGGCAAGTATCATCAAGTAAAACGCATGATGGGTTATTTTGGTAATCGAGTGACTGAGCTGCATCGCGCCAGTATTGGTCATATCAACTTGGATGGTTTGGACAAAGGCGACAGTCGCTTTTTAACGGCCGATGAAGTTGCCAAATTCTAAATTTATAGTATTTTATTTATAGCGCTTTGAGTTCTATCCCTGCGTATCAACGTAATGGTTTAAAACCAGTCACTTAAATACCATAAGCAGCCACTACACAGTGTGCTGCTTTTTATTGCCAGTTATTTTTACTATAGTCAATCCACGATAAAATCAATACAGTGCCGCTAGAATAATATTTTTGTAGCCTCTGTCTGCGAAGGCACAGCAAGCAAGAAAATATTATTCTAGCAGCACATTAATAATGGTCGCACCTCTTTCATTTAGAATTCACTATATGTCTATTATTTCTACGGACTGTCTGTGTTGCCTGTCTCTTAAAGCTGCGTGACGATTTTGCAAAATTGCTTCTTTATTATTCTGCAATATTCAGTCTTATGCTACAGTCTGTTTGTCTTTTTAATATGCGTATTTACATAATGTTTTTGTTAATGTTGCAAACCAGATAGGACTGTCTCTGTGAAACTACCCATATTAAAACCTACCAGCCTGATTGGCGCCTTGCTACTGGCAACCACCGCCTGTGCACAGCCCAATGCCACTGATATGACTCAAAAAACAGTCGGTCAAGCTACTAAAAGCCCGCAAATGGTTGGTACATCAAGTCAGTCTGTTGACCAGCGGTTGCGCCAAGTTTTAGAACAAGCTGGCATAAAAACGCAAATCACCTCTATTGTGCCCTCGAATTTGCCCAATATGTATCAAGTCAACTTGGTGGGGCAGTTGCCTTTGCACATCACTGCCGACGGAAAATATGTCATTCAAGGTGAGCTGCAAAAGAACCCAAGCAAGCGAGTCGTGCCCGAAACGTTGCCACGCAGTAACAGCGAGCAAGTAGGTCGGCCAGTCAGCGCAGCCGTCAAATCAGCTATGCTGGCCAATATGGGTGCGCTCAAAAACATGAGTGCTCAAACACCGTTCTTTTATACCGCCGTACCGGGTGTTATTTGGGGAGCCACGTTAGAAGGCGTACCTTTTTTGCTATCTGACGATGCCCAGTACATCACCGATGGTGAGATATCTGTGATCGAAAATGGTCAGTTCATTGGTCTCGATACAAACTTTGAAAAACGCAAAAACCAGTCTGTATTGGCGACGTTAGATGAGCGGCAACTGATTAATTACCCAGCAACCACTACGGAAAGGGCAGTTATTTACGTGGCTGACGATGTGAACTGTACTTATTGTCGTCGCTTGCACCAACAACTCCCCATGCTCAATGCAAAAGGCGTCACGGTAAAGATTATCGGCTATCCGATATATGAGCAGTCACCCACACAGATGCGTGGTATTTGGTGTCAAAACGATGAAAACAGTCGCCGCAAGGCGTTTGACAAAGCCATGTTGCAAGGGAAGATGACGCCAGCATCTGCCAGCTGTAAGAGTGACCATATCACGTCTAATCGCGATAAAGCTGCTGGTCTGGCAGTGATGGCGACACCAGCGATCTACCGTGAAGATGGCGTGCTATATCAAGCAAGTTTTGAGAGTCCTGAGTTTTTAGAGTTCTTGGGAGTCGAGTAGTTTTATTAACGCATACCAGCATTGTTAGACTCAGTAACCAAAAAACCGCTTTATGAACATGGCTCATAAAGCGGTTTTTCATTCAGGTGAATAAAGATTAATAGTAAGGCTTTGACTGTTAAAAATAGATTTTAAGGCAGTACAATATCCACGATCTTCCAGTTAATCAGACCGTCACGCTGCATCTCTATGGTGATAGGGTAACCCTTAACTTGACCACTGATATTGAAGCAATTGATACCGCAATAGCTCAGCTTTGGTTTGTCGCTATCCGTGCCTTGCGCCGCCTGTTGTTCGAGTTCCGCCGCTTGCTTTTGCATGATTTGCTGCATTTGGCTTTGCACCACGGCATTCACATCACCGCGCTGGATGATTAAGTTTTGAATCAGGTTTTTTAAGTCGACTTGATTACTTGCGATAGCCCATGCTGCAGCCAACTCTTTGGTGGCTGTATTGGCTTGACCTTGCGTGTTGATGACTTTTTCGATATTTTGTGGCGTAATCGCCCCATCGACTGCCTGCGTTATAAAACTATTGGCCGCTTGCATCAATGGCTCACCGCCCAGCTCAGCGACCAATGGGTACTGAGCCATTGATGCTGTAAACTGAGTGGTCAATTGATTTTGGATACTGGGCCTGACTTGGTCATAGTCAATAGCCGCCGCGATAGTGGCACCATCTTTGGCCTCATAAGCATTTTTGAGCTGATAAGCGCTGTAATAAGGTGAGCCTGCATAGACGGTCACGGCAATGACGATCAATAAAACAATCAGCTTTTTCATAAAAATCGATACCTTATTGCAAACTGAATAACTGTGAATGTAAATATGAACAACAATGTTTGAATAGAGTCAGGTCAATATAAAAAATAGTCAGCGTAACGGAGATGAATTTTTTGTCGTCTCTGTTGGCGTATCCATTTATTAAGGGTCGCCTATAGTACTTAATATGGTACTTAATATGGCGATAAATATTAGCATGGTGTACGCTTATTAAGGTATGAAAACCTTTATGCATTTCTTAATAAAACCTTTTTTATGACTACATAACCTAGCTTGATTGCTACTTTACCGACCTAAGCGCTTGATAAATTCCCATGCCATCTCCATAAATAGCGCAAACTTTTAATAATTGATTTGGCTAAGCAGCATCCCGCCGTATTCGCTAGTCAGACTTATACAGTCATCTTCTCTTTTTACTTATCATTCGCTTATGTTTCATGTGAAACCTATAAGTGTGACGACGGTAGTATTAAAGGAATGAGTGACTAGGGTCATAAATCGACTAGCCGGTGGACTGTAAAGACGATAGGAGAGCTCATGAGTAAGCGCGATTTTTATGAAGTATTGGGTGTCAGTAAGACCGCTGACAGCAAAGAGATTAAGCGAGCTTACCGCAAGCTGGCGATGAAATACCATCCAGACCGTAACTCTGATGACCCCGATGCTGAAGATAAATTTAAAGAAGCGTCGATGGCTTATGAGGTATTGAGTGATGAAGACAAACGCTCAGCCTATGACCGTATGGGTCACTCAGCCTTTGAAAATGGCATGGGCGGTGGCGGTTTTGGCGGTGCAGGCGGCGGCAACTTCCAAGACATCTTTGGCGATATTTTTGGTAATTTTGGTGATATCTTTGGTCAATCACGCGGCGGCGGCGGTGGACGCTCGCGTCGTGGTTCAGACCTCCGTTATGTGATTGAGCTGACTTTAGAAGAAGCGGTTCGTGGCTGCAAAAAAGAAATCAGCTTTACCGCCCCTGCGCCTTGTGACACTTGTGATGGTAAAGGCGCAAAAGACGCCTCTGATGTGGTGACTTGTCAGATGTGTCATGGTCAAGGCCAAGTTCGTATGCAGCAAGGCTTTTTTGCCGTGCAGCAAGCGTGTCCACAGTGCGGCGGCACTGGTAAACAAATCAAAAACCCTTGTCCTGACTGCCATGGTAATGGGGTTAAAGATAAGTCACGCACGCTAGAAGTTTCTATCCCAGCGGGTGTCGATGATGGTGATCGCGTTCGCTTGGCGGGCGAAGGTGAAGCAGGTGGTGCTGGCGTGCAAAACGGCGATCTATACGTTGAAGTCCGTGTCAAATCACACAACGTCTTCACTCGTCAAGGTGCCGATCTTTATATGGATGTGCCAGTCAGCATCACGGATGCAGCGCTTGGTAAAGAAGTTGAAATTCCAACGCTAGATGGCAAAGTAAAAATCAAAGTAGCGGAAGGCACACAAAGTGGCAAACTGCTACGGGTACGCGGCAAAGGCGTGACGCCAGTACGTACGACGATGAAAGGCGATTTGATCTGCCGTGTTGTTATCGAGACGCCAGTGAACTTAACTCGCGAGCAAAAAGATCTGTTACGTCAGTTCCAAGATACTTTGGATGGCGATAGCAAGCATCAACAGTCGCCACATAAAAAATCATTTTTCAAAAAGATTGGCGACTTATTTGATTAATCATGTCTGACAACAACTGATACGTAGGTATATAAAATACGTATATAGAATTGACCCAAAGGTTTCACATGGAACTTTTGGGTTTTTTATTGGCTAGATAAAAAACCAATCACACGCTGATATTTGCTAAACTTACGATAAATAATTTTAAAAATTGTCTGACTAAAATAAAGCTTCTAGGATAAACCATGAATCAATCAGTAAATAAAAAAGTTGTCCATGTCGGTGTGATCGGCGCGGGCGGTCGTATGGGTCGCATGCTCATCGAGGCGGTAAACGATAATCCAAAAACCACCCTTAACGCTGCCATTGAACGTCAAGGGTCAAGCCTCGTTGGTGCGGATGCTGGTGAAGTTGCCGCCATCGGACGTTTGGATGTGCAGATTGTCGATGATCTAAAGTCGGTGGTTCAAGACATCGATGTGCTGATTGACTTTAGTTTGCCGGATGCCACCGAACAAAACATGCAAATCTGTGCTGAGCACAATGTCGCTATGGTTATCGGTACGACAGGATTTAACGAGCAGCAAGAGCAAGTATTGGCAAAAGCAAGTGAGGAAGTGGCAATCGTCTACGCCGGTAACTACTCAACAGGCGTTAATCTGTCATTAAAGCTACTAGGAATGGCGGCCAAAGCCTTTGGCACTGCTGCGGATGTAGAAGTAATCGAAGCGCATCACAAACATAAAATCGATGCGCCTTCTGGCACCGCTTATATGATGGCAGAAGCCGTCGCAGAAGCACGCGGACAGAATCTAAAAGACGTTGCCGTCTATGGTCGCGAAGGACAAACTGGCGAGCGTGAAGCGGGAACGATTGGCATTCATGCGATTCGCGGCGGTGAAATCATTGGCGATCATACCGTGATGTTTATCGCAGATGGCGAAGTGGTGGAGATTACTCACCGTGCCCGAGCGCGTATGACTTTCGCAGCAGGGGCAGTGCGTGCTGCAACTTGGGTGATTGAGCAGCAAACGGGACAGTATAATATGCAAGATGTCTTGGGTTTAAACGATTAGTTTTTCTTAATTATTGCTTCACTTGCTTGCTCATCATTAGGGGTGAAACGTGGATAAGTTTAAATATAACCTGATAGCGATGCTTAGCACTACGATTACCGCTATCAAAAGTGCTGATTATGCGCGCCAAACAGCGATTGTTCTCAGTTCGATGGTTCTGCCAATAACGGTGCACGCTGCCGTCAATCAGAACCGTTACGAAACCTACGTCATTCATACCTATGGCGGCAATGCGTTATTACCAGCTGTGCGTCAGCAACTGAATAACAGTCGTGATGGCGGTACGGTCACCACTTATCAAGATAAGTTGGTCTTGCGCACAACATCTGCCAATTATCAAGCAGTGCAGCAATTATTGACTCAGATTGACCGTCAACCACAAGCGCTAACGGTCGCTGTACGTGTCGGTAAGAATAGCAGCGCTCAAGGCAATATCCAGCAAGGGCAGGTCATTATTACCAACCGCGGTATCCAAGGATCGGGAATCATCAATCAGCGTAGCAGTCAGCAGCAAGGCAGTAGCTTGTATCAAGTTCAAACCTTATCTGGTAGTGCGGCAAGTATTGATACGAGCACATTGTGGTCATTGGCTCAAAGCTATTATCCCATCACCTCAACATATTCTCGCCCGATAGGACGAATCGTCATTCAGCAGCAGGTATTACTACCAACGACCCAAGGTATTAGCGTGATCCCAAGACTACTACCGAACGGTCAAGTCGAAGTGACATTATCACAAGTTGAGGAGAGGCTGGTGCGACCCAAGTCGTCCTACAATCGACAAAGCGTCAGCAATAACCGCATTCAAGGTCAAAGCCTCAATAGCACCATTATTATTCCACGTGGACAATGGGTGAATATCGGACAAATCTCTCAAAGCAGCCGAAACCAGAGTACCAGTTACGGCAGTAATCGCGTTATGAATAATGATAACAGTGTGCCTATTTCACTGTTGGTACAGTAGTCAATGATGAAAGGCAGCACCAGATAAATATAAAAAAGCGCGGCCCTGTGAATCACAGTGCCGCGCTTTTCAACGAATGCTCATTTCTTAACTATTAGTCAATATAGGTAACTTCTAGTGGTGGGAAACCATTGAACTCAACTGAGGAGTAAGAGTTGGTATAAGCGCCAGTGGTGAGCCAATATATCTTATCACCGATCCCCAGTTCTTCTGGCAACTGATAGCCTGCCTCTTCGTACATGATATCTGTTGAATCACAGGTTGGGCCTGCCAATACCACCGTACCTTCGCTAGTAGACGTCTCCATCTTCGGTGTATAGACAGGATATTTGATGGCTTCACCCAATGTCTCAATCAAGCCTTGGAACAATCCCACATCGGTATATACCCAGCGAGTCAAATCCGTATTTGATTTACGAGAAATTAGTACCACATCACTGACTAGCACGCCTGAACCGCCGACCAATGAGCGCCCCGGCTCAAGAATAATCTCAGGCATGTCTTCGGCATTGTAGTCATCGGTCAAATAACGGTTAATCTCTTCAGCGTAGACTTTTATAGGGTTGACTTCACTGATGTAGTTGGCTGGAAAACCGCCACCCAAATTAATCATTTGCAGTTTAATGCCTTCTTCGTTCTTCATCCAGTCAAACATGTATTTGACCTTGGCCAGCGCATCATCCCATGCTGCGACATCTTTTTGCTGACTGCCCACGTGGAACGAGATGCCATAAGGCACCAAACCTAACGCTCGCGCTTGAATCAATAGCTCAATCGCCATGTCAGGATGACAACCAAATTTGCGAGACAGTGGCCATTCTGCTGTTTCTGATCCTTGCACCAATATACGCACAAATATTTTTGAACCTGGGGCGTGCTCAGCAATATTTTTTAAATCGGCTGCTGAATCGGTTGCATACAAATCAACGCCTTTATCAAAAGCATATTTGACATGTTCGGCCTTTTTGATGGTGTTGCCATAAGAAATACGTGAAGCATCAACACCGCAATCAAGCACGCGCTCAAGCTCGTAAATCGACGCACAGTCAAAGTTTGAACCAAGATCCGCCAGCAAGTTAATGACTTCAACGGCAGGACTGGCTTTCATTGCATAATGAATTTTGGCATTAGGAAAAAAACCGACCATTTCATGAAACTTTGTTTTGATACGGCTAAGGTCTACCACCAAAAGTGGTGTCTCGCGACCTTCAGCTGCTTTGGTGAATTTCTGCCAACCGGCAGGGTCAAAATATTGGTCGATTTTGATCATGGTCATGGTAGAAAACCTTTAATGAAGAAAATATGTTAGAGAATAAAAACTTGCGTTACATCACTATTTTAATGTCACATCATTACCATCGTGCGTCATAGAGCGATAAAAATAGAGCTTATGTAACGGTTTGCTTAGAGAATAAATACATCAAGAATTGGTCAGCTGTGGTTGTTTATCCGCTGCTTGTTCATCTTGTTTTTCACGTATTTTGATGATTTTGCGTACTTTGTCACGAGCGCGTGTTTGTTTTAAACGGGATAGATAATCGACGAATATCACACCATTTAAGTGATCCATTTCGTGTTGGATGCACACTGCCAGCAAGCCTTCTACTTCCTCATCGATTTTTTCACCATTCTCATCCAAGGCTTCAATACGTACTTTGTTAGGACGCTCAACCTTATCATAGACCTCAGGCACCGACAAACAACCTTCTTCGTATGGTTGTTTTTCTTCTACCAGTGGCGTTACCTTTGGATTAATAAACACCCGAGGGTTGTTTTTATCTTCAGATAAATCCATGACGATGAGTTGAATGTGTTGATCAACTTGGCTGGCAGCCAAGCCAATACCTTGGGCGTCGTACATGGTCTCAATCATATCAGCGATTAAGGTTTTGATTTCAGCAGTCACTTCCTTAACAGGCTTTGCAATGGTGCGCAAACGCGGGTCTGGATAATTTAGGATAGGGAGTAATGCCATAACGCTCACCTCAATGATAAGGACAAAATAGGGTTGATATTATAAGATAAATGGGGGCAAAAGTAATGCTTATCAATACTTTCTACTCTATATCATGCTTTATGATTCAAAAAACGAAGATTACGAATTTTGGCAGAACCATAAAAAAAGCCCTGCTATTCGCAAGGCTTTCTATTATTAATTAGCTAAGACATCGTAAAATCATACGCGACGTTTGCTCATAATCATCTCATACAAGAAGAGCAATATGATTGCACCAATCACTGAGAATATCAGACCAGTAAAGCCACCATCAGCATCGATACCGATTAGTCCAGCGATAAAGCCACCAAGCAAAGCACCGACGATACCCAACACGATGGTCATTATCCAGCCCATAGGGTCACTGCCGGGCTTGATAGCACGTGCCAATAAACCAGCGACTAAACCTACGATAATCATCCAAATAAAGCTCATTTTATTCTCCTAATGTTATTGTCATTTATAATAATTTGCTAATTTTCATAAATACATTGTATGCACTGCGTAGGAGTAAAGGTAAGCGCAAAATGTTACCAGTGTATGAGCTATGTGAGAAAAACTATCGATTTGCTAATATGCAGGTAGGATAAGTAAATGAAAGGTTACAAAGGTAGCAACAGTTACAAAGCCACTAGTGTAATAAGTTATTTGTGTTTATATCGGCCCAATATTAATGACAGATATATTGAAACGAATAACAATTATCTGAATACAAAAAAGCGTGGCTTGTTTATTGCAAAGCCACGCTCTCATCTACAATAAAGAAGCTACATTCTCATTGCAAATATGGTTTAGATTCGTTTTTATTGAGGATCACTGGAATTACGCTGTAGTGCTACTAATAAGCGCTGATGAATACCTTCAAAGCCCCCATTAGACATAATCACAATGGCATCACCCGCTTGTGCCTGTGTGCGTACATGCTCGATAATCGCATCGACACTCGACATGACTTGTTGGTTACCGATGTGACTGTTTGCAGCATTGGCTTGTTCGATGACTTCTTTTAGACCCCATTCTAGACCAGTAGGCTCGTACCATAGCGTATAATCCGCGAGGGCGGCAGACTCAGCTAGGCTGTCTTGGTGAATGCCCATTTTCATGGTATTACTACGTGGTTCAATAATCGCCCAAATGCGTCTGCCCGCCAGTTTCTTTTTGGCACCATCTAGAGTCGTCATAATGGCAGTCGGATGATGAGCAAAATCATCAAACACTAAAATATCATGCACATTACCGATCAGCTCCATACGACGTTTTATACCAGCGAAAGCTGATAGCGCTGCACAAGCAGTAGCGACACTGACCCCAACATTATAAGCTGCCGCTACCGCAACCAAGGCATTATTGACGTTATGAATGCCACTCATCGACCAATCTACAACTGCCGATTCCTCTTTATCAGCAAACACGACTTTGAACTGACCGCCATCTTGACTGATAAGTTCAGCCTGCCAGTCGCTAGGATTGGTTGGGTTTTTATCCTGTGTACTAGCGTTGGTCAGAGCAGAATCAACGACGGCTGTCCGCCAAATTGGCGTCCAAACCCCTTTTGCCAATGTATCTTCTAAACTGATAGCGGCGGCTGGCATGATGATTTTGCCAGTGCTTGGAATCATGCGTACCATGTGATGAAATTGAGTCTGAATGGCATTAAGATCTGCAAAAATATCAGCGTGATCGAATTCGAGGTTATTTAAAATAGCGGTACGCGGACGGTAATGAACGAACTTTGAGCGTTTATCAAAAAATGCCGAGTCGTACTCATCCGCTTCAATGACAAAGTAACCAGCCTTTGAGTCGCCCTCGCTATTATTTTCTGTGCCCAAATAACTGCTGTGTGCAAAGACTTGCTGAAGATGCTCATCAGTAGTATCAACCAATGGTACGCCACCAATCAAAAATCCCGTATCGATTCCAGCGTAATGCAGTATCCAAGCCAGCATGGTTGTCGTCGTCGTTTTACCGTGAGTACCAGCTACGGCTATTACATGGCGCGATTGTAGGACTTGCTCAGATAAGAACTGTGGCCCTGAGGTATAACGTAGACCTGTGTCTAGCATGTATTCGATGACATCCATGCCGCGCTTCATCGCATTGCCGACGACAACCAAATCTGGTGCTGGCTGCAAATGCGCTACCAGATAACCTTCTTCGAGAGTGACGCCTGCATTCTCAAGTTGGGTAGACATGGGTGGATAAACATTGGCATCAGAACCTGTAACCGTATGTCCAAGTGCGCGTGCCAGTAGCGCCAGCGAGCCCATAAAAGTACCACAAATACCAAGAATATGAATATGCATAGACGTTCCGTACGAGCTTAAATTAAATGAATAGAAATGTAGAGTCATCCGAAAAGCTAGCGGCACTAAGCGGCTGCTCATTATAGGACGTACTCCGCCGAAATATTATCAGCGCTGGCCATATTCTGTATCAAAACAGTCAATAATTACCAAAATATCAGCGTGGCAAATAGGCACTCATTGTAAAGTAAACACCGTTAGATAACCAATAAAAAACGCCTCTAAGTAGGCGTAGTTGGTCTCATTAATTGAGCTTATTGAGTGTCATTCTATATTAGCATTTATAAGCTTGATTGCTTGGTATTTTTAATAAAGTCAATTATGAGTCGCATCTTATTATTTTTGCCTGATGGTTTATTTACATGCTGTGTTATTTTCGCGCCAGAATATAGTCATTATTAGGATTTTTGTACTCATCCATTAAGACAAGATGATTGTCTTGGATATGATAAGTCTCAATGCTTTTGTTTTCATAGACTATCGTAATTTTATTGTTGTCTTGACGATAAACACCAGATTCAACTAGCGGCGCTTGCGGTTTTTCAGGATGATTATAAATGCTAGTTTTTAAGACTGATCCGTCAGCAAACAAGTTCAATGTGACGTCAATACTGGCACAAGATTGACAAGGTACCATGCCACCATAATCACCCATCAATGTGGCTTGTAATGTGCTACTACTAGGCAACTCTGAGCTCATCAGCGATTGGTGCGTATGTGTGTCATTTACTGATTGGGCCGCTGCAATGAGCGATTGCCCTTCTTCTGTTACATCTAGCTCGCTATTAGCATTTGATTGAGCATTACTATCGTCTGATAAGCCCTCTGCTGCATTTCGTGACTCGAAGTCCTCTAAAGACTCCACAGGCACGACCTCAGTACGTACCTCTTTATTATCATTTGATGAGGCGCTGTCACAACCAACCAGTAGCATACACAGCGGCACCATTAGTAAATAGCGACTAAAGCGTCTGACAACAGTAGATATAGGAGCGCAAGCAGGTGCAAAAGATGTCATGGTCACCTCAAGTAACAAGTTATCAAATAATATTGCCAAAAAATGTCTATAGTATCGGCAACTTATTACGATTGTCAAAAGCGAAAGAGAATCATTCTAAAAAATAAAAGATGGCAATGATAATTGCCTTGTTTGAAGTTTTTGGGCGAGGGTATAGTGTCAATAACCTGTAGCTTATTGGCAATCATAAATAAGTGATGCCAAGATCCTATCGGCCAATCAAAAAATCAAATAAACTGTGTCAAGATATCAAAGGTTTAGAATATCTCTGTGGACTTTTTGTTATAGGTGGTATATCTAAAAGATAAGTATTGCCGTTTAAGTAGCCAAAAATTCGACTAATAAAGGTTATCAGAAGCGTTAAATAGTAGTATAGATCTAAACAGCTATAAGATAATAGAACACTTATAGCTGTTTAAGAGAAAGTAGCTGTTTAAGAGAAAGTAGCTGTTTAGAGAAAGTAGCTGTTTAGAGAAAGTAGCTGTTTAGAGAAATTCATCACGAAAAACAATAGGTATGACGACTATCGATTAAGCCAGACGATTTTGGGCAATAGGTCGCACGATGCGCCATAATATCAAAACATGTACCACCAGCAGTACACTGAATAAAATCAAAGATTGCTCAGGAATACTTAGACCCATAAATGTCCAATCGACAGTAGCACATTCACCAGAGCCTGCAAAAACTTCTTTGAACACCTGTAACATAGGAAGCGTATCTAGCCAATAGTCCAACCCTGGACCACAAGAAGGTACTTGATCGGCAGGCAAGTGCTGTAGCCACACATGACGCGCTGCCACCGCAGTCGCCCAACCAATACCAGCCAAACTACCAAGCCACAGTAATAACCTTACCGCCATAGGCTTTGGGTTAAACAACGCAGCTATCAGTGCAAAACCGCCCATTATCATCAGGCCAATACGTTGAAAGATACACAGTGGACAAGGCGTAAGGCCTAAATGGCGCTGCAAAAAAAACAGCGCAAAACTCATGCCTATCACGGTCATGAGTACTAGAAATATTTGCAAATTACGGTAAGTGGTCAGCTGTAGCATAGGGCCATTACTCTTATAAAGTAGTTATCTATAAATGCTAGATAGTCAAATTTTAGCGATACTGTTGCAAGAATTCCATGAAATCGGCCGTTTCTGCTTTTTCAATATCAGCCTGCTGTAGTATCGATTTTTCTGCCAATACTTCATACTGAGCTTGGGTATTTGGACTCAATGTCTGTTGCAATAAAGACTTGCGATGCTGCTGTGCCAAGGTAAAGCCGAGCTGCCATAGGCTACCTAAACGTTTACTGTCAGAGTTTACTTGTGCCGAGATGGTTGATTCAGAATGAACTGCTTTGCCTTGCATCAACGCAACCGCCGCACGGTAATCGTTGCCGCCATAATGAGCGTCTAGCAATGCGGCAAGTGGCTGCATACGCTCTAAATGCATCAGCATCCAACTTTCGAGTAATTGCTCCTCACCATTATTTATGATGTGCAAGCCTTCACGGCGACCTTCGTTCACCACGCGTTCAAGATTGATGGCCAACGTTTCTTCTTCTTCAGGCAATAAGTCTGGTGAATCGCTGAGCAGACAATATAGCGCCATGACTTCTAAGAAACACGCACTAGAGAGACGGATACCGACATCGCTATAAGGATCAAGATCAATGGCACGGAACTCCACATAAGCGATACCACGACGCTCAAGCGCTTCGGTCGGCGTCTCACCGCTCATCGCGATTTGTTTTGGGCGGATAGGGCTATAGTACTCATTTTCTATTTGTAGAATATGATTATTGATTTGAATCGGGTTGCCATCCGCATCCTCTAAGCCAAGCTTCTCAAAGCTTTCGTGCGGCGTTTGAATCGCACGGCGCAGGCCAGCGACATATTCTGGTAGATAATTATAACGAATATCAAGCTGTTCTTGCACACTATTGGTATAGCCAAGCTTGCCCATACGTAGGCTGGTTGCGGCAGGCTTATAGTAAGTGGAATCATTTAGCAGCTCTAAATCATGCTCACGCCCTGCGACAAAACAAGGACAAACGCTTGGGCTAGCACCCAATAAGTAAAGAACGAGGCTGGTCAGACGCTTAAAGTTACGAATAAGCCCCAAGTATTTTTCATTTTTGAATTCTGTCAGCGTTTGGCTCTGTGCGGTGGATGTCTGTGCTTGCCAGACTTCAAACAGTCCATCACCAAAAGATAAGTTGTAGTGTAAACCTGCAATGGTCTGCATGCGGCGGCCATAACGGATACCAAGACCACTACGATATAAGGTTTTTAGCTTGCCAGTATTAGAGCTGCCATAATCAGCCAATGGAATATCTTCATCCTTAGACGACAACATGCAGGGCATCGATAGCGGCCACATCAGCTCACCTTCAGGCAGGCCTTGATAAACCAGTACGTGCAGTTGACGCAGCATGTTCAGCGTTTCTTTTGGTGAAGTCTTGGGCTCAGTAATGAGTTCGAGCAGGCTTTCTGAATAATCAGTAGTAATAAAGGGGTGGGTTAATTTTGACCCAAGTTTTGCTGGATGGGGCGTTTGTGCCAAGTAACCATCAGGCCTAACACGTAGCCCCTCTTTTTCGATTCCGCGTAACATGCCGGTTAAATGCTTGTTGTCAAACCAATTGGGAATGTCAAAGCTGACAAAGCTACTCGCAAAATTACTCATAATAGTCATCTATTGTTATTTATTATGGTGGCTCAAAACACGACTGGCGTTTGACCATAAAAGAGGTAAATATTAGATTCTGAATGCCGTCAGTTTAGCTCAAAGCGGCGGTGAAAACCACGAACAATTACAAATACGATAAGCTTTACAAGGGTTCAACTGCCTACATTTCAGCGGATATTTAAATTAAAGTTTTTGTAAACAGTGCTTTACTATTACTGTATAAAATAAAAAGCATCTATCCAATCGGTAGATGCTTTGAATGCGCTATGTTAAGCCAATCATCATAGCGTCAGCTAACCACTAAAGCATCATAACGACAAATCTATGCTAACCATTCATCTAAATAGAGAATGACGAGCCACAGCCACAAGTGGTGGTGGCATTTGGGTTGGTCACGATAAAGCGCGCGCCCTCTAGACCTTCGGTATAATCGACAGTAGAACCTTGCAAGTATTGATAACTGAGCGAATCTACGACCAGCGTGACATCGCCATTATCAAAGTTGGCATCGTCTTCATTTAAGTCATTGGCAAAGTTAAAACCATAAGAAAAACCTGAACAGCCGCCGCCAGTCACGTAGACGCGTAGCATAAGGTCGCTATCACCTTCTTCTTCACGCAGGCGACGCACTTTTTGTGCGGCACTGTCGGTTAGGCTTAATATCGTTGGGTCTACTGGCTGGCTTGAGCTTGGACTAAATTGGTTGGCTGATTCGTTCATATCTACCTCAGTGGCTAGGATCAAAGGCGGTCGTCATCCTGTTTGGGTTTGCAATGAATAGGTTGCAAATAAAGATACGCACGGCGTTTGATTCGATTGGGTGCTGTCATTATGGCAATGCTGTCAGGACATTATAAATATTATATGAAAGCCATCACAACGGTTTCATTGATTACTGACACATATCTGGTAGCAGTATATCATAATGGGGATGACGATTCGTTTGTCAAGCGTGTTATGACCAACCAAATTTAACGCTCTAATTTTAGCCTTCATTGTGCTGATAAATACCTACAGTAGATTCAATTTAAAATTTTTCGCATGCTATTGGAATAAATCTCTTGTAGCCTCTGTCACGCTTGCGAACAGCGAGCAAAAGAAATTTATACCAGTAGTACTCTGATATTAACGTATCGATTTTATTTTGTACTGGCTATATAAAACTAAGCGCTTTTTACCTTAATAAATACTTAGTTTTGAAATAGTTATTTAATCGTTTGCCTATGGGTCAAGCGTTTGAAATAATAGCCACCAATTAGCATGCCACATGTGTGTTTTTCTTATTGCCTTATATTTTATATTACTGTTGAGATGAAGAAATTATATGATCGAATTTAAAGACGTTGGTGTTCGCCGTGATGGTCGTGAACTGTTTGCAGGTGCAAGCTTCCAGCTACATCCGGGCCACAAAGTTGGCTTAACGGGCAATAACGGCACGGGCAAATCTACCTTGTTTGCCTTACTATTGACGCGAATGGGAACAGGCGACACCGAGGTCACGCTTGATAAAGGTGAGGTCAGTATTCCTGATAGCTGGCATGTGGCGCACATGGCACAGGAAGTGGGCGCGACGACACAGACGGCGATTGATTATGTACTCAGTGGTGATGAGCAGTGGTATGAGATCAATGCTTCTTTAAATGATTTGAGTAGCGTGAGCGATGAGCAGATTGGGATATTGCATCAGCAGTTTGATGAGATTGATGGCTATCGTACGCCCACCAAAGCGGCACAAATTATGGCAGGTCTTGGTTTTAATACCAGCCAGCATGAGCTGCCAGTAGAAGGGTTTTCGGGTGGTTGGCGCATGCGTTTGAATCTTGCCAAAACCTTGATGAGCCGTGCGGATTTAATGTTACTCGATGAGCCAACCAACCATTTGGATTTGGATGCTATCTTGTGGCTTGAGACTTGGATCAATGCATTTACCGGTTTGGTCATCGTCATCTCGCATGACCAAGCATTTTTAGACGCAACCGTCGGTCATATTTTGCATGTCGAACAACAAAAAATCACCCTTTATACTGGTAATTATCAGCAGTTTATCCATACTCGTCATGAGCGTATGGCGCAGCAGCAACAGGCGTTTGAAAAGCAAGAAGCGACCAAGGCACATTTGGACGACTTTATTCGTCGTTTCCGCGCCAAGGCCAGTAAAGCCAAACAAGCCCAGAGCCGTATCAAGCAGCTTGAGCGTATGGCGGAGCTGTCACCAATGATGGCAGACAATCCTTTTTCTTTCCGCTTTTATGAGCCAGCAAACATGAGCTCACCGCTGATTGAGCTGACCAAAGCAGATATTGGCTATAGCGATACCCCACTTTTATATAATGCCAATGTGCAAGTGACCCCTGACACACGTCTTGGCTTACTGGGCATGAATGGCGCAGGTAAATCAACGCTGATCAAAGCCTTGGTTGGTGAGCTTGGTGTGTTGTCAGGCACGTATCGGGTATCTGATACCATCAAGCTTGGCTACTTCAACCAGCACCAAATGGACGTACTGGATGCTGCTGCGACGCCCTTGCAAATGATGCGTCGTCTGGCTGGAAAAACCTCAGATGCCGAGCTGCGTTCATTCTTAGGCAGTTTTGACTTTCGTGGTGATCGAATCGATACGCCAAGTGAGTTATTTTCTGGTGGCGAGCGCGCGCGTTTGACCTTGGCATTGATTGTTTGGCAACGTCCAAACGTCCTGGTACTCGATGAGCCAACCAACCATTTAGACTTACAAATGCGCCAAGCATTGACTATAGCCTTGCAAGGATTTCAAGGCGCTGTGGTACTGGTCTCGCACGATCGCGAGCTGATTGCCAACGTCTGTGACGAGCTATTTTTGGTGCATGATGGTCAAATCGATGAGTTTGATGGTGACATCAGCGATTATGGTAAATGGCTGGCAGAAAAGCGCAAACAAGAGAATTCGACAGATAAAAGTAGCAGTAAGAAAAAGAACAAAAAAGAGAGTAAGAAATTTGTTTCACGTGAAACATTTAATAGTCAAGCGAGTAATAAAGCGCCTACGGTATCATCGAAAAAAAAAGCTACTGAACCTGCTCTGAGTAAGGAAGAGCAGCGTAAACAGGCGGCAGAACAACGCAAATTAACTGCACCCGTTCGCCGTGACATTGCAAATACCGAAAAAACCTTGGCTAAGATTGCTGACAAACTGGCCGCACTCGAAGAAAAGCTGGCTGATACTGGTCTATACGAAGAGAGTCGTAAATCTGACTTGCTGGTTTTACTGAATGAGCAGACAGCATTACAACAGCAACATAGCGATAATGAAGACACGTTATTGCAATCGATGACGACGTTAGAGGAAATGGAAGCGGGTTTTGAGTAGAGCCTTTTAAATCGCAGGTTTTGATTGTTTTTTGAGCCATGTTTGGTTTATAAAAGCAGTCACAAAAAAGGGAGAGCGCTGGCTCTCCCTTTTTTATTATATTATTCCTTACGATATCTACCATCACCATAAGACAGTATTTCCATTGTGGTGGTACACAATTGGCAGTTTATTTGACCAGCAGCGGCTTTGGATAAATCAAGAATACGACCTCGAATAAACGGCCCTCTGTCTGTGATTTTCACAATGACACTCTGCTTTGTATTTTTGTTCGTCACTTGTACCTTTGTACCAAACGGCAAGGTGCGATGCGCCGCGGTTAAAGAATTCATATTAAAAATACTACCACTTGCCGTACGTTTGCCATGGAACTTACTGCCATAATAGCTGGTATTTCCAGCAAAAACAGTGGTGCTCAGCAATAGTGATAAGGTGACAACCAAAGACTTGATTAAATAAGACATTTAATACCTTTAAGCAATTTATAAAATAGACAGATACACTTGCCTATGGTATTTATACTCCCTATGAGTATGAATAATATGGGTATTTTACAGCGAAGAGCTTGTCATATTCTTACAGCTGTGTAAAAAAACTCTCAAGACCAAATTATTTTTATCGCTTCATTTCACAGGCCCCAAGGTCGAGATTATTCTTAGTAATATTTATATCACTGTCTTTACTTTTTTTATTGCTATCATTGGCAGTAGATAGAGTGCAGTCACAATCTGTTATGTCACAGTCAAAAAACTCCATACCATATCGTTTAAAATTGGCATATCAGTAACATTAACATGCTTTTATTTTGAGGAAAAACAACATGGCAGAGAAAAACTACTATGACATTTTAGGGGTCAAAAAAAACGCCTCAGACGCCGATATCAAAAAAAAGTACCGTAAGCTCGTCCGTCAATACCACCCTGACGTCAGCGATGACCCAGACGCTGATAACAAGATTGCAGAGATCAATAACGCTTACGAAACCATCAGAGATAAAGACAAAAGGGCTGAATATGACGCCATGTTAGACAATCCCTTTGTCGGTCAAAGTGGCGGTTTTGGTGGTCAATCTGCAAGTGGTGGGCAAGGCGGCTACCGCTGGGAAGATATTAAAGATCAGTTCGGTGATGGCGAAGCCTATGGCGATGGTGGTTTTCGCTTCGATGATATTTTTTCGGCGTTTGGTCGCGGTGCGCGGGGCTCGACGAATGGGCAGGCAAGTGGCCAATCGCAACGTGGCGGCTTCGATCAGTTTGGGGGTGGTTTTGGGTCGCAAGACAGCAAAGGGCAAGATCAGCATGCAGAGATTACCGTTGATTTGGCCTCGGTTTATGACGGTGATGATTATAGTATTAAGCTGAATGTTCCTGTGCGCCAGCCTAATGGTAGCGTGGAGTATGACAACAAAACGCTTAAAATTAAAATTCCTAAAGGCATCACTGACGGTAAACAAATCCGCCTAGCAGGACAAGGTGCGGCTGGTAATGGCAGTGGCAAAAACGGTGATTTATTCTTAAAAGTTAAAATTCGTCATGCAGACAATATCCGTATCGACGGTGCTGATGTCTATCAAACCGTCAATATAGCGCCATGGGAAGCCGCATTGGGTGAAAAAATTAATGTCAACACGCCAGCCGGCACACTAGCGGTGACGATTCCTAAAAACAGTAAGTCTGGCAACAACTTACGCTTAAAAGGCAAAGGCATCCCTGCCAAACAAGCGGGCGACTTATATTTGACATTAAACATCGTCAACCCTGATATCAGTACTGAGGCAGCAACGCAGGCTTATGAGCAGCTCAAACAAGCCTTTGCTGATACCAATATTAGTCGTTAATGGTCACCAAAAATTACTCACATTAAAATACTATAGTGAGTTCATTATAAAAATGAGTCAGCGGGACTGGTATGCTTATCTTTAAACGAGAAGTTTCGTCGCATCGAGCTGCGAAGGCACAGCAAGTAAGAAAAATTCATACCAGTTCAGCGTTGAAATATAATATGTTCGTTTTATTTAGAATCGACTATATGACAGAGATGAAGACCATACGATAACGATGAAATAACGTGCAAACGAGGACAATCGCTATGAAACATTCGCCTGAATTTACCGACATTATCATGAACTTAGATGAGCTGGTATCCGCCTGCGGCCAAGATCGCCAGTGGGTTATCGAGTTGATTGAAGAAAATATCATTGAGTATGACGTGCCAGAGCATGAGCAATTCACCGGTTATCAGTTAACGACGGTGCGCCGTGCCTCACGCCTTAGCCGCGACTTTGAAGCCAGCGTTCCTGCTATTGGTTTGATACTTGAGTTATTGGATGAGCTTGAACAATTACGCCGACTCAAACGTCAGTTAGATATGCAGACACCCGTGATTGAAGTGAATGCTGATAATTTGAAATAGTTAAATTAATCAGTAGAATAGACAACAAAAAGGGCCTTAGTGGCCCTTTGTCGTTTTTGTGATGATTATTTTTTTAAATTAACGCGAATACGTAGGATCAGCGGCAGCGGTAAACAGCACATCAGTTGATGAGTTCAATGCTGTTTCTGCCGAGTCTTGTATCACTCCAATGATAAAACCAATTGCGACCACTTGCATGGCAATGTCGTTTGGGATACTGAACAAGCTAGCTGCTAGCGGAATTAACAGCAAAGAACCACCCGCGACACCAGACGCGCCGCAAGCACTGATGGTCGCCACCAAGCTCAATAAAAGCGCAGAAGCAAATGTCACTTCGATACCGAGCGTATGTGCTGCTGCTAGCGTCAACACATTAATGGTAATCGCCGCACCTGCCATATTAATCGTCGCACCGAGTGGAATCGTCACCGAATACGTGTCTTCATGTAAACCCAGTTTGCGAGCGAGGTTCATGTTGACCGGAATATTAGCCGCTGAGCTGCGAGTAAAGAATGCGGTAATCCCTGACTCACGTAAGCAAGTAAACACCAGTGGATAAGGGTTTTTGCCTGTCTTGATAAGTACGATGAGGGGATTGGCGACCAAAGCGATAAAGAGCATACAACCGACCAGTACCAGCAAAATACGCGCATAACCAGCCAAAGCGGCAAAGCCTGTCTCAGCGACCGTATTGGCAACCAAACCCAAGATACCAAAAGGCGCTAGCGCAATGATCCATTTGACCACTTGTGAGATGGCATCAGAAAAATCACTGACCACGGCACGCGCGGTATCGCTGGCTTGACGCAGTGCAAAACCGATGATAATTGCCCACGCCAAAATCCCAATATAGTTGGCTTCGGCAAGAGCATTGACAGGGTTTGCGACCAAATTCATGAGCAGGTTGGTCAACACTTCTTTTAGACCTGCTGGTGGTACTTGCTCAATCGTGGCATTGACCAAAACCAGTTCTGTCGGAAACAAAAAGCTTGCACCGACGGCGGTCAGAGCTGCCAAAAAAGTGCCGAACATGTACATAATAAGCACTGGTTTGACATAAACTTCATTGCCACTGCGGTGTTGGCTAATGGCTGCCATGACCAAAATAAAGACCAAAATCGGTGCAACTGCCTTTAGCGCGCCAACAAACAGCGTCCCCAACAAACCTAGGGCAATACCGACGTTTGGTGCTAACCAACCAATGAACACCCCTAATATCAGGCCAATAATAATCAGCGGCACCAGCCCTATACGCTGGTACATCGCAATCAATGAACGCATTTATACACCCTCGAATCAGTCAATCAATCAGAATTTATACTAACAGTAGAAAATTAATCGAAGGATGGTAGCATTTTTTCAGATAAGCGCCTACCTCTAACCCAAACTTGCATAGGTTTAGGGGTTTTGAAAAACACCTAGTAATAGAGAAGTTAGAGGATTTTTATGGATGAATATATAGAGGTATTAGAGTTTAAAGTAAGTCAACTCATAGCCCAGTTGTTGATAGCTTTTATACTTTTGACGGCCTTCTTGCACACTGCTAGGGTCGGGCTTTATTAGCTCCAGTACGCGAGTGGGATGCGCATTATTGGTGGCAGCCATAAAGGTATTCACAGGATGCCGTGTGGTATTAAGTACGATACCTTTAAAGTCGGCTTGCATATAACGACCCAGCAAAACAGGCGCTAAAGATTTACTGTCGATAGGGTGATTGGCAATGTCAGTATCAGTGCCTTTATTATCAGAACCTACAGCATCAACATCCGAAAGACGTTGATGCGGTATAAAGCTGACGGCGTCGACTGCCCATAGTGCCTCATCAAGCGTCGATAGCAGTTTCTCATCATCAATAAGAATCAGCACCGACTGAGTGCTCTTATTGAGTGCGGTTTGGGTCAACTGACAAATAAAGCCCAAGAAATCTTGGGCTTTACTCTCACTTAACACATAAAAACTGATGTTCATAAAGTGATTTTCAAAAATTGGTTTTTCATGAGTTAATTAGGCCATATTTGCGCTGTTTTTTAAGTATTGCATAAATAGCGGGACAGGACGACCCGTTGCTGCTTTGTCTGTTCCTGAATTCCATGCCGTGCCAGCGATGTCTAAATGCGCCCATGCTTGACCTTCTTCGACAAAACGCGACAAGAAACACGCAGCGGTGACAGCGCCTGCACCTTTACCACCGATGTTTTGCATATCAGCGATGGGCGAGTCGAGCTGTGCTTGATATTCGTCATCCATTGGCATGTGCCAAATGAGATCACCGGATAGATTGCTGGCGTTTTCCAGATCGAACAACACATCTTCGTCATTACTAAAGACCGCTGAACGTACATGACCCAATGCAACCACACAAGCACCAGTCAATGTGGCAACATCAATGATGGCTTTTGGATTATAGCGCTGCACGTAGCATAGCGTGTCTGCCAATACCAAACGACCTTCGGCATCTGTGTTTAAGATTTCAACTGATTTGCCGTTCATGGCTTTGACGATATCACCTGGGCGCGTGGCATCCCCTGATGGCATGTTTTCAGCACAAGCGAGAGCACCAACGACGTTGATCGGTAGACGCGCTTCACACAAGGCTTTAATCGTACCCAGTACTGAGGCTGAACCACCCATGTCAAACTTCATCTCATCCATCGCTGCGCCGGGTTTGATTGAAATACCGCCTGAGTCAAAAGTTACGCCTTTACCGACTAAGACGATAGGTGCATCATCGTTTGCTGTTTGGGTATTAGCATCACTATTTTTATCAGTCTTTTTGGTGGCTTTCTTAGTAGGCAGTTTATCCGCCAGCGCTTTTAAACCGCCCGTTACTTTGGCGTTATTCATAGTTGCTTTATCAGTATCAGCATGGGCACTAAATGCTGACTTACCTTGATATTCCATCAGTACCAGCTTGCCTTCTTTGGTAGAGCCTTGCGCCACGGCCAAAAAGCAATGCATACCTAGCGCTGACATCTCGTCTTCGCCTAACACGGTGACTTTTAGAAGGTCAGGATAAGTTTTTGCCAGTTCTTGCGCTTGATCCGCCATATAAGCTGGGAAACAGATGTTACCTGGTTCATTTGCAACATCACGAGTCAGGCTCTGACCAGTAAAGACCGCTTGTGCAAAGGTTAATGACGCTTGCAATGCTGGGTCAGCAAGTAAGTAAATATCTGTCAATACAGGTGTTTTTTGCTCAGATTTGTATTTATCAAAACGATAAGTCGCCGCCAATAAGTTCAGAGCAAACTGATTGAATTGGTTTTCTTCTAAAGCGTCACCCAACGCAACAGTGATAGAGTCCACGCGTTTTTGTGTGCTTTGATAAATAGTTTTGGCAATTTTTTGCAGTACACTATGGCTTAGCTTATCAACGCTACCCACACCGACTAATAAAAGTTGTACAGGGTTTTGTTTGGTGGTCTTTTTATCGCCTGCTAAGGCATAATCTTCTACTGTTTCACAAGCACTACCATTGAAATGTGACACCTCAATCAGTTGCTCAATGCGTGTTTGATAGTCGCTCAGTACTGATTCAGCCAAGATGTTTTTCTTATCATCGATTAAGACAACAAGACAGGCCGCATCTTTGTTTTTGGCTTCTTTTTTGAGGATTTTTTGCGTATGGGTTTTTGGTAAGGTTTGGGTTAATTTGATATTCATATAATTATCCTTATTAGCGTTATGAAAAATTCAAGTGATGAAACTACAGGTTTTATTTAATTGGTTATACCTGCCGACATGTTTGGCTCTCTAGCCATCGCAATAGTGTAGCATATTGCGAGACGAGTGCGCAGCGAGCAAGGCTTAGGTAATATGTTCGAACAACTTTACTATGCCCGCTTGCGCTATCGTCTACATCGCAGCATAAAAATAAAGGCATGAAAATAAAAGTATTGAAAGGGCGCTAGGCAATCAGCTGTTAACCAACACATCGGTCGATACTAAAGCGGCAAATCTGTCTTGCAGCGCTGCCATCGCTGTATCGTGCATGACCTCAGCGCTAATCGCTTCTTTTTTTGTATTAGGCAAATCGCGAGTGGCACAGGCATCATGACAAACAAAACTCTGGAAACCCAAATCAAACGCGGCTCGAACGCTGGAGCTGACACACATGTGACTCATAAAACCTGCAAAAATAATCTGCTGCTTTTGCGCGTCAGAAATAAGAGTTTGAAGTGACGTATCGTAAAAGGCGTTGGGATGTTTTTTGGTGATGACCGTTTCATTGTCATGCAGTTGTAGGGCATCGACAATCTCAACATTGGCGGATAAAGGGTCAAACACCTTGCCATTTTCTGCACCGTGGTGCGCGATATGAAAAATAGGAATGTTTTGATCACGTGCTTTATCAAGTAATAGGCGTGCATTTTTAATGGCATTTGCTCCTGCTTGTCCCAATGGCATCGCGCCATTGACGTACTCGTTTTGATAGTCAATCAAGACAAGGGCGCAATTTGACCAATCAAGCGGCTCAAATGCACCACCAGCGAGTTGTAGTAGGGTAGAGGGCGTAGACATAGGCTTATTCATCAGTAGGGTTCTCCGTTGAGTGGTATTGTTTTAAGTGACTCTTGTTTTAAGTGACTATTATTTTAAGCGATATGGTTTTTAGTAATATGGGTTTAAGCGATATGGTTTTGAATGATATGAATAGAAATCTGAATATTCTTAGTCTAGCAATTAATATCACGGATACACGGTCAATGATACGAATGACAAACAAACCTCTCTAAAGTTAATAAAGCACAAACGTAATAGAAGAAACCTACTTAGCCTATAGTGGTTTTATATTTCATATTCCCTTCGTTGTATCAGCCATCAGTCGATCTGGCAACGGCAGCAGCAAGAGAGATGCAATGTTTTCAAACACATTTCACAGCCATTTTTGACCAAAATATGCTACGATTAGTCGTTATATTTATCGCTAGTATTTATCAGGTGTGGCTAACTATATAGTCGATACTAAATAAAATAGATACATAACATGATGATGCGAGACTGACACAAATTTTTCTTGTTTGCTGTGCCTGCGCAGCTCGATACGACAAAAAATTTATCCCAGTCTCGCTGTGTTTGTTTTATATCAACCTAAGTATAGATACGGTTTTTTGATATCTGTTTTTGTGCCTGTTTACTTGTCTGCTTGAGCAGCACTCTGTCGATAATATGCATCTGTCATGTTTGCATCTGTCCATAGCCTGTCCATAATTATGCGAAAAATTGCCCGCATACCAACCCATTAAGAGTGCCTATTGTGATATTACGCCGCTATATGACGCAACAAGTTGCCGCAACGACCGCTTTGGTACTGGGGTTTTTAGTGGTGATGATGCTGGGCGGTCGTTTGATTCGTTACTTTGGTATTGCCGCAGAAGGCAACTTAGATATCAGCTTGTTGTTTACCATTATTGGTTATAACTTGCCGTACTTTTTAGAGCTGATTCTGCCATTGGCGTTTTTTATCGCGCTGATGCTGGTATTTGGGCGCTTGTACGTGGATCAAGAAATGGCGGTGATTAATGCCAGCGGCGTGTCGCGCGGCAGGCTTGCGCGGTTGATGACGCCATTGATATTGGCATTGTTTGTGGGTGAAGCGGCTCTATCTATGGTTGGCAAACCATGGGGTGTGCGCTCATCCGAGAGCGTTTGGCAACAGCAAGCGTTGACCAGTGCATTTGATTTAATTCGTCCCAATGAGTTTATCAGTAGTGGCAATTATCATTTGTATGTGGGCAGTTTGAGTGATGATAAAAAACAACTACAAGATGTGATACTTATCCAGTCAGAGCCTAATACAAAAGGTACCGCTGATAAAAGTACTGGCACAGATGTCAATAACCGTATTGATCCAGAAACCGCCGAGCAATTAAATATTCCAGAATTACCCAACGCGCTGGCCAATAATAACGCTATTAGCAAAGACACCATTACGCTAGCCAAACGTGCTGAGCAAGTAGACACGGGCAATAGCGGCGTCACCCAGTTAGACTTATTCCAAGGTCGACGTTATGAAGTGGGTGCAGGCAGTTTGAAATACAATCAAGTGGGCTTTGATCGTTATCGCATCACGCTGACGGAATCTTCCAAAGAAGTCATTACCGAAGACAATATCGAGACCCAAGCGATTGGCCCACTGTGGCAAGCTGCAACGGGTGGTACGCAAGTGGGTAGTGATAATGCACTGCGTGCGGCACAAGGAGAGCTGGGTTATCGCTTGGCGTTGCCGTGGCTTATGATCATTGCGCCTATGCTTGCGGTGCCGCTTGCGCAAGTACGCCCACGCCAAGGCCGTTGGTTGCGTCTGTTTCCTTCTATTTTGTTATTTGTCAGCTGCGCGCTGGGTATTATTTCACTCAAAAATGCGGTAAGTAAAGGCAGCGTCAGTGTATGGGCATATGCGTGGCTGGTGCTAGGGTTCATGATATTGGCGCTTTATATGAATTGGGGGAGCCGTGTGCAGCATCGATTGCGCTTTCGCAAACAAGAGAATGCAGCTTTAACGGTGGTTGATACTCAAAATAGTGGTTCACAAGGAGGGCTGTCTTAATGCGCTCCTTATTCTCAAAATCTTTGGCCACTGAGCAGCTGTCTAAAATGCCTAGTAATCTAAAAGTGCTGAGCCGTTATGTCAAACTCAACGCCTTGCTCGCCATCGTTGGCGCGGTAGTAGGTTTATGGGCGCTACAGTTGGTGTTCTCTTATTTATCAGAGCTGGATTCGTTAGATGACAGCTATACGATGAGTGAAGCCATTAAATACATCTTTTACCGCTCGCCATACTTTTTAGAGCAGTTTATCCCAACTGGCGCGTTACTTGGCGCGGTCGTAGGTTTGGGATTGCTTGCAAACAAAAGCGAGCTGGTCGTGATGCGCGCAGCTGGCGTGAGCGTTTATCGTATTGTCGGTTGGGTGTTACAGCCTGCTCTGATTTTTGTGCTATTAGCTTTGGCGATCAATCAGTTTGTATTGCCGCAGTCTAACCAGTTGGCAAAAGAGATTAACGATGCCGATAGTCGCTCGTTGGTTACCTCGGTACATGGTTATTGGACGGTGCAGCCGCGTTTTGAGAGTACAGAAGATGGCAGTACCAAGCCGGATGGTAGCGATATTTTGTATATCGATTATGCCGATGTCAAAGGCAATATCGGTGAGGTCAAGCGTTGGCATTTGGACAATAATGGCAATCTACAAACCGCCATTCACGCTGAGGACGGGCAATATATCGGTCGTGAACCGCTTGATACTACCAGTAGCAAACTGAGCGAGCAGTATCGTTACGAGTGGCAGCTCAATAATATGACCAAACTTAATATCAATCAGGGTTTTGAGAGTAGCCAAGCCATCTCACCATTAGATACTTTGAGTCTGCCGTTTGCGCCGGAGTCTGTATACTTGCTCACTCGCAAGGCAGAGGATTTGTCATTAACCCAGTTGTATGAGCATCGCCAGTTTATGCGCCAACAAGATCAGCGCTCTTTGAGTCATGAGCTGGCATTTTGGCAAAAGCTACTGTCGCCTTTATCTATCTTATCGCTGGTGATTGTCGCGTGCTCATTTGTCTTTGGCTCGCTGCGGACGCATAGTCTTGGTCTGCGTATCGTGGTGGCATTATTATTTGGTTTGTTGTTCAGTTACGTGCAAGACTTGGTAGGTTTTGTCTCGCTCGCAACGGGCTTTTCGCCCATGCTTATGGTGCTGTTACCGATTATCGGCAGTGCGATATTGGGTTGGTATTTGCTCAAACGGCAGATGTAGGCAAAATCATCATTCCTAAAAAAGTGTCTCTTATAAAGAAAGAAGTCCGCCAAAATACTGATGTTTTGGCGGGCTTTGTCATTTTAAAATACCGTAATGGCTATTTATCAATCGATTAACTTCAATGATTTTAAACATAATATCGCATCGTCAATTCTTTGATCAAGTGAGCTTTCGGTGTCTCCAAGTAGCATTCTCATCAAATAAGGTATGAACGCCATGTCGATGAATTTGTCTGCAATGAGCCTAGCATGATCAATGGCATCGCTGTTTAGTGTTGGGACAATCGCTTCTGAAAGCATCACGACGGCGGCTTCACGACCAATATAATCTACTTCGCGAATCAGAACGCCATGACGCGGCGCTTCTGTAATATAAAGACGCATTAGTCCCAAAGGTATGGGTTTAGTCGCTTCTCTAATCATTTTTTGACCGACTAGACGCAAGGTGTCCTGAGTGGATAACCCCTCGGATAGGTCTGCTATTGAAGGCATGGCAGAGGTGACATTTACTCGAATCATGGCCTCAAAAAGATCGGATTTAGTGCTATAGCGAGCGTACAAAGTGGGTTTGCTCACGTTTGCCTTATTTGCGATGGCTTCAAACGTTGTCCCATCTACCCCATGCTCAAGGAACAAAGCCGTCGCTGCCACCAAAATACGGGCATCTATCTTGGCAACTTCTGACAATGATGGTCGTCCACCTTTGCGCTTTGCTGGCTGATTGGCCTTTGTCATACTCCTCCTCTCCCGTACCAAAATCTAGTAATTTAACTAAACGAATTTGTTTAGATTAATTATAGGGTTTTTTATATGACAACAACAGTCATTTTCAGATTTTAAGTATTTTTTAAAGTCTAAGTAGATGGTTGGTAGCTCTAACAGAAAATAGATAAGAAGTTAGTGAGATTTTAATTGTAATTTAAGTATACGATGTCGTATAGTTAAATGGTTGTTTATAACAAACGCGTGTCTCTCTACTACCGCCTAATATTCAATCAAGGAAAAAACATGCCAAATACAATTCAGCCTTTCGTTTTAGACATACCTCAGTCCGACATTGATGACCTAAAAGAGCGCTTGTCTCGTACACGTTGGCCAACCGAAAGTCCTGTCGAAGATGGCAGACCAGGGCCACCACTTGCCAAAGTGCGTAAGCTTGTAGAATATTGGCGTGAGCAGTACGATTGGCGGCGCTGTGAGCAGTTACTGAATGACTGGGGTCAATATGTCACCGAAATAGATGGAGTTTCTATCCATTTTCTACATATTCGTTCAACACACAAGGAGGCGATGCCGCTATTGATGACGCATGGCTGGCCGGGTTCGGTACTAGAGTTTCGCCATGTTATTGATCGTCTGGTGAACCCTACCGACTATGGTGGATCTGTGGAGGATGCTTTTCATTTGGTGATACCTTCTATACCAGGGTTTGGCTTTTCTGGCAAACCAGATGAGACTGGTTGGAATCCAGCGCGAGTTGCGATGGCATGGATAGTCTTGATGCAGCGGTTAGGTTATGAGCAATGGTCGGCGCAAGGGGGCGACTGGGGTGCGATGGTAACGATGATATTAGGTCATATGGCACCAGATGCGCTTGCTGGTATTCATCTGAACTTTGTACCGTTTCAGCCAACGGATGCAGAAGTTGCAAATGCTGATGCCAATGAAAAAGCCATGCTGGCAGACGCGAAACGTTACGATGAAGAGTTTTCCGCCTATATGAAGCTGCAATGTTCAAGACCGCAATCAGTTGCTTTCTCGCTTGCCGATTCTCCGGTGGGACTTGCCGCTTGGATTTATGCGCTTTTCCAAGATGTTTCAGATAGCGACGGCAGTCCAGAAACGGTGTTTTCTTTCGACGAGATGATAGATGACATCATGCTTTACTGGTTGCCCAATGCAGGACCAAGCTCGGTGCGCTTTTACTGGGAGGCAGCGCAAGCTATGAGTACCAATAATATGACACCGCAGAAGATGCAAACCCCGATTGGTATTTCCATGTTCAAAGGCGAGCAAGTACGACTGTCACGTCGCTGGGCTGACGCACGATTTGACAATATCTTGCATTTCGCTCAGCACGAAAAAGGCGGGCACTTTGCCGCAATGGAGGCGCCTGAAGCGTTAGTCAATGATTTACGTGAGACGTTCCGATCGCTACGCTAATTCAAAATAGCGAGCTGGGTTTGAGTGCCAGCTCAGTATTTGTGATAGTAAAGCCGTATTTTCTCCAGCAGGCTCTACTTTCACAAATATGGCGCAAAAATAAGAGTATTTTAAATGCTGCACGTTTTAAATACTGTGTTTACAGGCATACCTAAGGATTTGCAGTGACATAGCATTAAAGGTATTTATTAATCTTTGGTCGCCATGGTAATCGTATAGGTTTTGCCTTGTTTGATCTTTTCGCTGTTGCCAAATACTTCGGTAAACGAGCGCTTCATAAACTGACGCAAGCCATTGATCGTCACCACATAAAAACGTCCACCTTTACGCATACGCGCATAGGCATCGAGGAAATATAGATAATGCTGCTCTTTGCCTACTTTGGCTGGCAAGTTTGACATTACCAAGCTAAAGTCTTTGTCTTTTGCCACATGATTAAAGCCATTTGATAAATGTACATCGACATTTTTTAGACCATTTTTTACACAGTTCAGACGCGCATATTCCACTGCCATAAAGTCTTTATCAATCAAGGTATGCAGACCGTTTGGACATTCACGCGCTGCTGTCATGCCGAGCACGCCATAGCCACAGCCCAAATCTATCGAATCATCATCCGCTTGAAAATCCACATAATCGAGTAGCATTAGGCTGCCGTCATCGAGCTTTTGCGGTGAAAAAATACCCCAAGTGGTCGCAAAATCAAACGGTTTACCCAGCACCTCTTGGCGAAAATTAATGTCTTCGCGCCAGTGTTGGGCGTTTTTTAGTAGGTCAGCAGGTGGTCTATGTTTCATGAGATTCTCGAATAATAGATAAGTAAAAGGTGGTACGCTGTCCAATCAGACAGTGCGAATAGTATGACGAGTATTGTAACGAGAAAAGGGGCAGTTTGCAGCTATCTATTCATAGGATTGTAAGTGGCGTTGATAAAGGTTTTTAGTAGTAGCTATATAGCTAACAAAAGCTGATTAACCAATTTATATAGAGATTAAGTATCTATGCTAGATTATAATTTCGCGTTAATAGAGCTAAAATCTCAATCTATCACTATTAATTAAGGAAGAGTAACTTTGAGTCAGATATTAGAGTTTTACTCACGTTTAGGTGAAAGTTTAAAAAACAATGGTATTAACGAAAAAGCCTTACCGATTAGTGAAACAAACACAATTTTAGATATTTATCTTTCTAATCATTTCTTGGTATTAGGTGGTGATATCTACGTTAAAAAAATAAATGGA
Source organism: Psychrobacter aquaticus CMS 56 (assembly GCF_000471625.1). Lineage (GTDB taxonomy): Bacteria > Pseudomonadota > Gammaproteobacteria > Pseudomonadales > Moraxellaceae > Psychrobacter > Psychrobacter aquaticus. The sequence continues at coordinate 147,599 of NZ_AUSW01000013.1, forward strand.
AGTTTTGAGTTGTTTTATGCAGATTGGTTCTATGAGGGAGACAATATTGAAGACAGCATAACCAAAGCCAAAAAATATTTAAGGCAGTTTGGTAGAAAAGACTTGTATGTCTCTTTCGTAGTTAAATAAAGTGGGCTAGCGTAATAAAACAACATCATTGGAATATTGGATTGTTTATCGAGAAAAAATATGAGTGATCTTAATAAAGACTGGACACCTGGTTTTGGTACTATTTACACATGGTTTGCAATGGATAAAAATGGACGAATTGCCGTTATGGTGAATAACTGCTGGGGCGACCTACCGCAGTCAGTCTTAAATATCCCTAACGCTGAGCTATTATTGGATGACTTAAATGATTATATAG
>NZ_AUSW01000014.1 GCF_000471625.1 Psychrobacter aquaticus CMS 56
CCCAATCGCTATGGACAAAGGTCTTCGCTTCGCAATTCGTGAAGGCGGCCGTACCGTAGGCGCTGGTGTTGTTGCTAACGTATTGAACTAATCTATAAGTCTCAGTAATGAGATTATGAGTTAGTCATGAAAAAGCCACCCTCTAAGAGGGTGGCTTTTTTTTGGATATGAAAATAGTGATTTGTTCATACAAATATATGGCCGCACAGCTTTGTGAACATACTTGCGATAAGCTTTGCCTATATAATCTAAGCATAACCAAATGATAAAAATAAAAGGAGGCGGCGTGTTTACGATAGCGCATTTACCCATTAGTACAGCAAAGCGTCAGCAGGTCATTCAAGCGGTCGCAAATATTGAAGCATTGGTTCAACAGCACGATATGTGGATTTATCAGACGTTGGCTGAATTGCTTGAACAAGACAGTATCAATATGCTGATCGTTTATGAGCAAGCACCGTCTGCTATCATCATCGATAATAAAGTAATTGGCTATTGCTTATATCAGCTGGTTTTTGAGCAAGCAGAGATTTTGCGTATTGGCACCCATCCTGACTATCAACGACAAGGTATTGCGTCAAGACTGTTTACCAAGTTGAATAGTGAACTAATTCAAGGCCAAGTAGAGAGTCTTTTGCTCGAAGTACGTGCAGATAACGTTCCGGCAATCGCTTTATATGAGCAGCAAGCGTTTGCCGTGATCCATAAGCGCAAAGGTTATTATCACTTACTAGATCAGCCTGCTGTGGATGCCCTAATTATGCAGCGCGTTTATACTCAAGGGGATTGAGTAGGGCTCAGTAGACTCTTTTTTATATTGACCTCATTATATAGTTGATACTAAATAAAATAGATACACGATATTATGACGCATGACTGGTACAAATTTTACTTGCTTGCTGTGCCTTCGCAGTCTCGATGCTACGAAACTTCTTGTTTAAAGATAAGCATTCCAGTTCCGCTGACTCATTTTTATACTGAACTCGCTATATATCGACCTGACTATATCGACTGGATATTAGCTAGAGTGATTTTGGACATGATCGGAAATTTTCTTTTTGCATATTTCCATATCAAGCTGGTAGTCACTGTCTATTTTCATACGTTCTAGCACGTCGATTCGTTCGCTTAGCAACTCTATCATCACGCTGATATTGGCTTGTTGCTTGCGGACTTGTTCTAACTTTTGCTGAGTAAGTGTCAGTTGTAAATCAATATCAAGTTGACCATCATAATAATCATTGAGGTTTTCTCTGATTTCAGTGAGCGTAAAGCCGATAGCTTGCGCGCTTTTTATCAGCTCGATACGTTCGATGCATTGTGGATGAAACTCTGTATATAGACGAGAGCCTGCCTGCCGTTTACGGGATTTCAGCAAGCCCAGCTGGTCATAATGGCGAACCGTATCTTTGGTGGTATTGGCTTTTGTCGCTAATGTGCCAATTAATAAGAAGGATGTATCAGGTGCCATAATAATCTCGTCGGTAGGTAACTATTATTGTTAGATAATATGAGTAATAGTAGGCGATATGAGTAGTAGAGTGCTATAAGCTGTATAGCAGTCACGCTCATCTCATTTGAGCCGCCACGGTTCTGTCGTATCAAGTAGCGATACCGCCAATGGCTTGTGAGAATGGTTGTGCCATTTTACTGGTTGATGACTTAGTAGTACATCCAATTGAGTGAGGAAATCTGCTCGCGGTAGAGTGGTAGCACCTAAGCTCATAAGATGGTCGTTTGGTAATTGACAGTCAATGAGTGCTACTTTGCTTTGTCCACACAAGCGCATTAAGCCCCAAAATGCGAGTTTTGACGCATTAGAGGCCTTATGGAACATGGACTCACCAAAATAGATACCGCCTATTTTTAATCCATAAAGTCCGCCAATCAGCTGCCCTTTATCATCCCAAACTTCGATGCTATGGGCATAACCTTGGGCATGTAATTCAATATAGGCTGCAATCATTTCCTCATGAATCCAAGTATGTTCACCTTCGGGCAGGCCATTGCTGCGCGGTAAACTACAGGCATGTATAACTTCATCAAACGCTTGATTGAGGGTTAATTGCCAACGGGCGCTGTTTGCTTGTTTACGTAGAGATTTACTTGGCTGATAGCCAGTCGGTGCTATCACGCAGCGAGGTTCAGGACACCACCATGCGATAGGCTCATCTTCATTAAACCAAGGAAATAGCCCCTGCGCGTAAGCAGAAATCAGTGTTTCAGGTGCCAAATCTCCGCCCATAGCGACGACCCCAATGCCATCAGGATCGATAGTCATAGGGTCAGGAAAGTCATAACGCCCAAGACTTTTTAGAGCCTCAGGCGTGATGCTTTTATCATTTTGGTGTGAGAAATTGCCCATTTAGTCTTCTTTATCGGCAGTCAATGTTGATGCGTAGGTATGGTCGGTCGCAGTCGCTTCACCAATAGCGTCCAAATATTTTTCAGCATCAAGCGCTGCCATACAGCCAGTACCCGCAGATGTAATGGCCTGACGATAAACATGATCTGCGACATCACCTGCAGCAAACACCCCTTCGATACTGGTCTGTGTGGCATTACCATTTAGGCCGCTGTTGACAATAAGATAGCCGTCCTTCATGTCTAGCTGACCTTTGAACAACTCTGTGTTGGGCTTATGACCGATCGCAACAAACATACCCATCGTGTCTAGTGTCTTGGTGCTACCATCGATCATAGATTCGATGACCACGCCATTGACACCCATATCATCACCAACAACTTCTTTAACTTTGTGGTTCCACTCGATTTTGACGTTACCATTTTTGACTTTTTCAAACAGCTTATCTTGTAAAATCTTTTCAGAACGTAAACCATTACGGCGATGGACTAGAGTAACTTCAGAAGCAATGTTGGATAAATATAACGCTTCTTCGACCGCGGTATTACCCCCGCCAATGACAGCGACTTTTTGATCTTTATAAAAGAAGCCGTCGCAAGTGGCACAAGCTGACACACCCAAACCTCTAAACTTGGTCTCTGATTCTAGTCCTAAGTACTGAGCAGAGGCACCTGTTGAGATGATCAAAGCATCACAAGTGTAATTGCCATTATTACCCGTCAACTTAAAAGGACGTTCATTCAAATTGACTTCATTGACATGATCATAGACCAACTCCGTGCCAAAGCGTTCGGCATGGGCTTTCATGCGCTCCATCAAAGCAGGGCCCGTTAAGTCATGAGCATCACCCGGCCAGTTGTCAACTTCGGTGGTGGTGGTTAATTGACCACCCACTTCCATACCAGTAACCATGACAGGCTTTAAGTTAGCACGTGCGGCATAGACAGCGGCAGAGTAACCTGCAGGGCCTGAGCCTAAGATGATGAGCTTTTCGTGACGTGGAGCTGTAGTGGCAGTAACCATGAGTTGTTCCTTGCTAAAGATGATAATGAAAAGTGTGCATTATAAATATAATAAAAGATACGTGACAAAAGAATCGGCTAATATAGTTTTTCTAATTGCTGTGTGATAATAACATAAGGGCATACGGCAAAAAGTGCAAGTTTGCTAAAACAAACACAAGTATCATTAGAATCAAAGCATGTTTGCCTTGAAATACAATGACGAAAAAGCGCGAGTCTTTTACAGTATTTAGGCAAAATGGTTAGTAGGATGCGATTAGCTGTTTTATTTAACAGTACGATTTTTTGCCCAAATCGTATCTTGACTTACTTTCTTACACGCTTTCTTTAGAAGACGGTCGCCACTATAGCTATGTATTTGTTATTATAAGAAGTTATGCCAAGTGTGCGCGGGGCTAAAAGATAACAGGTCTGTACAACTGTTTGAATAAATAAAGCCTCTTAAACATTTCGCTAGGTACATTTATGTCAGCACTTTATGTCAGCATGATTAGACTTAGTCATGCGTTGACGACCATTTAGTATTAATAACAAGGCAGATCTTACGTGATATCAGCACCGCTTATTGAGTATTTGAAGAAAGGAATATTTACCCTCCTTGGGTTAATACTGGCCGTTTATCTGTTTGTCATTTTGATGACTTACACAGGTAATGATCCAAGCTGGTCGCACATCAGCAGTGATATGACCACGATTAATAATGTGGGCGGTGAGACAGGTGCGTGGTTGTCTGACTTGCTTTATAGCTTCTTTGGATTTGGTGCATGGTGGCTGCTGGCATTTTTGGTGTATGAGTCTATCCTTATTTGGTGGGACAATAAGCCTACGTTTTGGCTGATGCGCTTGGTGGCATATGTATTTTTGCTATTGAGTGCCAGTGCATTATTTGCACAAATTTTAGCGCTAGTGCAGCAAATTACCAATCCAGCGTCGACAGAACTGGAAGGTTTGGCTGGTGGTATTATTGGTCTTGAGTTACAGGCACGTTTGGCACAGCTTTTATCGCAGTGGGGGAGTGTGGTTTTTTTGACAGTATTTGTCGTGATTACCGCCACTTTTGCCTTTAATATTCATTGGCTGGCGATTTATCAGAAGATTACGGCGTTATCATGGCTCGGCTCAGGTATAAAAAACACAGACATGTCACCTGACACTGTGTCAACGACTCAAGAAAATGCCGTCACCAAGCAGAATGATAAAAATACAGCAAAGGCGACTACAGAAGCGGCCGCATCAGAGTATGAGCAGTTGCCCCTTGAATTGCAATCTGCTGACCACGCTCAAGCGGCAGACAACAACGGTCGATTTGGTAATGTATTGTCAGAATTTTTAGTCAATTCGGGACTTGCCGATAGTGTGAAAGCTTCTATGGCGGCGACGCAAGCCGCTATGTCTAGCAGTGACAAGAGTGAAGATTTAAATACGGCAGCAACCGCTAACGGGGCTATCACTAAAGGGGCTGTGGCTAACGGAAATATGGCTAACGGAAATATAGCTAATACAGTTAGCCAGACCAATGCATCGGTGACTGCTAACCTTGCCATGCTGCCTGCTCGTAAAGTTGAGCCAAGCTTTGCATGGAATGATGCCAATACTGTGGATGATTTATTAGCAAGTGAGCAAACGGCTTATAGCGCGAATGGCATAAGTCATTCTAATGCTGCTTCGGTTGCTAATAATGATGCCAGCACCGAGGCACTAAGCAATGAATCAATAAGCACCGAGTCATTAGATGAGTCACCATCATCAGTTACTACGTCCGCTGCCGAGCAGTTGGTGGCTCAATCGACTGGGAGGCTAAAAACAAAAATCATCGAGCCGCCTATTAAGGAATGGGAAGACATCGAGACCACCAATCGAGCGGTTACCGAACCTACCTCATCTGAATCAAAAGAGATAGGTGTGGATACCTTGGCAGATGCATGGTTAACAGAGCATGCTGACGTATTGAAACCTGCTGATATAGATGCTGATAAAATCGCTCAGACAGACAGCATAGCTGAGTGGCCAGCAACAGAAACCGAACCTGAGTTAGAAGGGGTTAGTGATTTTTCAAATGAGCCGTCACATCACGTGTCTGACAACAGAGCTGAACCGTCTCATCATGCTGAGTCACCGACAGTATTTAAAACCCCAGCTGTTTTGGCCTCGACAGCAGTTGCTTCACCCGCATCAGAAGCGGTTGTATCGCTATCCGCTGTCTCAGATATGACGCCGACCAATACCCCACCTGCCAATCCAAAAGCTGCGGGGGCGGTCAATCCTACCACAATCACACAGCCCGCCACGACTGCCAAACCAACCGTCAGCTTTGCCGTGCCAGAGGGTGATAGCAGCAACCATATCACCAATATGATGCCAGACGATGATTTGAGCGATTATGATTATAATGATGCACCAGTAATGCCGCATATTAGTGACGATGCAGCGTTTAGTCAAAAATCGCGCTCGATGCAAACTGCTGCCTATCGAAGCAGCTTAACGCCTATTCCAGAAATATCTATACTCGATAAACCAGATCCTGACCGTCAGCCTAGCTATACCATTGCAGAGCTTGAGCAATTATCTGAGCTATTAGAGATTAAATTGCAAGAGTTCAATGTAAAGGCGGCTGTGGTCAATGCTATTCCAGGGCCTGTAGTAACCCGTTTCGAAGTAGAGCTTGCTGCTGGGGTAAAGGCTAGCAAGGTCACGGGCATTTCGCGTGACTTGGCACGTTCACTATCAATGGCGTCCTTGCGTGTGGTCGAGGTGATTCCTGGTAAACCTTATATTGGCATCGAAGTTCCCAATAAACAGCGGGAAATGGTGCGTTTGATTGAACTGCTCAATACCGAAAAATTCAATGACCCCAAAGCCCAAATCAGTATGGCGATGGGTAAAGACATTGGTGGCAATCCAATCATCACCGACCTTGCTCGCGCGCCGCATATGTTGGTTGCTGGTACGACTGGTTCCGGTAAGTCTGTATTGGTCAACTCGATGCTGTTATCGATGCTGCTCAAATACACACCAAATGAGCTGCGGCTTATTTTGATTGATCCAAAGCAGCTCGAGCTTGCCAACTACAATGACATTCCGCATCTGCTGACGCCGGTGGTGACCGACATGACCGAAGCGGCCAGTGCCTTGTCATGGTGTGTGGCAGAGATGGAACGTCGATATCAGCTAATGAGCTTGCTTAAGGTTCGCAAGCTGAACGAGTTTAATAAAAAAGTCATCGCAGCTGAAAAATCAGGCAATCCAATGCTCGACCCTCTATGGCGACCGAACGACAGCGTGAGTATCAGCCAAGCGCCAAAGCTCAAAACCTTACCGATGATTGTTATTGTCGCGGATGAGTTTGCCGATATGATTATGCAAGTTGGTAAACAAGCCGAAGAGTTGATCACCCGCTTGGCACAAAAATCACGAGCAGCTGGTATTCACTTGATGCTTGCCACCCAGCGTCCGTCAGTAGATGTCATCACGGGTTTGATTAAAGCCAATATTCCGGTACGTGCGGCACTACGAGTGAACTCAAAAGTCGATTCACGGACGATTCTGGATAGTGGCGGTGCTGAAGATATGCTAGGTAACGGTGATATGTTGTTCTTAGGACCAGGACAGATTGAGCCTGACCGTGTGCATGGCGCTTATGTCAGTGATGAAGAAGTCAACCGTGTCTGCGATGCTTGGCGTGAGCGCGGTGCACCTGATTATATTGACAACATGGCAGGTAATTTTGAGTTGTCTAGCCCAAGTAGCGGTAGTACTGCCAATGCGTCTGGTGAAGACGATGACTTATATAATGACGCGGTTGCCTTTATTATGGAAACGCGTAAGGTCTCTGCGTCTAGTATTCAGCGTAAATTCAGCATCGGCTACAACCGTGCTGCGCGCATTGTGGATTCGATGGAAGAGGCTGGATTGGTCAGCTCAATGGGCAAAAGTGGTAAGCGCGAACTATTGATGTAGCAACTCATAAGTTTGATTGAGTGATAAACATGATAAAAAAACGAGTTGCGACAGTGGCTCGCTTTTTTAGTACCAATTTTAAATGTTATTAAAGAAACAAATATGAGCAGGATATCTGTCCGCATCTTCAGTAAGCCGATATACTAAGTAAAATCATTTACTAGGGAAGGTTTATTATGTTTAAAGAGTATACCCAGTACGATGCCATAGGTTTGGCGACCTTGGTCAATTCAGGTGGAGTCAGCGCCAAAGAATTGCTCGACGCTGCCGTTTCTCAAGCCAATAAACTGAATCCAAAATTAAATGCCATCATTCATCGTTTTGATGAGCGTGCTTATAATGCTGCGCAAGCAGGATTGCCGACAGGGGCGTTCCATGGCGTACCTTATTTGCTCAAAGACTTATCCTTTAGTTTCGCTGGTGAACCTATAACCATGGGCAGCCGTAGCGTCAATATCATCTCAGAGAATGACAGCGAAATCGTCAAACGTATGAAAGCCACTGGTGTCAATATCTTTGGTAAGACCAACACCCCTGAGTTTGGCTTGATTATCACTACTGAACCAAAAGCCCATGGCGCAACTCACAACCCTTTCAAAAAAGGCTATAGCTCCGGCGGCTCGTCAGGCGGTAGCGCGGCGGCCGTGGCGAGTGGCATAGTACCAATGGCAGGTGCGGGTGACGGCGGTGGCTCGATACGTTTCCCTGCCGCTTGGTGCGGTGCGTTTGGATTAAAACCGAGCCGTGGTCGTAATCCAATGGGCCCCAAATTTGGTGAAAGCTGGGAGGGTGCGGTTGCGGATCACGTGATTACCCGTTCGGTACGTGATAGTGCCGCGATGCTCGATGCGACGAGTGGCGCAGAAATCGGTGCGCCATTTATTATCGCCCCACCAGATGGGACGTTTTTGCAAGCAGCGATGCGCGCACCGCGGCAGTTGACCATCGCGCTACATCAACAGCCATTGATCGCCAATACGGTGGTGGACAAAGAAGTGCTCGCCGTACTTGAGCAGACGGCAAAGCAGTTGGAAGCCATGGGTCACCGTGTGATACCCGCTGAGCCTAACATCAATATCGAACAGTTTTGGCATGATTTTATCGTCGTGGTCTGTGCGCACACGGCCTTTACCATTGACAATATCGAGCGTGAGTTTGGTGCAAAGCACATCAAAAACCTAGAGCCGCAAACCTACAATATGGCACTACTCGGTCGTTCATTGTCAGCGGTAGATTTAGCCCACGCTAAGCACGGTTGGCACCATAGTCAGTATCAGACAGGTTTGCTGCTCGAAACCTACGATATGATCTTGTGTCCAACCGTTCCGACTGTTGCTGTAAAACACGGCGTATTACCCCCAAGTCGTATAGATGAGATGCTGATGCGTAGCGCAGGAGTGCTCAATAAAGGCTTGGATATCGGTAAGCATGCCGTTAAATCAGGTATGATCGAAAAGCTAAGCCAACCTGTGCTGGGTAAAATGGCCTTTACGTTATTGGGTAATGTCACAGGGTTGCCAGCGATGTCATTGCCTGTAGGCATGAGCAAAAAAGGCCTACCCATTGGTATGCAATTGATCGGGCGTATGAATGATGAAGCGACTTTATTTAGTGTGGCAGGTGAGATGGAACGGGCAGGTCTGTTTACCAAACCTGCTTTTGAAAAGTAGGTTTGCTTTTTTAGTATTGCTCTGACGAGGGTGGCTCAATCGAAACGATAGATATCCATGCCCAAACTATGATGAGCCATGCTTTGATGAACGACTGAGACGCGCTGACCTGCTCCCAGTGCAAAAAATAATGGCAGTAAATGCTCATCGCTTGGATGGATGTTTTTATAATCAGGGTACTGTTGCCAGTCTAGTGCAGTAGGAATGTCTGTCTTGAGCTGCCGCAATAACCACAGTCTAAAGTCTTTTGCTGTCTGATCAATACTGTCCGCTTGCCAGCGTAATGCCTGCAAGTTATGGGTGATACTACCGGAGCCGATGATAAGTATTTGTTCTTCGCGCAGGCGGGCAAGCTGCGCGCCCAACTGATAGCAAGCCATACTGTCATAATGCTGCGGTAATGATATTTGCACGATAGGCACATCTGCTTGTGGATACAGATGTTTGAGCGGCGCCCAAACCCCATGGTCACAAGCACGCATCGGATTGACTCTGCAAGTGATACCGCGTGTCGTGAGCTGATGCGCAAGCGTTTCCGCAAGCGCTGGCTGCCCAGCAACAGGATACTGTAACTCGTACAGCTCTGCTGCAAAACCTGAAAAGTCGTGCCAAATCTTTGGTTGCGGGTTGCTGCTGATTTCGAGTTTTGCGGACTGCCAATGCGCTGACATAATGACGATGGCACGAGGCTTGGGTAAATTTTGCCCGATACGAGCCAGTGCGCTGGTCGTAGAAGACTGCTCAATTGCAAGCGTGGGTGCGCCATGCGAAATAAATAATGCTGGTAGTTTGGCTAAATTGGTGGCATTGGATACAACAGCAGGTGTCTCTGCCCAAGCGGCAGCAGCTGTGATAGGCTGCGACGTATTACCGCGATAATTGTCACGTTGAAGATGGGCATAAGAGGCGTTGGATGTCGCGTGTTTTGGATATTTCATGTTTCCTGTATTAGGGCACGCGCTTGTTTTTCAATCTGTTTTATGATGGATATTTTTAGACTAGAGTGTGTGCTCACTCTTAGCCCATTTAGATGACTGTCAATTGAATTTAGGACATGCCCTACGATTGAATTGAGGACACGCCCTAGCAATCCTAGCTTTTTGCTCGATTTAATTGCCGCGATGATAAGGGTGGTTGTTATTGATACTCATCGCTCGATATAATTGTTCCATCAACACGACGCGTACCAAAGGATGTGGCAATGTCAGCGCGGACAATGACCACTTTACATCGGCTTTTGCCAAAACTTCTGGCGAGACACCATCTGCGCCGCCAATGACTAGCGCAATGTCGTCACCTTGTTGCATGCCCTCTGCCAATTTATCTGCCAACCCTTCTGTCGATATCATCTTGCCTTTAACATCCAATACCCACAACTGCTCACGCCCTACAGCGTTATGGGCGGCCAAAATTGCCTGACCCTCTTGCTCACGGTACTGCGCCAAATTGGCCTCTGAAGGGTTTTTTGCCCTTTTTGCGGCGGCAATTTCTATAATTTCTGTGCTGAGCATGGGTTGAATACGCTTGTGATATTCATCAAACCCTGTTTGTACCCAACTAGGCATTTTATTGCCCACGCTCAAAATTCTGACCTTCATAGTACCTGTCACTCCTACCACTTCAATAATTGAAAAACATCACAAAAAATACGACGTCTCAGCCAATTTAACCAACAGCCTTTTACGGTCTGTAATCTACATCAACGGCGCAATGGTTTGTGAGACTTCATTGTTTGCATTTTGGCTGCTATCGGTCGGGCTGGGTTTTGGAATAATAGTAAGCTTGGCATCAGATTCAAAGACAATGGCTTCCACATCATCGAAGCTGTTTATCCCATCAGCACGCATCGCACATTCCATCTCTTGTCGAGTCAGGCGCTCAGCACGCATAGCGTCTGGCAAAAACTGTCCTTGATAAAAAACAATACGTGGCTCAGACAAAATAAAGTTGCTGAATTGCGGTGAGATAGACGCATATTTGGTAACCAAAAACTGCAATAAATAGAGTGTCAGAATAGCAGAAACCCCTTCAATAAAAGGAATTGCTTTGAGAAAAATGGTACTGGCACCCAAAGAGCCAATCATGACGGTGACAATCCAATCAAAATTGTTGAGCTGTGAGGTAGAGCGCTTACCTGAGACTTTAGTAACCAGCACGATTAAGACATAAACCATGACCGTCGTCAGAACAATACGTCCAAGCTTTTCTATGCTATCAAAAAAAATCATATCCATGGCAATTGCTCCTATTATAAATAAAACAGCACTTTATTAAAATTTATGCCTAAAAATTTAGCCTAACGGATTTTGTGCCGTAATAGGAAAGTATTTGTGCCAGTCTCGCGTCACAATATTGTTTATCTATTTTATTTGGTATCGACTATAGCAATCTCGCTATATTTAAAGCGTCTTACGTTTAGGGTCAAGCAAGCGATTGAATACCCAAATGCTTATTCGAGCACTTACCAATGTCAGTATCATTATCATAATAAGTGACGAGAGCAGCGGTAGCGGTCGTTGTGTTGCCATTTCAAACAAGACTTCGCGGCTCACTGCATCAAACAACCAAAACCATATGCCTAAGAAATAAATAATGGTTAGCAACCAAACGATCGCAACGCCGCCAAACATCAACCGATTGAGCTCATTGACATCCAATGCGCGCTGCTGATGTTTGACAAACTTGTGTACTGCGATATAAGCGCCAATAATGATGGATAGTACCGTGACCAGTTGTGAGTTTAGCGCCATTTGGGTTTGTATCATCATAAATATTGCGCTGGCTAGTGTATAACCGATCGCGAAAAACCCAATATACGACGCCATTTTAGAGTGAGTGGTACGGTGATTTTGCGGCAAGCCATTAGGACCTAAATGCGTGTTAGGTTTGCTGAGATTGGTTGTCTTACGTGACATAATCTGACCTTTATAAAGGGTAAAAATAAGGGATTAAAATAGGGTGTGTTTCACATTCACCAACAGGTATTTCCGATAGAAAAATCAATGCTTTGCTGTCCAGTCAAGCATGGTATCTAACACAGTTCTGGCTGCATAGGTATTTAACGCGTGCTCACTATTGATAAGGCCAACGACAACATAGTCCTGTCCTGAAAGCCCTTTGACATAGCCTGCCACAGAAGTGACATTGTTCAAAGTACCTGTTTTTATCCACGCGCGGCCAATGGCTGCCGACTCAGGTAGACGCTCACTATGAGTAGTAATAGTGCCACTGACACCAGCCACGCCTAAAGAGTGGACGTATGCGTTAAAACTTGGCTGATTATAAGCATAGGTTAGCAATTCGCTTAAATTAGCGGCAGTAATGGTGCAATCTCGGCAAAGCCCTGAGCCATTGGTTAAGTGCGGCGGCGGGGTGTCTAGATGATTTTTCCACCATTGATTGATCGTCTGTAATGCCGCAGGATAGTCCGTTACTGGTGGTTTGCCAAATCGATATAAGCTGCTGGCATTATGGCTAAAGTTCTTAGGATTAGCCGTTTGGTCATGAGATTCTTTATCATCCATGCTTTTATCAGCGTCAGTTTTAGGAGTATTTTCTTGATGATAAGCGCCGATCGATAGTGCCACTTGCTCAGCCATGACATTGTTTGAGAAATGATTGATGTCATGAACCTGCTGCTTTAAATTTAGCGAAACATAGCTAACAATGGGCAAGGGTGACATAGGCAGAGCGGATAGACCTTGTGCTGGCTTTGTCTTTTTTGCTGGATCGTAAGGGGTTTCTTGGGTAATGACCTTGCCACTCAGAGTGTTGCCCAGTTCTTGCCATTTAGCGGCGATGACCCGTGCAGCAAACTCCTTGGCATCGGGATACGCGATATAAAAAGCGTGCTCTTGACAGCTGTTTGGCAGATCGGTATTGAGTACCAAACGATTGGGTTGCCACTTTGGTGCGAGACTATAGCGTGCTTGACCACAGGCCGCTGGGCGCACATCTATCTTACTGGGCATTTGATAGTTTGCCAATTGCGGTGTATAGGTGAGGTTTGCTGTACCGTTGTCCGCCGGATAACTTTTGATACCAATGGTGCTAAAATTGACCAAAAAACCATCAGGGCTGGCGTTATAAGGACGGAGGGGCGCATTATCAAAGGCCGCAGGGTCTTTAGTCACGTTGTGAAAAATGGCACTATCGACAATCATATCACCGCTGATATGGCGAATTCCTGAGGTTTGTACTTGATAGAGCAGCTGTTGCAGGCGCTCATGAGTCATTTTTGGGTCGCCACTTCCTTGAATAACCAAATCGCCATACAGCGTATCTTCTATAACCAAGCCCGTATGGTAGACACGCGTATGCCACACAAAGTCAGCGCCGAGTGTCTCTAACGCAATGAGAGTAGGAACGAGTTTCATGGTGCTGGCAGGGGTACGCGCGATATCAGGTTGATGATTCAATAACGGAGAAAACGAGATTTTGATAGATGAGGGACTCGTATTAGTTTTGGTATTATTATTTCCCGTGCCATTATTGCTATCATCCAGTGTTGCTTGTTTATTGGTTGATTGATTATGAGCCGATTGATGAGCTGATTGATGACTGTCAGGTATTAGCGTTGGGATACTCTCCAAGCTTTGATAAATATAAGGGTCGTCCGTATAAGCGTGTAGCCTTTGCTCGTGCTTTTCGATCGTTCGTTTTTCGATGATCGTCAGAGCGCTATGATGGTTATTCGTGTGTGTGTTGCTGGTTTTCTTAGCAGCTGTCGTCTCTGTGGCGCTACCGCTATCGATCACTTTGATGGGCGATGGAAGGTGGCTGGCGTTTTTGTCACCGACTGGTGTGATGACAATACTGATGTCAGACGCTGATAAATCTGCACGTAATAAAGCCGCTTGTATGGCCTCTGGTAGCGCTGCTTGCGCAGAGAGCGGTGTTGCCATAAGGGTGGTTAATATGACAGGCAACGACAAGCGTTTGCCCGATTGAAAAAATGCTCGCAAATAGTGCTCAGCAGGCTGTGATTGCCTGCCAGTTTTGGCATGAAGGGCGTCGGTTTTTTGGTTGGTGGGACATCGTGTAGAGGTGGGCGGCATAAGCATCTGTCTATCAGGTAAAAAAATAGCTTATGGTAACACGAGTTGCTGTTTGCGCGTAGATGCGGCGCTTCGTTTGCCGTCTGTGCTGTCGGTCTATATAGTATCGACTATAGCTTCCATCATGGGCGTGAGCGCAGATGCAAAAACGCCATCGCTGTCATAATGGCATCATTATAAGCATCATGCGCACCCAGCTCAGGAATATTATAATGCGCTAAAATATTGGTTAAATGCTGCGATTGATTGGGGATACCTTGAGTACGATCGCCCATTCGCTGACTATACAACTGCCGCACATCAATGACTTTATTTGGCAATGTCGTGCCCATATAGCGTTTGACCACAGGGTTTAAAAACCCAATATCTATTTGGGGACAAAACCCAACGATTGGTCGATTGTCTATAAAGGGCAGCAAGAGCGCCAGCATTTCATCGTAGCTCATCCCATGCTCAACATCAGCCGTGCGCAGACCGTGTATCACAATAGTGTCGCGGTCTGGCATCACAGGGGGTCTGCACACCAAATGCATACCATTACCCGTATCGATTGTATCGCCATTGATATGAATCGCTGCTACCGACAACAAATGATGCTTTTTTGGGTTAAGACCAGTCATTTCACAATCAATCGCCACCCACTGCTTAACCAAGGGATCACCAAACATTGATGCCAACTCTGGACGTTGTAGCTGCGTCTTTTGCCAATGACACGATAACTGCTGTAGCCAATTCATATCCGTTACTCATCCCTCTACGATACTTTTATACTTATTAAATCTCTAGTTGATAGTGCTGGCGTAGCTGCGTTTTGAAGCTTTTGACCACGGCTAGACACTCTTTTAACAAGTCACGTTCAAGTGCGGTTAAGGTGGTTGGATCGACTTGCCGTGCCTGCTTATCATCGGTCGAAAGTGCCACTGATAAACGCTGTGCCATAAAAAATTCCAACGCTTCCAACAAGGTATCAGCACGTTCTTGATTGATGACATGCGCTTGTACCAATGCCTTTAGACGGTCTTTCGTACTGGGTACTTCTAAAATGTCATTTTCTAATGCTAAAGTACGAACACCATGAACCAACGGAAAAATACCGGCTTTTTTTAGATCGAGATCTGACGAGGTTGATTTGCCTGCTAATAAAGGTACAAATTTTTGCCACCACTGATTGATATCACCAAACTGTAGCGCTGCCCGTGCGAACTGACGGACAAACATGGGATCTGACTGACGGTGGGCAACCTTTAAATGTTGACGTACTTGAGTCAGGAGAGACTCATCACCGCAGACGTATTCGCCGTCGAGTATGGCTGACAAATAAATACCATGCATCGGATCAGTGTTTTTAAACCATAAGCCAATTTGGGCATTAAACTGCTTTAGTGGTTGCCGCCACATGGGGTTGGTCATCATGATATTGCCGTCACACAGTGGATAACCCAGTTTTTCTAAATGGTGATTAAAAGTGTCAGCAAACTGTGCCAAATTAGGATGGCTGTAGCCATCACGCAGGATGAGCGCGTTATCTTGGTCAGTACGCATGATTTGCTCGCCGCGACCCTCTGATCCCATCACGATGAGGCACGTATTTGTCATGACTTCATCAGGCACGATCAGTTGCCAAAGCTTGGTAAATACCTGTGCATTGAGTGTCTGTACCATGCGGCTGATGTTACCAATTTTGACACCGTTTTGATGTTGAGCACGAATATAGCGGCCGATAAGCTCGACCGCAGTATCTAAGCTCGATAGGTCTTTTGCCTGCTCAATCTGCATACTAATGAGTTGTGAATGGTGGCTAATATGAGCGAGCATGTCGCTTTGTCCAAGCACGCCTACAACGTTGCCGTCATGGTCAATGACTGGCAATCTATGGATGCGATAACGGGTCATGATGAGTAGAGCATCACCAATTTCATCATTCGCTCTGATCGTACGCAGGTTAAAGCTGGCATAGCGCTGGCAAGGTGTCGTTGCGGGATTTTGCTGGTCACTCACCGCGCGGCAAATATCGGTGTCGGTCAAAATACCTAACAGATGACCTGTACGCTGTGGCAATGACGCGGGACTTTCTAGATCATCTAGATGACCTGATGGTCGCACCAGTACGTGCTTTAATCCCGCTTTTGTCATGATAGCAGCGGCTTCATAAAGACTGGCGTGGGCATCGACAATATGTACTGGCAATAAGGTCACATCAATCACTGGTTGCAGCATGATTTGCTGCACTTCTTGCTGCTCATTATAATGAGAGGGATCGATGGCCTTGCCACGACGCCGTTGTTGTAAAGCTTTTAGGCGTTCGGGCAGTTTGTCTGATAATAGCTGGCGTACCAGATGGTTTTGTGCACTGATTTTATCAATGGCATCGCCTGCTACTTGCAACAGCAAGGTATCTTCGGCCGCTCGAAACTGGTAGATCTGTACGGCCTCAGTGTTAGAATCACCTGCTGGTAAGCTGTTTTTGCTGACGGATTCAGGCAAGCGGCGGCTATCAAACCAGTCATTATTATTGGGGTTGTCAGAGTGGTTGCTACCCAAGTAAGCGGCCACAAACTCTCCGTTGAGTAATTGCTCAATTTGTCCTTTTATGACCACATAAAGGTAAGTGGACTCTTTTGCAGATAAGCTTTCGTCCTTGGCAAGATAGCGGATTTGAGTATGTTTTCTGATGCTTTGGCGCTCAGCTAAGCTCAGTACATCAAAGGGCGGTTGGGTAAAGTCAAGATGGGGCATGGCATCATCCTTGATGGCGCATTTAAAAGACAGTTTACTATATAGTCAATCTAGAATAAAAATGATACATACGTTAACTACGTTCTACTGGTATAAATTTTCCTCGCTGGCTGTTCGCAAGCGTGAAAGATGCTTCATAAAATCCATACCAGCAGAACGATAACGATTTTAGAATGGATCGACTATAGCACTATTCACTATAGCATTATCCAGACAAAAAGCCTCTAATAACCATATTTAAATTGTGGTTATTAGAGGCTGGTATTTTTTTGAAATTTTACGCGTGTAAAGCGACTGCTTATGCACCCAGCAATGTACGAATACGATCAATCGCTTCACGGCTTTCATCGACACTAGCGACTAACGCAATACGGACATAACCTTGCCCAGGATTATAGCCATTAATGTCACGGGACAAATAGCGTCCGGCTAAGGCGTGAATGTTGGCCTGCTCATAGAGCGCTTTGACAAATAGCTCATCATCACCATCGAACTGCTCAGGAGCTTTTACCCAAAAGTAAAACCCAGCTTCAGGCATCCGCAGTTCTAATAACTCACCAAGCTCAGACATCCATAGCGCAAATTTTTCTTGATAAAGCTGACGATTGTGCTCCACGTGCTTTTCATCTTGCCAAGCCGCGATAGAAGCGAGCTGATGCGGTATCGGCATAGCACAACCTTGATAGGTGCGATATTGCAAATACGCCTGCAAAATCTGCGCATCACCCGCTACAAACCCTGAGCGCAGACCGGGCAAGTTTGAGCGTTTGGATAAAGAGTGAAACACGATACAGTTATGAAAATCATGCCGACCAAGAGCCGTACAAGCTTGTAACAAGCCAATGGGCGCGGTATCAAAATACAGCTCGCTATAACACTCATCACTCGCAATGACAAAACCATATTGGTCTGACAGACGGATCAGATGCTCCCAATCCTCCATAGTCATGACTGAACCTGTCGGATTGTTGGGGCTACAGACAAACAATAACTGTGTACGAGTCCAAACGTCACTTGGGACAGCGCGGTAGTTACCTTTAAATTCATTATCGAATGTACAAGGCACAAAATAAGGGGTCGCTTGTGCGAGTATCGCTGCGCCCTCGTATATTTGATAAAACGGATTGGGCATCACAATCGTTGGCGGTTGTATTTGCTTGCTTGAGGATACCTGATGATTCTCAGAGTCAGCGTCTTTATGGTCAATAACCGCCTGCACCAGACTAAAAATGGCTTCGCGCGTGCCCATGACTGGTAGGACTTGCGTATTGGCATCAACGTGATTGAGATAAAATCGCTTTTCAAGCCAGTGCGCAATGGTTTGACGCAGCTCGAACATCCCATTGGTGGTTGGATAATGACTTATTTTGTCCAAGTTTTCGTGTAGTACGTCCAGTACAAAGGCTGGCGGCTCATGTTTTGGCTCTCCAATACCCAGCTTGATTTCGCTGTAGCCATTGATTGGCGTGCTGTTGGCAAGCAGTGCTGCCATCTTGGCAAAGGGGTAAGGGTGCAAATGCGTTAAGTTGTGATTCATAAGTATGGTAACTATAATAGACAATTAATAATAAAGTTATAAAGAAAAATTACATTTGAGCAGTGTAGCACTTCTCTTGTTTTTTGTCCTTTTCTTCTTATGTTGCCACGGCAGAACTGTGAACCACCCTCATTGATTGAGATAAGATGGATTTGGAAGTGCGCAAAAACGTTAAATAAAGCCTATAAATTGGTAACTTATAACGATACAAAATATCGCTGTCAGCCCTAATAATAGAGTATTGTAAGGATGATTTGATATGCCGAGTATGTTAAGAACTGAAGATATCAATATTGAAAATAGTAATGTCGAAGAAATTAATATTGTCGAAGATAGCAATACTTACGAAGATATCCATAATGAAAATAGTCGTGCGAACACTATCAGAAATGCCTACGTTGATAATAGCCAACAACGTACAAAGTTGTACGAACTATTGGAACAGCGGGAACAATGTTGGTGGCAGGCTCGCCAGCAACTAATTACCCAGAAAGAACGAAAAATAGTTTGGTATGGCGAAAACAGTTTAATGATGTGGTTGCTGTGGCAATTGGTCGGTTATGTAGTCGTGGCTATGGTGCTGATGTTGCTCAATAATGTGTTAGATATCTCACTGACTTTGTGGCATTACTTTGCCTTATTTGTCTTACAGACCGTGATTTTCATCTTTATGTTAGCGGCCAAAGGACGAACGGCAAGTACCTTACAACGCAAAATTGACAAAGATGAAATGGTGCGCGAAGAGACATTTAATGAGATGGCTATTTTAGCAGAAGACAGCTTGTATCCAGATGTCCATGTTAACTCACCCATTTCTTTAAGACAGTTGCATGAGTATTTTGACGGTCGCTTTCATCTTGCCACGTTACATTGTTTATTACAGAAAGAAGTCGATGCGGGACGCCTTGTGTTAGGGGAACAGCAGATCGATGCCAAAATTTTGCCACCAGATCTTGCTGACGATGAGCTTGATGAACATGCCAGCGAGATGATATATAAAAGTACGTTATAAACGGCTTGCTTCTACTATAGAGACAGGACGAAAGAGACAGAACGAACACGAAAATATCGCCTGCTAACCCATATTTAAGCAATCAGTTTGGTTCGTTAACGGTAGGGCATGCTCAACATGCCCGAATAATGCTATCTATAGTGACTTGTTATATTTGAACCGTAATATCAATTAAGCCACACGAGTGTCTTTTTGCACACTCAAACTCGCAATCAATGCGGACTTCAATGTTTCAAGCCGGTCGGCAGATAGTGGCTCATCATTTTGGTCGCTGATATAAAACATATCCTCTGCACGCTCGCCCAAAGTAGTAATACGGGCAGCATGTACCTCGATTTGTTCTTGCAAAAATACCTGTCCCACTCGTGCCAATAGCCCTGGTTGATCTAGCGTTTCTAAGCTCATAATATGCTGATCTGAAGCATCATTAAACTCAAAATTAATCACCGTAGTCACTTCAAAATGCTTGAGCTGGCGCGGCATACGTTTGTTCGTGAGTTTTAGTACGGTCGGGTCTTTAAAGGCATCAATCAATCGCTGTTTAAGCTCTTGCTGACTGTCTTCGTCAACCAATAGCGTGCCACTAGGATCTAGCAATACATAAGAGTCCAACGCAAAATCACGAGTGGCCGTAATGATGCGGGCATCTAAAACATCGAGATTCATCTGGTCAAATACCGCCATGGTAACGGCAAACAGATTTGTCTGATCTTGGGTATACACAAAAACCTGTACTGCATCAAGCGCCAGCTCGCGATGCTCACGCAGTACGACCAATGGCGGGCTGTCTGCATTGGAGGCAAGCCCAATCGGCGGATGATTCAAGATCGCTTCGGTGTGCCATAAGATATCCTCAGCAATCTCGCGCAAAAAGTACTCATCACCCAGATCGTCCCATAGTCGCAATACTTCATCGCGATTCATATGCTGGTTATCAACCTTGTCTAACATCACCAGAGCTTGTTGCCGTGTGGCGCTGATCATGTCTTGGCGATTGGTGGGCGCATCGATATCAGCGCGCAAAATACGCCGAGTTTGCGAGTATAGTTGTTTCATGAGTGTGGCGCGCCAACTGTTCCATAACTGTGGGTTGGTGGCGTTCATGTCTGCGACCGTCAATACGTACAGATGATTGAGGTGGGTAACATTGCCTATCAAGTTGGCAAAAACGGTGACGACTTCTGGGTCTGAGATGTCTTTTTTCTGGGCAGTTAGTGACATCAATAAATGATAGCGAGTTAGCCAGCCGACTAAGTTGGCATCTGCCAAACTCATGCCATGAGCCAAACAGAAATCAACCGATTCCGTTTGCCCAAGCTCACTATGATTGCCGCCGCGACCCTTGGCAATGTCATGAAACATGGCAGCCAGTACTAAGATTTCTTTGCGCTCAATACGTTGAAAGATAGAGCTAACCAGTGGGAAGTCTTCATAAAAACGTGGGTCAGTAAAACGGTGCAAAATGCGAATCAAAAACAACGTATGCGCATCCACCGTATAACGGTGAAACAAATCGTACTGCATGAGACCCGTGACTTGAGCAAACGCAGGAATATAGTTGCCCAATACGCCACAGCGATTCATGGTACGTAAGCGATGAAAGAGATAATTTTGTTCTTTTAAGTTGGCCAAAAACAGTGCTTGGTGAGTGGGGTTATCACGATAAACCTGATCAATACCGCGAGCGGCGATTTTTAGGGCGCGCAAGGTATGCGTACGGACGTTTTTGATACCGTATTGACCCATTAGTAAAAACATTTCCAAAATCGATTCAGGATGTTGGGCAAAGACCCTGTGATGCGATATGGCAATTTGGTCACCGACTTGGTTAAATCGGGCATTGATCGGCTGCTTTTTGGGGCGTTCCTCGTCTGGCAGTTGCGGCTCTATAATCGTCTCATAATAGTGATTGATAAGCATCTCAGACAACGTTGATATCCGCATGGCACAGCGATAATAATCGCGCATAAAACGCTCAACTGCCGCATTCGGTTCGTCATCTGGCTGAGTCTCATAGCCCATCAATTGAGCAATCTCACGTTGATAATCAAACAGTAGCTTGTTCTCGTTACGACCCGTTAATACATGCAAATAATGACGTATTTGCCATAAGTAACCTTCAGCAAAGCTCAAATCATCAAACTCTTTTTCGGTCAAAAAGTTTTGTTGGACGAGATCATAAAGCTTGCTAACGCGAAAATAGCGTTTGGTCACCCAACCCACGATATGAATGTCACGCAGGCCGCCAGGAGCCGTTTTGATATTTGGCTCAAGATTGTACTCTGTGGCATTGTGCTGCAAGTAACGTACTCTGGCTTCTTCGATTTTTACCTCAAAAAAGGCACGGGGTGACCACTGCTTATTGACAATTTGAATGGGCACTTCTTGTAAATCTGCATTACCAATCAGTAGCCGAGCTTCTAACTGAGCACTGGCAATGGTGTGGTCAAGTGCTGCTTCTAACGCATCATTGACGCTACGCACTGAGAGGGCAGGTTCTAGCCCTATATCCCAGAGTAGCGCCACCAAACGATCAATTTTGCCACTAGCGTCGTTGTCAATCTCATCTGGAGAGAGCAATAAAATATCAATATCTGAATACAGCGACAGCTCACCACGACCATAGCCACCAGTAGCAAATAATGCCAAGTCTGTCTTGTCTAATTCAAACCAATTAAACAAAGCAATGAGTAAGCTATCGATAGCGCAGGCACGTGCCGCGACCAATTGGCGGATATTGACCCCACGTTCAAGTGCGCGACTGATATCGTCATTGATTTGTGCCAGCCACTCAGGAATACCCAGTAACGATTTTTCTGGTGCATTGGTGTCTGCTAGCAGAGTTGCATCTGTCGCCACATTATTTGATAGCAAAAGAGGTAAGGGCGTCAGATCAATAGAGGCGACATCACAAGTAAACATGAGTGTTATCCAATTAAGAATTTAAATAGAGCGAGACAACTAACTAGAGCGTGACAACTAAGAGCATATTAAAACGATAAAACTATGAAAGCATCATGCGATTCAAACTATACCATCAAAAGTATAAAGGTAAATAATCAATAAGCACAGTACTCAATATGCCCTAATTGTAGGTCAAAAAAAAGACCGCCTAGGCGATCTTTTGTGACATTACTGAGTCAAAAAACTCAAATCTTCTTCAGGGCGAGTGGTAAACACCTCACAGCCATTGTCGGTCACCACCATGGTGTGCTCCCACTGAGCAGACAGCTTACGGTCTTTGGTAATCGCCGTCCATTCATCTGGCAAAATCTTGGTCTGCCACGTACCTTGGTTAATCATCGGCTCTATGGTAAAAGTCATGCCGGTTTTTAGCTCAAATCCTGTGCCTTTTTTGCCGTAGTGCATGACTTGTGGCTCATGGTGAAATTCATTGCTGATGCCATGACCACAAAATTCGCGCACGATACTAAAGCGTTCAGGTTCGACCACTTCTTGAATGGCAGCGCCTATATCACCTAGACGTGCGCCATTTTTTACCACACTCATGCCAGCATACAGGGCGTCTTGAGCCACTTTGCAGATACGCTGTGCCATGATAGAACCATTGCCAACGATCCACATTTTTGAGGTGTCGCCATAGTAGCCGTCTTTAATGACGGTCACATCGATGTTGATAATATCGCCATCTTTTAACAGCTTGCTCTCAGTTGGGATGCCATGACAAACCACGTGATTGACTGAGGTACAAATGGATTTCGGAAAACCATTGTAGTTGAGCGGCGCAGGAATGGCTTGCTGCACATTCACAATATAGTCATGAGCAATTTGATTCAGGGCTTCGGTACTGATTCCTACTCTAACGTGTTCGTCGAGCATCACAAGGACGTCACTGGCAAGTTTACCGGCCACGCGCATTTTTTCTATGGCATCGGCGGACTGGATAAGGGATTTTTTAGTCATCGTCATCTGTCTTATAATTATGAAATTAAAGTGAACCAATTATACCATAAATGGATTAGGGGCAGTTTTGAGTTAGATGATAGTAAATTTATCGTTATTATTAATAATAATTACTTTACAACGCGGTTAATGCTTATATGACTCATTAGTCATACTAATATATTCATATTTTGATAAATGGGTTGAATGTTACAGAATATATAAGTAATGTAATTTTGCTGGTTAAAGGAATTAACAGCATTCTTTACCGCTTTTGTAAGTACAGAGGCAAGGTAAAGAAAATTACACTTAATGACAATACTCAATGATGACAAGGACGTTGCGATGACTATTAAAACCTATCTCTGCACGGCACTAAAGCCAAGCCTATTTTTACCATCACTGGGTGCCATTGGCGCAGGTGTCTTACTGCTGACGCTACAAACCACTTCTGCGCAAGCGGCAGGTCAATATTATAATTGTGCCAATGCCAATGGTTGTAAACTCGTTGATAGCAAATATTTTACTTCTAGCTATACAAAAACCCAATATCCGGTTGTTATGGCGCACGGGCTTGGCGGTTTCACTAAGCTATTTGGGGTCATTGATTACTTCAATGGAATTCCGGGTGAACTGATAAAAGGTGGCTCAGAGGTCTATACCACCAAAACGTCAGCTGTCAATAACAGCGAGGTTCGCGGTGAGCAGCTGCTCCAACAAGTCAAAACCATTACGGCCATTTCAGGCAAAGCTAAAGTCAATTTATTTGGGCACAGTCAAGGCGGTATAGATATTCGTTATGTGGCTGGCGTGGCACCAAAATATGTCGCCTCCGTCACAGCTGTGTCTAGCCCAGAACAAGGTTCAAAAACAGCAGATTTTGTCAAAAATACGCTTGAGCCAAATAACACATCAGGCAGCCCATCAAACGTCACGACAGAGTTGGTATCAGGTGTGTTTAATTTAATTGGAGGCTTTACCGACGTCGGTTCGGGTATCAGTTTCAATCAGATACAACAGCAAGATGGCTGGCAAGCGCTCCTTGCTTTATCAACAAGTGGCGCTGCCAATTTTAATGCAAAGTTCCCAGCAGCGATGCCAAGAGCGTACTGTGGTCAGCCCGCGAGTACCAATGTTAATGGCATTAAATATTACTCATTTAGTGGAGTTGGACAGCTCACTAGCGCACTCGATCCTAGCGACTATTTATTGGCAGCAACAGGTGTACCGTTTGCAGGCGAGTCTAACGACGGTTTGGTCTCTGCCTGTTCAAGTCGTCTTGGTTATGTGATTCGTGATAATTATAAAATGAATCACTTAGATTCTGCCGATCAAGTGTTAGGTTTGACCGCATGGGGAGAGTCTGAGCCAAAGTCTATCTATCGCACTCAGGTCAATCGCCTCAAAAACGCAAACCTCTAAACTGACTGATAAAATAAGAACTCTCACTTATGTCAAATGGTCGCCGTTCCGCTTATTTATTGATTGCTATCATCGCCATGATTGTCATAGTCACGGCGGCGATTATTCTGTGGTTCAAACCCAGCGCTGGGAAGGATCTGGCGAAAGTCATTCCTCTTTCTCTTGCGTTCGATAATAAAGCGGATGGCGCAGTGCCTATCTTGTCTGGTACGGATAAAGCCATCCAAGCCTCTGATACCCAAAACTTTACCAGACTCACCACAGGTTTAGAGAGCTTGCCACAATCTCTACGAGGGGCAGAGGTGGATGGTGAAATTATCATTGACGAAAACAAACAGCTGGTCGTCACCGAAGGCTTACGGCGGCTGTTTGATTATTTTTTATCGGCACTTGGAGAGGAGAACGAAGCCGTGATATCAGCGCGTGTCGAGAGTTATATTCGCCACCACACGCCAGAGCCTGCCGCCAGTCAAGCAGTCGCTATATTTAAGCAATATATTGCCTATCTAAAAGCGCTCCCAGAGATAGAGACGCGCTATGGCAATCTCCAACTACAAGCAACCAAAAACGGCGAGCTGGATTTGAGCGTCGTCACTCAGCAAAAGCAAGACGTTGCCACTTTGCGTCAGCAGTATTTTGAAAAACCAACCATCACGGCGTTTTTTGGCGCTGAAGATGAATACGATGATTATAGTATAGAGATGATTAGAATTGAGCAAAACGAGCAAATGTCTGACAGTCAAAAACAAGCCGAAAGACAAAACTATATCAGCCGTATGCCAGCCAATACCGCCAAAGCCAATATCGAGCAACAAGCGAATTTAAATGAATTGATAAATCGTACAGAACAGATGAAAGCCAAAGGCGCAACGCCTGAAGCCTTGTATAGTATGCGCCGTGAGTTGGTAGGTGCGCCAGCAGCAGCAAGGCTTGCCCAAGTAGATCAAGAAGATGCCAATTTTGACCAGCGTTTTACCCAATATGAAACACAAAAACAGCGCCTTTTGAGCCAACAGACGGATAATGCACAAGTTCAAGCTCAGATTGAGCTAATCGAACAGCAGTTATTTAATGACAGTGAGCGCAAACGTTTGGCAGGGTATGCAGCGCTGCAACAACAAGAAGCTGCCAATCTCAACTAAAGCGTCGAAAATTTTATTCAAAAAATCAGTTAGCAGCAAATGCACTGTCTCGCAATGCCCATTAGCAAAAAATCATAAAGTAAAACAAATCATATCGCAATCATACACCCAACCTATAAGGACGGTAAGACAAGTGCTGTGCATAATAGCCATATTGTTTAGGTATATGAATAAAACAATAAACAAATCATAATAATAGAAGCCATTCTGCATATAGTTGATTCAATTTAAAAGTGTTACAAGGCAACCGAGTGCAGATGTATATGTAATACTTCAAGCGAGGTTAACGCTGTAACTCTTTTATAGTGGATTGACTATAAAAAATATGACAGTTTTTTATACTAGGACACGCCCTAAATAAAATAATAGAGGAATTAAGATGAAAAATATGACTAAAATGATGATGGCAGCAACCCTTGCTGTCGGTACGTTTGCAGCTGGTTGCCAAACTATCCCCAATGTGACGGCTCCCGTTACGCAGCCAGTGACTTCTGATATTCTACAAACATATAACTGGCAGCTTGTTGATGCCAAACGCACCAACGGTGATAAAGTTAGCCAGCTTTTCTTTAATCCTGCTAAGCCATTAACGCTAAGATTTTTCAAAGATAATAGTAGTAACCGTGTCAGCTTCATAAATACGTGTAATAACATGGGCGCTGAGTACAGTGTTGTGAATGGTAATGTGCAGATCAAAAACGGCATCAGTACGTTAATGGCGTGTCCTGAGCCACAAGCAAGCTTTGATACCGCGACATTGGCAACCGTACAAGGCAAATACAGTCTCAATAAAAATGCCAATAACACACCTGTTTTGACCATCAAAAATGACAGTCAAGTCGCGTATTTTAAAGCCATTGCCAAATAACTCAGTCCTCACAGATAAAAAGCTGATGTCAGTTTTCAAATCTTAGTTTTTAAACTTTAACTTTCAAATCAGATTTAAAATGCCTCACTGTTTAGTGGGGCATTTTTTTGTCCAAAACCCTCGCCTGATATACGCTACACTAAAGACAAGGCACGTCTCTAAAAAGATCTTACAACCCACTCACTCAGACTCTATTGGACGGTAACTTATGCTAAAAACCCCTATAAAATCGACTATAAATATAACAAGCAGCACGATTGTGATTGCCACTTTTAGCGTTTTGACTGGCTGTCAGACCTTATCAAATATCCCTACTGCCAATACTGTAAACACTGCCATCAGTAATCCGCTGACGGCTCAAATGTCCGTACCGGATCGCCAAGGACATATTGCGTATGTGGAGGAGCAAGGGGTCGGCACTGCCAAGATATCGACACTGTATAGCATTCGTCCTGATGGCAGCGTCCGCCAACTGATAGATCAATTAAATGGTTATATTTATGCGCCAGCGTGGTCAGCAGATGGTCAAATG
Source organism: Psychrobacter aquaticus CMS 56 (assembly GCF_000471625.1). Lineage (GTDB taxonomy): Bacteria > Pseudomonadota > Gammaproteobacteria > Pseudomonadales > Moraxellaceae > Psychrobacter > Psychrobacter aquaticus. The sequence goes on from NZ_AUSW01000014.1 coordinate 27,224, forward strand.
CTTGCTTATAGTAAGCAAGCCCCGCGTGAGCATCCTAAGATTTATATTTATGACCGCAAAAGCAATGCGCGTCATTTAATCGTAAATGCGGAGGGCAGTAATCTGTCGGCCTCATTCTCACCCGATGGACAAAAATTGCTCTACAGCTCAACCGTCGGCGGCAATGCTGATATTTATGAGATGCATCTGAGCAACGGCAGCACCAAGCAGCTCACAACTTTACCCAGTACCGAAGTACAACCGAGCTATGCCGCTGATGGCAAAAGCTTCGTTTATACCAGTGATAAAGTGCGTGCGGGTCGTCCCAGCATTTATCGTTACTATTTCGGCACTGGTAATGCTGTACCCATATCGACAGGCAGTTATGCGGCCAGTCCTCAGCTCAGTTTAGATGGTCAGCGTATGGCCTATCTTAATGGTCGCAAGGCGGCAGTCATGACGCTTGACACAGGGCAGATTACTAATCTGGCAGAAACTGGATTGGATGAGCCAGCCCGTCTGTCACCCTCTGGACAGTATGCAGTTTATCCAACGCGCACCTCACGCGTGAGCGGACAAAGTGGCGGCAGTTTGGTTATTCATTCTTTGTCTGGTAATACCAGCTATGCCATTAGCAGTCAGGCTGGTGGAGTCGTGCGCTCACCAGTGTGGGGACGTTAATAGTAAAACCTATGTATTATGTAATTAAATGTATATATAATCATCCGTAAAGAAACATAAGTTGATTCTATGACTCTAAGTTTTTAAGTTCGTTTGGTTAAAGATATAGGGTGCCAAAGTCGCCTAAGCCAATTATTACAATGCCCAATCACCTCAATTTGTATCCTACCAGTGGTATTGCCGAGTCATAAAGATAGCCAGTTAGATGAACAAAAGGAGCGTGCCATGCAGGAATCTTTTTTAGTATTTATCACTAAAATCAGTTTATATCCCACGATTATTTTTACGGGGCTTGTGATGTTCGTCACCTTATATTGGGTGGTGTCTTTACTCGGTATGGCAGATATGGATACCGTAGACCTTGGGGAGTCAGGAGGGGAAGTTGCTGACTTATCCTCAACGGGCTTTTTTACAGGTCTCATGCTCAAATTTGGTCTTTATGGCGTGCCTTTAATCATCATACTAAGTTTAGTTAGTTTAATTGGTTGGTTATTGAGCTACTTATATACCAGTTTTCTACATCAAAATTTTGACTCGGGCATTTTATATTATGTCTTTGGCACAGGGGCGCTCATTTTTGTATTGGTCGTATCCATGTGGCTGACAGGAATTATTATTTCACCTATCCGCAAAAATATCGCCAAAATTCCCAAACGTAATTCGTCTAATAATGTGGGTAAAGTCGCTGTGGTACGCACGCTTAGTGTGACAGACAAACATGGCGAAGCAGAGCTGAATGATGGCAGCGCAGGATTGATACTCAAAATCCGATCAGACATCAATGACAATTTACTAAAACAAGGCGATAAAGTGGTGTTGGTAGAATATTTAGAGGAAGCCAATACCTATCGCGTAACGCCTGTTAAAGACAAATAACATGCCCTAATAATTTAGCCCTGATAATTTTTATCATTACTTTTAGCACACATCAACAGCGATGAAAAAAGAAAAATAATCGACTGGCAAAAAACATTAACGGTTTTCAATTTGGTTATAGGCGGTTCAAGATAATTCAGATACAAGGAAGGCGAGTAAGAGTACTGCAAACAGTAGACTAAACAAGCCTAACACCGTAGCTGATTTATATAGGATTGACTATAGAATGTTTTCATTAAAGGAATGAACATGGACATACTCATTATCGTCGGCGTGGTTGTGGTGCTGGCGTTTGTTTTTATTATGGCAGCACTTTTGATGCTCAAAGCCTTTTATATCAAGGTGGATCAGGGCACAGCACTTATTATTAACGGCGTCAATAAAATTGCTGTACGCTTTGATGGTGGCTTTGTGTGGCCAGTCATCAACAAAAAAGAACTCATGAGAATCTCGCTGCTCACTCTAGAGGTGGACAGACGTGGTAAAGAAGGGCTGATTTGCGCTGATAATATGCGTGCTGATATCACAGTGGCGTTTTATTTGCGTGTCAATGAGACCGAAGAAGATGTTCTTAAAGTGGCCAAGTCAGTTGGCGTAGACAGAGCGTCAGACAAGGTAGCGGTCAACGAGCTATTTAATGCAAAATTCTCAGAAGCACTAAAAACGGTTGGGAAACAGATTGATTTCGTTAAGTTGTTTGAAAACCGCAGCCAGTTCCGTGACAGTATTGTTCAAGAAATCGGTAACGACCTGAACGGTTATGTCCTAGAAGATGTGGCGATTGACTACTTGGAGCAAACGCCAAAGACATCATTAGATTCAAGTAATATCTTAGATGCTGAAGGTATCAAAAAGATTACGCAGCTAACCGCCTTTCAAAACGTTATCACCAATGAGCTTGAGCGTGACGAAGAGCTGGCTGTTAAGAAAAAGAACGTTGAAACCAGAGAGGCGATGCTGGAGCTTGAGCGTCAACAAGCCGATGCTGAAGCCAAGCAGAAGCGTGAAATCTCGTCGGTGATTGCGCGTGAAACGGCTGAAACTCGCAAGATTGAAGAAGAAGAGCGCAAGAAGTCAGAAACCGCCGTTATCATGGTTGAGCAAGACTTGGCAATTCAGCGTGAGAATCAGCAACGTGAGATCGAAGTGGCTGGGCAGAATCGCCTACGTGCCGTGGTCATCGAAGAAGAGAAAGTCACGCGTGCTCGTGACTTAGAAATTGTCTCTCGTGAGCGTGAAGTTGACTTGCAACGTATCGAGGCCGAACGCGCGATTGAGCTTGAGAAAAAAGAAATCGCCAACGTCATTCGTGAGCGCATCGCGGTAGACAAAACGGTGGCGCAAGAAGAAGAGCGTATCAAAGAAGTTCGCGAAGTCAGCGAAGCCGAGCGCTCTAAGCAAACGCGTGTACTGGCTGCCGAAGCAGACGCTGAAGAAATCAAAGTACGTCAGGTGAAAAAAGCAGAAGCAGAAGAGTTATCTGCCAAGCATAAAGCTGTTGAGATTACCACGCTTGCTACTGCCAATCTTGAAGCCTCTGCTAAAGAGTCAGAAGCCAAAATCAGAATGGCTGAAGGTATCAAGGCCGAAGAGTCTGCACATGGTTTTGCTGAAGCCGCTATCCAAGAAGCCAAATCGGTTTCTTTGGAAAAAGAAGGCATTGCCAAAGCCAATATCATCAGAGCAACTGGACAAGCTGAGGCGCAATCACAGCGTGAAAAAGGCATGGCGGATGCTGAGATTATTGCGGCTCGTGGCGAGTCTAATGCCAAAGCCGAGCGCGATGTCGGTATGGCAAATGCTCAGGTCATCGCCGCTCGCGGTGAGTCAAATGCCAAGGCAGAACGTGAAGTTGGACTGGCGAAAGCCGAAGTTACTCGTGCACATTTCCAAGCCGAAGCAGATGGTCTGGTCGAAAAATTCAATGCCATGGGTAGCATGAGCAAAGAGGCACGCGAGCACGAAGAGTTCCGCATGAGTCTTGAGACGGCCTTGCAAGAAGCGCTGGCATCGATCGAAGCAGGTAAAGAGATTGCCAAAGAAAACGCTGAAGTCTTGGCAGTGGCGCTACAAAAAGCCAAAATCGACATCGTTGGCGGTGAAGCGCACTTCTTTGATAACTTTGCCAAGTCATTGTCTATCGGTAAAGCCATTGATGGCCTAGCGGGGAAGTCAGATACGTTGAGCGGTATCATCAACGGTGTGATGGCCAATCAGGTTATGAAAGCGAATCAGCACAGTGATGATAAATCAGCTTAATACTAGGGTGTGCCCTCAATTCAATCGACATGAATGATTTTTGGCAAGATTACCTTATAAATTTACCATCAATACGCAATCTATCACTTAGGTGGTAGATTGTTTTAATCAAATCACTCTAAGCGCTTTAACAGAGCGATATTGAATAAATGCCATTAATAATGAGTTGGCTAATCTAAAAAAACCAGCAGTGGTGACTCGTTTTTTTAGATTAGCCAAGTGCGTTTTTACTCTTAATACTTCTTTAATATAAATAGCTTCTTATTTTCCTTATTGCCAAACAATAAAAATGGACAAGCAACGATGGCGGACACGCAAAACTCAAGCAATTCAGATAGCAAAGGCGATCCTAATTCTAACCAAGCAAACCAAACCGATCAGGCGGTTGCCTCAGGCAATGCTTATGAGCTCATAAAAAAACGTCTGACCGAGCAAGGCAGTCGTCTAGAGCAACAAACGGCTACCTTAAATAATGCTCGCCTCGAAGAGTTTGGCAGCACACAGATGCAAGTGATTGCTCGCACTCGGATTCGTACCGAGCACAACTGTGTGGCGCAAGACATGGTGCAAGTCGGCGATTATCTGCTATTTGGCTACAATGTTTTTATGGGTCTGAAGCGGGCAAGTAACATTAAAGATGTGCTGTCATTGTATCGCCTGATTGAGCCAACCGATTGCAGTATTGACAAGGAAGGTAATGACAATGCTAATGCTAATGCTAGCATTGATACGGAAAGCGCTGATCAAGACTATCAGCTCGAAGAAGTCGATTTAAAAGGAACCTTTTTAGATCAAGATGCCTTTGTCCAAGATTTCAACGAGCTATATCGATATTACAAGCAAACACGCCTGATTCAGTTGAAGGTCAAAGACAGCAAGCTGCTATTGGCGTTTCAGATTGGTGAGCGCATCACCGATATTCGGGTCTTCCGTTTTGCGTTAGATTTTAGTCAAGGCACACAGAGTCAGCACAAGTCGCCTACGTGGACAATCGAGGCGAGCGTGATATTGAGTTGCCGCCTGCTTATGACTTTGATTGGATCGATACCACGCGTGATCAGATGATCAATGGTAAGTATCCACACATGAATATCCTAGACACGATATTTGTGGAAACGGTCGGTGGCGATTTGACCATTAAGATTGAGGACAATACGCAATCAGGGCAAGGTATCTATAGCGAGCCTGTGAATGATCGTACGCAGTCGCTGACCGATGCTGAGATTGCTTATGCCAAAGTGGGCAGTCTCATACTGCTAAAAATATTGCCTTACCGCGAGGACAGTTATCGTTATTTCGTTTATAACACCTTGACCGAGGCGGTATTACGTTTGGATGCCATTGGTCAATCATGTGTGCAGCTACCAGAAGATCACGGCATTATATTTCCGGGTGGATATTATCTGCAAACGGGCGAATATAAGCTATTCGATGCCAATAGCGTTGACGCCAAAAATTTAAAGTTTAAACGCAAAATCATATCGACGAATGGTGAGGATGTTTTATTCTTATTTTATGATAGAGATTTGGGTGTCACTGGGTTATTTCCTTATAACTTGATCAAAAAACAACTGGCAAATCCCATTTATTGTAATGGTATGGCATTGGCAGACAACGGGCGCTTGGTGCTATTTAGTGACCAAAGTGAGCCGTCGCGCATTCATCCGATGCAGATATGGCATACGCCTTATGCCTCGCCTGAGTATGTTAGCGAATTACCTGAAAGTACGAGCTTCTACGGAAAAATCGGTAATAAAGAACTGGTACGTGGCATCTCTGATCTCTATAGCATTACTCGCCTCATTGACAATCAAAGCGTGTCGCAAAAGCTCTATGAAGAGCTAGCTAATAATACCAGCAGATTGTTTGATAGCTATTATTGGCTGTCTGAGCCTGAGCTGAGCGAAATCGCCAGTAGTATCAAAGAAGTGACAGCGACGGCAGAGTTGGTCATTGATGAGTTTGCTAAGGTACAAAGTATCCAAAAGCAAACGCAAACTGCTTTAGCTGATGCTGAAGCTCAGCAAAATGAGATCTTACGGCAGATCCGCGTCACTACGTTTGAATCCGCCAGTGATTATGTCGATCAACTGTCGGCATTAAGACGGCAAAAAGGTCGTTTGGTCAGTTTGGAGGATTTGCGTTATTTAGATAGTGACAAGCTACAGGCATTGCAAAAGCAATTAGAACAAGCAGAAAGTGAGCTTGCCGAAAAGACCGTACTGTTTTTAAGTGGGGCAGAGGCACTATCAAGCTATGAAGGCATATTGATAGATGTCAGTGAGCGTTTGAATACAGCAGAAACCAATGCTGAGCTGAAACCTGTACTAGAAAAAATTGATGAGACAGCACAGGGTTTAGATTTATTGACCGAGTTGCTAGGCACGTTGGATGTAGCTGATGCCACAGTGCGTACGCAAATCATCGATGACATATCGACCATTTATGCCAGCCTCAACCAGAGCAAAGCCAAGCTCAATCATAAACGCAAAAACTTAGGATCGGCTGAGGCCGTCGCACAATTTGGCGCGCAGTTTAAGCTGTTCGGGCAGTCGATTGCCAATGCGTTATCCATTGCTAATACCCCTGAGAAATCAGATGAGCAAATGGCAAAATTGCTGGTACAGCTAGAAGAATTGGAAAGCCAGTTCGCTGATCCAGAGACCAATAGTGGCGATCAGTTTTTAGCCGATATCATTAGCAAACGTGAAGAGATTTACGAAACCTTTGAAAATCATAAGCAGCAACTGCTCGATGCCCGTAATCGCAAAGCGCAAAACTTAGGCGATGGTGCGCTGCGAATGCTTGAGAGTATCAAAAAACGCACGCAAAGCACAGGCGTCACTGGTTTTACAGAGGAAGAGGCGTTAAATACTTACTTTGCCTCAGATGGTCTGGTACAAAAAGTACGTCACATCGCAAAAGAGCTACAAGCGATGGGCTTTAGCGTCAAAGCCGATGATATCGATGCGCGTCTAAAAGCTATTCAGATCGAGAGCTATAAGAGTCTAAAAGATAAGTCGGACTTGTTTGAAGACGGCGGTCAGATCATCAAGCTGGGCAAGCACCGTTTTTCGGTCAATACTCAGCCATTAGATTTGACCTTGCTCAGCCGTCAACAGTCAGATGGCAAGCGTGTGCTGAATTTGCATCTAACGGGCACAGATTATTATGGAGTGCTTAATAATGCTGAGCTAAACGCCTTGCGCCCGTATTGGGACATGAATATCGCCTCCGAGTCCGACAAGGTGTACCGCGCCGAGTACTTAGCTTATAGCATTATCGAGAGCGCCAAAAACAGCCAAGACGGCCTGACCGAAACACGTCTATATAGAGCGTATGACGAAACCATCATTACCCTTGATGTTAATGGCGATATCGACAATGATAGCCCATTGTCCAAATTGGTCAAAACTTACGCCATCCCTCGTTATCAGCTTGGTTATGACAAGGGCATTCATGACCATGATGCCACGCTATTATTGATGCAAATACTGCCGACATTACGCGCGGCAGGGCTACTGATTTATACGCCGCAAGTACGTGCCTTGGCGCAATTGTTCTATTGGCAGTTGAATATCGTACAAGCACTTGGTTTAGACAGTCTGCGTCAATTTGGTTATGACAGTTGGCTGAACGAGTCAGTGTTGACCCGCGCGAGCAACTGGACAGATAGAGCGGCTACCGCTGAGCAACTGCGCCGTACACTCGGCAGTGACACGGCGAAATATTTGCTAGTTGAAGACATGAGCCAAGTCATGCGTCACTTCGTCATAGCTCATAATGATGACAGTGTTAGCATTAATAATGATGCTAAAAAGCCGTCAAACTCAGAGTTGGCTTCAGAACCAGATTCAAATACCAGCGACATTCATAACACCAACATCTTTAAACCCAGTTATGTGCAGCTGGCTAGTGAATACTTAGTTAGCGTCATGGGGCAGTCGGCTGAATCGAATGCAGGCGCATACAACCCAATAAACTGGCAAACCAGTCAACAAGCGCAGCAGTTGTGTGAGCAGCTAAGCCAAACGCTGAGTAGCTCATCCAGCAGCACGCAACATACTGCCAGTTTTGAGCAATTACAATCTGCAATCGGTAAGCTTGGCTTTCAACCCAAATCCGCTTATGAGCTATTGGCAACATGGTTCCATGCCTTACTTGATAAGACTTACAGTAATAGCGAGACGGCCAGCGATCAAACAGATGGTGAAGGCGCACTCAGTGAAGAGCAGCTTGCTGAGAGTAAGGGAAAAGAGGCGCTACGCAAGCAACAGCTAGATAGTGGTCGTCATTATGTGCCCGAAGCCATTGCTGTTTTACTCACTCAATTAAATGATACTCAGCGTGAAGCCTTGGTACAGCGCCTCATTGATTCAGGCGCGAGCTTTGATAAAGGGACGCTTAATAAAGGTCAGAACAATAACGGTCTAGGTAATCAAGGTCTAGGCAATCAAGGTACAAATGCTACGCCATCTGCCTTATCATTTTCCTCAATCACCTCATCACCCATGTCATTGACCAGTATTAATAATCCGCTCAATCAGGTGCAAAGCTTTGAGCGTAGCACGGGTAAGGTATCGCTTGAGAGTCAAGTCAACAATCTATTGGGTGAGCATACACGTATTCATCAGCAGACTTTAACCTTTGCCGTCGATGATTTCTTAAATCGTCTGCATCACCATCACACCCAAGTTATCCCTGCTTATAGACGTTATCTGGCGATGCGCTCAGAAATATTACATGAGTCAAAAGAAGCTTTGCGACTGGACGAATTTATGCCGCGTCCATTGTCCTCATTTGTGCGTAACCGTCTGATTAACGAGAGCTATTTGCCACTTATCGGTGATAATCTTGCCAAGCAAATGGGCACGGTCGGCGAAGATAAGCGTACCGATTTGATGGGTATCCTCATGATGATATCGCCACCAGGTTACGGTAAAACGACCTTGATGGAATACGTGGCAAATCGTCTTGGTCTTATCTTTATGAAGATTAATTGTCCGTCACTCGGTCATGATGTCACCTCATTAGATCCAGAAAAAGCGCCCAATGCTACCGCACGAGAAGAATTAAATAAAATCAACTTAGCCTTTGAGATGGGTAATAACGTCATGCTTTATCTCGATGATATTCAGCATACCCATGCGGAGTTTTTGCAAAAGTTTATCTCATTAGGCGATGGCACACGCCGTATCGATGGCGTCTGGCAAGGCAAGACCAAGACCTATGACATGCGCGGCAAAAAGTTCTGCGTGGTCATGGCGGGTAACCCGTATACCGAGAGCGGTGAAGCCTTTAAAGTCCCTGACATGCTCGCCAACCGTGCCGATATCTACAACTTAGGCGATATCATGAGCGGCATGGAGGAGGTCTTTGCGCTGAGTTATATCGAAAACTCACTAACTTCTAATACGGTTCTCGCACCACTGGCCAACCGTGATTTAAGCGATGTGCATCGCCTAATTAAAATGGCAAAAACGAATAATGCCAACCTCGCGCAAGCACAAAGCAGCGATCTGACTTATCCATATAGCACCTCAGAGATTAATGAGATTGTCGCCATCTTGCGTCATATGTTTAGGGTGCAAGAAGTCATCCTCGATGTTAATCAAGCTTATATTGCTTCTGCCTCGCAAGATGATAAGTATCGCGTCGAGCCGATATTTAAGCTGCAAGGCAGTTATCGTAATATGAATAAGATGACTGAAAAGCTGTCAGCGGTCATGAATGACAATGAGCTTAACCAGTTAATAGACGATCATTATTTGGGTGAGTCGCAGCTATTGACCCAAGGCGCAGAGAGTAACTTGCTCAAGCTTGGCGAGATGCGCGGTGTCTTGACCGAAGAAGAAACAGAACGTTGGGCACAAATCAAAGCGGACTTTTTACGTAACAAAGCCATGGGCGGCGAAGACGGTGATACGGGCGCGCGCATCGTCGCGCAGTTGGTCGACTTGGCCAGTGGCTTCAATGCCATCAGTAGCCAGTTTGAAACTTACTTAACGCAAAATAACCCAGAGCAAATCGCCCGCTTACGAGAGGTAGAACGCCAAGCCCAGTTAGAGACTCAGCTAGCATCACAAAAAATCCTCGCCGATAGCGTGATCAATAATGCCAACGTCGTCAGCGACAGCATCGATAATGGCTTTGAGAAAAGCGTGAGCCAATTGCTGCAAATATATAAGCACGATCATAAAGCCGAAGGCGAGTATCTCAAGCAAAACCAAGACGTGCAAAAAGAGTTGATGGTACAGTTGGTCAATGCGGTTGAGCAATTGGCGCAAAACATGGCAGATAGCTTGTCTAATAGCCTAACCGAAAGCCTGATAAAGAGTGATGAGAGTCAAGTCGCCGCTAGCGATATCCCTGATATTCATCAGCAGACCGCACTCATTGCAAATGCGCTCAAGCAAGCATTAGAGCCGCTGACGCTGCGGATGGATGAAAAGCTGGCCATTGATACCAGTACTGATCAATCAGGTAAGCTCATCGTCAGTAGCCTCAACAGACTAAACAAAATCTTCGATGACTATGAGTAGTATGTAGGTGATTAGACTATACTGGCAAGTGATTCATGTCATAAACAAATTAATGAGAAATGTATGGCGCACAAAAAAAAGAATGTCCGCAAAAAAGAATGTCCGGTCTGCGAGCGTGAATTTAGTTGGACTAAAAAGCTGGATAAAAACTGGGAAAGCATGGTGTATTGCTCAGACCAGTGCCGCCGAATTAAGAAGTATGAAGGGTTGGATCATCAAAAAGAAGATAAGTAATCGTTAATAGCGAAATAAAGATATATGAAAACAAGGTAGGGTGCGCCCCGCGCACCATTTTGAATAAATTGTAAGCTGACTTTCTAACCCAGAATTTTATACTACGAAGTAACGCAGGGAAGCTCATGGCACATAAAAAAGTAAACTTACCGCAAAAGACCTGCCCCGTCTGCCAGCGTCCATTTACGTGGCGTAAGAAGTGGGAGAAAGATTGGGAGCAGGTGATTTATTGTTCGGAGAAGTGTCGGCGGACAAAAGGTAAAGCAGATTAAATTATAGTTAGGATAAGGGGTCTGCCAGAGTTTCTAACTAAATAGTATATGGGCTTAGATAATTATTTCGCTATTTGCTAATATTTATTTCGCTATTTGCGAAATAAACGTTGATTAATTTTTTTCTTATTGTATAATCTTGAATGTTAGTTGATGTATAGACGAATAACTCATCATGAATATTAGGTAAGTTTTTTTACCTGCGGAGGATTAGAATCCTCTACCTTTTGCTGGGCTCATGCGTCCTTTGTTCGACGTATTGTAATAGTTCGGTATGGTGCTTGCTTGCAATGAGAGCAAGCAAGCACCTGTTAGGATTGACCGCTGATTAAGTCTATTTTTCTAGTTGTGATGAGGATACTAGTAATTGTACTAGTATTAACTAGGAGAAACTTTTATGAAAAACTCAACTAATAATCAGCAACCGCTTAAGGGAAGTAAAAAATGGCTAAAGAAGTCAATCTTCTTGCTATTGAAAGCTTTTAAAATTATTTATAGTTTGCTTAGGATTGTTGATTTAATTAAGCACTACTTTGACGGTAACCCTTAAGCGTTGTCCTCAACAGATTCTTACGGAGTCTTATATGATTAACAATGCCTTAAAAAAAATTCGTTTGTTTCATAACATGAAGCAAAATGAGCTCTCACAAGAGCTAAACATATCTAATTCTTATCTGTCTGAAATTGAAAATGGTAAGAAATCCCCAAGTATCGAGCTTTTACAGAGTTATTCAAACTATTTCGATTTACCTGTCTCTTCTCTACTGTACTTTTCAGAACAACTTGAGAACGAAGGAAAGATATCTAAGACCTTTCGAATAAAATCTGCAAGCTTTATTCTTAAAATCCTAGATTGGAGTACTGAAGATGAGCGGAAAAAAACTAAAGGTGAAAACTGATAAAAAATATTCTATAGATCAATGTAGGTTATACAGAGTTACTAGCTTAAAAAAACTTTGTGAAATTCTTGGCATAAATAATCAAGACCTTAAGGTACTAATTGATAAATCTAAAAATAGTGAGTTCTATCATTGCTATGTCAATCAAAAAGGACGATTAATTCAAGAGCCTATTAATCTAATGTATCGTGTTCATAATCGAATTGCTAACTTATTATCTAGAGTTGAAACGCCTTCATATATACATTATTCAAAAAAAGGCTGCTCTCATATTAGTAACGCAAAAGCTCACTTACATTCTAAACAGTTAATCACTTTTGATATTAAATCTTACTATCAGAACATAGGCAATGAAACTATACGTAAATTTTTTCGAGATAAGTTAAAATGTGAACAGGATGTAGCTTATATTTTATCAATAATATGTTCTTTTGAAGGCTCACTGCCTACAGGTAGCCAGATTAGTGTATATCTTTGTAATTTAGTGAATCTAGATATGTTTCAAGAAATGTATCTACAATCTCATAAAGCTCAGCAACAGTTTACAGTTTATGCAGATGATATAACTATATCTGGTCAAATTGTTAATGATAGCCATTATAATGTTATGAAAAAAATCATAGAACGATATGGATATACTGTTAAAGAGGAAAAAACCAAAAGATACAATTCAAATCAGATACCGATTGTGACAGGTATTGCTCTCAAAAATACAGTAGATGTGAAGAATGTGTTTTATAAGGAATCAAGGAAACTATGTGAAAACATAAATATTAATATAGATAATGAACCATATGCTCAGCTTAAAGATAAATATTTATCCTTAAAGGGAAAGGCTCAATATATAAAGCAACTAAATAAAGAAGTTCCTTATTTCATTCTGCAAACACAGATGTTGTTAGAGAAGAAGTTAGAAGGACAAATTTGAAGGTACTTAAGAAGTTCCATTTTAAGTACTTTCAAAGTAAGCTTTAATCCTGAAAGATAGTATTAGGTCGGTAATTTTATCATTAGCTTTGTTCTAATTAGTACATGAAAAAATAGCGAAATCAGCTAATTAAACAACCAATATTTCTTTAAAAATTTCTAGCATAACCTTTAAAAATTCAGATTTAACCACTTCTTAGCCGTTTTAATATCATAACTTTCATGTTTAGTATAAATTTCTAATTGATCATGACGGAGTTTACCACCAGTCACTTACCATCTCTCTTAGCAAAAATATTCGCAACCAACGCACCGCTAAAATTATGCCACACACTGAATATCGCACTCGGTAAGGCAGCAACAGGATTAAAATACGTCGCCGCAAGGGCAGCACCCAGACCAGAGTTTTGCATTCCCACTTCTATCATAATGGCGCGGCGTTGTTTCTCCGTAAATCCAGACAAGCGCGCGATCACATAGCCCAAGGTATATCCCAGCATATTGTGTAAGGCGACCACCACAAATACGATCGCACCGCTGTCTAAAATAGTCGCTTTAGAAACTGCCACCACAGCCGCGATGATAATGGAAATCCCCAAGACCGAAATCATTGGTAATACCTCGGTGATGAACTCGATCTTTTTGCCCAAAAATTTGTGAAAGATGACACCCAATAAAATAGGCAAGATGACGATTTTAGTAATGGTGAGCATCATACTGGCCAAGTCGATATCGATTAGCTGTCCGGCAAACACGTTTAATAAAATAGGGGTTAAAAAGGGCGCAAGTAGGGTAGAGATAGAGGTAATCGCCACACTTAACGCCACGTCACCCTTGGCTAAGAAAGTAATCACGTTACTAGACGTGCCACCAGGGCAACAACCGACTAAGATAACGCCGACCGCGATCAAAGGATCAAGATTAAAAACCACCGTTAGTAAGTAAGCAATCAACGGCATTAAGGTGAATTGTGCCACCAGTCCTACCAATACAGGCTTTGGTCGTTTGACAATTTCTAGGAAATCTTCTGTTTTGAGCGTCATGCCCATGCCAAACATAATGATGCCAAGTATCGGGACAATCAAAAACGCCAACGAGGCAAAAAATGTAGGAAATACAAAGCCCAACACAGCACTGACCAATGCCCAGATTGCAAACGTTTTGCCAATCCAACTAGAGAGTAATGCAATCTGATTCATAGCCTGTCTCAAAATAATAGAGTAGCCAATAATTTAGCATGGTTATTGTCAACAAATGATAAAAGTATTTTGCTATGAAGGTAGCGATAAGTTTGCTAGTAATAAGTAAAGGATTAGCCATAAAAAATGGCTTACTCATATTAAATGAATAAGCCAAAAAACAGTTATAAAGTATCTACGCGTTAATGGAATTCAATACGCCTACAAATTCGGATTTAACCACTTCTCAGCAGTCTTCATATCCCAGTCCTTACGCTCTGCATAACTCTCTAACTGATCGCGACTGATTTTACCGACATTGAAGTACTCACTATCAGGATGCGAGTAATAAAATCCGCTGACCGAGGACGCAGGCCACATCGCATAGCTTTCGGTCAAGGTCGTGCCGATCGCCTCTACCGTACCGAGCCAGTCGAACAGTTTGCCTTTTTCGGTATGCTCAGGGCAAGCAGGGTAGCCAGGCGCTGGACGGATGCCGACGTATTTTTCTTTAATCATCTCATCATTGGTGAGTGACTCAGTCGGCTGATAACCCCAATAGTTTTTACGAATCAGTTCATGTAGATGCTCGGCAAAGGCTTCTGCCAAACGATCAGAAAGTGCCTGTACCATAATAGCGTTATAGTCATCGCCAGCGGCTTTGTACTTTTCAGCCAATGCTTCTGTACCGACGATGGAGACGGTGAAGCCGCCCAAGTGGTCGGTATGCGTATCTGATGGCGAGATAAAGTCTGCCAAGCTAAAGTTTGGCTTGCCACTAGATTTGTCGCTTTGTTGACGTAAGTGTTCAAACTGATAGGTCGGTTTGCCGCCATCAGCAGGCGCATTGTCATAAACAGTCACGGTATCTGTACCAGTGCGGCGGGCGGGCATAAGCTTAAACACGCCTTTGGCCACGAGTGACTTCTCATCGATCATTTTTTGCATCAGCTCATTGGCATTATCAAACAGATCTCGTGCTGCTTCACCCACCACGTCGTCTTGCAATATTTTCGGGTATTTACCCGTCAGTCCCCAAGAGATAAAGAAAGGCGTCCAATCAATATAAGGCAGCAGGTTGGTGATCGGGTAGTCGTCAAATATCACTTGTCCTAACTTATTAGGGACGGGTGGGACGTAATTTTCCCAATCACACTGAAAGCCAATCTTGACCGACTCGGCATAGGTAACCTTGGCTGCTTTTGGTTGACGCTTTGCGAGGCGTTCACGGACTTTGACATACTCTGCGCGCGTCTCATCGATAAGCGCTTGACGGTGCTCTTTTGACAGCAGCTTGGTGACCACGCCCACGGAGCGTGAAGCATCAGTGACGTAGATGACACCATCGTTTTGATATTGCGGTTCGACCTTGACGGCAGTATGCGCTTTCGACGTTGTCGCCCCGCCGATCATTAGTGGTAGCGTCATACCGCGCTCTTGCATTTGCTTGGCGACATAGACCATCTCATCGAGACTTGGGGTAATCAGACCTGACAGGCCGATGATATCGACTTTTTCTCTGATAGCCGTATCAAGGATAGTCTCACAGGGCACCATCACGCCCAAATCGACGATGTCATAGCCGTTACAGCCAAGCACCACGCCAACGATATTCTTGCCGATATCATGGACGTCGCCTTTGACGGTCGCCATCAGGATTTTCCCTTTGACTTCGCCTTCAACCTTTTCCGCTTCGATATACGGGTTTAGCCACGCAACGGATTGCTTCATCACGCGCGCAGACTTGACCACCTGCGGCAAGAACATTTTGCCCGCGCCAAATAAATCACCGACGATATTCATACCGTCCATCAGTGGCCCTTCGATCACCTCTAGCGGTTTGGGATATTTCTCCCACGCTTCTTTGGTATCCGCTTCGATAAAGGTGGTGATGCCTTTGACCAGTGCATGAGCGATACGCTCTTCTACTGTCCCTTCACGCCAGCTCATATCAACCGTGCTGTCTTTTTTCTTGCCGCCATCTTGATAGTTTTCAGCGACCGTCATCAGGCGTTCGGTGGCGTCCTGTCCCGTCTCACCCTGATTGCGGTTGAGCATGACATCTTCGATGGCGTCACGAGCCTCGGTAGGAATATCATCGTACAACTCAAGCATGGCAGGGTTGACGATACCCATGGTCAGGCCGTTTTTGATCGCATGGTATAGGAACACAGAGTTGATGGCTTCACGAATGGGGTTACCACGGAAACTAAACGAGACGTTTGAGACACCGCCCGATACCATGGCATTAGGCAGGTTCTCAGTGATCCAGCGCGTGGCATTGATAAAGTCCGCGCCATAATTATTGTGTTCAGTGATACCAGTGGCAACCGCAAAAATATTGGGATCAAAGATAATGTCTTCAGAAGGAAAGCCTACTTCATTGACCAATACATCGTAGCTGCGTTGACAAATCTGGATTTTACGCTCGTAGGTATCGGCCTGACCGTCTTCATCAAAGGCCATGACGATAACGGCTGCACCGTAGCGCATACATAATTTGGCACGCTCAACGAACTCAGCATGACCTTCTTTTAGCGAGATCGAGTTGACGACAGATTTGCCTTGCGTGCGCTTAAGGCCTTCTTCGATAATGTCCCATTTCGACGAGTCAATCATCAACGGCACACGGCTGATATCAGGCTCACCAGACACCAAGTTGATGAAATGAATCATTGCCTGCTTGGAGTCAAGCATGCCCTCATCCATATTGATATCAACGATCTGCGCGCCGCCTTCGACCTGATCGCGAGCGACATCGAGCGCCTCAAGATAGGCTTCGGTTTTAATCAAACGTAGGAATTTTTTGGAGCCAGTGACGTTAGTACGCTCACCCACGTTGACAAACAAGCTGTCAGCATTGATGGTAAATGGCTCAAGTCCAGACAAACGGCAGGCAGGTGCAATTTCCGGAATGACACGCGGAGCATAGTTTGCCACCATATTAGCGATTTGGCGAATGTGCTCAGGCGTCGTACCACAGCAGCCGCCCACGATGTTTAAAATACCAGCCTTGGCAAAACCTTCGAGTAGGGCAGCGGTTTCCTCAGCTGTTTCGTCATACTCTCCAAACTCATTGGGCAGACCCGCGTTTGGATGCGCCGATACATAAGTGTTGGCGATATTTGACAACGTTTGAATATGAGGACGCAGCGCGTCAGCCCCAAGCGCACAGTTAAAGCCAACCGATAAGGGTTTGGCGTGGCGAATAGAGTTATAAAACGCCTCAGCCGTCTGACCCGATAGTGTTCGACCTGACGCATCGGTAATCGTTCCCGAAATCATAATGGGCAATTCAAAACCAATGTCTTCAAACACGCCAGTCACCGCAAATATCGCCGCTTTGGCATTAAGGGTGTCAAAAATCGTCTCGATCAAGATAATATCGACGCCGCCTTCCATTAATGCCAGTGTCGCTTCACGGTAATTGAGCACCAACTCATCAAAGGTAATGTTACGAAAGGCAGGGTCATTGACGTCAGGCGATAGCGAGCATGTGCGCGAAGTCGGGCCAATGACGCCTGCGACAAAACGCGGCTTGTTAGGGGTCTTGGCGGTAAATGCATCAGCGGCTTCGCGGGCAAGTTTGGCAGCGGTCTTATTCAGCTCGGGCACCAGATATTCCATATCGTAGTCGGCCATCGACAGACGCGTACCGTTAAAGCTATTGGTCTCGATAATATCGGCACCAGCAGCCAAATGATCGTGATGAATCTCTTGAATCATATGCGGTTGCGAGAGTACCAGCAGATCATTATTACCCCTGACGTCTTGGCTAATGTTCGCAAAACGCTCACCACGATAATCGGCTTCTTCCAGTTTATAGGTTTGAATCTGTGTACCCATTGCCCCATCCAACATCAAAATTCTGGACGCCATTTGCTCGGTAATACGGGCACGCGCAGTCAGTTGCTGCTCCTTATAAGGAAACACCGCAGGTGGCGTCAGAATAAAGCCATTTGTAGAGTGTGAGTCTTGAGAAGTAGTAACCGTTGGGGAAGAAGTTTTTGGCGTCATCGTTGGAGTCATAGGAGCGCTGCTTATATCGTCAATATTATGAAGGGAAGGAGTAATGAATAGCGTACAAAATCTATAAAAGAAACGAGCAAATCCGCATTATTTTAGCATGAAAAATATGTAGTACGTGGGATAGTGCTTATTCTGCTTTGGCAACACGATAACCATAGTGGTTGCCCGTTAAGTGACTGAGGATGACACCAAATACTATTGCATTCATGGATAAATTGTCATGAATGAATGAGATAACCCTTTAAGTTTTATATAAAGCCGTACTTTTATCCAGTAAAGTCGATGATGAATCATGTTAGACAGACAAAATTTACATCGTTACTACAAAAAATAGCGAAAAGAAGAATTGATAAAGCTCTTGTATATGTTAATTTAATTTCAGAAGGATTAATGTTTTGTAAGTAATGCTTACTAGTAAATATTAATGATTTTTATTCTCTTACTATTTGCATTTGCCAGTAGTATTAGAGCAAGTCATTGCTTTAAGAGAAAGACAATCTAACCTGCAAGATCATAGTCAATAAAAACTCAATCATTAAGGAAAATGTTATGAAACTTACTAAAATTGCCACTATCGGTACATTAGCCATCTCAATTGCTGGTTTAAGTGCTTGTAATAATATGATGCCAACCAAAAGCGCCGCTATGACAGCACCTATGCATAGTCAATCTATGGCGAAAATGAATGTGGTACAAGTTGCCCAAAGCAATCCTGATTTCTCATTACTTGTCGAAGCCGTTGTTGCGGCAGATTTGGCAGGTGCGTTATCTAATCCAAATGCTAACTATACGATATTTGCTCCAACCAATGCCGCGTTTGCACAAGCATTACAAGAAACTGGCATGACCAAAGCGCAATTATTTGCTAACAAGCCACTATTGACCAAAATCTTAGGCTACCACGTTATCAATAGTAATATGGCCATGTATGCCAAAGATGTAAAACCAGGTAATGTCATGACGCTTAGCAAAGACACGCTAATGGTGACGAGCCAAGGTAAACTGATGGATGAAATGGGTCGTACCACCAATATCGTAAAAACAGACATTGCCGCTACTAATGGTGTGGTACACGTCATTGATAGAGTATTGATGCCTAAATAAGGCTCGGAGGACTTGTCGTGCTGAAGCGAGTATTCACAAGAACAATCAGGTAGTACACGTGATTGATACAGTGTTGCTACTTAAATAAGCATCAAGTCGAAATTAATCAGTTAGAATTAGAGTTATTGGCGTAACAGAGGTGATGTAACCGCTGCTATTTAATTTGGTATCACTTGTAATAAGTAAAAATTATATTATTACATGCATCAATTTAGAAAAGTTATCTGTTAAGCAAATAATTCAACCGTTTATCTACAAGGAAACACCTATGTTAAAGAAGAATTTATTATCTATCGCCGTCATTACTGCAGCCATGTCATTGGCAGCCTGTAATGACACTGAAACCGTTGCTGATCCAGTTGAGCCTGAAGTTGCTACTGAAGAAGTAGTAGTAGATCCAGCTGTTGAAGCTGAACCAATGACTGAAGCTGAGCCAATGGCTGAAACTGAGGGCATGGCGACACAAACGATTGCTGAAGTAGCAGCTGGCAACGAAAACTTAACCATTCTAACCGCTGCATTACAATCGGCTGGTCTTGATACGATGATGATGGAAGACGGCACTTATACTGTGTTCGCACCTACCGATGATGCGTTCGCTCCTGTATTAGAAAAGTTAGGCGTTACCAAAGAAGAGCTATTGGCTAATACAGAATTGTTAAATAAAGTACTGCCATATCATGTATTACCTATGATAGTTATGGCAGCTGATATTCCTTACGGTACTGACGTTGCTACTGTTAATGGTGCTACTATAAACATCAGCGATGCTAACGTGATTACTGATGCAGCTGGTAACACTGCTAATATTACTGGTACTGATATCATGGCAACAAATGGTGTGGTACACACTATCGATGCGGTATTAATGCCTGAGTAAGTTGTTTCTATAAACAATTTATTGATAATACGATAATATTGAAGAAGCCTAGCCATTGCGCTGGGCTTTTTTGGGTTTATAAAATAGTGATCCCAATCCCAAACAACGTGCTTAGGATTGCCAAATTCATTTATTCTAGCAGCACCGTAATCATTTTATAATGCATTAACACGCGTTGCCCTTACTGAAGTTTTTAGCAATGATGTTGGTGTTTTATAAATGCTTTGACTATAGTTGAAACACTTTAAAGTCGCACCAGCAATATGTGTTGTATCGATATTACTTTTCACCGATTATATATAAAGCTCCCAAGGTGTTTAATAAAGCACCTAAACAGAAAAGCCCGAGACGGTGGTCTCGGGCTTTTGCTTAAGGGAGTAAGTATTGACGACTGTAAAGACAACTATTTGTGTTCTTTGCGTAATGGATCAGCTGCCAATCTTTGTTGCTCTTTTAGATGACGCTCTTCCCAATAAGGTGCGTTTTTGATACCGAATTTTGCAGGATCAAAACTATAGTGCTCAACACCCGCTTTAAGCTGTGCTTCATAATCTTTGAGCATGGTAAGGGTTGGACGAGCCACAAAGAAGATGACCAAGATACCAACAATATTGAGCCAAGCCATGAGGCCAACACCGATATCACCAATCGCCCAGATGTAACCAGCTGAGTTTAGAGCACCGTAAGCAACCATTGCCATGATTAAGATTTTAACTAAGAACAAACCTGTCTTATTAGCACCGCGACCAAGAAAACGTGTCAAGTAAGCAACGTTTACTTCAGCGATGTAGTAGTAAGCCAAAATGGTGGTAAAGGCAAAGAAGAATACAGCGATGGCGATAAAGACATTACCAAATGAGCCGTATACTGATTCCATTGCCATTTGCGTAAAGGCAGGGGCATTGATTTCAGTAGTAGCGGCAACGTTCTGTACGATGAATTGACCCTCTGGTAATGTACCTTGGATGTTGTACATGCCAGTAGACAAGATCATAAAGGCAGTAGCAGAACAAACCAGTAGTGTATCAACATATACTGAGAAAGCCTGTACTAGGCCTTGCTGTGATGGATGCTGAACTTCAGCAGCAGCAGCAGCGTGAGGGCCAGTACCTTGACCTGCTTCGTTAGAGTAAATACCACGTTTTACACCCCAACCGATAGCAGCACCAAAACCTGCTTGGGCAGTGAATGCATCACCAACGATCATACCAAATACATCTGGAATCAAACTGAAGTTGCTGAACATGATAATTAAAGCTAAGACAATATAACCGGCTGCCATAAAAGGAACGGCAAATTCAGTAAAGGTTGCAATACGCTTAATACCACCAAAAATGATGATACCTAGTACGACTAAGATGATGGCTAAGCCGACCAGACGCATAGAGCCGACTTCTAGGCCTGCAACGTTCATGGTAGTACCTTCACCCATAAGTTGCGTGAAAGCACTGAGAACGCCATTTGCCTGTACACCTGGTAAGAACATACCACAAGCTAAGATAGAAGCGATGGCAAAAAGGATACCGTACCATTTTTGACCAAGCGCCCGCTCGAAGTAATAAGCAGGGCCACCGCGATATTCGCCAGTGATGACGTCTCTTTCTTTATAAATCTGTGCGAGTGTTGATTCAACATAGGCAGTAGATGCACCTAAGAACGCCACGACCCACATCCAAAATACCGCACCTGGACCACCGAAACCGATAGCCGCAGCAACACCTGCGATGTTACCCATACCCACACGCCCAGCTAAGGCTACTGCCAGTGCTTGGAATGAAGAAATACCATCTGCACTGGATTTACCAGTGAATAGTAATCTGATCATTTCACCGAATAAACGCACTTGCACGAAGCGCGTCATAATGGAATAGAACAGGCCCGCACCCAAGCATAGATAGATCAGCGCGGGGCTCCAGATAATTCCGTTTACTACGTTAACTAAACCTTCCATATGTATATCCCTAGTACTGTCTCAAAGTGGCTCTGTATGCTAGGAGTAAGCTAACTGGTTAACTTACTTATTTAAGTTAAGCAGTTAAATTAGCTACATCGACTCATGTATATAAGTTAAGTCTCATACGTGCTTAGCCACTAAGAATGGACTGTAGTTGTCTGTATTTATCCACTTGGCTTATCAGCAATATTGACGATCTAGTTGCAGTCAATATGCCTGTGCTGTCTCAATTACTGCGATATCCTATTATCACGTTATAAATGAGATACACTATAACTAGGCCAATGGATAAAATAGTCGATTATGTAATTAAATACGGATCATGCCAATAGCGTTTAACTTGCTATGAGCAGTACTGAGTGACGACATGCTTGGCGTGGTGCTTGATATGTTTATATAGGAATCGATAATTCTCTAATACTAATCAAACGATAAGTCCACTACCAAATGTATTCAAACCGTACGGCTACGTAACTGCAATTTGCCATATTTTTGTACCAATTACTAGAATTTTCTTTGTATATAACCATATATATTTGCTTTTGATGAGATGAAGGCAGTGATAACTATCGGTAAAACCTTATATGTACTAACAAATCAGATGTATTAAGTTGATGCAAGATGATAGGTAAGGCGATTTATAAATAGCTTTGATGATAGCAGCGAGTTTATTTACAGCATTTGCTAGTCAAGGCGCACGCTGATGCGTTAACCAAGTCTACAACGCACAATCTATGAACATCAAAAGCCAGAAATAGAATAAGGATAATGTTTTGCGGTTGTGTTTTGGTAACGATGAATTGTAAAAACACGGTGATAGCGCCATTATTGTCAAGATATCTCGCTAGAGATAATTTTTAATATACATTTAAAAAATTATTAAAAAATGTGTTACTGGCTATTTGTTATTTATCATTATCAGGAGAGACAACGATGACGCGTCAATCAATAGCAAAACCCCTGTTGCTGGCAGCAGTATTAGCGACTTCTACTGTTGGTCTGAGCGGTTGTGGTTATAACAACCTACAAGCACAAGACGAGCAGGTAACTGCCTCATGGTCAGAAGTGGTCAACCAATATCAGCGCCGTTCTGATTTGGTACCAAACCTTGTTAAGGTGGTACAGCAGTATGCGGAGCAGGAGCAAGAGGTGTTTACTCAAGTGGCCGAAGCGCGTTCACGTGCTGGCGGTATCACAGTGACGCCTGAGGTGCTCAATGATCCAGAAGCGATGGAGCGTTTTGCGGCTGCCCAAGAGCAAATGACGGGTGCATTATCACGTCTAATGGCAGTGTCTGAGCGTTATCCTGAGCTAAAGTCAGATGCGTTGTTCCAAGATTTGCAAGCACAGCTAGAGGGTACTGAAAACCGTATTGCTGTCGCTCGTAACCGTTATATTCAAGAAGTACAAAGCTATAATACGACGGTGCGCCAGTTCCCAACCAACATCACCGCAAAAGTATTTGGTATGGATGCCAAACCGAACTTTAGCGTGGCAAATGAAGAGGCTATCTCAACGGCGCCAAGTGTTGACTTCGGTGACGACAATGCAGCGCCAGCTGAGTAATATTGAATCAGTATAGTTGAACCAGTATAAAAGTAGCGCGCTATATTTGCCGCGTTACTGGTTTGGATTACCTTGCCAAACTTTTTTAAAGGCATTGATGGATGCAAATGCTTATTAATTTAGTATAGATGTCACTTGAGGTGGTATAGATTAGATGAATAATTCAAAAGCAATCTTATCAGCATTATTGGTCACTCTAAGCATGAGTGGTACGTCTGTGCTGCATGCTGCGTCTGAAGATGCGGCGGTGTCTACAGATAACACTTCGAGCATGCAAAATCGTAGCGTTGAGGATTTGGTGGCTATTGCCAAAGCAGGTGAGTCCAACGAAGCCATTAATGATACGGTGTTGGGTAACGATGCCATCAATGGCGCCATACTGGGCAATGATGCCATCAACCCTAATGCGGCTAATGATGAAGCCACAACTGAGCCATCAGCACCAAGCCAACCTTCTGTACAGTCAAGCGCGCCTAGTGTTGATGCGGACAAGCTGATATTGAATGAACCAGTTGTCGATCAGGCCAATATATTAAATCCTCAAGAAAAACAACGTTTGGAAGCGCAGCTTAGGAGCATTTATCAGCAAGGCTTAGCCCAAGCTGCTGTCGTTATCGTACCGACGACCAATGGTTTGCCCATATTTGATTACGCCTTGCAAGTGGCGGAAAAATGGCAGCTCGGTGATGATGCCATCGATGACGGTCTGTTGATAGTCGTCGCGGTCAATGATCGTGATATGTATATCTTGACAGGTTATGGATTGGAAGGCGTGTTACCAGATGCTGCCGTCAATCGTATCATTCGTGAAGATATCACTCCTTTATTTAAACAAGACAACTATGGCGCTGGGATTTTGGCAGGGGTAAACGCACTAAAAGCGCGCCTGACCGCTGATCCTGAGGTTTTAGCACGTGCTGATGCCCAAGCGGCTGAACGTAGTAGTAGTGCCCAGCAAGGATCAGATGAGCTGCCATTGCCTATTTTCTTATTTGTCATGGCGATGATATTCGGTAGCTTTATTACCAGTATCTTTGGTCGTGTGTTTGGTTCTCTCCTTGCCTCTGGTGGTTTCTTTGCTGGTGCATTGGCATTGGGCGGCGGCTTCTTTATGACATTGATTATGGCGATATTCGTCTGGTTGTTTTTGATTTCACGCGGCGGTGGTGGCGGTAAAGGCGGGGGTGGTAAAGGCGGTGGACGCAGAGGTGGCGGCATGATTTTCCTTCCTGGCATGGGTGGTAGTGGCGGCTTTGGTGGAGGTGGTTTCGGTGGCGGCGGCTTTGGCGGTGGTGGTGGCGGCTTTGGTGGCGGCGGTGCTGGTGGCTCTTGGTAGACTTATTCACTAACTGACCGTCAGCAATGACGTATTTGAGGAAATATACAATGGCAGAAAATAACGCTTCACATTCCAGTTTTGCCCGCTGGTGGCGTCAAGTTTTATTTGTCCCTTTATTACATAGTAAATGGCTGACAACAGAAGCAAGGGCACGTCTGACAGATAAAGTAACAAGTGCTGAGCGCGGACATCAAGGAGAGGTGTTTTTGATTATAGAAAACCATCTCCCTATTCAAGAAGCCTATCACGTCGGCTGCCGTGACCGCGCGATTGACTTATTTAGCGAATATCGAGTCTGGGATACCGAAGAAAACACGGGTGTCTTGGTATATGTCAATATTTGTGAGCATCAGTTAGAGATCGTGGCTGATCGCGGTATCAGCGCTCACGTCAGCCCAACGGTTTGGCGCGCGATGTGCGAAAAAGCCGTATCGGGCATTGCCCATAAAAAAACAGAAGAAAGTTTGGCTGAGCTGTTAGATGAGGTGGGGCAAGTATTGCGGCAGTATTATCATCTTGAAAACAATCCAGAAGGCAATGAATTGTCGGATACGTTGGTGTTTCTAAAGTAGAGTTGATGTCCATGCGTTTGTATAAAAAGCATTACTGATAAGTAAGGCGCATTATGAGGACACGACGTAATCGTATTAAATGGTTTGCTTTTAGGCTATGGGGTTTTGGCGTAAATTCAAATATAATAGCGCTCCTAGAAATAGCGCGTTATCTATAACAGTTAAGCATAAATCTCGTCTATGACAGCATGTCTGATAAAAACTATCGTTGGAACATTATGATTGATTTGATAAAGAAACTACCGAAAGCTGAGCTTCACCTACACATCGAAGGCTCATTAGAGCCAGAGCTGATGTTTAGATTGGCTAAAAAGAATCAGGTGGAGATTCCTTATAAAAGCATAGAAGATGTACGCAATGCTTATAATTTTACCAATCTGCAAACCTTTTTAGATATTTACTATGCGGGTGCCAATGTCCTGATTACCAAAGAGGATTTTTATGATTTGACATGGGAATACATTCTTAAATGTGTCGAAGACAATGTCATTCATACGGAGATATTTTTTGATCCACAGACGCATACCGAACGAGGCGTACCTTTTGAGGCTGTGATAACAGGTATCAAAGAAGCACTCGCGGATGCTAAAGAAAAGTACGGCATCACTTCTTGCATCATTATGTGTTTTTTGCGTCACTTGTCACAAGAAGAAGCGTTTGATACTTTGGAAGAAGCGTTAAAATTTAAAAACGATATTATTGGGGTCGGTCTTGATTCATCAGAATTGGGCAATCCGCCGTCGAAGTTCAAAGAAGTGTTTAAAAAAGCCAAAGAAGAAGGCTTTAAATTGGTTGCCCATGCTGGCGAAGAGGCCGATTTTTCGTATATTTACGAAGCGTTAGATTTATTGAATATCAATAGAATAGATCATGGCGTGCAATCCATAAAAAGCCCAGAGCTCATGCAAAGGCTCAAGATAGAGCAAATGCCGCTGACGGTTTGCCCGAACTCAAATATTGAACTCAAGGTTTTTGAGAATTACAAAGAACACAATATTAAAGAGCTTTTGGATTATGGTCTCAATATCAGCGTCAATTCAGATGATCCGGCGTATTTTAAAGGCTATATAAATCAAAATTTTATTAACTTACATGAAAATCTGCCGATAACGGAAGATGACATCATTACATTGGTAAAAAACTCTTTTAGATCAGCATTTATAGATGATGAGTTAAAAGAAGCCTATTTGGCAAAAGTTGATCTTGCATTGCAATAAGCCTTGATCAGATCGTGGTTTAGTAGCTAAGGCTTAATGGTTGAGATAAACCGTTAAGCTTTTTTTGTGTCATCCCCTAATCTAACTATAGTGCGTTCATGATAAAAATGAGTCAGCGGGATTGGAATGCTTATCTTTAAACAAGAAGTTTCGCAGCCTCCGTTAGCATAGGCACAGCAAGCAAGAAAAATTTGTGCCAGTCTCGCGTTATAATGTCGTGTATCCATTTTATTGAGTATCGACTATATAGCTGATACTCAATATTGTTGTCTGTCATACTCATAATGATAATGTCATGAGTATAAGGTCATGACTTGCTTTATGAGTGCTGGCATGACCACTCCCGCTTTCGCTGCTAACGTGATATTAACGATGGTATTTGGTGTGGGATCAGGGTTTATTTCAATAATTTTGGCACCATTTTGCTTGGCTAACTGTGCCAGTCCTGCGGCAGGATAAACGAGGCTCGATGTGCCAATACTGATAAATACCTCACAATGAGCAGCTGCCTCTTCTGCCGTTTGCCATGCTTGTAATGGCAACGTCTCCCCAAACCAAACGATATCCGGTCGAATATACCCAGCGCAGTGCTGACAAGTGAGTAATGCTTCATCAAAATTAGTAACATCTTTGCTACTAGATGCGCCTTCTGATTTGTCTTGGTAGGGCGCCTCACATTGACTACAACGGTTGTGCCACAGATTGCCATGCAGATGAATCACCGTACTGCCAGCTTGCTCATGTAAGTTATCGACATTTTGAGTAATGAGCGTTAACTGCTGGTAGGTTGATTCTGCATGTTGCTGCCACTGCGCTAAGGCATCGTGTGCTGGATTCGGTGTTTTATCCGCGACCAACTTTCTGCGCCACTGATACCACGACCAAACCAGTTTTGGATCACGAGCAAAAGCATCTGGTGTGGCCAAATCTTCCGCCCTATAATTTTGCCATAAGCCTGTTTGTTTATCCCGAAAAGTTGGAATGCCACTTTCTGCTGAAATCCCTGCACCCGTTAAAATACAAATACGCTGTTTCGAGGCCAATAGTTTGGCGGCACCCTGCACTTCTGCTATTAACGCTGGTGATAATTCTGCTAACATGAGCCAACCCTTGTTAATAATGGATATCTTTCTTATGATAGACGGAATTTGGTGGCTTGTCATACTGTTCGTGGTTATTGCAGCCTTATGGCTATTAGCAAAATCGCGCGGCGTAAAAACGGATGAGATATCTCAGAATGTGTCATCAAAAAACACAAAAGCCCCTGTTCATGATGGCCTGCAAAAAACTTCAGCGTTGCTAAAACAGTACTTCCCAAATTATCGAGTCACACGTAAACCCAATCATTTACTGCTCAGTCAGCAAGACAAAAAAATTGCGATGATTACCATAGATAAAAAGCTTGCCATCGGTCAGCGTCGTCTTGGGAATGTGCCTGTAATTAATTATCACCGCGTACCCAGTCGCGCACAATTAATGGCCAATTTGCAAGATATGGAGTAGGGTTAAGGCATAACGTCTTATTCCGATTTGTCCCAGTCTCGCCCTATAATAGCGTATATCCATTTTATTCAGTATCGACCATAGTCTATCCTGCGACTCAACACTATTCTCAATCATTATTATCAATGATATGTTGTTAATCATTCAATATAAACTGTCTTACTCTTTCTTACCGTTGATAGTAAAGTAGGTTTATGCCCGATGGCTAATCCCTTTACTTGAATCCAACGTTATGGAGTAATCGCAAATGAACACCTCATTGTTAAATAAAATTCTAGAATCAAAAACAGGCTATGCAGCCTTAATCCTTCGTGTGCCAGTAGGTCTTATTTTAATGGCTCATGGTGCTCAGAAGCTGTTTGGTTGGTTTGACGGTGGTGGCTTAGCAGGCACTGCTGGTTGGTTAAGCAGTATTGGTATGGAACCTGGTTATTTGATGGCTATATTGGCAGGCAGCGCAGAGTTCTTTGGTGGCATCGCTTTAGTATTGGGTCTGCTGACTCGTCCTGCCGCACTGGTTGCCGCTTTTACGATGTTGGTTGCTATTTTTTCTGTTCATATCAGTAACGGACTATTCGCTGACAATGGTGGCTATGAATATGCATTGACTTTGATGGTGGCTTTGGTTTCTTTAGCGATACAAGGTGGCGGTTACTTGAGTATAGATAAAGCGTTATCAGAAAAATCAAACCACATTTAACAAAGGCGACAAGCGCTTAGTAGACTGTCTTTTGATACCAAATAGCGATGTCTATCGTCATCCTATCTGTTGCTCTTATTATAAATAATGAGGTAAAAGCCCATGAATTCTGAATCAACTTCAACCACGCAGCCCGTATTCTTTGTACCTCATGGTGCCGGACCTTGCTTTTTTATGGATTGGCAGCCTGCTGATACTTGGGAAAAAATGGCAGAGTTTTTACAAAGCATTTCCAGTCGTTTACCACAGCAACCCAAGGCTATTTTGATAATCAGCGCGCATTGGCAAACACCTGTGTTTAGTATCACTGCTGCCAAGCAACCAGAGCTGATTTATGATTATTCTGGATTTCCTAAGCATACTTACGAACTGACTTATCCAGCACTAGGCGCACCAGTATTGGCTGAACAAATCAGTGAGTTGCTGACGAATGCAGGTTTAGACAATGAGCAGGATGCGATAAGAGGTTTTGATCATGGGGTATTTATTCCGCTAAAAGTGTTGTTTCCTAATGCGGATATTCCGGTAGTACAGTTGTCATTACGTCGAGATCTAGACCCTAAAACCCATCTAATGGCAGGCAAAACACTGGCATCTTTGCGTGAAGAAGGCGTGTTGATCATTGGTAGCGGCATGAGTTTTCACAATATGCGCGGCTATGGTGATGCAAACTTTACGGCTCCTTCAAAGAAATTTGACGAATGGTTAACCAAAACCATCAACGCCGATCCCGAGGAGCGTCTGGCAGCTCTTACTGATTGGTCACAAGCACCCCATGCTTCGGATGCGCACCCACTAGGCGCAGAAGAGCATTTACTGCCGTTGATGGTTGCAGTAGGCGCCGCAGGAAATGATCAAGGTAAGAGAGTTTATTCTCAGCAAGTGCTCAAAACGCAATTATCCGCTTTTCAGTTTGGTTAATTGGTTAGAAACAGGCATAAGAACTGTAGAAGGCGTTAGAAGTTTTGGGTAATGCGAAGAGACGGCAAAATACGATGATTGGTGCGCTCGGCGGGAATCGAACCCACGACCCTCGGCTTCGGAGACCGATACTCTATCCAACTGAGCTACGAGCGCGTTATGACAATTGATTGCATACCTTATTAATCAATACCGTGCTTAAACGAGCGTTGTAAGCAGTATGAGTATCGAAAAATAAAGACCGCTTAGTCTAACAAATAAAAGTCATAAAGCCAATGGATGAAGGCTATGATTGATGTTTTTTAAGAAAAAACAGGATAGTCATTAAACAGGCATGGCAATTTACCTGCCTTTTCCCTTATAATGTCAGGGAGAATTCATATTTATAATCACCGATTACAAGTGTGCTGGCACGCGGCATGGCTGTTTGCTATTGATGATGAGAGGTCATCGAAGGAGGACAGACAGAATGTCTGAGCCGTGCAAGCCTTTGTATACGTAATAAGAGAACGTGACGAATGAGAAAAGTAGTTATGTTATCGGCAGCTGCCATTCTAGGAATCGCTAGTATCGCGGTGAGCCAAGCTGAAGATGTTGCAGTTACTTCCGTAACCGTTACTGATGTCGCAGAAGCGCAGGAAGTGGTAGAAAATGTTCCTCAAAAAGTGGGTGATGAGACCAAAGCTGCTGCAGATACGACAGAAGGCAATGCGCCAGCTGCTGCTGTACCAGTAGATGGGGCCGCGTCTGAAGAAACTGCCGCTGCAGCGCCTGCTGCTGAAGAAGAGCCGATTCCGCAAGACACGCCACAAGTGCAAAAGCTGATCGCTCTATATCCTAA
Organism: Psychrobacter aquaticus CMS 56; assembly: GCF_000471625.1. Classification (GTDB taxonomy): domain Bacteria; phylum Pseudomonadota; class Gammaproteobacteria; order Pseudomonadales; family Moraxellaceae; genus Psychrobacter; species Psychrobacter aquaticus. The sequence continues at coordinate 57,697 of NZ_AUSW01000014.1, forward strand.
CTTGATTGCTCGCATTCAGCCTGTTGCTAACGTGTGTTTTGAAGAGGATGAGGTTTGTGATGTAACGGCACGCGCAGCTGGCCCGGCAGCTGGTGACGGTCCTCGTGATGGTAAAGCTGTGTACAATGCTGTGTGCCAGACTTGTCATGCCGCAGGGTTACTTGGTTCGCCAATATTGGGTGACGCTGGTGCATGGGGACCACGTATAGCAAAAGGTAAAGAGACCTTATATACACATGCTATCAATGGTTTCAATGCCATGCCTGCAAAGGGTGGTGCTGATATCCCTGATGAAGAAGTCCAAAATGCTGTAGATTATATGGTTGGTGAAGCGAGCTAGTTTTTATTAAGTATTTTGCTAATTTTTTACGATACCTACCTAAAAAGCGCCTATTTCATGTAATGAGATAGGCGCTTTTTTAATCATCAGTATTATCAATATAGTGCTTCTAAGACATCGCAGTTGAAATTCACCAGCCATAGCCTCATTTCATCAGATTATATCGTCTCTTCTATATACTTATTTTTTAACAACGTTCTTATAACATTTTCAAAAATTTGAGTAGCAAGTAAAACGAGTGCAAGTACTATATTTATAGACTAAGCGAGTTTGCTATAGCGAATCATATTTTTTGGAATTGGTATTATGTAAATTCATCACAAATAAAGAGGTATTCATGTCTGAAGTACCAGCCCTTGCTATCCAAAATTTATCCAAAACCTATGACAATGGGTTTTCGGCACTAAAAGATGTCAGCTTAACCGTCCCGCAAGGCGGGTTCTTTGCGTTACTTGGCCCTAATGGTGCCGGTAAGTCCACAATGATTGGCATTATCAGTTCACTATTCAAACCTACCACAGGCAGTGTGCATATTTTTGGCACAGACTTGTTAGAGAATCCTTCGATTGCCAAGCAATATCTTGGGGTTGTACCACAAGAATTTAATTTTAATATGTTTGAAAAAGTCGAAGATATCTTGATTACTCAAGCGGGTTATTTTGGTATTCCTGCCAAAGAAGCACGACCACGGGCAAAGAGACTATTAACAGCACTTGGTCTGTGGGATAAGCGCGATAGTAAGTCGCGTGAGTTATCCGGTGGTATGAAGCGCCGTTTGATGATTGCGCGTGCGTTGATTCATAAACCAAAGCTGTTGATTTTGGATGAGCCAACGGCTGGGGTCGATATTGAGCTGCGCCGCTCCATGTGGGAGTTTATGCAGCAAATTAACATTGAAGAAAATACCACGATTATTTTGACCACTCACTATCTTGAGGAAGCCGAGCAGCTGTGTAAACGCATTGCGATTTTGGATCATGGTGAGATTCGTATTAATACAGAAATGAAAGACTTGTTGGCGCAGCTATCGGTTGAGACGTTTGTTTTTGATCTAGATACACCGCTCATGCGTCAGTTGGCTTTGACAGGTGTGACAGACGTTTTCCAGCCAGATAACCAGACACTTGAAGTCACGCTGACTGAAGGTGAGTCTTTAAATGGTGTCTTTGATCAACTGTCTGAGCAAGGCATCACCGTGGCGAGTATGCGTAATAAGGCCAATCGATTAGAAGAGTTGTTTATGCGTTTAGTAGACAAAAATATTCAAAGTGCAGACAGCATGAAGGAGGCGGGGTTATGAGTCAGGAAATGATCGATCATAATAAAACCATGTCGTGGAGTAAGAAGTGGATCGCGTTTCGTACTATTTGGTTCAAAGAGATTCGCCGAATTTTGCGTATTTGGCCACAAACACTGTTGCCGCCAGTTATTACCATGAGCCTTTATTTCGTCATTTTTGGTAAGATGATTGGTTCGCGTGTGGGCGAGATGGGCGGGGTGCCATACATGCAGTTTATCGTGCCTGGTTTGATTATGATGTCGATCATCACCAACAGTTATTCCAATGTGGTCTCAAGCTTTTTTAGTGCCAAGTTTACAGCGAGTATTGAGGAGCTTTTGGTCTCGCCTGTCTCCAAGCACGCTATTTTGATGGGTTATATCAGCGGTGGTATCTTTCGTGGATTAGCGATTGGAGTCATTGTCTCGATAGTGGCGCTGTTTTTTACGGATCTTGGTATTGAGCATTTGTTTGTGACGATATTTACCGTACTTGGTACATCTATCCTATTTTCACTTGGCGGCTTTATCAATGCGGTGTTTGCCCGATCATTTGATGATATTTCTATCATTCCAAGCTTTGTGCTAACGCCATTGACTTATCTTGGCGGCGTGTTTTATTCGCTAGAAAACTTATCACCATTTTGGCAAAACATTTCGTTGTTGAACCCTATCGTTTATATGGTCAATGCATTCCGTTACGGTATCCTTGGCTATTCTGATGTAAACGTCTGGTATTCAATGGTCGCTATTTTCGTATTCTGTGCGATATTTTACACAATTGCCTATCGTTTGCTGAGTAATGGCTCACGCGTGCGCTTGTAATATGTTTTGTCCAAAAGACAGCATAAATAAAGAAAAAACGCCTCAATGTATTTTTGATAACACAACCTCATTGAGAGTAAAGCAACACAATTTTTTAACGGTTTAATATTAGGAAAGTAAATGAGTATTCACGGTATCTTAGGCGAACAAACCACCGATTATCCCACCGAGTATAATCCAGAAACGCTATACCCAATTGCACGTAGCATGGGACGTGATGCCATTGCCTGGCACGCAGGCAAATTAGCGGTTGGCGTGGATTGGTGGCAAGCATTTGAGATGTCTTGGCTCAACACTCAAGGACTTTCGCAAGTCGCCATTGCGCGCTTTAGTATTCCGGCCAGCTCGCCATTTATCGTAGAATCAAAATCACTTAAGTTGTATTTGAACAGTATTAATTTTACTGAATTTGCCAGTTGGGAAGACGTAGAGACGTTGATTGCCAAAGATTTATCAGCGTGTGTGCAAGCTGATGTGACGGTTGAATTGTTTGGTTTAGAAGATGATAGGTCAGAGCTGTTAATTATTCAGCCTGAGGGTGTATGTATTGACAGTGCCCTGGCAGATACCACAGACAAAGTGACACTGTGCGAGCATCCGGATGCATCATTGTTGCAGGATCAAACGCAGGCAGATGATAGTAAGTTGGAAAGTGGTAAACCTCAGCCTTATACTTTTTATTCTAACTTACTGCGTAGTAATTGTCCGGTGACCAATCAGCCAGATTGGGGCACATTGGCGGTGTCGATAACGAGTGAAAAATCAGTCAATGAAGCAAATATGCTGCGTTATATATTAAGCTTTCGTCAGCATAATGGCTTTCATGAGCAATGCGTTGAGCAGATATTTGCGGATTTGAGTCAGTATTATGCCCCAAGTGAGTTAATGGTACGTGCTTGGTATACGCGCCGTGGCGGCATCGATATCAATCCTTGCCGTGTCAGTAATGTCAGCCTGTTACCTAAGCCCAGCCGTCTCATTCGGCAGTAAGATTGTCACTACCAATTAATTGTCACTACCAATTAAAAGCTCAAGACGATCTCATAACAATAAAAAAGCGCCTACCTCATTAGATGAGATAGGCGCTTTTTTTAGACAGTCTTTACTGATAAAACTACTTACCGCTTACTTTTGCCAAAATCTCTTCACGGCTCAGCATTTGTTTCTCTGCTTCGCGGCGATTGACGTATTCGTATTTGTCTTCGGCAAGATTGCGATCAGAGACCACGATACGATGCGGAATACCGATCAATTCTAAATCCGCAAATTTAACGCCTGGACGCTCGTTACGATCATCGAGTAGCACATTGATGCCTTGAGCCTTTAGCTCTTCGTACAGGGCGGTCGCCGTTTGCATGACGGTCTCTTCTTTTGACTTCATCGGTATGATGGCCACTTCAAAAGGCGCCAGTGAATCAGAGACTGCAGGCGTATTTGGCCACATGATACCGTTTTCATCGTTGTTCTGCTCGATGGCCGCTGCGATAATACGGCTAACACCGATACCATAACAACCCATCATGAGAGTGACGGGTTTGCCATCTTCACCAGATACCGTGCAGTTCATCGCTTGTGAATACTTGTCACCCAACTGAAAAATATGGCCGACTTCGATACCGCGTTTGATTTTTAGGCTGCCTTTTCCATCAGGAGATGGATCACCTTCTTGAACATTACGGACATCAACGATGCGAGTAATACGGGCATCGCGCTCCCAGTTCAAACCAATGGTGTGTTTGTTCACTTCATTGGCACCCGCCACAAAATCTGATAAGGCGGCTGCCGAACGATCAACGAATACAGGCATATCTAAGTCAACGCCAATATAGCCTTTATATAAACCAGCAGCCTTTAATTCTTCATCAGATGCCAAGGTCAATGGCACGTTGGCTTCTTCGATTTTCTCAGCTTTGATGGTGTTAAGCTGATGATCACCGCGTAAGACGATAGCAATCAGTTGTGGCTCATTGTCTTCTGTGTGACCATGTACAATCAAGGTTTTGACCGTTTGTTCTAAAGGAATGTCTAAATGCTCAGCGACCATCTTACAGGTGGGCATGTTCTCTGTTAAGACGTCTTCGCGTTCTCGGCTAGGCGCTTGACGTTCAGCAGTGCTTACCGATTCGGCCAGCTCAACGTTGGCAGCATAGTCAGATGAGTCTGAGAAGGCAATGTCATCCTCACCGCTATCTGCCAACACATGAAACTCATGGGACGCAAAGCCACCAATAGAACCTGTATCCGCTTGTACTGCACGGAAATCCAGACCCAAGCGGGTAAAGATGCGTGTATAAGCTTCATACATATCGTGATAGGTTTTGGCCAATGACGTTTGATCAACATGAAATGAATAGGCATCTTTCATCGTAAATTCACGAGCGCGCATCACACCAAAACGTGGACGAATCTCATCACGGAACTTGCCTTGAATTTGGAAAAAAGTGATGGGTAGCTGTTTATAACTACGAAGTTCGCCTTGGGCTAGATTAGTGATGACTTCCTCATGAGTGGGGCCCAGCACAAAATCACGATCATGACGGTCTTTAAAGCGCAACAGCTCAGGGCCATAATCGTCAAAACGTCCCGTCGTCTGCCAAAGCTCTGCAGGTTGTGTCATCGGCATAAGTACTTCTTGCGCACCCACATTTTGCATCTCTTCACGAACAATGCGTTCGACCTTTTGTAAAACGCGCAGCCCCATAGGCAACCAGATATATAATCCAGAAGCGATTTTACGAATAAGACCGGCACGCACCATCAATTGGCTTGAAGCGATATCGGCATCATTTGGGGTTTCTTTTAGGGTAGCAAATAAAAATTGACTGGCTTTCATAAATAAAGCGTAACCTTATCAACGATAAAAAATAAGAAGAAGTAGTAGGATGTTGAGCGTATGGCTAATCGTTTCATTGCCGCCGCAAGCTTACCTTTATCACTTAGCAATAATCTAGGATACGTCCTAGTGACTCATATACTTGTAAATGAGCACATAAGTAAAACTCTTTTAACCAAAGAGGGATAAACTATGATTGATCTAATGATATATCGAGCGCTTAAATGGATTATTTTCAAGTCAAATGCCTGAAAACCAAATCTATATCGACGTTTTATCAATGCAATCTGACTATGTTAGGTAAAGTTTGGCTAAGACGCAATGACTTTTTGTTGTTTCAGCCCGAACGTTACTGAAAGCGTCAGATTAAAACTCTATGACTAGATTATTTAATCGTTTTGAGTATATTTATAATGAATAAATAGAGTATGGTTTAGAAATGCGGCTATCAGCAATTGTGTAGCATATTGATAGTCATTACTTGAAGTCGCTGCCTAAAAGCGGCATTTATATATGAAACAGTGGTTTGGCATATACTTTATAAAAATAAACGTTAAAATTTTGAGGTGGCTCATATGAACAATCCTGATGATCGCTCTTCTGTTGAGCACAAGGTGACGAATCCACAAGGGAAAAAACCGATTGCCATGATGTCATGGATTGTATTACTGATTGGTTTGGCCGCGCTCGTCTTTGCTATTTATAGTGTGCAAAATATAACAGAAGAAAAACCCATAGAGACCATTACTCGCGAGGGTGTCATCACTCAGATCCATCAGCTCAATCGTCTGCAAACGGTCGCATTCAGCGTAGATACTGTCATCACTAGCGAGCGCCCTGGCAGTTGGATGAAGCTATGGCAGGATGAGCAGAAGGCATTGTTTATTGCGCGTGGTCGTGTAGAAGCGGGCATTGATTTGAGTGCCTTAACGCCTGAAATGGTACAAGTAATACCGCCCACAGCAACGCTCAATGCCGACCAAGAAGAGGCTTCAGTTGCTCTCATGCCACAAATCAATATTACCTTGCCACCATCAGAGATATTCTCCGTATACCTAGATGATATCGAAATTTATGACTGGCAGACTGGTGCCTTTGGTATGATGCAAGTCGATCCCAAGATATTGGCGCAGGCACAGACTATGGCCAAAAAAGAAGTCCTTGAACGCGCATGCCGTGGTGATGTCATGAACATGGCATTAAAAAATGCTCAAACGCAATTGCAGCAATTATTTGCTTTGACAGGTGCAGTTGTGACGGTCACGACTCAGGGTACAGGCGCGTGTCAGTTGCCAATAGCCACATCAAATGCCAGCTAACCTCATAGCGAAAGTTGGTGTTAGGTCAATATAAAAGAGAGTTAGCAAGACTGGTACAAATTATAGTTTCGTATATCCATTTTATTTAGGGCGTGTTTGATGATTCAAACACGCCCTAGTATAGATTCTAGTATCGACTGTATTATTTTTTGAGCTGGCCTGTTATTTTTGAGCTTAGCCGCTATTTTTTAAATTCTGCAATGGCGAGCTGGCGTGCTGTTTTATGCTCGACCATTGGCAGAGGGTAGTCAATATTGACAAATTTACCACCTTTGCTAAGCGCTTTACGGAGCTTTTCTTCTGAATGCAAAATACTGGTAGGAATGTCTTTTAATTCAGGAAGCCAAGTCTTAATAAACTCACCATTAGCATCATGAGTACTGGCTTGGCTAAAAGGATTCATAATACGAAAGTAGGGTGCAGAATCTGTACCTGTTGAGGCGCTCCATTGCCAGCCGCCATTATTAGAGGCAAAGTCACCATCGATGAGCTGCTGCATAAAATAGCGTTCGCCCAAGCGCCAATCAATCAGTAAGTCTTTGGTCAAAAACATGGCAGTAACCATCCGCAGGCGATTGTGCATAAAGCCAGTTGCATTGAGATTTCGCATGGCGGAATCGACTAATGGCACACCAGTTTTGCCCCTGCACCACGCTGCAAAATCATCAGTGTTGTATGACCAGCTGATATTTTTATCTGTCTCATTTTTATAGGCTTGATGACGGATCAGCTCTGGCTTTTCTACCAATACATGACGATAAAAATCTCGCCACGCCAGCTCACTTATCCAGCGATTGATATCGTCATTATCACTATCATTGCCGTGCAGCTTTTCTTGTGCCTTGTACGCTTGTAAGTAGCAAAGTCTGGGGCTGATTGACCCAATCGTGAGGTAAGCAGATAACTGACTGGTCGCCTGTAGGCTCGGTACATCGCGACTCACATCATAGTTATCGATATCTTCTGCAATAAAGTCCTCTAACCGCTGACAAGCATCCGTTTCCCCAGCAGGATAGGCTTCACGTGCTTGCGTCATCTGAGCCTCTATATCGATATGCTGTAGCGATTCACTGTCTTGTAGCATTTTTTGATAATTATTGGTTGTCTTTTTACCAAGAATCTCTATCTCTTTGATGGTGTTCGCACTGTCTTGTGATAACGTTAAATCAACGTTGCTATGCTTTTTGATCGTTGCTGCCTTATGAATTTGAATGGTACTCACCTCTAAGGTATGTCGCCATTTTTTATAAAAAGGGGTAAACACTTGATACATGCTGTCGTCATTAGTGGTGATGCTGTGCGGTGGCAAGATACATTGGTCATGGAAACGGATAAATTCGATGTCGTTTTTTGCGAGCTGTTTGGTTAATTGTTCGTCACGCGCAATTTCATTGCCTTCGTATTCATGATTTGCCATGATACAAGTGATATTATTGGTCGTGCAAAAATCGCTTAGCGTCTCAATACAGTCAGAAAAGCTTGGAGAAACCTGAACGAGCAGTTTAATATGCAGTTGTGTTTGCAAATTTTGTGCGAGTAGAGGTAAGGTGCGAGTGATATGATCCACCTGTGCAAGCGACATATTGTGCGCTTGCCATTGCTCAGGCGTCAGAAAAAACACTGCGCTGACCTGAGCATTGTCTGTGTTTGCTCGTTCACAAAGCGCCGCTAAAGCAGTATTATCATGAACCCGTAGATCACGACGAAACCACATTAAATAATGCAACGGACTAGCGTGAGTGCTCTTAACGTTATGGTCGGTGTTTTTAGCGGTTGCCGACGCAGTGTTAGACATTCAAGTATCCTTATCTCAATCATAAACAAAATTAGGAATAAAAGTATGCTAGGATAAGTTTTTGGATGCAATTGATTTGCTATTTTTTTAACAAATTATCATCATATTCATCGTTGGCAGTGACGACTAACCTTTATCGCTAGCTGGTTCATCACTGTTATACTAAGTGTCGTATTTAAGGTCATATCATGCACGTTAAGTTTTGCGGTTTTACCCAGCTTAGTGATGTCCATACTGCTGTGCAATTGGGTGCAGATGCAGTCGGTTTGGTGTTTTATCCACCAAGTCCGCGCGCTGTGACTATCGCTCAGGCGCAAGCATTGATTGCCGCTGTACCGGCTTTTGTCAGCGTGGTGGCATTGGTGGTGAATATGTCTCAGGATGAAATGATTGAGCTAGCAAATAACGTGTCTTTTGATATTATTCAATTTCATGGCGATGAAACGCCAGAGCAGTGCCAACAGCTGGCAAGTGCCGTCAATAAGCGCTGGATTAAAGCGCTTCGTATCAATGCTGAGCAACACAGTATTGCTAGCGTGAATGCCCAGATTGACAAGTTTGCCGCAGCAGGAGCGAGTAGCATCTTACTTGATGCTTATCATCAGCATAAATATGGTGGTACGGGGGCACGCTTTGATTGGAGTTTGATACCACAAAACAGTACGCTACCCATTATCTTAGCGGGTGGATTGAATGCCGAAAATATCGCTGCGACTGTAGAGCTGCCTATTTACGCGGTCGATGTCAGTGGCGGTATCGAGCAGGATAAAGGCAAAAAAGACGCTGCCAAGATGCGTGCCTTTATGAAAGCGGTAAAACGTGACCGATGGCAAAACGAGACGCTTAGCGAACCTTCGAACATGAGTAGCTAGCTCTACCAGTCAAACTGTTGACTACTCACACTATTTTTCCCATATTTATTCTAAAAAATACCACTTATTACAGTAGGAATTATCATGAGTCATGTCGCTAATAAAGATTTATCTGCCACAGCGCAATCTGTCAATACTTTTACCAATCCCGAAAACGTGTCCGACTTTAACCAGTATCCCGATGCCCGTGGACATTTTGGTGTACATGGTGGTCGTTTTGTCTCTGAGACACTAATGGCAGCGCTTGAAGAGCTAGAGGCTCTTTATACCAAAGTGAAAGCCGATCCTGCATTTTGGGAAGAGTATCACAATGATTTGGTCAATTATGTCGGTCGTCCAACGCCACTTTATCATGCTAAGCGTTTGAGTGATGAGATAGGCGGGGCACAAATCTATTTTAAACGTGAAGACCTCAACCATACTGGTGCACATAAAGTGAATAACACCATCGGTCAAGCATTGCTGGCCAAGATGTGTGGCAAAAAACGTATCATTGCTGAGACGGGCGCAGGGCAGCATGGCGTGGCAACGGCGACGATTGCAGCACGTTTGGGGCTAGAGTGTATCGTCTATATGGGTGCTGACGATGTCGAGCGTCAAAAGATGAACGTTTATCGTATGCGCTTGCTTGGCGCGACAGTAGTGCCAGTCACTTCTGGCTCGCGCACCCTCAAAGACGCCATGAATGAAGCGATGCGTGATTGGGTCACCAATGTCGATAGCACCTATTACATCATCGGTACGGTTGCAGGGCCACATCCTTATCCACTATTGGTACGTGATTTTCAAGCGATCATCGGTAAAGAAACGCGTATCCAGCATTTAGAAAGAACGGGTAAATTACCAGACGCCCTAGTCGCTTGTGTCGGTGGTGGCTCAAACGCCATTGGTTTATTCTTTGACTTCTTAAATGACACTGACGTAAAAATGTATGGTGTTGAAGCCACAGGTGACGGCATAGAGTCAGGTCGCCACTCAGCACCGTTAGCTGCTGGTCGTATCGGCGTGCTGCATGGTAACCGTACGTATCTGATGGCAGATGATGACGGTCAAATTCAAGAAACCCATTCTATCTCGGCAGGCCTTGATTATCCTGGTGTTGGCCCTGAGCACAGCTTCTTAAAAGATATGAAGCGCGTTGAGTACGTGGGTTGTACTGATAAAGAGGCGCTAGAAGGTTTCCATGAAGCCACTCGTAAAGAGGGCATCATCCCAGCGCTGGAAACGGCTCATGCGGTCGCTTATGCCTTGAAATTAGCGAAAACCATGACGCCAGACCAAACCATCGTCGTTAATATGTCGGGTCGCGGTGATAAAGATCTGCATTCAGTGATGAAAGCAGAAGGGATTGAGATGTAGTTAATACTGTCTTCTATAGATAATTATTTTCTATAGTTTATGGCAAGGCCTTCTACGAAAAAAGTAGAAGGCTAAATAATATAGTCAATGAAATATTACGACCTTCAGTTATGGAGCTCTCTATATCCTATTTTTTACCTGTAAGAGGTATAGATTGATGGCAAAAGTCACACCGTCTATGGCAAAAAACCAAATTAAACGTAGCTTGCTTCAAATTGTAGATTCACATCCCAATAAAACGCAAAAACAGCAGATATGGTGTTATTTTGATAATTGTTGTGCGTATTGTGACGTAGCTATCGATCCTAATAGTCGTCAAGGACATCTTGATCACCTATTGGCTGTTCAAGATGGCGGTAGCAATAATATCTATAATTTTGTGCTGGCATGTCATATTTGTAATGGTGACGAAAAAAGAGAAACGCCATGGCGTGAGTTTTTGATAAATAAATGCAAGAATTTATCTGATAGTATCTATATGGAACGAGTAGCAAAAATAGAGACATGGCAAAAACATTCAATTATGAGCCAAGTAGATGCAGAAGTACTGGCTCGAATGGAAACTATTATAGATAAAGCCAAAGCTAACTTTGATCAGTCAGTAGAACAAATGCGTATATTGCGTGACTCTATAACTACGAATTAATTTTATAATAATTAAGAGAACCCTATGACCCGAATTGAAAGCACTTTTGAAACTCTAAAATCACAAAATAAAAAAGCCCTGATTCCTTATGTCATGGCAGGTGACCCCAATCCTACAACCACCGTGGGCTTACTTCATGACTTAGTCAAGCACGGCGCAGATATGATCGAAGTTGGCCTGCCATTCTCTGATCCCATGGCAGATGGTCCAGTCGTCGCTTTGGCAGGCGAGCGTGCATTAGCCGCAGGTACGAGTACGCGTGATGCGTTAAAAATGGTCGCAGAGTTCCGTCAGCAAGACACACAAACGCCTATTATCCTGATGGGTTATCTCAATCCTGTTGAGATTATCGGTTATGATAACTTCGTCGCCCTATGTGAGCAGTCAGGCATTGATGGTATTTTGATGGTGGACTTGCCGCCAGCAGAGGCGGGTAGTTTTACCCAGCATTTGACTGAACATTCGATGAATGAGATTTTCTTATTGTCGCCCACCACGTTGCCTGAGCGCCGCGAGCAAGTATTGACCCACTGCGGTGGTTATATCTATTACGTGTCTTTAAAAGGTGTCACTGGTTCGGCAACACTCGATACTGATGATGTTGCGACTCAAGTGCAAGCGATTAAGGCAGAGACAGACTTACCAGTGTGTGTGGGCTTTGGTATTCGTGATGCTGCTTCAGCTAGGGCAATTGGTACTCATGCAGACGGTATTATTGTGGGCAGTGCATTGGTACAAAACTTCGCTGATATAGATGCCAATGATACCGATGCGGTTACGAATGCCCAGCAAAAAATCATGGCTAAAATGGATGAGTTGCGGGCAGCTCTCGATAGTTTGAGTGCATAATCTGATAGCGTTGATCCTAAAAAATCATCATTTATAGTGAATGAACTATGTGTAAAGAGTGCAACTGTTAAAGCAAATTCACAGCTGGGGCGATTATGAATGACATATTTGGCGCTCAAATCATATGAATGTGAGTGCTAAAATTTATCAGGGTAAAATGGCTGAGTAAAGTGATCGTCACAATGTTTATAAAGACCAGTTATAAAGATGAGGTCAAATGACTTTGCTAAAGTTAGTTTACGTGTGTAAACTAACATCACAATATAAATTGTTGCAGTTGCGCGTAAGCGTGCTTTATAACTGCTCATGTTATGACTGTATGTGACTCTTAAATTTACTCTTAAGGACAAGTGAATGAGCCAACTTGCCGATAAGCCTTCGATAATGGCGAATAATATGACTGATACGATAACAAAACCCAATTCTAGTAACGATAGCGCGCCTAGCCTTGAGCAAAGTCGCAATACCGCTGGGCAATCATGGTTTAATCGCTCAATACCAGGTATTAAGCAACAATTGACTGCGCCATTGACGGCGGTAGAGACCGAGCCATCAACGAAATGTAGCAGCTGTCACTCAATGATTACCAACACAGCGCTGATTTTTAATGGTTACGTGTGCCCACATTGTGACCATCATTTACCCATGAGTGCTCGTGAACGCTTGAACTGGCTACTTGATACAGTAGATGGGGAGCTGGGGCAAGAATTTACTGCCAAAGATCCATTACGCTTTGTGGACAGCAAGCCGTACCCTGCGCGTATGAGTGAAGCGCAAGAAAAGACGGGCGAGTCTGAGGCGTTGATCGTCATGTACGGCAAACTGCGTAATCTTGATGTTGTCACTTGTGCCTTTGATTTCCGTTTTATGGGCGGCTCTATGGGGTCAGTGGTTGGGGATCGTTTTGTACAAGCGGCCGAAAAAGCACTTGAAGATAACGTGCCTTTGGTTTGTTTTGCTGCTTCGGGCGGTGCGCGTATGCAAGAAGGTCTGTTGTCATTGATGCAAATGGCACGAACCGCGGCTGCCATTGAACGCTTAAGAATAGCTGGCGTGCCGTATATTGTGGTACTGACCAATCCTGTTTATGGTGGCGTGACGGCATCACTTGCGATGCTTGGTGATATTCACTTGGCAGAACCAAAAGCGATGATTGGTTTTGCGGGTAAGCGAGTGATTGAGCAAACAGTTCGTGAGACGTTAGAAGAGCCGTTTCAGCGTGCAGAATTCTTGCTAGAGCATGGCGTGGTTGATGAAGTGGTGCATCGTCATCAATTGATTGATACTATTTATCGCCTACTGGCAAAATTGTGCCGCGTACCCAATGTTGACGCTCAATAGGCCAATGAGTTTATTGGGTAGGTATAGTGATTCTAAATAAAACAGATACATTATATTTCAATGCGGAACTGGTATAAATTTTTCTTGCTTGCTGTGCCTTCGCAGCTCGATGCGGCGAAAATTCTCGTTTAAAGATAAGCATTCCAGTCCCGCTGACTCGTTTTTATACTAGACTCACTATAACGATTTAGTGTTGTGCCAATATCTACTCAATAAGTATTTGCCAGATAGGTAAAACCAACGAATAGCATTTATCGTAAATAACGGTAAATGCTATTTTTTGTTTTGACCAAGCTCGTTATACTGTTTTGATTCTTTATCACAAAATGTCATATAGGTTTTTTCCATGTCTGATTCTTTAATTTCTCATACGCATACCCCTAATGATAAAGCCAGCCTAACCGAATGGCTTGATTATATGCAGCAGATACACGTCTCTGCGATAGATATGGGACTGTCACGAGTATTACCAGTCGCTGAGGCGCTGGGTGTGGTGCAGTCTGCGAAAGATGATGCCTATGTGTTTACCGTAGCAGGTACCAATGGCAAAGGCTCAACAACTGCTGTCATCGCCCAGATGTGCCAAGCCGCTGGTTATAAAACAGCACTGTATCAATCGCCGCACCTGAGTGTCTTTAATGAGCGTGTGCGCATCAATGGTGAGATGGTCAGCGATCAGACATTAATTCAAGCCTTTAGTAAAGTAGAAGCCGCACGGTTGCAGTGTGATTTGACCTTATCGTTTTTTGAGATGACGACGCTGGCAGCGTTACTGATATTTGCTGAAGCAGACTGTGATATGTGGGTGTTGGAAGTGGGGCTAGGTGGGCGATTGGATGTGGTGAATATCATCGATCCTGACATGGCGGTCATTACCAATATCGGTATCGATCATGTCGACTGGCTGGGTGACAATGTTGAGGATATCGGTCGTGAGAAAGCGGGTATTTTACGTGACGATCTGACGTTAATTTATGGCGCTACTGAGATGCCAAATAGCGTGCAGCAAACCATTGATAAGCATCAAGCAACTTGTTATCAGTTTGGGCAAGATTTTAGTTACCGCGCATTGGATGCAACCACGTGGCAATATAGTAATGCCGCTATCACGATGCAATTACCTCGCCCAGCACTATCATTGACGAACACCGCCAATGCCTTGTCAGCTGTATTGGCAAGTCCGTTAAACATTAATATAAGTGCTATCGAGCAAGCATTGCAATCTGTTAAGTTGGCAGGTCGCTTTGATTACCGTGAAGTGAAAAACCGTCATTGGTTGTTTGACGTGGCACACAATGAGCAAGGCGTTGAATTTTTACTGACGCAATTGTTGGCATTTTGGCAGCAGCATTTGGCCAATCAACCTACAGGCGGTCAAGCCAGCCGTGCACCTGCAACAATTAAAATGCTATTCTCGATGCTGGGCGATAAAGACATTGATAAAGTTGTGCAGCGTTTGACCGATGCAGGGCTGCCCATTAGTGATTGGTTTATTGCCGAAATTGATTATCCACGCGCGGCCAGTACCGAGCAGTTACAAGGTATTTTAACGAACTATGTCGATGGCGCTCAAATACATGAATTCAATCGTTTATCAGAAGCAACTTGGGCGGTAATAAACGCCAGTCAGCCGCAAGATTTAATCGTGGTGTGCGGCTCTTTTCATACCATTGGAGAGACGCTGGCTGCGCTTGAGGTATAAGGATTCAAACCAAAACTGGGTTTGTTTACTGTTAATCTTAGTGATAGCACGATGGCAGACAGCGTGAAAAATATGCTTTATAATCAAAGTGATTTAGACAGATAGCATATAATTGACACATAATGAAGGCAATCGGCGACAATGACTGATTATCGATGCTATTTATGGCATAGTTTTGAGACCGCAACCGCGCCGCTCAATCAACCTTATCACCAACTAAGAGACGTAAACGGATGAACTTTTCGAGACAAGCCTTATTGGGCATTGGGATGATTCTAGGCGGTAGCGTGATGCTATACGCCATGGTACAACAAATTGGTGACAGTAATAAGCCGCAATCAACGTCAGCGATGATCGATAAGCCAAGTACCGAGCAAGAGTCTCCGCAGCCACTGACCACTGATATCGAGACTGAAAAGCGTATCTTAGCGCAAAAACAAAAAGAGCGCGCGGCTCGCGTGGCAGAACAAGAAAGGCTCGCTCAGCAGTTTTTAACAGAACAAGAAACTGCTGAAGCACAAGCATTAGCAAAAGCCCGTGCCGAAAGTCAGCAGTATGTAGAAAATATTGCTTCAACGAATGAGCAAAATGCTGAGGTAGAAACCGAAAAAAATACAGAAAGTGATGTCAAAAGCAAAGAGGCGCAAGATACTGAGAAACTGATTAAAGCAGCAGATGAGGCATTACAAGAAGCCAAAGCAAAAAAGCAAGCAGAGGATAAGAAGCAGCAAGCACAGGCTGAGAAAAATCGAGAAAATGCTGAAGCAGCAAAAAAAGAGCCGCCAACGTCGCCTTCTGACTATCAAGTCAAAAGAGGTGACGGGCTCATTAAACTAGCAAGGCAGTACAATATGCCAGTAGAAGTGTTGGCGCAGGCGAATGATATGTCGCCATCGACATCGTTACAGTTGGGGCAAAACATTACTATCCCTTCACGTAAGCAGGTGCAGCGTTTAGAGCGTGAAGCAGCGGCTGCTGAGCAAGTGCGTGAAGAAAAGCGTCAAAAAGAAGAAGCGCTGGCCAAGAAGTCGACAGATGCGAAACGTGACGCTCAGCAAAAACTCAGTGACGCTCGTAAAGAAGTCAAAGAAACAGACGCCAAAGGCAGCTTTGGGGTGCAAGTGGCATTGGCAAATGACCAAGGTAAAGCGGATGAATTGGCAAAAAAATTCCAATCAGCAGGCTATCAGGTTAAGACTAGTGCTACCAGTCGTGGTGTTCGAGTCATTGTAGGCCCTGAACGTGGTAAAGTGGCCGCCTTAGCCTTAAAAGACAAAATCAATAGCGATCCCAAGGTAAATACGACCAGTGCTTGGGTACTTTACTGGCGCTAAAAGGCGGTCTAGGTCGCTTTGGTTAAAAGCTTTCTAAATAAATAATTTTGTTTATTTATATTTGTTTAGTCTTCTATTTTTCTTACTAAACACGACATCTATTGTCGTGTTTTTTGTTTTATCGTTTGCTGATTGGCGCATGTTTGGTTACGATGAGCAGCATTTTATTTTCTCTTTTTTATAACCTGTCAGTCTGCAAGGGCTGCCCTGTTGTGATTGACTAGTGATGACCTTGATAGGTCATGACATATAGCCAATCATTCTCATATTGTATAAGGTAAAACCATGTCATTTGGCGTTATATTTTTAATGTTGGCGGTTGGCTTTTTGGGGCTGATTACGTTACCAAAATTATTATCAAAGCGTAAGCGTCAATATATTGAGCCTGAGCCAAAAGCTGTGCGCGGCGATGATTTGGACATTTGGCCATTCGCGCCAATGCCAATTATGACTGATACCGAGGTGATCTTTTTTAAAAAATTAAAAAATGCCCTGCCAGAATATCATATCTTTGTTCAAGTTCAGCTGTCACGAATTATCGAAGCCAACAGTGACGAGACCTCTGAGCGTAGCTTTTGGTTCAATCGCATCTGTCGTCAAAGCGTCGATTATGTCATCGTTGACGTAGATTCACAGACCACGCTACTGGCTATCGAGCTTGACGACTGGACGCATAGTAGTAAAGCACGCCAAAAAGCCGATGACAAAAAAGATAAGGCTCTTGCTAGTGCCGGTATTGCCATCGTTCGTTTTCATGCCGAGCGCATGCCCAGTGCGGATATGCTCAGATATGAGCTGATGCAAGTGATTGAAACGTATTAAGGATTTTACTATCGCTTTTTAAAACTTGTCTTGAGTGCTATCGAGCTGTTTAGGATAAATGACAATTGGTCTATCGCCTTCGAAGTACAATCCTGTCTTTAATGTCTCATTGTCAAAGCAGACAAGGGGTGCTTGCCGCCTATCATAGCTGTCATAAAAGCTGCGTTTGCTAAACCATTCAATATAATGAGCAGCGCGCAAAGCATTGATGTCAAGCATCGCGAGAGTGCTCGTGTCGTACTTATCGCACCATTCGTGCATGGGAAAGCTTGGTGCTAGCCAGTCAGGATAAGCAAAATCTGTGCTATTAATAGGTAGAAAGAACCGTCCTTTTATTATCCCATAACGCTTATCGATTTTGACTTGCCCATGATTTTCAGTATCTACCCAGACTGACCGGAACTGCTTGGTTTGCATATGCGTCATTTTACGCTGCAAATTGTCTTTGGAGTTAATCCCAACCCAATTCTCAGGCGCAAAAGGCGCTGATCCCATAAAAAACTTAATGGCCAGCTCCCAATGTTCGACAAGCTTCTCTTCATGATTGTACAAAATCAAATCTAGCTCGCCCGTCGTCTGTTTGCCATTGTACAGTTGTACGTTGTTAGCCAACGTTTCGTATGGATGCAGCTTACGCGCAAAACCATCCTCTAACCAAAATGATAATAATCCTTCGAAGTGAAACCCCAAACGGTTCGGACTGGGTCTTTTTAATAAATAGCGGGTGAGTACCTGATAGGCATTGGTGGTATCCAGCTCTGCTAGGCGTTGTCGATACGCGTCAAACTGCTGTTGCCAAAAGCTGGCGCTATGTATGGCAACCTCATGTGTGTTTTGATGCAGCGCAAAGTCTAGCCACTGTGTCAAGACGTTGGGGCATGCCAGCACATAAGCCAAATCGCGCACATAAGGTCGCTGGTATGCATTCCAACGTGTGTCACTTGTAAGGATCAAGTCAGACTGAGCAAGTGTCTCGGACATAAGATAAATCATCTAATGGTAAAGCTTTTACCCTAACGGTTCACCTACTAAAAGTCTAGTTATGGTAAGTATCAGTCAGGGCAGTGCGCACGCTGTCGTTATGAGGAAGGGCAATAGTAATGTGATAAATATAGATGCTGATATCAGGCGGTGAGAGTAGGTAGGGCAATAAAACACCAAGCATCGTTTTAAGTAAAAAACGCTGCCAACTTTGTGTTTTGCTGAGTTGGTTTTCAGGTGGCTGTTGCGAGTTCTGGTTTAGGTGAGTCATTTGTTTAGCTCCATGTAGTGTATTGAGCCGTAACGGACGCTACGGCTTACATGGGCTATGTTATGAGTTAGGCGTTTATCGCAGTTTTATGTGGTTGATATAGTCCATCATGCCCGCCTAAACGGTGTCTTACTACTTGCAAACGTGCATCGGGTCGCTGCCACAGTTGCATTAGCTATGTGTAGTAGTTAGATCCTATGAAAAACCTACAATAGTTATGTTTGTTATCCCCCACTTACCGTTTAGTAAAGACTTTCTACCGACCATGCCTTTGGCTATTGTATGTTATAAGAAATCTAGGCATTTTATAGACATTTGTAGTCTAAAACACAGGGAGCAAAGTATGATAAATACTGGTGATCAATTAATGTGTACGAATGGCAATGCTTTTTTTGTAGAAGGACAGATTTATACAGTTGGTAATATCGTGAACAAGAAGTTTTTTGAAATATATATAGACAATGGCGAGTACTGGTACGCCACAAAAGACAGCAACGGTATATACGTACGCTTTAACTCTCTACAAGGTAAAGTGAGTGATGCTCGGTTTGTCAAAGTAGAGTTTCAAGCGCGTGCCTAAGCATACGCTACACCCGTGCACGTACTGTTGTAATAAACTGCCTCGTTACTTATTAAGAAATTACCTTGCGCGTGCGCGTACTGCTCCATAAAGTCGCTCTTTTTATGGACTCCGAAAACTAGGCAACGGCAAGATCACGGCAAGTTTTAAGCCAGCATTGCATGGTATGTGATTTGGTTTTTCTTGTCAGCTTGTGTCTTTTTTTTATCGTCTTTTAGGCTGATACCATCAGCTATTAATCTTTTGGTCTCAATATTGCGCTGGCGTGCATTTTGTAGGCTCATTACTAGATAAGTGCCAATAGTGAGGGTTTGCTGTTTACCTTGCCAGCGGTAGGCGCTGATCCATGACTTAATGCCCGTATAACGAACCCATCATTGCAGCCCGTTATCATCACTGTGTTTGTCAGGTCGTTTTGTATCAATCGAGGTGGGGCTAGGGGTCAGCTTGTTGATACTGGTATGGGTTAGGGGCATGGGTCTATCTATTGTTGGTATTGTTGGTACTGCTCAATACCAACATTCTCTATGGAACGCCATACACCTACAAAGTAGTGAAAACCTGAAAAACGCCCAAAATAAAGGGCAGACGGTCAATGACAGTCTACCCTAATATTATATTTGGTCGGAACGGCAGGATTTGAACCTGCGACCACTACACCCCCAGTGTAGTGCGCTACCAGACTGCGCTACGCCCCGAATGACTGACTATTTTACGCAAAATTTGGCACATTGCAAGGGCTATTTATTTTAACCAAAATCTATAACCCTAATTGACATATCACAGTCAGCATAACCAATCAGCAATTAACCTAGTAGCAGTTAACCCAATAGCTCTTTTAGGATTTGGTTGACTTGCTGCGGGTTGGCACTACCGCGACTGGCTTTCATCACCTGTCCGACCAAGCCATTAAAGGCTTTTTCTTTACCGCCGCGATACTCTTCAACCATCGCTTCATTTTTAGCGATAACCTCTTCAACGATTGCCTTAATAGCACCCGTATCGGTTTCTTGCTTGAGGCCTTTTTCTTCGATGATTTTATCTGCCGCATCATCAGCATCGCCGCCTTCACGCTCATATAACGCAGTGAAGACTTTTTTGGCCATTTTACCCGACAGCGTGTCATCATTGATACGCTTAAGTAGCCCTGAGAGTTGTTTGGCACTGATAGGGGCATCAATGATGTCCGTATCGTCCTTATTAAGGGCACCCAGTAGCTCGCCCATCACCCAGTTACCAGCCATTTTTGCGTGGGTTTCGCCCACATCAGCGACGACATCTTCGAAGTAATCGGCAAGTTGACGACTACCCGTCAGGATGCGTGCGTCATATTCTGAAAGACCCAGCGCCTCTTCAAAGCGGGCACGACGAGCAACTGGCAGCTCCGGCATGGCCGCTTTAATCGCGTCAACCGTGTGCTGCTCGATACGCACAGGCAGCAGGTCAGGATCAGGGAAGTAGCGATAGTCGTTAGCATCTTCTTTGGTACGCATGGTACGAGTTTCATCACGCTCTGGGTCATACAGCATCGTTGCCTGCACGACCTTACCACCTTCTTCGATAATGTCAATTTGACGCTCGATTTCACGATTGATCGCGCGTTCGATAAAGCGGAACGAGTTCAAGTTTTTTAATTCAGTACGTGTACCAAGCTCATCGCCAGGCCGGCGCACAGAGACGTTACAGTCACAGCGGAATGAGCCTTCAGCCATGACTGCATCTGAGATGCCGAGCCACGTGACCAGTTGATGGATGGCCTTAATATAAGCAAGCGCTTCATGGGCTGAGCGCATATCTGGCTCGGATACGATTTCGATTAGTGGCGTGCCAGCACGGTTGAGATCGACGCCAGTCATACCATCGATGGCATCATGTATGGATTTGCCCGCGTCTTCTTCTAAATGCGCGCGGGTGATACCCATACGTTTTGGATATTCGTTCTTGTCCCCTTCATTGACCACAACATCGATGTACCCTTCGCCAACGATCGGGTTGGCCATTTGGGTGATTTGGTAGCCTTTCGGCAAGTCAGGATAAAAGTAATTTTTGCGGTCAAATGTATTAAACAAACCCAATTCAGCATTGACACCAATGCCGAATTTTAGGGCGCGATCAACCACACCAGCATTTAGAACTGGCAACACACCAGGCAAACCCAAATCGACGATACTGGCCTGGCTATTTGGCTCATGACCGAAGTCAGTGGGAGCACTTGAAAATATTTTACTTTCAGTATTGAGCTGGCAGTGAATCTCGATACCGATGACCACTTCATAGCCATCGACGAATAGCTCTTTACGCACGGTATGCTCGCGGACGGCATTGTTATCAGTAGTAGCTGTACTCATTATACCGTCTCCTTCGCGATGGTAGAGTGTTGTAAATGATGGTCGGTATGCTGCTGGAACAGATGCGCAGTCGTGAGCAATTGACTCTCTTGCCAATGTTTACCGATCAATTGCAATCCAATAGGTAGGCCCTCCAAGGTCAGGCCAACTGGCTGACTGAGAGCAGGTAGACCCGCTAGGTTGACCGCGATGGTATAAACGTCACCCAAGTACATCGTTGCAGGGTCAAGGTTGTCACTGAGCTTGTAAGCCGCCGTCGGTGCAGTTGGACTAGCAATCACATCGCAGCTGGCAAACGCTTCATCAAAGTCTTTGACAATTAAGCGGCGTATTTTTTGTGCTTTAGTATAGTAAGCATCAAAGTAGCCAGCCGAGAGAGCATAAGTTCCCGTCAAGATACGGCGCTGTACTTCAGGGCCAAAGCCTTCAGAACGTGAGCGTGTGTATAGGTCGATAAGGTCGGTTGGGTTTTCACAGCGATAACCAAAGCGCACACCATCGAAGCGTGACAGGTTGGACGATGCTTCTGCTGGTGCCAGCATGTAATAAGTTGCAAGTGTGATTTCAGGATCGGTGATATTCACCTCTACAATCGTTGCGCCCAGCTCTTCATATTTTTTCAACGCGGCACATACTGCTTGCTCAACCTCGGTATCTAGTCCTTTGCTAAAGTATTCCTTAGCGACGCCAATACGCAAGCCGTCGAAGGGTTTATCACCAGCGGCGGCTTCTGCGTCGTTAAGGTCTTGTATGTAATCAGGCTTCTCGTATTGAATAGACGTCGCATCACGTGGATCGTGACCGATCATTGGCTGCAACAGATACGCACAGTCTTTGGCACTGCGTCCCATGCTACCTGCTTGGTCAAGACTTGACGCATAAGCAATCATACCAAAGCGTGACACGCGGCCATATGTCGGCTTGATACCTGTCAAACCACAAAATGAGGCAGGTTGACGAATAGAGCCGCCAGTATCACTGCCCGTTGCGACAGGGATAAAACCTGCGGCGACAGCGGCGGCACTGCCACCAGATGAGCCACCAGGGACACGTTCTAGGTTCCAAGGGTTTTGCACCGTGCCATAGTAAGAGCTGCTGTTGTCTGAGCCCATCGCAAACTCATCCATATTGAGCTTGCCTAAACTAATCATGCCTGCTTTGTCGATATTAGAGACAATAGTAGCGTCATAAGGCGAGACAAAATTATGTAGCATTTTAGAGCCACAAGTGGTCAGCACGCCTTGAGTACAAAAGATGTCTTTATGCGCCATCGGTACGCCTAATAACGGGCGCTGATCGCCTTGCTTACGCATCTCATCCGCCGCTTTTGCTTGCGCTCGTGCGGTCTCAGAGGTATGAGTGATAAAGCTATTGATCTTGCCATCTAGTGCATCGATACGCTTAATATAGTGTTCAGTTAATTCCGCGCTGCTAAACTGTTTGTCTTGCAGGCCAGTAATCAGCTGCTCGGTACTTAATAAATGAAGTTCAGACATAAGGTGTCGTCCGTCAAAATGTTAATAGCATAAAATAAAATGAGATAAAGGCAACAATAGCATCGGCAGGCTATTCAATCACTTGCGGCACCAGATATAAACCATCTTCGACAGCCGGGGCGACTGACTGATTACGCTCGCGATTGATATCGTGGTTGGCGACGTCAGTACGCAACTCTTGGCAAGCTTCGTGGATATTTGCGAGGGGTTTGATGTCTGTGGTATCCACGTTGGATAGGGTGTGCATAAGCTTTAATACTTTACTGATATCGCCAGCATAGCTATCGGCAGTACTTTCATCGACACCCAAGCGTGCAAGATTGGCAACTTCTAGGATTTCTTCACGGCTGACAGTGTTGTCAGACGTTGCTGGTTGCTGAGACATAGTTTCTCCAGTTAAGGACAGTTTTTGTTAGAGTAGGTGGCTAAGAAAAATAAAATACGCAAGTACTAAAATAAAATGGGATATAGAATTGTCTTATTATAAAGCATCTGTCCCAAGTTTACAGAGTGTGACACTCGATTGATGCACAATATCAACCAAGACAGAAGGATTTGCAAAATTGACCGTATAATTCACGATTGAATCTCAATTGCTCACCCATTACGTTACGAAATACGTTACAGTATGCACCTGCTGTAAAGCAAAATCATTGTCTGCCTGTAGACTCTTGTTAGTTATTGAATCAAACGATGTTTCATTGAGTTGAATGGTCGTTGCTGCTATTTCAAACTTTGTAACAACTTTTAGCGTTTAAGACCAAAATCCTTGCTTACTGATGCAAATATCTGTGTTTTTTTTGAGCTAAATCGGTATAATTTAGCTCAGTTTTACCATTTCATCATTATTGCTTAGGTTTGACTTGTTGTGAAGTTTAACTTTCACCACAAGTAGTGTCTATCGACGACCTGCTCAACACTGACGAGTAACGCCTCAGTCAATCTCATTCGCTCATTCGTAAGACGCTGGATATATTAGTCATGAACCTGTTTGGATTTTTATCAAATAATATCGCTATCGACCTCGGTACTGCGAACACCCTTATTTTTATTCCTAATAAAGGCGTCGTACTTGACGAGCCTACGGTGGTGGCGCTACGAAGTAATCGCACTCAAAACCCGACCGTTGCTGCTGTCGGTCTTGATGCCAAGCAAATGCTTGGTCGTACGCCTGCCAATATTACGGCTATTCGCCCACTAAAAGATGGCGTGATTGCTGATTTTGAAGTGACGCAAAAAATGCTAAAGCACTTTATTGGTAAGGTAAAAGCCAAGCGTTTTATGGCGCAGCCTAACGTAGTGGTTTGTGTTCCTTGTAAGTCTACGCTGGTTGAGCGTAAAGCGATTCGTGAGGCAGTATCGTCAGCAGGCGCGAGTAAAGTACTATTGTTAGAAGAGCCAATGGCAGCGGCAATCGGTGCGGGCTTACCAGTTCATGAAGCCAGTGGCTCTATGGTGGTTGATATCGGTGGTGGTACGACTGAGATTGCGGTTATCGCGCTATCTGGTTGCGTCTACGCAGAGTCGATTCGTATCGGTGGTGATATGTTTGATGAAGCTATTATTACGCATGTACGCCGTACGCATGGTTGTGTCATTGGTGAGACGACGGCTGAGCGTATCAAAAAAGAAGTGGGCTCTGCCTTAAATGAAGACAGTCAGCTAGAAGTCGAAGTGCGTGGTCGTAGCATGGCAGAAGGTGTGCCAAAAACCTTTATCGTGAAATCAGAAGAAGTGCAAAAAGCATTGAGCGACCCGTTGAGTGGGATTGTTAGCGCGGTAAAAGCGGCACTCGAGCAAACACCTCCAGAGCTGTCATCAGACATCGCTGAGCGCGGCATCGTGTTGACTGGCGGCGGTGCGCTATTACGTGATTTAGACAAATTGATTTCGAGAGAGACAGGTTTACCTGTGACTGTCGCTGAAGACCCACTGACTTGTGTCAGCCGTGGCGGTGGTATCGCGCTTGATTTCATTAACAACAAAAGCCTAAATATGATTTTTGTGTAGACTGTTTTGATTTAATACGGACTCAGGCCAATAAACCCGTACTAGATTATGATGAGCATAAAATGCCAGCCTAAAAAGATATAAAATTAAAGGTAGCCCGTCGCGCTGCCTTTAATCACATTAGTAAGTGCCAGAACCCATTATTGGCTATGGATTGTTTTATAACCTCTGAATTAGACGACTTATGACCCCAAGTATTTTTGCGCGCCAGCCATTATCACTTCGTAAGACTGTTATCGTATTAATAGCAGCCTTGATACTGATGTGGTTCGATAGCAAAAACTCACAATGGTTTAATCCGGTACGCAACACCAGCCATGCAGCCATGCAGCCTATTTATGAGTTGTCATTGTTACCTAGCTATGCCAAGCATTGGGTGAGTGGCAGCTTGCAATCTAAAGAAGCATTGCGCCGCGAAAACATACAGCTAAAGTCACAGTTGATTCACGCGCAGGCTAAGCTGCAACAGCAAGACTATATCTTGGCACAAAATGCGCGTCTGCAAGGTATTTTATCAACCACCAAGCCTGAGCAGTTTGATCTGAATCTAGCACAAGTTATTGGCACAGATACCAATTTGCTCAGACAGATTGTGGTGCTGAATAAAGGCGCGCAAGATGGGGTACAAGTGGGACAAACGGTCATTGATGAAAAAGGTATTTTGGGACAAATCATTAATGTTTATCCCAATACCAGTCGATTGCTATTGATTACCGATGAACAGCAATCGGTTGCAGTTACTGTCAAACGTACGGGCCAACGTGCTATCGTGACGGGGCAAGGCATACCAACGTCATTGAGTCTCGATTATGTTTTCAAAACCTCAGACGTGCGCGTGGGTGATGAGCTGGTATCATCAGGATTGGGTGGCCGTATCCCAGCAGGTTATCGTGTCGGCCGTATCGCCAAGATTGAAGATGTACAGGCCGCTAACTTTAGAAGTATAGAAGTGACACCAGCGGCAAACTTTATCGATAATGCTTATGTATTGGTGCTCCAAGATAAGCTAGTGAATAAAAACAACCTTGCTATCGCTGAGCGTTGATCAAGTAGTCGCATAGTTATCTAGTAGCAAGCGTAGCAAGCCTATCTACACTTCTTCAGCCACAGCGCTTATCCTATTAATGAATGCTTAATCATGCTTTAATAGCCGCCGTTAACACTCGCTAAGGTAGTAATCATGTCGTATCCTGACTCTGAGAATGCACCGGTACTTTTGATTGCTACCATTATTCTCAGTTTTGTCGTTGCTTCATCACTTAACGTTTATCCACTAAGTCCTAGCATGGCAACATTGCGGCCGATGGTCATGATGATGGTACTGACTTTTTGGTTGTTATTTCAGCCGCGTTATGTTGGTGTTTTTACGGCATTTACCATTGGTCTTATTGCCGATTTGCTAATGGATACTCACTTGGGACAGCAAGCCTTTGCTGCCGTGATAGTTGCATTTCTTATCAAAATCACCAGTATTTATGTCAGACAATTAAATACCCTTAGTGCATGGTTAATCGCAAGTTCTGGATTGGTCGTCTTTCAATTGATTTTATGGATACTACAGATGTTTATCCAAAACGTCTTTATCGGCCAATCCGCCTTATCATTATTGATGAGTATCCTAAGCTGGCCGCTGGTACTATTTACTTTGCGAAAATTTGTACGTTAATGATGGATACTGTTATAGCAACAGTTTTTAAAGCAGTTACTGTCATTAACAGCTTACTTTGATTTGCCCATTTGCAAAATTTTGCAATAAAAAACACCTCAATTTATATACTAAGAGAATAGCGATGGATATTATTTTAGCGTCCAGTTCACCGCGCCGTCGCGAGTTACTGGCAAGCGCGCAACTGGATTTTAGTACCTTAAATGTGGATATCGATGAAACGCCGTATGATAATGAATCGCCAAAAGACTATATTGAGCGCATGGTCGCTACCAAAGCAAAAGCAGCGATACAACAGTTAAATGATCTACTTCAAACGAACAAAGACAATTTTTCTGAACCACTTATTGTTTTAACCTCAGACACTATTGGAGTGCTACCAGATGGCAGGACGGTGCTCGTAAAACCAATGGACCGCGAACACGCTTATAGCATGTGGCAGCAAATGTCTGACAGTGTCCACGAAGTGTGGACGGCGGTTCAGGCGACCCAAGTAGCATTACGACCCAAATTGGCTCAGACACCAAACCACAAGCAAACGTTACAAGTTGTCAAACAACAGCAAATCACTGAACGCACAGAAGTGACCTTTATTCCGCTGACAGCAGCAATGATGAGTGACTATTGGGACAGTGGCGAACCTGCCGATAAAGCGGGTGGTTATGGCATTCAAGGTTTGGGTGCTGCTTGGGTTAGCCGTATCAATGGCAGCTATACCAATGTCGTGGGATTGCCTCTGGCGCAGACAGTGGCGTTAATTAAAGAAATGAGATAGGTGGATGTAGCGGCTATCAGTACATTAGAGACGATTTGCTTATTTTCTGCACATAATGACACGGTAGGATAATGGGCAAGAGCAAGTGGCATTTGTTACACTGTCAAGAGAATAGGCGACGAACGCCTCACAAAAAGCTGAGAGATAAGAGAAAAAATATTATGTCCGAAGAGCTGCTGATTAACATTAGTCCAATGGAATCCCGAGTCGCAGTGTTAGACAACGGTATCTTGGGCGAGATTTATATTGAACGTCATCATAAATTGGGTTTGGTTGGCAATATCTATCTAGGGACAGTCGTTCGTGTCTTACCTGGTATGCAGGCTGCATTTGTTGATATCGGTCAATCGCGGACAGCATTTCTACATGTCAATGATATGCAACGTGAGCCTCGTCCAGTATCAGAAAGCAAAAACACAACGACCACCACAGATATTGATAAGAATAGCGAGGCTATAGACGATTTAGTCAAAAATTTAGCGGTCGCACCACCTGTGGTTAGTGCACAAAGTACCGAGGTTGTGCCTATTTCCAAAACGCTCATTCAACATCGTCTACACGAAAGCCAGCGTATTTTAGTACAAGTGACCAAAGATCAGTTGGGTAGTAAAGGGGCTCGCTTAACCACTAATATATCGCTGCCGTCGCGTTATTTGGTTTATTTACCATCGAGTGAACATATCGGCATATCACAGCGCATTGATGGGGAAGAGGAGCGCACTCGTTTAAAAACAGAGCTGAGCAGTTTGATGCAGACGGTCAATCTAAAGGGTGGTCTCATTGCTCGTACCGCCGCAGAGCATGTCTGTGTCGATAAGCTAGAAGAAGATATTTATTACCTATTGCAACTTTGGCGTACCATCTGTGCTCGTCGCCAAGAAATCAACCATCATCAAAGCTCAGAGCTCATTTATCAAGAGTTGTCATTGCCGCTGCGTTCCATTCGTGATTTGGTACATTCTGATACCGAAAAAGTCGTTATCGACAATATACAAATTTATGAACAAATAAGATATTTTGCCAAAGAATTTGTTCCGTTTATCTATGATCGAATCGTGCATTATACCGCAGAGCAATCGTTATTTGATGTTCACCGCGTCGAAGATGACTTGCGTGATGCGCTAAAACGCCGCGTAGACCTAAAGTCGGGTGGTTATCTGATTATTGATCAAACAGAAGCGATGACTACCATTGATGTCAATACAGGCTCTTTCGTAGGTGGGCGTTCATTAGAGGACACTGTTTATAAAACCAATCTAGAAGCTACTCATGCCATTGCCCGTCAATTGCGTCTGCGTAACCTAGGCGGTATTATCATCCTAGACTTTATTGATATGTTGGAGCAACAGCACAAAGACGATGTGCTTGAGAGTCTGCAATCACAGCTGGCACAGGATTATGCCAAGACCAAAATCACACAAGTGAGTGAGCTGGGCTTGGTAGAGATGACACGCAAACGCACACGTGAATCTTTAGGGCAGCAACTTTGTGAACCATGCTCAACGTGTCAAGGGCGCGGCTTTGTAAAGACGGCAGAGACCGTCTGTTTTGAGATATTCCGTGAGATTATGCGCTGTGCTCGCACGTATAACTCTCCAAAGAAATTCACCGTCGTCGCTCATGCTGCTGTCATTGATTTATTGTTAACGTCAGAGTCGGATACCGTGGCAGACCTAGAGTACTTACTGGGTAGAGTGATTACTTTTGATGTTGAAAATTTATATACTCAAGAGCAATATGATATCGTTTTAGACTAATATTTTGCGCCTCATTAATGAGTCTAAATACAGTTATCATAAGTAAATGAAGTAATATACAGAGACTAATACTTTAAAGCGCTTTTAGATTGCTCTTGCAATGCACAAAATACTATGTATAATATACACCACTGAATTATATATGCGCAGCCGACTAAAAAAGCTGGCGCTATTACAGCTAGAGCATCGTTTCTAGCACTATTTCATTATGCCTTTGCTGACATCCATTATAGGAGAGTCGGCGGGGCTTTAAACTATTTTACTTTTGGCACGCTATAAGTTCGGATAAAGAACTCATTCTGGTTAAGAACAGAAGGCCGCTTTAAGTGAATATTTAACCAAACTGCTTTTGATCATGATCTTGCAACGCAAGAATGATGAAAGCACATATTAGGAGCTTGCTGGCATGGCTAACCAGAGAATCCGTATCCGTCTTAAGTCTTTTGATCATCGTCTGATTGATCAATCTGCACAAGAGATTGTTGATACTGCAAAGCGCACCGGTGCGCAAGTTTGTGGTCCTGTACCGTTGCCGACTCGCATTGAGCGCTTCAACGTTCTAACTTCACCACACGTTAATAAAGACGCTCGTGACCAGTACGAAATCCGTACTCATAAGCGTATGGTTGATATCGTTCAGCCTACTGACAAAACTGTGGATGCGCTAATGAAATTAGATTTAGCGGCGGGTGTTGACGTCCAAATTGCTTTGGGTTAATGCACATTACACACCCAACCCATTAATATAAGATATAAAGAGGTCTAAAATGGCGATCGGTTTAGTCGGTAAAAAATGCGGCATGACCCGTGTCTTCACTGAAACAGGTGCATCTATCCCTGTGACAGTGGTTGAGATTGATGCAAACCGTATCACTCAAGTGAAAAATACTGATGTAGATGGCTACCAAGCCATCCAAATTACCACAGGTACCCGTCGTGACAGCCGCGTAACAGCCGCACAAAAAGGTCACTTCGCTAAAGCTGGTGTTAAAGCTGGCCGTGGTGTTTGGGAATTCCGTGCTAATGAGAGCGATCTTGAAGGTCGTGAAATTGGTGGCGAAATCCTAGCTGACTTGTTCGAACAAGGTCAGATGGTTGATGTGACAGGAAACAGTAAAGGTAAAGGTTTCCAAGGTCCTGTAAAGCGTCACAACTTTAGTATGCAAGATGCTACTCATGGTAACTCAGTGTCTCATCGCGCGCATGGTTCAACTGGTCAAAACCAGTCACCAGGTAAAGTATTCAAAGGCAAAAAGATGGCGGGTCAGATGGGTAACAAACGTGTTACTGTTCAAGGCCTAGAAGTGATTTCGGTTGATGCCGAAAAAGGGTTACTTGTCATCAAGGGTGCTATCCCAGGTGCCACCGGTGGCGATGTTATCGTACGTCCGTCAGTCAAAGCCTAAGCAAGGGGATTAACGTGGATTTAAAAACAGTTACAGGTGCGGCGGTTGAGCTTTCTGATACGGCATTTGGTCGTGAATTCAACGAAGCACTAGTGCATCAAGTCGTCACCGCTTATTTAGCTGGTGCTCGCCAAGGTACACGCGCACAAAAAACCCGTGCCGAAGTTTCTGGCGGTGGTATTAAGCCATGGCGCCAAAAAGGTACTGGTCGCGCTCGTGCGGGTTCTATACGTAGCCCAATCTGGCGTTCAGGTGGTCGAGCATTCGCTGCAAAACCACAAGATTGGTCACAGAAAGTAAACCGTAAAATGTATCGCGGTGCGATGCAGTGTATCCTAGCCGAATTGATTCGCCAAGAGCGTTTGATTTTGGTGGAAGAGTTGAGCGTTTCTGGGCCGAAAACCAAAGAACTGATTGCAAAGCTAAATGAGCTTGGTGCACCTCGTGCACTAATCGTTACTAAAGAAGTTGACGAAAACTTATACTTAGCCGCTCGCAACATTCCACATGTCAATGTACTTGGTACAAGTGAAGTGGATCCAGTGAGCCTGATCGCATTTGATAAAGTGATCATGTCAGTTGAAGCTGCGAAACAATTTGAGGAAGCACTAGCATGAACAACGCAAGACTTTATCAGGTCTTAAGAGGGCCTGTATTCTCAGAGAAATCTCAAATGCTTGGCGACTCACTGGGTGTGCAAGTATTTAAAATTGATTCTAATGCTACTAAGCTTGAAGTCAAAAAAGCAGTTGAGTTGATGTTTGAAGGTGTTGAAGTCACTAAGGTGAACACTTTGAATGTTAAAGGTAAGACAAAGCGTTTTGGTAAAAGCATCGGCCGTCGTAACGACTATAAAAAAGCCTATGTTACCTTAAAAGCTGGTCAAGATGTACAAATGGCTGATGCTGGTGAAGAGGTCGCAAATACGACTGCTTCTACTAGTGAAACAGCGAATAACGAATAAGGATTACACTCATGCCTATCGTAAGAGCAAAGCCAACATCACCAGGCCGTCGTTTTGTTGAAAAAGTGGTGCATCCACACCTTTACAAAGGTCGTCCTTATGCAGCGCTTCTAGAATCAAAAAGTAAGTCAGGTGGTCGTAACAATAATGGCCGTATCACTACTCGTCACATTGGCGGTGGTCATAAGCAACATTATCGCATTATCGACTTTAAACGTACTAAAGACAATATCCCAGCAACGGTAGAGCGTATTGAATACGATCCTAACCGTACTGCACATATTGCATTACTTAAGTATGCTGATGGCGAACGTCGTTACATTATCGCTGCTAAAAAGCAAGCAGTTGGCGATACAGTAATGTCAGGCGAAACATCTCCAATTCGTCCAGGTAACTGCTTACCGCTAAAAAACATCCCATTGGGTACTGTGATTCACAATATCGAGCTCAAAATCGGTAAAGGTGCACAGATGGCTCGCTCTGCGGGTGCTAGCGTTCAGCTACTAGGCCGTGACGGTATCTATGCTATTCTACGTATGCGCTCTGGCGAAACACGCCGTGTACACGTAAATTGCCGTGCTGTTATTGGTGAAGTTTCTAACACTGAAAACAACTTGAAATCACTTGGTAAAGCTGGTGCTTCACGTTGGCGTGGTGTTCGTCCTTCAGTTCGTGGTGTCGCTATGAACCCGGTTGATCACCCACATGGTGGTGGTGAAGGTCGTAATAAAGGTCGCCATCCAACCAGCCCTTGGGGTCAGAAGTCTAAAGGACTTAAAACGCGTCATAATAAGCGTACTGACAACATGATCATCCGCCGCCGCGCCAAGAAGAAATAAAGGAAGAATTTCATGCCTCGTTCATTGAAAAAAGGTCCATTCATAGACGCGCACTTATTTGCCAAAGTTGAGAATGCATTAGACACCAACTCACGCAAGCCAATTAAGACTTGGTCGCGCCGCTCAATGATTTTGCCACAAATGGTTGGCCTAACTTTATCTGTTCACAATGGCCGTACTCATGTACCGGTTATCGTAAGCGAGCAGATGGTTGGTCATAAACTAGGTGAATTTGCCCCGACTCGTACGTATCGTGGTCATGGCATTGACAGAAAAGCTAAGAAATAAGGTGCTTACCATGGAAGTAACTGCAAAATTACGCGGTGCCGCCATTTCGGCACAAAAAGTTAGACTCGTTGCTGATGAAGTTCGTGGCAAATCTATTGAGCGTGCTTTGGATATCCTAACGTATAGTAATAAAAAAGGCGCTGTATTTGTTAAGAAATGTCTTAACTCAGCCATCGCCAATGCCGAACACAATCACGGCCTAGATATTGACGACCTAAAAGTCGCTACTATCTATGTTGATGAAGGCATTACGCTAAAACGTATCCTACCACGTGCCAAAGGTCGCGCTGATCGTATCAGCAAGCGTACTTGTCACATCACTATAAAGGTAGGGGAATAAGTTATGGGACAAAAAGTACATCCAATCGGAATTCGTCTTGGTGTTGTAAAAAAGCATAATGCAAATTGGTATGCTAACCCTAAACAATACTCAGAATACCTAATTAACGACATTCAAGTTCGTGAATATCTGCGCAAGAAACTTGATAGTGCTATGATTAGCAAGATCATGATTGAGCGTCCTACTGGTGCTGCTAAGATTACCATCGCCACTGCGCGTCCTGGTATCGTTATCGGTAAGAAAGGCGAAGATATCGAAAGACTTCAGAAAGAATTGACCAAAATTATGGGCGTACCTGCTCAGGTCAACATTGAAGAAATCACCTCGCCTGATCTTGATGCTCATTTAGTAGCGGAAGGCATTGCAAGTCAGCTTGAGCGTCGTGTTATGTTCCGCCGTGCGATGAAGCGTGCAGTACAGAACAGCATGCGTTCTGGTGCTAAAGGTATTAAAGTTGAGCTGTCTGGCCGTCTTGGCGGTGCTGAGATTGCTCGTACTGAATGGTACCGTGAAGGTCGTGTGCCACTGCATACACTACGCGCTGATATCGACTATTCGTCAGTACGTGCGGAAACCACTTACGGCACCATCGGTGTAAAAGTTTGGATCTTCCGTGGCGAAATCCTTGACGGCATGAACAGTGTATACAATCCCGTCAAAGAAGAGCAGGCTCGTGCGCCAAAACGCCGTGGTCGTGGAAACGGAAACCGTCGAAACACAGACAGAGGTTAAACTATGTTACAGCCAAAACGTACCAAGTTTCGTAAAATGCACAAAGGTCGTAACACTGGGCTAGCTCATCGTGGAAGCACCGTTGCATTCGGACAAATTGGTCTAAAATCGTTGACTCGTGGTCGTATGACTGCCCGTCAAATTGAAGCAGCACGTCGTACCATCACTCGTAAAATCAAGCGTGGCGGTAAGATTTGGATTCGTGTATTCCCAGACAAACCAATTACCAACAAACCATTAGAAGTACGTATGGGTAAAGGTAAAGGTCCTGTTGAATATTGGGTATGCGAAATCAAACCTGGTAAAGTGCTATATGAAATTGAAGGGGTGCCAGAAGAGCTTGCTCGCGAAGCCTTCACGCTTGCTGCAGC
Source organism: Psychrobacter aquaticus CMS 56 (assembly GCF_000471625.1). Taxonomy (GTDB): domain Bacteria; phylum Pseudomonadota; class Gammaproteobacteria; order Pseudomonadales; family Moraxellaceae; genus Psychrobacter; species Psychrobacter aquaticus. Next base: position 91,836 of record NZ_AUSW01000014.1, read on the forward strand.
AAAACTGCCCTTTAAAACTACCATTGTTAAGCGGACGATAATGTAATGAAGATCAGTGAATTACGTGATAAATCATTAGAAGAACTGACCCAGTTACTTGATGAAAAGCAACTTGATGCTTTCCGTATTCGTATGGCTAAAGCAACCGGTCAGTTGGGTAATACCCATGAAGTCAGAGGCAATCGTCGCACGATTGCTCAGATTCAGACTTTGATTAACGAGAAACAACGAGGCGACTCATGAGCGATAACAATCAAACAGCTACCAATGCTAGCGTATTGACAGGACGAGTTGTCAGCGACAAGATGGACAAGTCCATCACAGTTTTGATTGAGCGTCTGGTTCGTCATCCTTTGTATGGCAAACAGCTTCGTCGTTCTACAAAAATCAAAGCACATGATGAGAATAATGTTTGCCAACAAGGCGATCTTGTCCGCATCAAAGAAACGCGTCCAATCTCAAAAACCAAGTCATGGACTTTGGTTGACGTGGTTGAAAAAGTAGAAAAAATCTAAGTAAATTGCATTAAAAGCCAGAAGCTGTTAAAATAGCCGCCTTTTTAAGGATGCTGATTGCGCCGAGCGTATATCACTTACATTAAGAGTAGTAGCGGTTATTATTATTGAAATGCCGACTACTCATACTGTGCTAGCGGCAGCAACTGGTTTTTATTGCTCATACGTGTGGAGTAACGCTATGATTCAGGTTGAATCGATGCTGGAAGTTGCAGATAATAGCGGTGCAAGACGAGTTCAGTGCATTAAAGTACTGGGTGGTTCTCATCGTCGTTATGCATCAGTTGGCGACATTATCAAAGTAACGGTTAAAGAAGCCATTCCTCGCGGTCGTGTTAAAAAAGGCGACGTGATGAATGCTGTAGTTGTACGTACCAAAAAAGGCGTTCGTCGCCCTGATGGTTCTGTTCTGCGTTTTGACGACAATGCTGCTGTATTGTTGAACCAAAATAAAGCACCGATTGCAACTCGTATTTTTGGACCGGTAACTCGTGAACTACGTGGTGATCAGTTTATGAAAATTGTATCACTAGCACCAGAAGTATTGTGAGGTAATCCATGTCAAAATTACGTAAAGGCGATACAGTTATCGTGATTGCTGGGAAAGACAAAGGCAAGCAGGGTACTGTACAAGCTGTAAAAAATGATCGTATTAAAGTTGAAGGCATTAACATTGTCACAAAACATAAGAAGCCAAATCAGGCGACTGGTGTTGAAGGCGGCATTCTTAAGCAAGAAGCTTTTTTACATATCTCAAATGTCGCAATATTAAATGCGCAAACCCAAAAAGCAGACCGTATTACTTATCAGTTTGGCGAAGACGGCAAGAAACAACGCGTCTATCGTTCAAGCGGTGAAGTAGTGGCGACTGCGTAAGACACTAAGGGTGTAATGGTAATGGCAAGATTAAAATCTTTATATAACGATGAACTAAAGCAGCAAATCAAAGAAGAGCTTGGTTTAGCAAATGTGATGCAAGTGCCTAAAATCACTAAAATCACACTAAACATGGGTGTAGGCGGCGCGTCTCAAGACAAGAAATTGCTTGAAGGTGCAGTAGCTGACATGACCGCTATCGCTGGTCAAAAACCTGTCGTCACCAAAGCGCGTAAATCAGTTGCTGGCTTTAAGATTCGTGAAGAATGGCCAATTGGCTGTAAAGTAACGCTACGCGGTGAGCAAATGTACGAATTTTTAGATCGTCTCATTGCCATTGCAATTCCTCGTATTCGTGATTTCCGCGGTTTTTCACCTAAAGCCTTTGACGGACGTGGTAACTACTCTTTGGGTATCAAAGAACAAATCGTATTCCCAGAAGTAGATTTTGACAAGATTGATCGTATTCGCGGTATGGATGTGACAATCACCACGTCAGCTGGTACTGATGAAGAAGGTCGTGCGTTGCTTAAAGCATTCGGCTTCCCATTTAAATAAGGTAAAGACGTTATGGCAAAGAAGAGCATGATTAACCGCGAATTAAAGCGCGAAAAAATGGTTGCTAAATACGCGGATAAGCGTATCAAGCTAAAAGAAACTATCAGTGATATGACTGCAAGTGACGAAACTCGTATGGAAGCAATGTTAGAGCTACAAGCTCTTCCACGCAACTCATCACCAGTACGTCTGCGTAATCGTTGTGCTATCACCGGTCGTCCTCACGGTTACTTCCGCAAGTTTGGCTTATCACGCAATATGTTGCGTGAGCGTGTCATGCAAGGCGATGTGCCTGGTGTTCGTAAAGCAAGCTGGTAAGGGGTAACTATATGAGTATGCAAGATACCGTTGGGGATATGCTAACCCGTATTCGTAACGCACAAATGGCTAACAAAGTATCGGTAGCAATGCCGAGCTCTAAATTACGTAAATCAATTGCTGATTTGCTAGTTAGCGAAGGTTATGTGGCGAGCGCTGTTGTTAAAGAAGAAGACAACAACAAAGCAACCCTATCTATCGAATTGAAATATTTCGAAGGCAAAGCTGTCATCGAAACGATTCAACGTTTTAGCCGTCCTGGTTTACGCCAGCATCGCGGTAAAGACGCTATCCCTACTGTTAAACAAGGTATGGGTGTTGCTATCGTATCAACTAGCCAAGGTATCATGAGTGATCGTGCTGCACGCGCTGCTGGTATCGGTGGTGAAATCGTCGCATTTGTAGCGTAAGCTATACGATGATAAAGTCTATTTGATAGTTGTTAGACTTCTATTAATTGAGTGATGATAAATTATTTCAAATTGATAGGTGTCTAACGCGGTCAACTATGCTAAACTAACACGCTTTTTAGCCTGTTAGTTTTTTCGCTAATATAAAGAAGTTAATTTTTTAAGGAATATTCCTATGTCTCGTGTGGCTAAAGCCCCAGTGACACTGCCAAACGGCGTAAGTGTTACTTTGAACGATCGGCAGGTCGAAGTGAAAGGCAAGAACGGTAATTTGTCTTTACGCCTGCATGAATTGGTCGAGCTGAAACAGGAAGATGATGCGATCATTTTCTCACCTACAGTCGATTCAAAAGAAGCTATGATGCACACTGGCACCATGCGCGCCCTGTTAAACAATTATGTTACAGGTGTAAATGAAGGCTTTGAAAGACGTCTTCAGTTAATTGGTGTTGGTTATCGCGCACAAGTTGCTGGTAATAAGGTAACTTTGAACGTTGGTTACTCTCATCCAGTAGAATATACGTTGCCTGAAGGTGTGTCAGCTGAAACCCCAACGCAGACTGAAATTGTTTTGAAATCAAACAATAAACAGCAGCTTGGTCAAGCAGCGGCTAATATCCGTGGTTTCCGCCCACCTGAGCCTTATAAAGGTAAAGGTATTCGTTATAGTGACGAACATGTGATTCGCAAAGAAGCTAAGAAAAAATAAGGTGAGTTGAAATGTTTGATAAAAAAGCAGCTCGTCTGCGTCGAGCTAAGAAAACCCGCGCGCATATCCGTTTCTTAGGCGTTCATCGCTTAACGGTTACTCGCACGCCAAAACATATCTATGCCCAGATTATCTCTCCTACCGGTGGTGAAGTGATTGCTCAGGCATCTACCTTAGACGGCAGCTTGCGCTCAGGCGCGACTGGCAATGCTGATGCAGCAACGTCTGTGGGCCAAATGATCGCAGAACGCGCAAAAGCAGCTGGTATCACTAAAGTTGCCTTTGACCGTAGTGGTTTTAAATATCATGGTCGAGTTAAAGCTTTAGCAGAAGCTGCTCGCGAAAATGGATTGGAGTTTTAATCATGGCTAGAAATGATAAAAATGATAAAAATGAGCAGACTGACGGTTTAGTAGAACGCTTAGTTACCGTTGATCGCGTTGCAAAAGTTGTTAAAGGTGGTCGTATTTTCTCTTTCACTGCGTTAACCGTAGTGGGCGATGGCAATGGTCGTGTTGGTTTTGGTCGCGGTAAAGCACGTGAAGTGCCAGCAGCTATCCAAAAAGCACTAGAAGCTGCCAAACGTAATATGATTACTGTTGAACTAAATGATGCAACTTTGTATCATCCAATCAAAGCACGTCATGGTGCTAGTAAAGTTTATATGCAGCCTGCATCTGAAGGTACTGGCGTAATCGCTGGTGGCGCAATGCGTGCTGTATTAGAAGTTGCTGGTGTCAAAGATGTTTTGACTAAATGTTATGGTTCTACCAATACTGCTAACGTTGTTCGCGCAACGTTTAACGGTTTACGTGATATGTCAACTCCAGAAAAGATGGCAGCTAAACGTGGTAAATCTGTAGACGAAATCTTGGGTTAACTTAGACTAGGTGAGTTACGATGAAAAAAATGAAAGTCACTCAATTTAAATCGGGTGCCCATCGCCTAAAGAGCCACAAAGCGAGCTTGAAAGGATTGGGTTTACGCCGTATTAATCATACTGTTGAAGTAGAAGATACTCCTTCAACCCGTGGTATGGTCAATCGCGTTAACTACATGGTAAAAGTGGAGGAAGCGTAATGGGTCTTAGATTAAATGAATTATCACCAGGTGTTGGCGCAAAGAAAACTGCCCAACGTCGTGGTCGTGGTATCGGTTCAGGTCTTGGTAAGACTGGTGGTCGTGGTGTAAAAGGTCAGAAATCTCGTTCAGGTTCTAGCATTCGCTCAGGATTTGAAGGTGGTCAAATGCCCTTATATCGCCGTCTACCAAAATTTGGTTTTACCAGTAAAATGGCTATGAAGACTGCTGAAGTGCGTCTTTCTGAACTGAATCAAATTGAAGGTGATGTGGTTAGCCTTGAAACACTTAAAGCTGCCAATCTTATCCGTCATGATATGAAGCGTGCCCGTGTTATGTTGTCAGGCGAAGTCACTAAAGCTTATACTTTTAAAGGTATTAAAGTGACTAAAGGTGCCAAGCAAGCAATCGAAGCTGCTGGTGGTAGCATCGAGGAGTAGTAACGTGTCAAAACAATCAATGTCATCGGCTGGTATACCGCTTAATCCATTTGCATTCATACGTAAATATGACGAATTATGGACGCGTTTATTATTCTTAATCGGCGCATTGATTGTTTATCGTTTAGGGTCACATATTCCAGTACCGGGTATTAACCCAGTTAATTTGGCTGATCTGTTTTCGCGCAACGAAAATACCATCTTGAGCATGTTTAACATGTTCTCAGGTGGTGCACTAGAGCGTATGTCCATTATGGCACTTGGCATTATGCCATATATTTCAGCATCGATTATTGTACAAATGATGTCTGCAGTATTGCCTTCACTTGAAGCCCTCAAAAAAGAGGGCGAAGCGGGACGACGTAAGCTAAACAAGTATACCCGTCAGGGAACACTTGCGTTAGCTCTAGTACAGTCATTAGGAATGTGTGCTGGCTTAATCAGCCAAAATCTTACCTTATCTTCTGGTCTTACTTTTTATATTCCAGCCGTTACTTCATTAGTAGCGGGCGCAATGTTCTTAATGTGGCTTGGAGAGCAAATTACAGAACGTGGCGTTGGTAATGGTATCTCAATGCTCATTTTTGCGAGTATTGTGGCTGGTACGCCAGGTATGATTTCGCAGTCTATCGAACAAGTCAATCAAGGTCAGATGAACTTGATTGTGTTATTTATTTTTGTGCTACTAGGTATCGCGGTTACTGCTGGTATTGTTTATATCGAACGTGCTCAGCGCCGTGTTCCCGTAAATTATGCGCAAAAACAACAACAAGGTCGCAAAATTTATGCTCAACAGCAATCTCATTTGCCGTTGAAGCTTAATATGGCAGGAGTTATCCCAGCCATTTTTGCCAGCTCTTTATTGTTGTTTCCTGCAAGTTTAGGGCAGTGGGTTGGTCAATCGACTGATCCCACCTTTACACAAAAAATATTACAAAATATGGCACTGGTATTGTCTCCAGGACAACCGCTATATTTAGTATTGTTTGGTGCGATGATTATTTTCTTCTGTTATTTCTATACGGCATTGGTATTTAGTCCGCGAGAAGTAGCTGAAAACCTTAAGCGCAGTGGTGCGTATATTCCAGGTATTCGCCCCGGACAACAAACTCAGCGTTACCTCGATCATGTATTAAACCGACTGACCTTTATTGGCGCGATGTATATGACGGTTATTTGTTTAATGCCAATGGTCGTTCAGTCATCGTTTGGTGTGCCGTTTCAACTCGGTGGTACGTCTTTACTGATCATGGTGGTTGTGGTAATGGATTTCATCTCGCAAATTCAAGCGCATTTGATGACCCATCAATATCATGATCAGACGTTAATTCAAACGCCCACTCAACCTTAAATGAGCGGTGTGATATTCCAAGGAGCATGCTATGAAAGTTCAAGCATCAGTTAAAAAGATTTGTGGTAGCTGTAAAGTTGTGCGCCGTAAAGGCCGTGTACATATTATTTGTACTGCAGAACCTCGCCACAAGCAACGCCAAGGTTAATATTTAGTATCAGAGTTTTTCAACTTTTGTTACTATTTAAATTAATACTTGAAAAATAAAGGCGGATGGGATATCATCCGCCACTTGCCGTGTTTATGCAGAATTACTTATAATATTATCAATGGATAGGTTTGTAACCAAGTCAAAACAGTGATAGTAATTATAAGAGCTCTAGTATTAACAGCAACAAATCTGAAAAATAATGCCTTATTGATAAATAACGCTTATTTTTCTTTAATGGAGAGAAATCAATGGCTCGTATTGCCGGCGTAAACATTCCGGATAATAAGCATGCTGTTATTTCACTAACTTACATCTTTGGTGTAGGTCGTACCACTGCTCAGAAAATCTTAGAAGCAGTTGGCATTGCCCCTACTACTAAAGTTAGTCAGTTAGATGATACACAGTTAGATGCTATCCGTGCACAAGTTGCAAATTACATGACTGAAGGTGACCTTCGTCGTGAAGTTTCAATGAATATTAAGCGTTTAGTTGATCTTGGTTGTTACCGTGGCATTCGCCATCGTCGTAACCTACCAGTTAGAGGTCAGAACACCAAGAACAACGCTCGTACTCGCAAGGGTCCGACACGTCCTCTCAAAAGATAATTAACTTAGGAAGCTAAAAGATGGCAAAAGACACTCGCAGTCGCAAAAAGGTGGCTCGTCGTTCAGTATCGGAGGGCATAGCCCATATCCATGCGTCTTTTAATAACACCATTGTTACGATTACCGATCGTCAAGGTAATGCATTGGCTTGGGCCACTTCAGGTGGACAAGGCTTCCGTGGTTCACGTAAATCTACACCATTTGCAGCTCAGGTTGCAGCTGAAGTCGCTGGTAAAGCGGCTCAAGAATACGGTGTTAAGAATATCGACGTTTTGGTCAAAGGACCAGGACCGGGTCGTGAGTCTGCGGTAAGAGCACTAGGTGCATTGGGTTATAAAGTTAACAGCATCTCTGATGTAACCCCAATCCCACACAATGGTTGCCGTGCGCCGAAAAAGCGCCGCGTCTAATATTAAAGACGAAGCTTTTTATCCCAAAAGCTTATAGGAGACATAACAATGGCCCGCTATATTGGACCAAAACTCAAATTATCACGTCGTGAAGGAACAGACTTAGGTCTTAAGTCTGGCGTTAAACCATACGACGTAAAAACGAAAAAAGCTGGTCGTCCACCAGGTCAACACGGTGTAAGCCGTAACAAGACCTCAGAATATGCTCTACAGCTGCGTGAAAAGCAGAAAGTTAAGCGTATCTATGGTGTACTAGAGCGTCAGTTCGCTAATTACTATAAAGAAGCTGCTCGTAAGCGCGGTGCTACTGGTGAAAACTTACTAGCAATGCTTGAGAGCCGTCTAGACAACGTGGTATATCGCATGGGCTTTGGCTCAACTCGCGCTGAAGCACGTCAGCTAGTCAGTCATCGTACTGTTATGGTAAAAAAAGCTGGTCGTGATGAGTTTGTTCGTGTGAACATTCCATCAATTCAGCTTCAAGATGGTGATGTCATCGCTATTCAAGAGAAGTCTCGCGAACAGCTACGTATCAAAAACGCTATTGAACTAGCGACACAACGTGGTATTCCAGAATGGCTTGATGTTGATCACAGCAAATTACAAGGTACGTTCAAGAACGCGCCTGATCGTATTGATCTACCTGCTGAAATCAACGAAAGTTTGATCGTTGAGCTATACTCTAAGTAAATGACGTAATGCTCGATGCTATAAAAATAGCATTGAGCAATTAACGTTAATTAAACCAGTTTAATAAATCGAGGTGACATCATGATGCTAAATGCAACTGAGTTTCTAACGCCGAATGCCATTAATGTGGATACGGTTAATGAAACGATTGCGAAAGTCACGCTCGAACCGTTAGAACGCGGCTTTGGGCATACCCTAGGTAATGCTCTGCGTCGCATCTTGTTATCTTCATTACCTGGTGCTGCAGTCATTGAAGCTGAGATTGATGGTGTTGACCATGAATACTCAACGCTTGAAGGACTACAAGAAGATGTACTTGACTTGCTTTTGAACCTAAAAGGTTTGGCAATTACGCTTCATGACCAAAATGAAGTATTTTTGACCTTGGATAAACAAGGTCCAGGCACTATTACTGCTGCAGACATCGCGTTACCGCACAATGTTGACATCATCAATCCAGAATTGGTCTTGGGTACATTGAGCGATCGTGGTCATCTTAAGATGCGTTTGCGTGTAGTGATGGGTCGTGGATATGAGCCAGCAAACCAGCGCCGTGAAGATGGTGACACTAAAGCAATTGGACGTTTAAAGCTTGATGCAAGTTTTAGTCCTGTACTTCGTGTTGCTTATCAGGTTGAGAACGCTCGTGTAGAGCAGCGTACTGATCTTGATCGTCTTATCATTGAGCTTGAAACTAATGGCACTATAGATCCAGAAGAAGCAATTCGTAAAGCAGCCACTATTTTACAACAACAGATTTCTATCTTTGTTGACCTAGAAGCTGAAGAAGCGCCTGAGCCTGTGAAAGAAAAAGAAGAGGTTGATCCGGTGCTATTACGCCCTGTGGACGATCTTGAACTAACGGTTCGCTCAGCCAACTGCTTGAAAGCTGAAAACATTTACTATATCGGTGATTTGGTACAGCGTTCAGAGACTGAACTACTAAAAACCCCAAATCTTGGTAAGAAATCATTAACGGAAATCAAAGACGTGTTAGCGTCTAAAGATTTGGAGCTTGGTATGCGCCTAGATAACTGGCCACCAGCTGATTTACGTGTTGATGATCGCTTTTCTTATCGTAGCCGTTAAACTTTAAGGATTTTTGACTATGCGCCATCGTAAGAGTGGAGTCAAGCTGGGTCGTACCGGCAGTCATCGTAAGGCAATGTTTCAGAACATGACCAACTCATTATTTGAGCATGAACTGATTAAAACAACTTTACCAAAAGCTAAAGAATTACGTCGCGTTGCCGAGCCATTGATCACTATGGCTAAAGAAGACAGCGTTGCTAACCGTCGTTTAGCATTCAGTCGTATGCGTAGCAAAGCTATGGTAGGCAAATTATTTGGCACGTTAGGTCCTCGTTACCAGACACGTCCAGGTGGTTATTTGCGTATCGTAAAATGTGGTTACCGTGATGGTGACAATGCGCCAATGGCTTATGTAGAATTGGTTGATCGTGACTAGTTTTACACTGAAAATATAAACTTATAAAAAAGCTCCAATTGAATTGGAGCTTTTTTATGGGCGATTCTTTATTATTTTCTAATCATTATAGTACTAATGAATCGACATTGGCTGCACCTTGTCTTATCACTTCAGGCTGACTGCTGGTCATATCTACAATGGTTGTTAACTTGGTAGTTTTGACACCCGCATTAATCAAACCGTCTATCTGATTGCCCAGTAACTCTTCAATTTCGAATGGATCGTCGATTATATCATCTCTATTAGGTAGTATTAATGAGCTGGTTAAGATTGGTTCATCCATCGCTTCCAAAAGTGCCTGCGCAATAGGATTGCTAGGTACGCGAATACCGATGGTTTTTTTCTTCGCATGAGCAAGTTTTTTTGGTACGTCTTTTGTGGCATTTAGGATGAAAGTAATAGGTGCTGGGGTATGTGCTTTGAGTTGTTTGAATTGTACATTGTCTACACTAGCGTAGTTGGCAATCTCGCTTAAGTCACGGCACAATAAGGTAAACTGGTGTTTGTCATCAAGCTCTCGAATTTGCTTGAGCTTTTCTAATGCGTCTTTTGCACCCAAGCGACAACCAAAAGCATAACTGGTATCAGTGGGATAGATGATTAATAGGTCTTTACGCAATAGATCGGCTGCTTGTTCAATCAGGCGTGGTTGTGGGTTGTCTGGATGGATATAAAGTACTTGCATAATGGTTCCTTATTTTATAGTTATTGGTTTTTAGCCATTAAGATATATGTGCTTTCATGAAATGTATATATCATCATTTAGATGACGATCAATTGCATTTAAGATACCTACCAGTATAGCGTAAAGAAAATATAATTTTAGTGACGTGGCGTTACTGTCCGTTGGGAATCGTTAACGATAGAACAGTAAAGTTAAACAGTTAGCTTTGAGCTGATTGAGATTAATCAGAAGCACAAACCATTAACAAAGTGTGCAACAAGATTTTGGCATCACGTGGTAGGGTATGTGGCTTTGTAATGTACTCTTTAGCTTGTAGATAAACGTCACTAGTGAAAGTACTGCCTTTAGTGTCAAATTCTGCAAACAAATTGTCCTGCGACACTTGGAACTCTCGTCCGCAAGCGAGGGTAAACAGGCACTCCAGTGCTTGTGGTTTAATTTCTACACGCTCAAAAGCTTGCTGTTGGGCTGCTGAGCGTCCATCTGGTGCATACCAGTAGCCAAAATCACTAAGTGCTCTACGCGCTTTACCAGCGATGCACCAATGGCTTAATTCATGCAGCGCACTGGCAAAAAAACCATGCGCAAATTCAATTCTTGCTGGTTCATTATGTTGATGAGGGAAGTATTCTGGTTCTCCAGCACTGCGAGTTAATAAGACTTTTTGATCATCAAATAAGACATTGAATAATTTCATAAGCCAGTCTGTCGCCGCTCTTTCATTTTGATCTAATGCTTGTTGAGCGTTATCATATATTTTCACGCTAGAGAGTCTTTGCCATTCTTTTTTCCATTCGCTTAAATGTTCATCTCGTTTAAAAATTAATGAGGCGGGAGCATTTTCTTGAATATGGTTTGTCAGATCGGTCAGATGTTGCAGTAGATTATTGGCTTCGATATCAGATAGCAAGTTAGAAAAATTAGTTTGATTGTTGAATGAGCTCATAGATAAAATACTGATCAAATAGAGAATAAGGAATAGGAGACTAAAACAACCTAGAGATAAAAAAATATTAACACACTAGCGCTGGCGCAGCTCGGCGCTTTCCATTAGTATGGCAGGCAATATTATACATCGTTTTTATGAATGAGGTCGCGCATGTCAAGCACTCCAGCAATTAAACCGTCAGCACTTCAAGCCGACAATAAAAAAGCGCCTGTATCTACCAGCATGCCTGAGCATATTTCTTTGGATAAGTGGGCGGATGCGGGTTTCGAATGGTCAGGAGAGGTCGAGCCAAACTCTTTTGATCGTCTTGCTGCCACCCTAAGTACTGAGCATGAGCAGTCAAAAACACAGTTAGATGCTCATTTGTATCGCCGTAATAACGTCTTGCATTTAGCATTTACACTGACAGGTGAAGTCTGGTTAACTTGCCAACGCTGTCTACAACCAGTCGCTATAGATTTGTCTGATGATTATGATGTTGCGCTACTTGAAAATGACAGCCAGGTGCGCTCAGTTAATGAAGAGCAAGATTATTTATTGCTCGATGAAGTCGTTACTGAGCAATCACCAGAGCGCTTATTACCATTCAAGAAACTGGTAGAAGATGAGATATTGCTCAAAACTCCAATGGCACCAAAACATGATGATTGTGAAATGTCGGTTGAGCAGTTTGGTGAAATACCAGAAGAAGAAGAGAGTGAAAATCCATTTGCTGCGTTGGCTTCGCTAAAAGGCAAGCTATAAAAGTGATTTGTTTAATGTATTTAAGTGTCTTTTATTAGCTTTGTGCAGAAGAGTGAAAGGCAGGGCTTTATTAATTGAATAAACATGCGTATAATATCCGGTTTATTGCATTCGAGCAACCTGTTGCTTGCTGATAGAAGCTGACTGATTGAATTTTTTATAAATTTTAGATGAAGTCAGCGCTTTATGTGAGCGACAATCTATTTAACTAATGATGCTTAAGACTTAGGTTGTTGTGATTATATAGCCTCTGTCAGTATCGACTAAAGCTGAATTTCAAGCTTATCCCTTTTAAGTATAGGAGCTATATCATGGCTGTTCAAAAAAGTCGTAAAAGCCGTTCTCGTCGTGACATGCGCCGTTCACATCATCGTATGGAAATTGCTGAGCTAAGCGTAGATGCAACTACTGGTGAAAAACATCGCCGTCATCACATGACTAAAGATGGTTTCTACCGTGGTCGTCAGTTATTCAAAGTCAGCCAAGACGTCTAAGACATTGGCTGTATGATGGCTTGGGCGAAGTAATGATAGTACTGGTGACTGTTGTTATCTTTGTCTGGCTGTTGTTAGGCAATCAGTTTTGAGTTAAAAAAAGCCAAGTTATTTCGCTATCATATATTATGTAGCTGGATAACTTGGCTTTTTGTTATTTGAGATTTAGATTGTTGTCTCACTAAGTTCTATGGTTAGTACTTGAAAAATACGCTGATATAATGAATACTTTTAACTTGGATGGCGCTCTGCTACTGTTGTTCAGTTTGCATTCGCTATGATAATAGAGTGTGTCAGTGTATAGTTGACAGACAATCTGTGCTTTGCAAAAGAACGCTATTTTAAGATTGTCTTTTCTTTGAATTGATTATCGTAAAGTAGTAGTTTGTATGAAATCTAATAATATAATACCCTCAGTGTTTTTAGGGATATTTGTAATCAACTAAGGAATATTGGTTATGGCGTCTGTACCCGATATGGTAAAAAAGCAACCCGTTCGTATCGCGGTCATTTTTCCTGGACAAGGCTCTCAAGCAGTCGCGATGACGAGTGAGCTTGCTGATATTTATCCAGAGATACGTGATACTTTTACCGAAGCGAGTGATGCGCTTGGTGAGGATTTATGGGCAATCTGTCAAGATGAAGAAAAACTCAATCAAACCCAATACACTCAGCCTGCACTACTAACCGCTAGCATTGCAATTTGGCGTGTCTTACAACAAAAAATAAAAGAAAAGCCATGTTATTTAGCTGGTCACTCTCTAGGCGAATACAGTGCTCTGTGTGCCGCCAATGTTATATCGCTTGGTGATGCAGTAAATCTAGTACATAAGCGTGGCCAGCTGATGCAAGAGGCGGTCGTTGGCGTCGATACTGCGATGGCTGCCGTACTGGGACTTGAAGATAACAGAGTAGAAAACCTGTGCGAGCAAGCGACTGAACATGTCGACGGTGCTATTGTTGGTGCTGCCAACTTTAATAGCCCAGGACAAGTGGTCATATCGGGTAATGCTGCGGGCGTTAATGCGGTGATCGATAAAGTAAAAAATACTGGCAAAAAATCTGTGCCTCTAAAAGTGAGTGTGCCATCTCATTGTGCATTGATGCAACCTGCAAGCAATGCCTTGGCTGAAATATTAGCAGGCATCAAGTTCGATCAAGCAACCATTCCTGTTATTCAAAATCGCTATGCACGCGTCGAGACCAGTGCGGTAGGCATTAAGCAAGCATTAACTGAGCAACTAAGTGAGCCTGTATTGTGGTCGAAAACCATGCAAGAGCTGGCTGACAAGCAAATTAACATATTAATCGAATGTGGCAGTGGCAACGTACTGAGTAATTTGGCGAAGCGTCAAGCACAGCCAATTACAAGCTATCCTACTGACAAGCCTGCCCGTCTAGAGAAACTATTGGAGGTATTATTATGAGCCGTACGATTACATTGGTTACTGGCGCTAGCCGCGGTATTGGCAAGGCAGTCGCCAAACGCTTTGCTAAAGAAGGGCATTTTGTCATTGGTACAGCGACCACTGAAAAAGGCGCAGAGCTTATTGATGATTACCTTCACGATACTGGCGGTATTGGTCGTGTCTTGGATGTGCGTGATACTGCCCAAATTGACAAACTGTTCGAAGAGATTGAAAGCGTTTATGGTGCGGTACAGGTATTGGTTAATAATGCCGGTATCACCCAAGATGGACTGCTGATGCGCATGAAAGATGAAGATTGGGAAAATGTCATGGATACCAATTTGACCTCAGTTTATCGCATGAGCAAACGTGCCGTACGCGGTATGATGAAGGCGCGCCGTGGCCGCATCATCAATATTACCTCTGTTGTCGCTCAAATGGGTAACGCTGGTCAGTCTAACTATGCTGCGACCAAAGCTGGTGTAGAAGGCTTTAGCCGTACGCTCGCACGTGAAATTGGCTCACGACAAGTGACGATTAATTGCGTCGCTCCAGGTTTAATCGAGACAGATATGACGGATGAGCTTGATGAACGTCTATTAAATTCTATGTTAGATGCCGTACCAATCAGTCGTCTTGGTCAACCAGAAGATATCGCCGCCGCAGTGCATTTTTTGGCCAGTGATGAGGCCAGCTATATCACAGGAGCGGTTCTTCCTGTCAATGGTGGCATGTACATGTAGGTAACACACAAGCGTTACACAGTTATAATAAAAAACTGTGTGAACGAGTGTAAACTATAATAAAGAATGCTATAATGGCGGTTACTTTTATGCCAAAGCCCTGTATTATAGCGAGGCTCTACCAGATATTGGTCAAAACGTATAACTTGTTATAAAGCACTTAGACAGCCATGCTAGTCTGAAAATCCCATTTTATATACAATGCTATAGAGCCTAATTATAGGGCTATGGCAATCTGTCAAAATTATAGATCAAAAAGGAGAAATCTACATGAGTAATGATACCGAGCTAAGAGTTAAAGCTGCAGTAGCTGAGCAATTGGGTATGAACGTTGAAGATATCAGCAATGATGCTTCATTTATGGAAGACTTAGGCGCTGATTCGTTAGACCTAGTTGAACTGGTTATGTCATTTGAAAGTGATTTTGGCATTACTATTCCTGATGAAGATTCAGCAGAATTGACCACAGTTCAAAAAGCAATTGATTATGTACAAGCGCAGCTATAATTAGCTACTGGCTCAACAAGATTTATATGACCGCTTATCTTGATAGATAGGCGGTTTTTTTATGACCATACATTAACATAAGCTACGCCAAATCAACATTACTCAACATACTCTTACTATCCATGTCATTTTCCTTTGTCTATACTTGTATCGGTAAAAGCAGCGAAGTGATGATAGTTAATTATCTGTATCATCACAAAAAAAACGATGAATAATAAATAATAATATTTTAAGGAATAATTATATGGGTATGTTCAGTTTTGCAAAAGATATTGGCGATAAGATTTTTAATCGTGATGACGCCAAACATGATGCCAAAGCGGAAACGAAAGCAGATGCTAATACACCAGTACAAAGCAGTGAGCCTTCTGCTCAATCAGTCGCTAATATATTGCTGCGTCGCATTCAACAGCAAAACCTTAATATCAGCGATCTAAAAATCAAATATAATGGTTCAACAGATACTGCGGAAATTAGTGGTAAGGCCAAAACCCAAGCAGACCGTGAAAAAGCGATTATTGCTATTGGCAATGTGCAAAACGTGGCCAAAGTAATCGACAATATTGATATCGAAGAAGATGCACCTGAATCTACTATGTACACCGTAAAGTCGGGCGATAGTTTGTCTAAAATTGCGCAAGATGTTTATGGTTCATCAAATGACTATATGAAGATTTTTGAAGCCAATCAACCTATGCTTTCTGAGCCTGATAAAATTTATCCAGGTCAAGTGCTACGTATTCCTAAGCCGTAATGTTGCTTTTGGGCTTTTAAAGATGTAAGAATGTTTTAGAAATATAAGCCAATAAAAAATGCCTCTTATTAAGAGGTATTTTTTGGTTTGGGTTTTAGTTTAGATCAGTAGAAATCTACGATTCAGCCATCTTTAATTTATCGCGCTGTTCAGCTATCGCCCAAGTGATATGTTCATCGAGCATCTCATTATGTACACCCAATTTTGATTGTAGTTGCGCGATAGTTTGTTGACTGCCATTCGCATTGCCAAGGCCTATAGTAATATTGCGCAAAAAATTGACATAACCTGTGCGTCGCAGTGGACTGCCTTCAGTTTTTCTCATAAATTCTTCTTCTGACCATTGCCATAGCTCAAGCAAACTACTGTTATCAAGATTGTGCCGTGGTGCGAAGTCTTCTACAGGCGTGATATTGGCGTAACGGTTCCATGGACAGATAAGCTGACAATCATCACAACCAAAGACTCGGTTGCCAATCGCATGTCGGTATTTAGTATCAATGATACCATCGTGCTCAATAGTCAGGTACGAGATACAAGCAGAAGCATTTAGCTCATAAGGCGCGACAATCGCTTGGGTAGGACAAATATCGATACAAGCGCTGCAACTACCACAGTGCTCTTTTACTGGCTCATCATCAGGCAACTCAAGGCTTATAAATAGCTCACCCAGTACAAAAAATGAGCCAGCTTGCTTGTTGATTAATAATGTATGCTTTCCTGTCCAGCCAAGGCCAGCTGCCTCTGCAATGGGACGTTCAAAAATGGGCGCAGAATCACTAAAGGGTCTAAAAATAAAATCTTTTTCTGAGCCAATGTTGAGATGCCGCCATTCAGGCAGCATGGTTTCGATGGTTAATGCCAACTGCTTTAATCGACTACGCATCGTCTTATGATAGTCGCGCCCTCTGGCATAACGGGCAATGATGCCTTGATTGGGGTGGTCATTGTCACTGATAGTGCGCGGTGTCGGGGTTTGCGTTAGATAATCCATACGCACGCTAATGATAGTCTTTGCGCCCTCTACCAACTGTTCAGGATGAGCGCGCAGATGATGGTTATTGTGCATGAACTGCAACTGACCTTCATAGCCTTTATCTAGCCATTGCTGCAACTGTACAATCTGCTGAGTAAATAGAGGGTGGTGAACGGATAAGAAACCACAGTCAGCAAACCCGAGCGCCTGTGCTTGAGTTTTAATCCATTGCTTGACATCTGTCGCAGTTGCAAATACCGGCGCATGAGTGATGGCAATCTTTTTTGTCGACGCATCGTTAGGGGTAGAAGATAGCTGCTTGGTTGATAAAAATGGCAAGTCTGGTTGAGAGTCATTATTCATGTTTGGCACTAGGTATTGAAGTAAATACCGTTATGATAAGCCTGTGAGCGAAGAGCGCAAGCATAAAAGCAAATAAACTCGTATTCATATTGATACATAAGTCAAAGTAAGCTTTTGCTAAGCTAATATAAGTAAAAAATTAACGCAATATAAAATACTATATAGTCGATTCTAAATAAAACAAATACATTATATTCCAACGCTGAACTGGCATAAATTTCTCTGGCTTGCTGTGCCTGCGCAGCTCGATGCTGCAAAAAATTTATGCCAGTCCCGCTGACTCGTTTTTATACTGAACTGACTATAGTAAAAATAGCTGAGGATCGATTATGCAATCGCACTGCAATTTACTGTATACAAAAACTACAACACCCATAGCGCTTTATAGCAGCAAGCAGATATACGCTATGGAACAAGCATGGTTTACAGAAGGTCATGACAGTTTCGGGTTGATGAAACAAGCCGCTTGGCAAATGGCGCAACATATCGAACAGCTTTACGAGCAAAAGTATCTAAATACGCAATCATCAATGAGCACTAGCATGTATCGTTCTGACACAAGCCAGCGCAAGGCCAGTATTTGGGTAGGAAGGGGCAATAATGGCGGTGATGGTTGGCTTATCGCTTATTATCTGCGTCAAGCTGGCTGGCAGGTAACTGTAATAACCGTCGGTTTTGAAACTCAAAATTTTGATATAAATCATACAGCGGAAGTTTCTAATACAGCACATCCAATGACGGATGCGACTAAAGCTCTACAAGTAGCCTTGGCTGCTCGTTGTGATTATCAGCGCTTTGAAGATAGCAACAGCTGTCCAAATGACTCATTAGGCATAGCTTTATCTGCTGATGTCTATATTGATGCCCTATTTGGCATTGGATTTGATCGTGCACCTGAAGGGGTGTATGAGCAGGTAATCCGCAGGTTTAATGATGCAGTACAACAAAATAACGCCTTAGCAATCGCCGTCGATATTCCGAGTGGGTTGGTGGCTGATACTGGCGAGGTATTTGACCGTTTAGCGATACAGGCTGATATAACGCTCTGTTTGATTGCACGAAAATTCGGTCTGCATACCAAAGATGGAATGGATTACAGCGGAGGAATAATTGATATACCCTTGATACCTTTTCAAAAGGTTTTTGACCAAGCCGCGTCTGATAAAAACGATGGTCAAGACGTCAATCAAGCAAATGTACCAGTTGCCATGTTATTAAAGACGGCACATCGTTTAACTGCACGTCGTCAAAATAGCTATAAAGGCAGCTATGGTCATGTATTGGTCATTGGTGGTAATCGTGTTGATCAGTCACAAGGTATGGGCGGCGCTGCAATACTGTCTGCGGCTAGTACAATGGCAACAGGAGCGGGAAAAATCACAGTCGCCTGTCATGAGAGATTTCACGGGGCTTTATTGACCTCATTGCCAGACGCAATGACTCTTAATCTGCATGATACAGATGGGGTAGAAGCTTTAATTAAAGAAGCCAGTGTCATTGCTATTGGTATGGGATTGGGCCGTGATGAAAAGGCGAAGGCGCTATTTATCAGCTACATTAACGCCGCTATTGCAGAAAAAAAGCCATTAGTGATTGACGCTGACGGTCTATATCATTTGGCTTCATTGAGTAGGGACAATCATGAACTTATCACTCAACTGCGAGACTACAGCGTTGACTATCCAGTTCGTTTGACACCGCACAGTGGAGAAGCTGCCACATTGCTTGATAAAAATATAAGCGAGGTAGAAAGCGATAGGTTGGCAACGATCAAACAGTGCGCTGCGACTTATGGCGGTGATTGGGTGCTAAAGGGGGCTGGTTCTTTGGTGTTAGAGCAGCAGTCAAAGGGCGCGCAAATTTACGTTTGCGGCGTGGGTAATGCTGGTATGGCAACGGCTGGCATGGGTGATGTACTGTCTGGCGTCATTGCGGGTTTGTTAGCGCAGCAAGATCTAACATCAGATATGCGCAGCTTACATCAAGCCGTTATGATACATGGTTTAGCAGGAGATACGCTTGTTAACCAAATGAGGCGTGCTGACAGTGACAATAACGCGCTATTGATTGGACAGCGAGGGCTACAGGCTCAGGATATGCCAGCAGCCATTCGTCATGTTATGCAGTTGGGCGTTGATGTCTATAATTAACACTAATATCAATACTAGGTAGTAGGATTGGCACAATACTGGTTGATTGCTTGCTGCACACGCTCACGCTTAAGCTCAATTTCACGGCCATCTAGATATTGACGTTGGCCATTGGCATCCATCTCATAGATACGCCCACCGACATTTAAGTTGGTCAAATTATTGCGTAATGATTGACAACGTTGAGCATTGGCTTGGGCTTCTTGTTCTTTAATACGCGCTTCTAACTGTGCAACCCGCTGTTCTTCTGCGCTTTGGGCGTTGACATCTTGATTGGCATCTGTTTTACCGGCCAACTGTCCTGTATTGTTCTGTCTACCGTCACTACGAAATTCAATCACCTCAATGTTTTTACCATTTTGTGGCGCATGTTGGCTGTATTTGACTTCACCATATGCACCAATAGATTTATAAACTTGAATAGCCTGGCTGGCATTCATCGACAGCATTAGCATACACGCAGTGCTGATAAGCAGTTTGACGGCGGTATTGATTTTAGATGCGTATGCCATGGTGGCAATCCTCTTAATAGGTAAAAACAAATGTGTATACACGCGTAAATATAACATTTAAACATTTTATTAGTATTAAAAATGTACGAGCGTTTTATTTTAACAAATAATTATTATGAATGCATATTATTTAATAACCAATAGTTAGGTATGGGTTTTAGAATTTTTTCTTGACAATAGCACTCAAACCATCGAATATGATAGCAGTTGATTGGTCAGTGAACGGCTCTTATGACATTGCCGTGGCACTCGAAAATGAGAATCATGCGTTACTTATCGGTAGCTTATGCGGTTCTATTTTCTTTGTGACAATCATACAAAGAAGGTCGTAGTTCTATTTACTCCTACTGATCACTTTGTATATTGTCTCCGGACTTATCTGTCTACAATGACTAAGACAAACTTATTATTTGAAAGTGCTAAATGCGATTCTAGCGATCGTATTAAATATGGCAATATGTTTAGATATTGGATTTTCTTCATGAGTCTATAAGGATATCTATTGATATCGTGAGTAGTACTTGCTATGAAAGTTTTTTTGTCTATATCAATGCATCTGTATAAATCAATTTATACAAGTGCTTGCTGATATTCATCATCAATAATAAGCTTCTTTTGTAGATGCGCCTGCATCTATCTTGTCACTGTATACCGATAACCTTCTGTCACAACGCTGACCCAAAATATATTGCTGTGTTTGAGTGATATGCTGTTCTATAAAGCGGCATGAACCAAATGTAGCGGGCATAAATTCTTGGTATGGACAAGGATTAGCATTTATTTTTACAAGAGAAATAACAATGTGCAAACGTGGTTGTTTTCTTTTATAAAATAACGCAATCTTTGCCACAAAAAAAGGTGACGACAGTGACGCAAACCACGCAAAGTCCAAATATGACTGGACATACCCAAACGGGTAATGCTGCCAAAAATTTTGAAGAAAAGCAACAACGCCTTGCTGAAAACAATCATCAGCCTGTAATGATGTCTGGCGCTGAGATGTTGGTGCAATCACTGACTGATGAAGGCGTTAAATACATTTTTGGCTACCCAGGCGGTGCCGTTCTTCACATCTATGATGCTTTGTTTCAACAAGAAAACATCGAGCATATTTTAGTACGCCATGAGCAAGCGGCTGGTCATATGGCAGATGCCTATTCGCGAGTGACTGGCAACACTGGTGTTGTATTGGCAACGTCAGGCCCTGGTGCAACCAATACGGTGACGGCCATTGCCACAGCGTATATGGACTCTGTGCCTATGGTTGTTATCGCAGGTCAGGTACCAAGCAGCCTAATTGGTGAGGATGCTTTTCAAGAAACAGATATGGTCGGTGTGTCGCGTCCTATCGTTAAGCATAGCTTTCAAGTACGCCATGCCAGCGAAATCCCAATGATTGTCAAAAAAGCTTTTTATATCGCCCAATCTGGACGCCCAGGTCCTGTCGTAATTGATGTACCAAAAGACATGACGGCACCCAGCGAAAAATTTGCTTACGAATATCCAAAAGAAGTATTTATACGTTCTTATCAGCCGTCGGTAAAAGGCCACACTGGTCAAATTAAGAAAGCAGTTGAGACCTTACTGTCAGCACAGCGCCCTGTTATTTATGCTGGCGGCGGCGTGATTTGGAGTAAAGCTCATGAAGAGCTTACCGATCTGGCGCATCGACTAAATCTACCAGTCACCAACACGTTGATGGGTCTTGGTACCTTCCCTGGTTCTGATCGTCAGTTTTTAGGTATGCTCGGCATGCATGGTACTTATGAAGCCAATATGACCATGCACCATGCCGATGTTATTTTGGCAGTCGGTGCGCGTTTCGATGACCGTGTGACCAATAATGTCAAAAAATTCTGTCCGAACGCGACGATTATCCATATTGATATTGATCCTGCTTCGATTTCTAAAACGATTCTTGCGCATATCCCGATCGTCGGCGATGTAAAATCTGTGTTGACCGATATGTTAGACATTATTGGTGACGATAAAGAACTTGAGCAACATGCTTTATTAGACTGGTGGTCACAAATTAATGAGTGGCGCAAACGTCATGGATTGCGTTATGACACCAACACCGATAATGGTATTAAGCCGCAAAGTGTCGTACAAGCCTTATGTAAAGTGACGGATGGCAAAGCTATTATAACAAGCGATGTCGGTCAACATCAAATGTTTGCGGCTCTTTACTATACGTACAATGAGCCTCGTCAATGGTTGAACTCAGGTGGTCTTGGCACGATGGGTGTTGGTCTGCCATATGCCATGGCAGCGAAACTTGCCTGTCCTGAGCGCGATGTGGTTTGTATTACTGGTGAAGGCTCTATTCAAATGAATATCCAAGAGCTGTCAACCTGTCTACAGTACAATTTACCAGTCAAAATCCTAAACCTTAATAATGCACAGTTGGGTATGGTAAAACAGTGGCAAGACATGTTGTACGAAGGTCGCCATGCCCAATCTTATATGAACTCACTACCAGACTTTGTGAAATTGGCTGAGAGCTATGGTCACGTTGGTATCAAGATTACTGATCCTGCAACCATGGAAGCACAGTTGGCTGAAGCTATGGCTATAAAAGACAGACTGGTATTTATTGACGTTTGTGTTGATCGTAATGAGCATGTATATCCGATGCAAATCGCTGGGCAAACCATGCGTGATATGTGGCTAACAAAAGGGGAGCGTACCTAATGCAACAACAACATCTGATTTCGGTATTGATGGAAAACGAAGCGGGTTCGTTGTCGCGGTTGGTCGGCTTGTTCTCACAACGCGGCTATAATATCGAAACGCTAAACGTCGCGCCTACTGATGATCCAAGTATTTCACGTCTGACGGTAACGACCATTACCTCGCCTGAAAGAATTGAACAAATCACCAAACAATTGCATAAATTGATTGAAGTGGTTAAAGTGCTCAATTTATCAGACACCGTACATGTTGAACGCGAGCTGATGCTCATTAAAGTACGGGCAACTGGGAATGTGCGGGAAGAGATTAAACGTAGTGCAGATGTTTTCCGTGCACAAATTGTTGACGTCAATGCCAATTTATATACGATTCAAATTGTTGGTGATAAAGCAAAGCTTGATGGCTTTATCGATGTGATTGGTCGTGAACGCATTATGGAAGTGGTGCGCTCGGGCGTGATTGGCATTGCCCGCGGCGAAAAAACACTAAGCCTATAATCAGCATTTATTATATTCCAAATATTTTTACAAATACGGTGTTTGACACGTATCTATTCGACACTTAACATAACGCTTATATCGCAAATCATTTTAATACAGTGACTGCAACCTAAGCGTTTATTTATCCATGGCATGCCATGATTTAGGAAAAGGACTCTACTTATGAACGTTTATTATGATAAAGATTGTGATCTATCGATTATCCAAGGCAAAAAAGTTGCCATTATTGGTTACGGTTCACAAGGTCACGCGCACGCGCTTAACCTACAAGACTCAGATGTCGATGTGACAGTTGGTCTACGTGCCAATTCAAGCTCATGGAAAAAAGCAGAAAATGCAGGCTTAAAAGTCGCTGAAGTAGAAGAAGCCGTAAAAGCTGCCGACGTGATTATGATTTTGACGCCTGATGAGTTTCAAAAAGAGCTTTACAGTGATGTAATTGAGCCAAATATTAAAGAAGGCGCGACGTTGGCTTTCGCTCATGGTTTTGCCATCCATTACAACCAAGTTGTACCACGTAGTGACCTTGATGTCATCATGATTGCACCAAAAGCACCAGGTCATACTGTTCGTTCTGAGTTTGCGAAAGGCGGCGGTATTCCTGATCTTATTGCAATCTACCAAGATGCTTCGGGTCAAGCCAAACAAGTCGCACTTTCTTATGCGGCTGGTGTTGGTGGTGGTCGCTCAGGTATTATTGAAACCACGTTCAAAGATGAGACTGAAACCGACTTATTTGGTGAGCAGGCTGTTCTTTGTGGTGGTGCAGTTGAGCTTGTAAAAATGGGCTTTGAAACCTTAACTGAAGCTGGCTATGCTCCAGAAATGGCTTACTTTGAATGCTTACATGAACTTAAGCTCATCGTTGACTTGATGTATGAAGGCGGTATCGCTGACATGAACTATTCAATCAGTAACAACGCTGAGTACGGCGAATATGTGACTGGTCCTGAAGTGATTAATGAGCAATCACGTGAAGCCATGCGTAACGCGCTAAAACGCATCCAGTCTGGTGAATACGCGAAAATGTTCATCTCTGAAGGTGCTACTAACTATCCGTCAATGACTGCTCGTCGCCGTAACAACGCTGAGCATCAAATTGAAGTGACTGGTGCCAAGCTACGCGGCATGATGCCTTGGATTGGTGGCAATAAAATTATCGATAAAGACAAAAACTAATTCAGTATTGAGCGTTTAAAACCTCAATTATCCATATAGAATTGAAACCCGTGTTATCACTTGATGGCACGGGTTTTTTAATGTGTTCTATTCAATAGATGTTTTTATAGAGGCTCGTCTATACGGGTTGAAAACCAGTAATGACTACCCAATATAAGCAAGCATTATCATCATTTTCGTTTGTTTTTGAACTAAAAAATCAAATGATTTCTCCACTCTTACTTTTCTATAGATTACAGGTTGTGTGTTGTGCAAATATCTTATCCTGACTGGCTAACGCCGCAATTCGTATATATTACTCTTAGCGCTGTGGTAGCAGTTTTGATTTGGATA
>NZ_AUSW01000015.1 GCF_000471625.1 Psychrobacter aquaticus CMS 56
TAAAGTAAAAGCCCCCTTCGCTAACGCCAAGGGGGCTTTTCTTTCGTCTGCAGTTTTGTATTGTCTACTATATTTCCCGCTACCTCTTTTATCTGTCCACCTCGCTATCCATACATATCTAGTATGATTACTTCCTTTGTTTAATAATCTTCATACTTCTGTTTTATGCTTTCCTTAACTTAAATATTCGCTGTCTATAAATCTACTTTAGTTGCTTGTCTCACTATATTTAGATTGTTGGTTGCCGATATTAGTGCTAAATTTGCAGGATGATAAAATCTCATCTATAAGAGCAAAAATATGAATGCTGGTAAACTCCCACCTTATATTGGCGCGTCAGATAAAGTGATTCTCTTCGATGGTGTTTGTAAGCTTTGCAACGCGTGGAGCAACTTTATTATTAAGCATGATCGACAGCGCGTTTTTAAGTTGTGCAGCGTACAGTCAGAAGAAGGTAAAAAAATACTTCTCCATTTTGGTCTACCTTCTGAATCCTATGAAACGATGCTTTATGTAGAAGGTTGTCAGTCTTTCCAAAAAAGCGATGCATTTTTTCAGATAGTGGCAAAGCTTGTCTATCCATGGAAAGCAGTTTGTATCTTTAGGGTTATTCCAAAGCCAATACGTGACTGGATGTATGATCGCATTGCTTTAAACCGCTACAGTTTGTTTGGGAAATACGATTATTGTACTCTACCATCGCCAGATCACGAGGCGCGCTTCTTAGATGCAAAACATTAAGCTTTTTCATGTTTCTTTTGTCAGCAGGCTGCTATTAGGGTTCTTGTTTATTTATCATGGCTTAGTGCCCAAAATACTATGGCTAAGCGCGGTTGAAATTCATTTGGTTTCACTGAGTGGCCTTAATTTGCCAGCTAATATTGTTTCTCCATTAACTGGCATTGGAGAAATAATTTTGGGGTGCTTGATCATATTTTTTAGAAAATCTACTCTGCCTGTTTATATAGCAGCAGTCGCTTTATGTTTGTTATTGATCTTCGTAGGTTTAGCAAGCCCAGAATACTTGATTAGTGCATTTAACCCTGTTACCACCAATATCTTAGGGCTAGGTTTTTGTTATTTGATATTGTTTGTAGATAAAAATGATAATGCATAAGTGATGGTTCAAACGGTTCAATATTTTATGCAAAGAAACACATAAAAGTCGATATGAAAAATTCATACGATTAGTCTTCGAGACTTGAGTAACTAAGTTTATTAAAAGCTAAATGGAGTACTGATTGGCTTAGCGTCATGATGTGTTTGAATGGAAATTTATGCGTGAAGGTATGAAAAAAATCAATGTAATAGGAACTAGCGGAAGCGGTAAATCTACCTTTAGCTGTATGCTAGCGACAAAATTGAGTTACCCTTATTTTGAAATGGACGCGATGTTTTGGAAGCCTAATTGGCAAGAATCTACTGATGAAGAATTTTTTACCAAACTTAGAAGTTGCCTGTCTGGTGATACTTGGGTTCTTGATGGTAACTACCATAGAACAGCTGAGATAAAATGGGCCGATATTGATTCTGTTATATGGATAGATTACTCGTTCTCTCGTACTATTTATCAAGCGGTAAAACACGCATTTATTCGTTCAGTCAGCAAAACTGAGCTTTGGGATAATACTGGTAATGTTGAGACATTTGCTAAGTCATTCTTTAGCCGCGATTCCATTATCATTTGGACATTAAAAACGTATAAGCGTAACCGTATTCGTTACACAGAAATCTTTAACGATCCTAAGTATCGTCATATAGAGTTTGTAAGATTGAAAAGCCCTAAAATGGCCAAGGCGTATATAGACGAGCTACACACATCGTAAAGTGTTTAAAAAATGAATACGTCACAATTACCTTGGTTCTGCTTTACATTCTAGCCAATAATTAATTAGACGTGTCATATGGTTTTAGCTGCCTTTGGAAATCATCATGAATGTAACTAATATAAAAGTGTTTGTCCCTAGTAAGGATTATGAAGTCTCAAAGTTATTTTATTCTGAAATTGGCTTTAAACCCAAGTTTGTAACCGATAATTTAACACTCTTTCAAAATGGAGCGTGTTTTTTATATCTGCAACGGTTTTATAATCAAGAATTGGCAGATAATTTTATGCTGCAGATTTGCGTCTCAGATCTCAAAGAAGCGTTCGATTTGTGCTCAAGTTCCAAGCATAAGACAAGAATTACACCGATTCAACCAGAGGAGTGGGGCAAGGTCTTTTATTTATGGGGTCCAGCGGGTGAATTGCTGCATATCACTGAGTTTGATAGTTAATAATAAGTTTTGCGAAGATAGATTTTGTGCAGGCTTCGAACCAGCGGTAATTTTAGGCGTTATTTTAGATCTGTATGTAAAGGATAGATGTATGAGTATTCAAAAAGTGGCACTCATCACAGGTGGTGGTCGGGGTATTGGTGCTGCTACAGCGAGGCTGTTTGCCAAGCAAGGTTACGCGGTGGCTATTAACTATAAATCTAACTCAGAAGCGGCCAACAAACTGGCTGAGACGATCACGGCTGATGGTGGAAAGTGCATTGTGATTCAGGCAGATGTCTCTTTTGAAGAAGACGTCATCCGTATGTTTTCCACCGTCGATAAAGTGCTAGGTAGACTATCCGTACTCGTAAACAACGCTGGTATTTTGAAAAAACAATCCCGTTTAGAAGATATGACTGCCGACAGAATAAACGCAATACTCGTAAACAATGTCACCAGCTATTTTTTGTGTTGTAGAGAGGCGGTAAAACGCATGTCTACTCGGCACGGCGGCTTGGGAGGTGTCATTGTGAATGTCTCTTCTAGAGCAGCACGCTCAGGCTCACCGAATGAATATATTGATTATGCTGCATCGAAAGGCGCTATTGATACCTTAACTAAAGGATTGTCATTGGAAGTTGCGGCTGAAGGCATTCGGGTTAATTGTGTCCGTCCAGGGTTGATTTACACTGATATGCATGCCGATGGCGGAGAGCCGGAAAGAGTAGAGCGATTAAAGACAGTGATTCCACTGCAAAGAGGCGGGCAACCTGAGGAAGTTGCTGAAGCCATCTATTGGCTGGCGTCAGATAAATCTTCCTTTTCGACTGGAAACTTCTTGGATATTACAGGTGGTTTGTAAGTGGGATAAAGAGTTTAAAGATGAATACTTAATATTTTTTGCTTGGTTTATGTGAAGGTGAATAATAGCCTATTCTAGGTAAAATCTCCTTTCTTAGTAAAAAGGTACTTTTGCAAGAGGACTATAATTGGTTATATCAGAAATAATTTTATTTCTAACTTATTATTTTTTATATTATCTAATAATATACTTGATATACACTTTGTTAGTATACTGCTATTTTTAATTTTTTGATAAAATTTCACTTATCCTAATTAGCTATTATAGCTGGAGAAATATAGATGCAACGTAAATTATCAGCATTTATAGTAGGAATTTCTGCATACCCAGATGGTGCAGCACTGAAAAATCCAGTGAATGATGCCGATGACGTGACCGAAGCCCTTGAGGAATTAGAATTTAATGTGATAAAGATAACTGATGCTAGCGCAGAGGATATTGACAGAGGGTTGGAGGATTTTAAAGATTATCTTAACAATAGCGATGTGGGTTTGTTTTATTTTGCTGGGCATGGAATGCAGATCAAAGGCGAAAATTATCTTAACACTGTAGATACAAGCTTCGTAGATGAAATTTCAGCTAAACATTCATCGTTTCCTCTAAATCAAATTATTGATACGATGGATTCATGTACGAACTCAACTAATATAATTATTCTTGACGCTTGTAGGAATAATCCATTTATTAGAGCTTGGAATAGGGGGCCTGAACAGAGTGGATTGGCATCTGTTTATACTCCAAAAGGAACTTTTATGGCTTTTGCGACCTCCCCTGGTGAAATTGCAAAAGATGGATTAGGACGAAACGGTAGTTTTACGGAGTCTTTTTTGACTCATATAAACACTCAAGATGTCCCAATTGAAGATCTATTTAAGAGGGTTAGAAACACGTTATCAGCTAGAACATCTGGATCTCAAACATCTTGGGAACATACATCTTTATCTGGTAATTTCTTCTTCAATATGAGTATTGGGAGAATTGTTGATGAATACAGTTCTGAGTCGCTAGCAGACTCACTCTACATGCTGACATCTGGAAAAAAAATTGATGAAGTTATTAAAGACTTAAAAATAGGTAACTGGTATATACAGAACCCTGCAGTAAAAAAATTAACATCCGATGACATAAATGCTTCTGATAATGACTCCTTATTTGTATTAGGAAGGAACATATATCAAGCCTCTTGTGGTAGTTCAGACGCTGCAACAGAGTTTATTAAAAACTTCAAAGACGAAGTATTATTAGAAGAAGATAAGTCTAAGTGTATTTTAGATGGTATGTTATTCGAAATATTCTTCAACTCAAAGGGGGAGCTCAGATCAAGTTTCAAGGCAGCTCAATTTGAATTAGTGTTTTCTCTAAAATCTTATTCAAAGTTTTCAGGAAGCTTCGATTTTATATCTGAGATACTTTTGAAGTACCAGAATAGATTTTATGTGATACCTGGAAAAAATAACCAAGTTAATGTTGATGTAGTTTCACATAAAAACGATGAAAATGAAAATGTGATTGCGGAGATTCATTTTCAAGGTTTTAATATATTAAGAAAAGATGATAGAAATAATCGCTTAGATATGGGTACATATCCAATTAAATATAGTAAGTTAGTTAGACTTTTATCAGAAGAGATGATAATTCCTAACGCTCAACTAGTAGTTACAGCTTCTTTCACCAGTGAAGACAGGATTCTCTTCCCATATGGTATGAGCGTCAGTAAATGATGCAATAATTTGCGTAAAATAGGCTTCTTTGTTGGTGCGCTATTCTACTCAGCAATATGCGAAGAAAATAGAGAGAACTTCCTCTCTATTTATTAAAATAGATCTCTTAGTGAGAAGGGGTAAGTTGGCTACCTCTTCCACGGTGAGCATTAATACGAGAGTACAGAGCTTGCGAGTTCATGTTGAGCAGCTTCGCAATATCCTTAACAGAATAGCCTTTATCATAAATTTGCTGTAGCATTTCGTCTTGATCTTTACGTGGCATCTGATCAAAAATTGCTCGATTAAATTCTTTCTGAATACCGTTATTGAAAGGGAACATAGGATATATCCTTATACACATGATGACTAGTTGGTAGTAATCTAATATTAGTATGAAAAAGATACTGTTTTCATACTAATATTCTTAACTAGTCATTGTCAATATATAACTTCAACATGACTATTGCGGAAGTTAGAAAAATATAATGATTTGAGAGAATTCCCATGACCACGTCAAAAGTAACCTACCAAGGCGATTTGCGCACCACCGCCATCCACTTGCAATCAAACAATGAAATCATCACCGATGCGCCAACGGACAATCAAGGCAAGGGCGAGGCGTTTTCTCCGACTGACTTGCTAGCCACCAGCTTGGCAAGTTGTATGTTGACCATTATCGGTATCAAAGCCCGTGACATGGATATCGATATTGCAGGGACGACAGCTGAAGTGACCAAAGTCATGGCTGCTGATCCAAGACGCGTGAGCGAGATCCATATCATCGTGACGTTTAATAATGAACTTGATGATAGAACGCAAACGATCTTTTATAACACCGCATTGACTTGCCCAGTCGCCAAGAGCATTCATCCCGACATCACGCAGAACTTAACGTTCCGTACTGCTCGTGGCCTTTAAAGCTATGGCAAAAACACTACTGATAGTCGCGCATGCGCCATCGCCCAACACTGAAAAGTTGGCGCAAGCGGCTTACAACGGTGCCAATCATCCTGATATAGATATCAATGTCGTTTTGAAGTCGCCACAGGACACGCAGCCTGAAGATGTATTGGCTGCTGATGCATTACTACTAGGCACCACTGAAAATTTGGCGTACATGGCAGGGCTGACCAAAGACTTCTTTGATCGTTGTTACTATCCTGTGTTAGAAGAGAAGCAAGGTTTGCCATTTGCACTATACATACGTGCAGGACATGATGGTACAGGTACCAAGCTTGCCATGAAGACAATTACGACGGGGCTGCGTTGGTCATGGATTCAAGAGGCGTTGATACTACAAGGCGATTGGCAAGATAGCTTTACCGACCAAGTAGAGGAACTTGCCATGACATTAGCCGCTGGCGTAGAGGCAGGTATTTACTAGTAGTGAGTTGTTTGGGCAATCACTAGGGCAATATTTGACAATGCTCATCCATATATTGCAATCGATGCCAAGAGCATAATAGACGGTTTGGAGAATAATAATGCAGAACGATAATCCAAATAGTAAAATTGATATCGCTGCATTGCCATTTTCGCAAGCGTGTGAGAACAACAAGCAGCCCATCTTAGAAGTATTACAAAGCGAGCTGCAAGGCTTTACGCATGTACTAGAGATTGGTTCTGGAACGGGTCAGCATAGCGTCTATTTTGCACCGAATTTACCTGAGATACAGTGGCAGACCAGCGATGTCCTCAGTAATCATCGTCATATAACCGCTTGGCATAATGCCTATCCTGCGCCCAATCTATTTTTGCCGCTAGCGTTTGACTTGGATCATGATTCGATACCTGTTAATACTCATTTAAATAGCAGTCATTTAGATAGCAATCATTTAGACAAGCCTTATGATGCGTTATTTACGGCTAATACGTTACATATCATCAGTTGGGTTTTGGTCAAACGGTTATTTGCATTGGCTAGTGATGCGCTACCTATGGACGGCAAGCTAATTGTCTATGGCCCATTTAATGAGCATGGCAAATATACCAGTGAGGGGAACCAGCGATTTGATGCGATGTTAAGACAAGGTAATACTGACAGCGGCATCCGCGATAAAGAAGACATTGTCAGTTTGGCAAACGCACATCATCTACAACTCACTAATACATATGTAATGCCTGCCAATAATCAGCTATTGATATTTCAGAAACGTTAAATTGTTAAAGCCTCAGAAAAAAAGACACCGCAATTGATCGTTATAAGATCTTGATTGAGGTGTCTTTTTATTTAGCGTTACTTATATGGTTACTGATATTTTTATACCGCTAGGCTATTTATATTCATCTGCCAAAAAATCTAAATAGCGTTTCCAAGAACGCTCATCAGCGCGAGCATCATATCTATCGCTTCCGAACACGCTAAAGGCATGTGGCGCGCCACTGTAGGTGATCATCTCATGAGGTACATTAGCCGTTTCTAACGTCTTACCCAAAGTAGCGAAGCTCTCGAGAGACACGGATTCATCAGCAGAGCCATGGAATACCAATATCTCGCCTGTGGTATTATCATAATTTTGACCTGCTGGGGTATCAAAAGCACCGTGGAAAGGAACAAAGGCTTTTTGCTCAAAGCCAGATCTGGCAATCTCCAAAGCAACCGTGCCACCAAAACAATAGCCCATCGTTACGCCATTACGGACATTGTTACCTTGTAACTGGCCTGCAGTTAAAGCGCCAGCAACGATGCGTCGCATCTTGTTTCGGTCATCATATAGGGCGCCGGTCAAACGTTTATTCTCTTCAACAGACGTAGGGCGAATGCCTTGCCCAAACATATCTGCTGCTAGTACGTTGTAACCTTCTTCGGCCAACATGTCAGCGCGCTTGCGCTCATAATCTGTCAAACCGTCCCAATCATGAATCAATAAAATAAAAGGGGCATTCGGCTTATCGGCTTTGGCGTAATAGCCTTCGTATGCTTGGTTATCTACCGTGTAGGTAACATTTTTGGTCGTAATCGCGGCCGCTGTCTGACTAAACGTCAGTGCCATCACGCCCATTGATGCACCCACAACCAATGAATGATAAGATCTTTTAAACAGAAAATTCGCAGTTGATAACATAATAGATCGCCTTATGATTTAATAAAAAAGATAAATATATGGCTAAGAATGCTATCCATTTTATTTATCAGTGAGTTTTAGTTTTCATAAAATCATACCTTAAAGAATAACTACATTACAAGACTCGATTGTTAATGTCTTAATTTACATAAGAGAGATTAACATGCTTAAAAAAAATACATGATGTCTTATTTATGACAAGTGCAAAAGTTAACTAAATATAAACAAGGTTTACCATAAGTGAAGCTCGATTTTGGGTAGTATGGCTCGTAAGCCTATTATTTTTTTATATTTTTTAATAATTGGTAACATTGAAAACACAGATAAATAATCGACAGACGAAGTCATCATTATCTCCAAGGATACTAAATCTGTGTAAGTAAATTATTAATGGTCTCAAAAGGGATCATTTTATTCACTAGCCAGGACATTTTATGAATAATAATATTGATCATACCGACCCCGCCAAAGATATGAACATGGAACGTGGCAACGGTGGCGAGACTCATCAGCGTGCAGGCGAGGACACCAAAGTGTTGACGACTCAGCAAGGTGTGCCCATCAGTGACAATCAAAACTCGCTCAAAGCCGGTAGTCGTGGCCCCACGCTACTAGAAGACTTTGTATTGCGCGAAAAAATCAATCATTTTGACCATGAGCGTATCCCTGAGCGTATTGTTCATGCGCGCGGTAGTGCAGCGCATGGCTATTTTGAATTAACAGAATCATTAGAAGAGTATACCGTTGCCAAAATCCTGACAGAAACAGGCAAGCAGACGCCACTCTTTACGCGTTTTTCTACCGTGGCAGGTAGCAAAGGCTCAAAAGATACACCTCGTGATGTTCGCGGGTTTTCTGTAAAAGTCTATAGCGAAGAGGGCAACTGGGATATCGTTGGTAACAACATGCCGATTTTCTTTATCCAAGATGCGATTAAGTTTCCAGATTTGATTCATGCGGTTAAGCCTGAACCTGATCGCGGTTTTCCGCAAGCGGCCTCGGCTCATGATACGTTTTGGGATTTTGTATCGTTAAGTCCTGAAACCATGCATAACCTGATTTGGCTCATGAGCGATCGTGGTTTGCCACGTAGCCTACGTATGATGGA
This sequence comes from Psychrobacter aquaticus CMS 56, assembly GCF_000471625.1. Lineage (GTDB taxonomy): Bacteria > Pseudomonadota > Gammaproteobacteria > Pseudomonadales > Moraxellaceae > Psychrobacter > Psychrobacter aquaticus. The sequence goes on from NZ_AUSW01000015.1 coordinate 8,998, forward strand.
AGGCTTTGGTATTCACAGCTATCGTTTGATTAATAAAGAAGGCAAAAGCACCTTTGTACGTTTCCATTGGAAACCAGTACTTGGTGTGCAGTCAACCACATGGGATGAAGCAGTAAAAATCTCTGGCGCTGATCCTGATTATCATCGTCGTGACTTATTTGAGTCCATTGATAACGAGATGTATCCTGAATGGGAATTTGGTGTACAGCTATTTACAGAAGAAGAAGCGGATAATTTCCCATTTGACCATTTAGATGCGACCAAGCTCATTCCAGAAGAATTGGTACCCGTAAAAATCATCGGTAAAATGGTATTAAACCGCAATGTCGATAACTTTTTTGCAGAAACTGAGCAAGTGGCGTTTTGTCCATCGCACGTGCCACCTGGTATCGACTTTAGTAACGACCCATTACTCCAAGGTCGTCTGTTCAGTTATCTAGACACTCAGTTGTCACGCTTGGGTTCACCAAACTTTGCACAGATTCCAATCAATGCACCGAAATGCCCGTTTGCCAATAATCAGCAAGATGGTCATATGCAAATGCAAGTACCTAAAACACGTGTGCTTTATGAACCACAAAGTCTAGATCCAACTAGACCGCGTGAAAGCGCTAAACGTGGTTTTGCCTCATTCCAAGAGCAGCTGGATGATGGTGTCAAAGGTCGCATAAGAGCAGAAAGCTTTGCCGATCATTACAGTCAGCCACGTATGTTCTATCGCAGTCAAACCGCAGTAGGACAAGCGCATATTGCCTCCGCTTATGCATTTGAGTTGGGTAAAGTGGATACCGCTCATGTACGTACCCGTACGCTGAGCCATCTGCGTCATATCGACGAAGAGTTAGCAAACCGTGTGGCTACTGCACTTGGTATGGAACTACCAGAACCAGCTGATGCTGCCGCGCCTGTGCAAGATTTGGCCACTTCTGAAGCAGTTCAAACTATTGGTATCAGCCCAAAAAGCTTAAAAGGTCGTTTGGTCGGTATCTTAGTGGCTGAAGGTTCTAGCCATAGCGAAGTTGAGAAGTTTGAAAAAGCGGCTCGTGAAGCTGGCGCTAACGTCAAGATCGTTGCTCCCAATAAAGAAGTGATTTTAGATAACGGTACGCGCATTCAAGCGGATGAGCGTTTGGCTGGCGCGCCTTCAGTCATCTTTGATGCTGTGGTAAGTATCATCATGCATCCACCTGCTAAAAAGCTGGCCAAAGACGGCGCAGCACTAGACTGGTTTAATGATGCGTATGCGCATTGCAAAGCGATCGCTTATTGCCCTGCGACCGAAGAGCATATCTTGAGCAAATTACCTATTGAAAAAGATGCCTTTGTGACGCCACTTGATGATGTTGAAGGTTTTATCGAAAATGCTAAAACTCGTCTATGGGAACGTGAGCCAAAGGTACGTGATTTGGCGTAACTTATGAATCCATAAGGTTTATTTTGAACACAAAAAACCCAGCTTATGTGCTGGGTTTTTTTAGGGATAAAAATTTTTCGTAAGATATTGAGATGACCATAGGATAAACAAATAATAGTCACAAGCGTTCACTGAAAAGGATTTATTTCGTATTGATCAACGTTATACTAAAAATATAAATACGATCTAGTCAGGGACGATGAATGAGTTTATGTGAAATTGTACGTTTAGAGGGATATATCCAAAGTACGTATCTGGCGGTCTATCCTGACAAAATCCTATTATTAGATGGCGGTTGCCGTCCTGATGTGGCAATGGTGCTAAATTATATTGCAGTCAATTTGCAAAGACCAGTAACGGATCTAAAAGTAGTCATGGTCACTCATATGCATCCAGATCATGCAGGTGGCGCTCATAAATTTAGAGAAAAAACAGGCTGTCTGGTGGTTTCAGCCGATAAACAACATCAGTGGTACAGTGGGTTTGGTGGCCGTGCCATGCATCTTGTGGACATCAATCTTGCGCATTATGTAGCGAAACGTCAAGGCCGATCATCCAAGAATCTATATTATCCAGCGCATCTCAAACCTGATGTTAAGGTCAAAGATGGTGACGTCGTACCAGAGTTTGATGAATGGCAGGTGCTTGAGACGCCAGGACATACAGACCGCGATTTGTCTTTGTTTCATGTACCCAGTCGGCAAGTATATACGGCTGATTTGATTATTAAACTGCGTCATAAGTTTGTGGCGCCTTTCCCCATTTATGACCCCAAGGTGTATATCGAGTCACTACAACGCATAAAGGACTTAAAACCTTCAAAGGTTATGATGGCGCATGGCGGTGAGCTGGTGATAGATGAGGCAACTTTTGAAAGTTTAATTATCCAAGCACCGAAGCACCCACGCACGATTAAGGATACTATTAAACATAAATTGCTGTGGCGAAAGGAGGCTGGCTTCAGTATTCGTAAGCACAAGCATTAATAAATATTTTGAATAAAAAAAAGCCCCGTCAATTAAATGACTGGGCTTTCTAAATATGGTGGGCCGACCGCGACTCGAACGCGGGACCAATTGATTAAAAGTCAACTGCTCTACCAACTGAGCTATCGGCCCTGAAGAGCGTATAAAAAAAGCACTGCTTTTTTAGCTCTGCAAGTGAATTTACATGTTCGTAAATTCGGTGAAGTTTTCTAAAAGAAAGCTTCTTAAACTTTGTTACTTATTACGCCAATACCTGATAGGGCAATGTACACAACAAGCGCACTACTAAATATGGTGGGCCGACCGCGACTCGAACGCGGGACCAATTGATTAAAAGTCAACTGCTCTACCAACTGAGCTATCGGCCCTGAGTGAGGATAAAACAAAGCACTGCTTTGTCCGAGCGCAAGAGAATTTATATTTTCTTAAATTCTAAAAACACTGTATCCAAACTAGGTTTGCATTTACTGCAAGATAAACTTCCTTAAAGGAAAGTTTATTGAAACCAGACATCTAAAAAATGTCTCAAACTTAATTTTTTATATATTGAGTTATCAATAGTAAAAAATACATTAAGCTTGCTTCAACGTTTAAAGCATTTGTATCCCTAAACGTGAGAGCACATTATATATATTATTATGACAATTACAACCCCGAATTTGAAAAAAAATGCCAATCTCAAGTAAAAACATATATTTTTTCAAAATTTCACTGTGGTTTCATACAAAGTATTGAGCATTTTGCTTACACGTATTAGAAATGGCTGCTTAATCTCTAGACAGTGCTTCCACAGGATCCAATTTAGCAGCATTACGTGCTGGCAGGAAACCGAAGACGACACCAATCAGCGTTGAGCAAACAAACGCTGCAATGATAGAGGTTGACGAGTAGATCACTTGAAAGCTGTCACCGCCCACACGGTTGATGAGTTCACCGACAGCAAATGCTAAGCCAATGCCAATTAACCCTCCTAACACACAGACCAAAATGGCTTCAATCAAAAATTGCTGCATGATATCGTTTTGGCGTGCACCGACAGCCATGCGTACGCCAATCTCATTGGTGCGCTCGGTGACTGATACCAGCATAATATTCATCACGCCGATACCGCCAACGACCAAAGAGATAATAGCAATAGATGAGATTAATAACGTCATTGCCGTGGTAGTTGATTCAATAGTTTGGCGAATAGAGTCTGAGTTAGTGATACGAAAATCATCGGTGCCATGACGGCTTTCGATCAATTGATAGATAGCAGATTCAGCAGCGGTAGAGGAGATGTTATTATCAATCAGTGCAACAAAGCTTTCAATGTTGGAGCCGCCTATGATACGTGACATCATCGTCGTATAAGGCATGTACAAGGTTGGTGTATCGACACTTCTACCAAAGCCACCAGTATTAGGTGCAAGAACACCTATGATGCGTCCTGGTACGCTACCGATCAACACCACCTCACCGATGGGGTCGGGATTATCTGGAAAAAAGGTTTTTTTGGCATTGTCATCAATGATGATGTCTTGTGTTCGGCGTAATATACTTTGCTCATTAAAACCCTGACCTTGTATCAGTGTTTCACCACTGACACTCAGGTATTCTTCACCGACGCCACTGATGCTGGCTGCTTCTTGGATGTTGCGATAACGCACATCCAAATTGGTATCAAGCTGAGGACTGACACTGAGGACATAAGGCTGATCGGCAACCGCTTGCGCATCTTGCGGTGTCAAATTGTCATCGTTATATTGCCGTCTGGGATCTCCATAGGGATAGCCATCACGCACGGTAATGGTATTGGTGCCAAGCGAGCTGATGTTAGAAAGTATTTGCGCCTGTGAGCCTTTTCCAAGCCCGACGACTGAGACCACTGACGCAATACCAATGATAATACCCAGCATGGTAAGCAAGGTACGCATTTTGTGGGCGCGCATCGCTAGCAAAGACATTTTAAAGGCTTCAAGCAAACGATCGATGAAGCTGCTAAAAACGCTTTTACGATTGTTGTCTAAAATCGGCTCAGGTTGTACGTGGTTTTGCTTATAATTATCGTTTTTATAATCGGCAATTACGTAGCCGTCTTTGAGTTCAATCACACGCTCGGCTTGCGCCGCGAGATTGGGGTCATGGGTAACCATGATAATAGTATGACCTTGAGCGTTTAGGTCATACAAGATTTTCATAACATCTTCGCCAGACTTGCTATCAAGTGCCCCTGTTGGTTCATCCGCTAAGATGATATCGCCACCATTCATGAGTGCACGGGCGATAGACACACGCTGCTGCTGACCACCTGAGAGCTGGTTTGGACGATTATTGACTTTTTCGCCCAAGCCCAAATCTGTTAATAGTTTTTCGGCACGCTCGTTACGGGTTTGTCCATCCATACCAGCATACACGGCGGGGACAGAGACATTGTCTCGCGCACTGATATCGCCAAGCAAATGGTAACGCTGAAAAATAAAGCCAAAATGCTCACGGCGCAGTTTGGCCAGCTCATCGGCGTCTAAGCGACTGACTGACTGTCCATATACTTTATATTCACCAGCAGTTGCCTGATCCAAGCAACCTAAGATATTCATTAAGGTCGATTTGCCAGAGCCTGACTGACCAATGATGGCGACCATTTCGCCTTGATTGATGGTCAGATTGATATCATGGAGCACCCGAATGGTTTGTTCACCAGCTTTGAACTCTCTTATTAGCCCTTTGACTTCCATCAATGGGGTATCTGCTGCGATAGTAGGGCTGGGGTCTAGGGTATTCATTTGCGCTGCTACCTATATCAATACTGATTACATAATTGCTTTTGTCAAATTGAGTAGATACTTATTGATTAAGATACTTACTCTAAGATACCTACTCAATTTTTGTGATTAAGCGTTAAAAAGGTCTACCACCTTTGCTGCCTTGTCCTTGCTCTGCACTTTCTTCGCTTAATATCACTTCATCGCCTTCATTTAGACCGCTCAAAACCTGTACATTGACGCGGTTATTGATACCCGTTGTGACTACTTGTTCCACTACTTGACCATCCGCTTTTAAAACGCGAACCTGAGACGTTGTTACATTTGGATCGGCGTTGGGTGTACGTGCGTTGCTAGTCTTGCTGATAGGTTGTAGGGCTGCAGCCGGGATAAGTAAGGCGTCTTTTGCTTGATCGATGACAATATAAACCTGTGCGGTCATATCAATACGAAAACGTCGGTCAGTATTAGGTACTTCGATATAGCCGACATAGTAAATCGCAGAATCGGTCGAGCTGGTATCACTGATTACTTCGGGGGCAGGTTCGACGGCCTTGAGAACAGAGTCGAATTTTTGATCAGGATTGCCAATGATGTTGAAATAAACAGGCATCCCAGCATTGACGTTGATAACGTCAGCTTCGGATATTTGCGCGTTGATACGGACAGTAGATAAGTCTGCCAATGTAACGATGGTTGGCGCTGTTTGATTGGCGTTCACTGTGGTGCCTTGCTCGGTGGTGATTGATACCACCGTACCTGATATCGGTGCACGGATAGTGGTATAGCTGAGATCTTCTTGAGCAGTACTGACGTTAGTCTGTGATTTGCGCAGTGCCGCTTGTTGGCTATTGATATTGGCGTCTGCGGTAGCAATGGCTGCTTTAGCGGTATCGATAGCAGCACGTGCGTTAGCGACAGCCGCTTTGGCGGTTTCTACGCTGGTCGCTTGAGTGTCATACTCTTGCTGGGATATCGCGTCAATGGCGACCAAAGACTGCAAACGGGTAAAGTCCGACTGCGCTTGTTTGAGCTCAGACTGACGGCTGGCAAGATCGGCATAAGCACTTTCTAAGCTGGCTTGACGGCTCAATGCTTCTGCTTGAGCGCTTTGAATCGCAGCAACGCTTTGATCAAGGCTGGCTTGCTCATTGCTTAAGTTATTTTTTTGCGTGACTTGATCGATTTGGGCAATCAGGTCGCCTTGCTGCACTTCATCACCAACCTCGACGTAAAGGCGTTTTACTTCACCGGACACCTGAGCACCGACATCAACGGTATTGAGTGCTTTGACTTTACCAGAAGCCATCACGTTATTTTCGATATCACCAATTTCAGCCTTGGCAGTCAAATAGTTAGGGGCGACTTCTTCTGGTTTTAAGAAAGTGTAGGCCAAAGCCCCTAGTGCTATGATAACTAAGGCGATAACTCCCCATTTAATAGCAGATTTTTTGCTCATTTTGCGCATGACAACTATCCAATCACAATTAAATCAAGTGTAACTATAGTAGAGACTTCACAGGCAAAAGGGAATGGCAATTAGTTTAAGAAAGGTTAAGGCAAGGTCGGGGCAGTAAAAGTATAGAAGGAAAATGGAAATGAGAGAGAAAGTCAGAGTAGAGAATAAAAGAGAAAAGATGATTGATATTTATCGGCTAGCAAACAAACGCTTTCCTGCCAGCTCAAGTGCTGCCTGTAATAATAGCTCCCATGCTGGCTGGCGAATGAGGCCTTTGATGGCTTGGTCACAGCGATAAAGTAGGGCGAGCCACTCGGCAGTTTGCGCGTTTGAATGCCTGCGGCAAGCTTGTTGATACAGTCCTTGTTTACTACGCCAAATGCCAAGTGCTTGTGGATCTTGTCCATCCATCAACTGCATAATTTGACGCATGTCTTTACTGATTGCCCAAAGGACTAATGTGGTTGGCTCATCTGTGGCTTTGAGCTGAAAAATGATTTTGGCGACTTGTGGGCTGTTGCCTGCAAGCATGGCATCAGACAAATCAAACACACTAAATTGCGCATCACTGACCAGCGCGGCTTGTAAATCGTTAATGTCCAAAGCCACATTTGTCGTAGGCTGTGTAAGCTTATCTACGTGTTGATACGAGTCGTCATTGTTACCAACTAACTGCGGAGCAAATAAATAAGACAGTCGCCACAATGTTTGATAAGCACTTAATAAGTGGTGTTCGGTATGTGACATAAGCAGCTGCCAAGCATCTTGAGACAGTTTTAGCCCAAACTGCTCGGCTTGTATTTGTAGTAATTGCTGTCGTTGCTGCTCGTTGTATAAATTACAGTCAATCACGTGACCATATTGAGCAAACGGCGCAAACCATTTACTGCTTTGAGTACGGCGATCTTGTTTAGGTGTTAACCATAATAAGCTGTGACTATGCGCCCCTGTTTGTGCATCCTGTGCAAAACGTTCTAGCGCTTCGATAACGGCTTTGTCCGGTTTATGATTGCCTGTCACGATTAGCGCACTGGCATCGTCAAATAAAGATTGGCTGCCAAGCTCCGATAGCACTTCTTGCCAGCTCTTAACCGATATCAGCTCTATACGCTTGATTGCGTAATTCTGCGCGCGCCAATGTGGCCGCATGGCATCGATAAGCCATTGACTCAGTAACGGTTCATCACCATGCGCCAGCCACAAGCCAGCTACTGCAACGGAAGGCTGTAGTAGTTTTGGATAGGCTTGTATAAAGGTATCTTGCATAGACTCATGAGACACAAGTTGATGGGGGTGAGTAACGTAACGCGTTTATTTTGAACGGTCTATACGTTATGGGGTTGGCACTACTACTGCTGTTGAGGCAGAGCCGTTACCAGCAGGTATAGGTTTACTAGCGCCATTCGATGTCACTTTAGGTAAAGAGATGGCGACATATTGGTCAGTAATACGGCGCGCTAAGCTGTCATAAAGCCAATCGCGGATTTGGTCACCTTGTTGATCATCAGTATTTACCGACGCCTCATTATATTGATAACTGCGCTCGACTTGGATAGCGTTGCTTAGTGTCATTGGTTTGCCATTTTCTATCGTTTGGTAATTGACATCAGCTGACAGTACTAAGCGGATTTCTGTCAAAACACCGACCAGCTCATAACGCCTAAAACGGACGTTATTGATAGTAATAGCGGCAACGGGTGCAGCGCCAGCTTGTTGATTGTTATTGGCAACGTCAGCCACAGTCATATTATCAATAACGTCGACACCCAACGTTTCTAGGCTGCGCGTTAATGGTAGCTTGAGCGGAAACGAGGTACGATTGTCTTCGATAATCACCGCTGTTTTGGCGACATTAAGTAGCATCGGAGCGTCATAGCCACGTAACTGAAAGCCGCAACCACTCAGACCAGCTGTTGCGCCCAGCACTGCAAACATGGGTAAAGCTGCAAGTAGCGCTGTGGCTAGCTTTGGTACGTTCGACTTTTTGATAAAAAGGGTGTGTTTGCTTAATCTGGTTTGATGTGACTGCCCAGCTCGATGTTTATTTGACATAAACGCTATCCTTATATGATAAGAAGGCCTAGCGCATTAAAAGCACTAAGCCTAAAAGATCTAGCCTACAACCACGATATTAACCAGTTTATTAGGGACGACGATTTCTTTTTTGATCTCGCCAGTAATGAACTTTGCCACACTCTCCATCGTCCGAGCTTGTATTTTTAATTGCTCAGGATCACTGTTCGGTGCTACATCCATTTTGCCACGCATTTTACCATTGACCTGTACCACCATCGTAATAGTATCTTGTACCAGCGCGTTTTCATCAACGGCTGGGTAGTTCAAGGTCAATGTATCAAGGCCTAGCTGCTCAAGTAAATGCTCACCAACGTGCGGGGCATATGCCGATAGCATAATGAGCAAGTTAACCAGTGCCTCGTGTTTTACTTGCAACGCTTGCTCGCCACTCTCGTTAAAGCCAGTTAGCTCATTGGCAAGCTCCATGAGGCTCGATACTGGCGTGTTCAATGCCAAACGCTCACCCAAATCCTTATCAATTTTGGCAATGGTTTCATGCGTCTTGCGACGTAGGTTTTTCGCTTCTTTGCTCAAGTTTTTAGTATCAAACGAGCTATGATTTAGCATGTTTAACGGCATACCTGCACTTGCCAATGCTTGGACATGATCGCTGGCAATGCGCCAGACTTTTTTCACAAAGTTATAAGGGCCTTTTAAAGCATCATCTGACCACTCTAACGTTTGATCCGCAGGCGCAGTAAACAGCGTGTATAGACGAACTGTATCAGCGCCGTATCTATCAATGGTTATCTGTGGATCAACGCCATTGTTTTTTGACTTGGACATTTTTTCGATTTTGCCAATCGTCACGGGCTGTCCATCCAGCTTTAAGAGGGCTTTGATTGGTTGTCCGCGCTCGTCATAATCAATATCGATGTCTTCTGCAAAATAATAGGTGGTACTGCCATCAGCATTGACGCGGTAAAAAGTACCAGCAAGTACCATACCTTGAGTCATCAGATTGGCAAAGGGTTCATCACCGGTTACTAAGTTCTCATCACGCATGAGCTTGTGGAAGAAGCGTGCATACAAGAGGTGCATAACAGCGTGTTCTACACCGCCAACATATTGATCGACAGGCAGCCATTTGTTGGCAGCCGATTTGTTGACCATGTTTTGTGCATCATTTGGACTGGCAAAGCGTGCGTAGTACCAGCTCGATTCAACAAAAGTGTCAAAGGTATCGGTCTCACGCTCAGCAGGATTGCCACATTTCGGACACGTGGTGTTCACAAATTCTGGCAAGTTTTTGAGTGGGTTACCACGACCGTCAGGGACGACATCAGTCGGTAAGACGACTGGCAAGTCTTGCTCTTCGACAGGGACTGTGCCGCAATGCTCGCAGTTAATCATTGGGATAGGACAGCCCCAATAACGCTGGCGTGATACACCCCAATCTCGCAAGCGATACTGAATTTTTTTCTTAGCCAGTTGCTTGGGTTCAAGTTTGGCCAGCATGGCTTCAAACGCTTGCGCAAAATCTAACCCGTCAAATTCACCTGAGTTTACTAAAACATTACGTTCGGTATAAGCGAGATTGGCCTGAGTATCATTCGCTTTGGCATCTGCTTCTATCTCATCAAAATACCCAGCAGGAATGTCGATAACTTGCTTAATCGGTAAGTTATATTTGATCGCAAATTCATAATCACGCTCATCATGAGCAGGAACCGCCATAACGGCGCCTGAGCCATAACTCATGAGTACATAGTTGGCAACCCAAACAGGCACTTCTTCACCTGTGAGTGGATGAGTCACGGTGAGACCCGTGTCCATACCGATTTTTTCGGCTTTGGCCAAATCTGCTTCAGCGACCGAACCTTTTTTGCAAAGCGCACAGAATTGCGCAATCACTTCATCGTTCTCAGACGCGTACTGGGCGAGTGGATGCTCTGCTGCGACGGCGACATAAGTCACCCCCATCAAGGTATCAGGACGCGTGGTGAACACATCTAAAGTATTTTCTTGGCCAGCCAGCTCATAAGAAAAATGCACCTCCATACCTGCACTACGACCAATCCAGTTACGCTGCATGGTTAGCACTTCAGATGGCCAATGACCCTCTAACTGATCTAAATCATCGAGTAGCTCATCGGCATAATCAGTGATGTTGAAGTAATACATAGGGATGTCACGTTTTTCGACTGGAGCACCACTACGCCAGCCTTTACCGTCGATGACTTGCTCATTGGCTAAGACCGTATTGTCGATCGGATCCCAGTTAACCGTGGCAAGCTTTTTGTAAACCAAGCCTTTTTTGTATAACTGCAAAAACAACCACTGCTCCCACTGATAATACTCAGGACTACAGGTGGCAAATTCACGTGACCAGTCGATTGACAAGCCTAGTAATTTAAGCTGTGCGCGCATGTTGTCAATGTTAGCAAACGTCCATGCAGCAGGCGGGGTTTGGTTGGCAATCGCGGCATTTTCTGCTGGCAAGCCAAAGCCATCCCAGCCCATTGGTTGCATGACCTCATAGCCTTTGAGGCGATAATAACGGCTCAATACATCAGAAATCGTATAGTTACGAACGTGCCCCATGTGCAGCTTGCCACTTGGATAAGGGAACATCGACAGCATGTAACGACTTGGCTTGTCGCTTGGCTCATTACCCACTTCATAGCGCTTGTCTGTTGCCCATTTGGCTTGCTGCGCGGCTTCTATCTCTTGTGGGTTATAATAATTGTTTTCTGATTGGTCTGCTGTCACGGCATTGCTCATAGTCGGCTCGAAATTGGTTGATACAGATAAAAAATAGGTGGAATTTGACAATGCCATAGCATAGCGTAATTTGACAAAAATTGCGATGATATGATGACTTTGCTTATGAGGTTTACCACTTAGAAGTGGCTCATTAGAAGTGACGCAAAATTGATAAGCTGTTTCGTCTATTCAGACTTGGGTATAATCAAGCAGACAATAATCGTTACCAAGGAGTTTCCATGACCATCACTATTTACGGTATCAAATCTTGTAGCACGATGAAAAAAGCGTTTAACAAGTTGGACGAATTAGGTGTCAGCTATGAGTTTCATGACTATAAAAAACAAGGCATCGATAGACAAAGTGTACAGCGCTGGGTAGATGAACTGGGTATTGATAAAGTGCTCAACAAACGTGGAACAACATGGCGCAAGCTAGATGACAGCCAGAAGCTTGCAGCTGATGCCAGCGCGAATCATGCCATTAAGTTGCTGGTCGAAAATACCAGTATGATTAAACGACCAATGGTAGAAGGTCAGCTTCTCGACAAGAACCAAGGTCAGACAATATTGCTTTGCGGGTTTGACGAAATTGAGTTTGAAAAAGTTTTTTCATAAAAATGTTGTCAGCTTGGCGCATTATAAATTATGCTAACGTTTATAGAATAAAGTTTGCTAATTTAGTGTATTCAATAATGGAAATAAGACGATGAAAAAATTATTAATAATGGCTGCCTTCACATGCGCTCCTTTGATGGTTACAAGCGTTCAAGCGGCTGATACATCTACCAAAATCACTTTTGCAAAAGACAGTTATTGCGGCAGTTTTGCCGGTAATATCGAAAACGGAAAAGTATTTCGTCTATGGCTTACACCAGATCAAAATCTAGTCATTCGCAATGTGGGCGATGATCAAATAAACGTTGCTTATGTATCAGGGCCCAGTGGACGCCTAAATGGTGATCGCTATGACAATGAAACCTCTTATATCACTGAGCGTAAAGGTAATCACCGTATGAAAGTCTATGGCAATAGTAGCTATAGCTCGATAGAGTTTTGTGCTTATTAAATCCTTTGAGAGACTCGTGATAAAGCCTGAGTTTAGATCAATCTAAACTCAGGCTTTATCACGCCTACAATAAACCACAGCACACTAAACGCCCAGATAATGAGAACATATAGGCGAATCTGTTCGGCATTCCAGTCTAGCGCAAACCACTCAATGAGAAAAAAGGACTTCCAACCCTCGACCCATTTCGCGCCACCATAGCCAATAATCCACCAGCAATACAAACTTTCTAGTATAAAAAGCAGACACCATAGCCACAATGCCATTTTTTACTCCTACGCTAGCTCAAGGTAGAATCTAAATCACGACTGATGAGTGTACCAACGCCTTCATTGGTGAAAATCTCAAGTAACGTGGCATGAGGGACACGGCCATCGACGATAACGGCACTTTTTACGCCACTACGAACCGCATCGAGCGCACATTGTATTTTGGGAATCATACCACCTGAAATCGTACCGTCTTCGATTAAACTGTCGACTTTTTTGGGCGTGAGTCCAGTGACTACCTCACCATCACGACCCAGTACGCCTTTGATATTGGTCAGGAGCATGAGCTTTTCTGCTTGCAAAAATTCAGCCACTTTACCCGCGACCAAATCCGCATTGATGTTATAGGTATTGCCTTCGCTATCAACCCCAAGCGGCGCGATGACGGGAATAAAGTTCGAAGAGATAAGCATATTAATCACGTCTTTATTAACACTGACTACATCACCGACGAATCCTAAATCAACAGGAACAGCAATACCGTCTGCGCCGATTTTTTCCATCATCAGTTTTTTGGCAGTAATCAAGTTGGCATCTTTACCCGTGAGGCCAATAGCGCGGCCACCATGTTTATTGATTAAGCTCACGATAGACTTATTGACACTACCGCCCAAGACCATTTCTACGATATCCATGGTGCGTTTGTCAGTGACGCGCATACCATCGATACGATCAGATTGACGTCCCAGCTCTTTTAGTAAATTGTCAACTTGTGGGCCACCGCCATGTACGACGACTGGATGCATACCAACGGTTTTTAACAAGACAATATCGCGCGCAAACGAGCTTTCAAGCTCAGGATCAGTCATGGCATTGCCGCCATATTTGACCACGATAAGTTTGTCAACGAAACGTTGGATATAAGGTAGGGCGGTGGTCAATACCTCAGCGGTGATTTTGGCTTCATCTAAATTCAGTGTCATTACAAGCTCCTAAGGTATGGTTTAGAGGGTTTTGTTTTTGTATATGATAATTTTTGCAGCATGATTCATAAACAATCGATTGTCAGGATAGGCTTATTCGGCAGGCATAGTAGCGATTTGTCTTGCCAATTGTTTATCAAAGGGGTGACATAGAGCTGCAAATTTTGCTTGGATCTCTTTGAGATCCTCTAAAGTGTCACCAGCAAAACGGGCAGTCAGTTTGTGGCTAGTGTTTGATTGACGCAGTACCCCAAAACCGTGTGCAAAATCTAAACGTACCCCATCGATACAGCTCAGCTTGGTTCCTACTGGTAGTAAATCTCTGGCTTGTTTGAGTGTTATGCGTTGTCTGTTTGCTGAACAACGACAGAACGATGGCAAATCAGTATGTATCAAGTAATCGTCAGCGTCCTCTTCTACAGTCATATCCACAAGTTTGCGTAAATACTGACAAAGTCTGCTCAGCTGCTCGACGAATGAGCAGTCACTTTCAGGGATTGTTGGCATTGGTAGATAATGGTCAGCGGTATTAACCATGGCTGGTAAGCATTGTGTAATATCAGTGAGAGATCTTTTGCCATTGCCATTGATATCGTCAGCAGCGGCTAACCAGTGCAATAGGCGTAATGCTGCATACATTGCATCATCATAAATAATAAAGCGCTGATCATTAAATATGAAATGCCCTGACAACTCACCGGCAAAGAGAATCTGACTGTCAGCATGCTGCATCTGTTGACGCATAAAGCTGCTACCCGTTTTACTTATCACGGGGACGGTGCCAAGCTCAGACAGCAGTTTTGGCAGATGGTGGGAGCACTTAATATCAAAGAGGATTTGCGACGTCAACGATGCATCAGTTAAGGGTGTAGGACGTTCAGCCAGCGCCACTTGTGCCAATAAGTACAGTAAATGATCGGCAATGACCACGCTACCGCTATTGTCAACGACCATCAAGCGATCGCCGTCACCATCAAAGGCAATACCTATGTCTGCCTGATGATGAAGAACACTTTGCTGTAACTGTTTAAGGCGATAAGGTTCAGTTGGATCAGGATTGCCAAAGGGTAAATTGCCATCTGCTGTGTCATTGAGCATGATGATTTGCCTGCAAAAACGATCAAATAAACGCTCGGCGATATTGCTAGTGGCACCGTGTAGACAATCAATCACCACGACCAAATCAAGTTTGTCAGAAGATGAAGTATTATTTGAATTCTGTTTACAGGACGGATAAATTTGCCAAAACACTTGCGCGATAGCATCGATATAGACCTCGATGACTTGCTCACCCGATAGGTCGTTTTGATTGGTCGGCATAGGAATATCAAGTGTGTTTAAAAGCGTGTTTTGAGCGTTGCGTTGGTTTTGTGAATAATTATCGGTCAGTTGCTGATACAGTAATTGAATCTCGCGGCTACTAGGAGATTTATGATTGACTAACCATTTAATACCTAAAATATCTTTAGCAGAATGACTGGCTGTTACAACGATGCCATGACCTTGATATTGCTCTGTCCAAAAAGCCATCATTGGGGTAGTAATTAACCCCAACTGGATAACTTGTAAACCATGTTGAGTCAGTATATTTGCTAGTGTCTGAGCAATGGTGTCACTCCCAAAGCGCATATCATAACCAATCACGACGATGTTTTTGTCCGTGTTTTTTGGATTGCTGTCATTTTGCGTGGTTGCGCTGTTTTTTACATCACTATCTTCAAGGTGGTGATTGGCCGCGCGATAAAGGTGAGCAAAAGCATTGCCCACAGCATATACAAAATCGGTAGTAAAATGCTGGCGCGACCCGCGAATATCATAAGCACGAAATAAGCATTGCTGCGCAGCAAAAGACGGCATCGCTTATTCTCCTTACTCTTGTGATTATGTTATGAAGTTTATTGTGAATGAAGTTATCGTGGTTAGGACATGTCTTCAATTCAATTGATGTCCTTTTGATCGATAGTCCTCAAAAAACAGTACCTATTGACGACCAGAATGACCAAAACCGCCTGCACCGCGCACGCTCTCATCACTAAATTCTGAGACAACTTCAAATTCAGGACGAGCAACAGGAACCACAATATACTGAGCCATACGCTCTGCTGGATTGAGGACAAAGTCTTCCTCACTGCGATTCCAAATACTGACCATCAGCTCCCCTTGGTAATCGGCATCAATCAGCCCAACCAAATTGCCCAAAACGATACCATGCTTATGTCCAAGACCTGAACGCGGCAAAATCATACCAGCATAATTCGGATCTTGAATATAAACGGCAAGACCTGTCCCTATTAAGTGTGTTGTACCCGCTTTAATCGTCAAAGGCACATCGATGCAAGCGCGCAGATCAATGCCTGCGCTACCATCAGTGGCGCGAGTAGGGAGAGAAAAGGCTTTATCTTCGATGATTTTAGGGTTCAAAACTTTGACTTGTACAGCTTGCATAACGCACTCACTTAAAAATTTGATGATCTGATAAATAGAACGAATATGAATATAGGTTTTTAGACGCTCATGATAATAAGGTTGTTAAGGTAAAAGCAAACAATGGACTGTAGATTAAAGTATCAAGATACTGGCTAAGCCCAAAAACGACATAAAGCCGACAATGTCAGTCACCGTGGTGAGAATGACCGAGGCCGATAGGGCAGGATCAATGTCCATGCGTTTAAGCATCAAAGGAATACTAATGCCGGAAACATTGGCAGCGGTCATATTAATGGCAATGGCAAAGCCAATCACGGTGCTAATTTTAATGTCATGAAACCACAATTGGGCAATAAATGCCATTATTATCGCCCATATGATACCGTTTATCGCGCCGACCCACAGCTCTTTATTGAGTAGCCATAAACGGTTAGAGCCACCGATTTGCCCCATGGCCATACCGCGAATCACAACAGTGAGTGTCTGTGAGCCTGCAATACCGCCCATGCTTGCGACTACTGGCATGAGAACGGCTAGTGCCACCACTTTTGCTAGTACGGCCTCAAACTGACCAATTACTGCTGCTGCCAATAGTGCGGTACATAAATTGATACCCAACCAAACGCTACGACTTTTGGCACTGGTCAAAATAGGCGCAAACAGCTCTTCGTCCTGACTGACACCCGCAAGGTTTTTCATCGTGCTATCGACATCATCTTGGATAATCTCCATGATGTCTTCGCCATTTAACTGACCAACCAGCTCGCCATGACTGTTAATGACAGGTGCGAAGCGAATGTCTTCTGAACGAAAAATCGCGGCGGCATCTTGAATGTCTAAACGATCATTGATGGTGATGGCCGTATCGATCAGCTCGGAAACCAAGGTGCTTTGGTCATGTTTAATTAAGTCAACCAGACTCAATAACCCGAGTAACTGCTGACTTTGATCGACCACCAACAGCTCTTGGCTTTCATCATCGAGCAACTCGTCATTTTCTCGCAGCCAATTTTGTACTTCTGCCAGACTAATATCTTCTCTAACCTGAATGAGGTCAGGATCCATATAGCTACCGACTTCCCAATCTTCATAGGTGTCGAGTTTATTGACCTGAACACGAGTCTCTTCATCTAGGGTCGCCATGACAGAGGTACGTACGCTCTCAGTCACGGTATCTAAAATCTCAGAGATGTCTTGGGCATCGAGATCTTGGGTGAATAAAGATATTTCCTTTGAGGAGATATTCTCCATCAATGGCTGGCGCGTATCAAATTCTAGCTCAGCGAGTACTTCGCCTTTGATATTCTCAGGGACTTGCGCCCAAATCAAAAGGCGGTTTTGGGTAGGAAAAGACTCCAGTAAGTTCGCAATCTCATATTCCGACTGTTTTTCTAAAAACTCAGTAATGGCCTCATACGCCTTATCGGCAACCAAACCTTGCAAGTACAGTAGTTTATATTCGGCACTATATTCTGCCGGATTATAGTCTCCTGGTAGCGTAGAGGGGCGTTCCTGATCAGGCGTAGGCATAAGGGTTCCAAAGTTTTCAAAAATATAAATAATAGCAAATGGTGAAACGCTGGGTTATCGCCTGCTTAGTTATAATCAATCCTAAATAAAGTGGATACACGACATCATGACGCAGGGCTGCTACAAATTTTTCTTGCTTGCTGTGCCTGCGCAGCTCGATGCTGCAAAAAATTCGTAGTAGTCCTGCCGTATCCTTTTTATATTGACCTGACTATGGTTCTATTTGGCATCATTACTACTCGTACTGACGTTAGCGCTTACCTAGCAGCGCTCTAATATTGGCCAAATATTCATCAGCGACCGCTTCAGGGTCTTTGCTGGCTTTTTTCTTTTTCGCCTTGGCAGGCCAGTCGATATGATCTTCTGGTAGCTCGTCCAAAAACCGTGATTCTGAGGTGACACGCATTTGACCGCCCGCACGGCGCTGAGTCGCCAGTGTCAATGTCAGCTCACGGCGCGCACGGGTGATACCTACATACATCAAACGGCGCTCTTCTTCGACCGTTTCGCTCAAGATAGAGTTGCGGTGCGGTAGCATCTCCTCCTCTAATCCCATGATATAAACGTAATCAAACTCCAAGCCTTTTGCCGCATGCAGCGTCATCAGATTGACTTTATTGGTATTTTCTTCTTCTTGCTGCTGCTCCAGCATATCAAGCAAGACCAGCTTACGAATGATGGTATCAATCGTTCGGTCTTCGTCTTCTTCCGCGCGATTGATCAAAGATTGAATACTGGTATAGAGCATGTCAATATTATCGATACGGTTTTTTTCTTGTTGCGGGGTTTTGGAGTCACTACGGACAAAGTCAATGTAGCCTGTCTCATCAATCATCTGCCGCACGATAGGCACAGGGTCAGGATGTTGATCCAACTCGCGCGTATAATGCTCAATAAATTCACCAAACTCTTTTATCGTGCCATAAGCCTTGGAAGGTAGTACATGAGTTAAACCCGCATGAGTACAAGAAGCCAATAGCGATATGCTATGTTCTTGTGCAAACAAACCAAGTTTCTCTAATGTGGCCGGACCCATACCACGCTTGGGCGTATTGATGATACGCAAAAACGCGCTGTCATCTTCGGGGTTCAAAATCAGACGCAGATAGCCCATGATGTCTTTGATTTCACTACGCGCAAAAAATGACTGCCCGCCAGATAACTTATAAGGCACTTGCAATTGACGCAATTGCGCCTCTAACATACGCGCCTGAAAGTTACTGCGATAAAGGACAGCATATTGCTCCCACTCATTGCCAAAACGCAGTTTATGAGTGACGATTTCTTTGGCGACGCGCTCAGACTCATCGTCATCATTGTGGCAATTAATAATACGAATTTTTTCGCCTTGACCTTTGTCTGACCAGAGTTTTTTCTCAAATAAATGCTCGTTATTGGTAATAACAGCGTTGGCAGAGGTCAAAATACGCGTGGTCGAGCGATAGTTTTGCTCAAGCATGACGATTTTTAGTTTAGGGAAATCTTCTTTGAGCAGCGCCATGTTTTCAGGCTTTGCCCCGCGCCACGCATAGATAGATTGGTCATCGTCACCAACGACGGTAAAGCGTCCTTGTGGCCCGACCAGATATTTAATCATTTCATACTGGGCGGTGTTGGTATCTTGATACTCATCGACGAGCAAATAACGAATACGATTTTGCCATTTGTCCCGAAGTTCTCTATTTTCACGCAGTATTTTGGTGGGTAATACAATCAAGTCGTCAAAATCGACCGCATTATAAGCCCGTAGGTTACGCTCGTATAGTGCATAAAGGGTGGCAAAAATCATATCTTCGGGATCGTCTAACGTTTCCATCGCCTTGTCAGGATCGATCAAGTCGTTTTTCCAGTCAGAAATCATTTTTATCGCTTTACCGACCAGCTCACGACTTTCGGCGCCGCTTAAGTTGTCGCGCATCATCAACTCCATCAGCAAGCGTTTACTGTCATCGCTGTCCATGATGGAGAAATTGCCTTTAAGCGGGGTATGAAGCAGCTCGTAACGCAAAAACTGTAAGCCAAATTGGTGAAAGGTGGAGACCGTTAACCCGCGCATTTTTTCGCTTGGCAACAGTTTACTGACACGGGCTTTCATTTCGCGCGCGGCTTTATTGGTAAAGGTCACCGCTGTGATGCGCTCCGCTGGCATGTTGCATTCTTCGATAAGATAAGCAATCTTGCGCGTAATCACTGAGGTCTTACCGGAGCCTGCACCTGCTAGCACAAGTAATGGACCAGATACGTAGAGCATGGCCTCGGTTTGTTTGGGATTCAGTTGACTCATAACGTGACCTGTAAGACAAAAGCAAAAAAGAGAGTGGCGCTGATAACATCACGCCCTAATATAGATATTGCAGAGTTACTTCAATAGAAAACGGCTCATTGAAAGTAAGCAAATTTGCTGTTTTATAATTTTATGGTTTTATAATAAGCCATTGGATTTAGATGCGCCATTATAAAGCAAAAACTGTGGCTTTGGGTGAGGAGTTGAGTGCTGACATAAGCGTATTGAACGAGAGCTTAAGGTCTTATAAATTGACTATAATGGCCGACGATTAAAAGTACAGATTTGGAGTTAATATAAGGTAACGTCCATATCATAATTTATGATAAAAAAAACATCTCTTTTTTGCAGATAAAGTGACCGTTCAATACAGCTAAAAACTAGCTTTTAAAAACCGATAAGCGTATAGTACGTAAATAATTTATGCCAGTTGTCACGTCATTATTGACCACGTGTAATGAGCTATTAAATCAATTAAGTAAACGCTTGGATATGATATTGATTTAATACGTTGATCTTACGTTGTTAGGAGATGCGTTAGGCGACCAGCCTTTTATCCGCACGCATATCGGAATATCTACAGTTGGTCACGTCTGACATCGTCGTCAATAAGCTTGATAATTGGTTATTACCAGCACAGACCCTAAAATAGTAACGTAAATGCAGTGGCTCAATGACAGTCGCTTTGTGTTTTCGTCTGCGTTATGCCTATCGCTAGACGGCCTTAAAACAGGTCAATATTTGCGCTGGGCTTAACACTCGATTGGGTGAGGAGCACGTATTATCATGTCTGCTTTTAATTGGTCAGCAGTTGCTTTTATCTTAGCCGCCATTGGGCTAGTTGTCTTTATGCTGGTCGTGCCGCGTTTGCTTGGCGGTCGTTCTCAAGGCTCACAAAAAGAAGAAATATTTGAAGCGGGTGTTGTCGGATCTGGCAACGCCCGTATTCGTTTGTCTGCCAAATTTTATTTGGTGGCGATTTTCTTTGTGATTTTTGATTTAGAAGCCCTCTATCTTTATGCGTATGCCGTTTCAGTACGTGAAGCTGGCTGGCTTGGTTTTGCTGCTGCCGCCGTATTTATTACTATTTTAATCATTGGTTTGATATATGAGCTTAGCCTTGGTGCGATGAACTGGGCACCTGCTGACAAACGTCGCAAAAAAGCCCGTCTACATGCAGCGCCAGCTGGTTTCAATTTGGCTGATATCACCAAGTTTGATGGTGCTCACGAGCTGATGGTTGATCCAACGGGCAAGGTTCCCGCGCAGTCCTCCGGTCAAATCAACGTCTCAAACAACATTGAGACCAATCGTCGTCATCTACAAAATATCGATCATATTAATACCACGGGTAATGTTACTTCTGTGGATTTCAGTTCGTCTGCACGGAAAGATAATGCTGGGCGCTAATTGATTTTGATGGCTTTTGTTTTGGCTTTTTCGAGCTTACAGAGACTGCTAAGAAATATGATGACGCAATCATATTTAAATTTATATGAATGAGCATTTATTAATAATAGAAGTTAAGGCAATAGTGACGGCAAGATGATTGCCACGCTACACCTAATATAAAGGTTGTATGTTATGAAATACACATTAACAAAAGCCAACCCTGATGCAGATACCTATCCTGCACAGACCAGTCAAACGGTCAATGATCCTATCGAAGACGAAGTCAATAAAAACGTCTTTATGGGTCGCCTCGAAGACCTCGTTCACTCGACAGCAAATTGGGGGCGCAAGCACTCACTATGGCCATTTAACTTTGGTACGTCTTGCTGTTATGTCGAATACGCCACCACCTTAACGGCGGTTCACGATTTGTCACGCTTTGGGGCAGAGGTTATTCGTGCCTCGCCGCGTCAGGCGGATGTCATGATTGTCGCTGGTACGTGTTTTGTGAAAATGGCGCCCGTTATCCAGCGTCTCTACGAGCAAATGCTTGAGCCAAAATGGGTCATCTCGATGGGGGCCTGTGCCAACTCGGGCGGTATGTATGATATTTACTCTGTCGTACAAGGCGTGGACAAAATTATCCCTGTCGATGTGTATGTGCCAGGCTGTCCGCCACGTCCAGAAGCGTTGATTCAGGGTTTGATGTTGCTACAAGAATCTATTACTAAAGAGCGCCGTCCACTGGGTATTCATGTCAATGAGCAGGGCATCTATCAGCCGCAAATGACGCCTGAGCGTGACCGTAAGCAGGCAGATCGTATCGCTGTCAAAAACTTGCGTAGCCCAGATAGTATTTAAATATTAGACAGCATTTAGATTCACAGCAATAACCTCAACATTTTATGCGCTCATCATAGTTCGGTTATGATTAACATAGCTCAGTTATGGTTGACATAGTTTAGTTATGATTAATGAAGGAATGCATCATTCATGGTCACGGTAGTCGAAAACACAGATCCTAATATCAAGCCTGTTCCAGCAGTCATCACTGAGCTGGAGCAAAAATATGCTGGTAAATTTGTCGTGCAGCACACTGTGGATGAGATTCCAACGGTTTGGGTGGCGCGTGCTGATTTGTTAGACATTCTCTTATTCTTGCGCAAACTGCCTAAGCCTTACGTCATGCTGTTTGATTTGTCAGCGATAGATGAGCGTCTGCGTCAGCATCGCCAAGGGTTGCCTGACAGCGATTTTACAGTGTTTTATCATCTGATGTCGCTTGAGCGTAATAGTGATGTACGCATTAAAGTCGCGCTGAGTGAAGACGATCTCAATGTGCCAAGCGCCACCCAGATTTGGCCAAATGCCAACTGGTACGAGCGTGAAGTGTGGGACATGTTTGGTATTGTCTTTACAGGTCATCCGCATTTAACGCGTATCTTACTGCCAAAATACTGGGAAGGTCATCCACTGCGTAAAGAATATCACGCACGTGCGACTGAATTTACCCCGTACTTCTTGAACACAGCTAAGCAACAATACGAGCAAGAGAACCTACGTTTTGTCCCAGAAGAGTGGGGCATGAAACGCTCAGGTCGTGATGAAGACTTTATGTTCTTGAACATTGGTCCTAACCATCCCTCTGCTCACGGTGCATTCCGTTTGGTGTTACAGCTTGATGGCGAAGAAGTCGTGGATTGTATCCCTGATATCGGCTATCACCACCGCGGTGCAGAAAAAATGGCTGAGCGTCAAACATGGCACTCATTTATTCCTTATACCGACCGTATTGATTATCTTGGCGGTGTGATGAATGAGCTGCCGTACATCATGTCGGTCGAAAAGCTAGCAGGCATTACCATTCCGCCTCGTGCTGAAACCATCCGCGTGATGATGAGCGAGTTTTTCCGTATTACCAATAACCTGCTGTTTGTCGGTACCTTTATTCAGGATGCGGGCGGTATGACCCCTGTGTTTTATATGTTTACTGATCGCCAAAAAGCCTATGACGTGATTGAGGCGGTGACAGGTTACCGTATGCATCCAGCATGGTTCCGTATCGGCGGTACGGCTGCTGATCTACCACGTGGATGGCAGCGTTTGGTTCGCGAGTTTTTAGACTGGATGCCAAAACGCTTGGACGAATATGTCAAAGCGGCGCTACAAAACAGTGTGCTCAAAGGTCGTACCCAAGGTGTGGCGCAGTACAATGCCAAGCAAGCATTGGCTTGGGGCGTGACGGGTGCAGGTTTACGTGCCACAGGCGTGGATTTTGATCTACGTAAAGCACGTCCATACATGGGCTATGAGAATTACGATTTTGAAGTGCCAGTTGGTTATAACGGTGATGCTTATGATCGTTGTATGGTGAAAGTCGAAGAGATGCGTCAGTCTTTACGTATCATTCGTCAGTGCATGGATAACATGCCACAAGGCCCTTACAAAGCGGATCATCCATTAGCCGTACCACCGCCGAAAGACCGTACGTTGAACGATATCGAGACGCTTATTAACCACTTTATCTCCGTGTCGTGGGGTCCTGTGATGCCAGCGGGTGAATGCACGACGATTGTAGAAGCGACCAAAGGTCTGAATAGTTATTACATTACCTCAGATAAAGCCACGATGAGCTATCGCACCCGTATTCGTACACCGACATTTGCGCATTTGCAGCAGATGCCATCCGTCATCAATGGCTCACTGGTTTCTGATGCCATTATGTATCTGGCGTCGATTGATATTGTGATGGCGGATTGTGACCGTTAGAGTTTTTTAAAAAGAGACGTTAATCAATATATTACTGCTAAATCGCACACCAAAATGCTTTCATATTTCAATGTGACGACAGTCGTCGCACGACTGACGTCATAATGTAATAGAGCGTGATGAGTGAGGAAAGATAGAAGATTATGAAAATTGTTTCCGACAAAATGCCAAAAGTAGATGTGGCAAGTATCCTCACCACTGAGGAAATCGCCGCGATTCATGAATTTATGCATCATTACCCACAGGCGCGTGCCGCCTCGCTCGATGCGCTAAAAATTGTGCAAAAACGCAACGGCTGGGTCGATGATGCACAAGTCAATGCCATTGCCAATATCCTCGATATTCCGATGTCAGACATGGATGGCGTCGCCACCTTCTTCAACCGTATTTACCGTCAGCCTGTCGGTCGTCACGTGATTCTCATCTGTGATTCTGTGGCGTGTTATTTGACAGGTTATGAGGCGCTATCGGCTGAAATCAGATCGCAATTAGGCATTGAGTATGGACAAACGACGACAGATGGTCGTTTTACGCTATTGCCGATTTGTTGCTTGGGCAACTGTGACAAAGGTCCTGCGGTGCTGATTGACGAAGACACTTATGGTCCTGTTCAGCCCTCCGAAGTCGCGCAATTATTGGAGCTATACTCATGAGTTTAACGATTTCAGAGCAGATTGCTCGTCGCAGTCAAGGTCAAGCGCCAAGCCAGCTGAGTGCACAGCGTGTTCCAATTTATGGTGATAAAGCCACAGCCACGAGCGAAACCAAGCCTTTGACGTGGCGTTTGGCACATCACGATGCTGTGCTTGATTTGGCAACTTATGAGTCTTTAAAAGGGTTTACGGGTTTACGACAAGCATTGGATAAATCACCTAAAGAAGTTGGTGACATGATTAAAGCTGCCAATGTTAGAGGTCGCGGCGGTGCAGGTTTTAATGCTGGTTTGAAGTGGACATTTATGTCACCGCCGGATGGTTTACCTCGTTATCTCATTTGTAATGCTGATGAAATGGAGCCGGGTACGTTTAAAGACCGTCTGTTGATGGAACGTCTGCCGTTTCAATTGATTGAAGGTATGCTCATTACTGCTCATGCGATTGGTGCAACTGACGGGTATATCTTTATTCGCGGTGAGTATATCTTGGCCGCTGAGCGCTTGGTCACTGCCATTGAAGAGTGTTTGGCTAATAATCTCATGGGCGACAATATTTTAGGCTCAAATTTTAGCTTTAATTTGCATGTCCATACTGGTGCAGGGCGCTATATCTGCGGTGAAGAGACAGCCCTAATTAACTGCCTAGAAGGTCGCCGCGCTAATCCGCGTACCAAGCCGCCATTTCCACAGATTTCTGGTGCTTGGGGCAGACCAACGGTTGTCAACAACGTTGAGACCTTGTGCAACATGCCAGCCATCCTAAATCATGGTGTGGAGTGGTATCAGTCATTGTCTAATATCAAAGGCAAAAGCAAAACACCCGGCACCAAGCTGTTTGGTTGCTCAGGTTTGGTCAATGACCCCGGTCTATGGGAGCTGCCATTTGGCTATACCGCGCGCGAGATTATTGAGGATTTAGCGGGCGGCATGAAAGATGGCAAAAAGTTAAAAGCATGGCTACCGGGCGGCGCATCAACCGACTTTTTGACCGCCGACCATTTAGACGTGGTCGTGGATTTTGATACCATCCAAGAAGCAGGTAGCCGTATGGGTACAGGGCTAATCATGGTGGTCGATGAGGCACAAGACATGGTGCCACTGTTACGCAATCTTGAGATTTTCTTTCAGCGCGAATCTTGTGGTTGGTGTACGCCGTGCCGTGATGGTCTGCCGTGGGGTGTTAAATTACTCACCGCGATTAACGATGGTGAAGGGCAAATCGGCGATGTGGAAAAATTAGAGGGTCTCACGCGTGACTTATGGATTGGTAAAACATTCTGTGCTCATGCTCCGGGTGCGATGGAACCACTAATGAGTGCGATTAAATATTTCCGTCCTGAGTTTGATCAAAAAATCGTGCAGGCGGTTGGGGTAGATATCATTGATGCTGCAGCCAATCAACAGCCAGTAGTGAAATAAGGAGAGCGGCATGGCAGTCATACATATTGATGGAACCACTGTCGAAGTAGATAGCACAGATAACTTGTTACAAGCCTGCTTATCACTTGGCATTGATGTGCCCTATTTTTGCTATCACCCAGCCCTCGGCTCAGTCGGCTCGTGTCGCCAGTGCGCGGTCAAGCAATACCAAAACGCCGATGACATGAAAGCAGGTCGCGGTCGTCTAGTGATGTCATGTATGGTCGCCCCTGGCGATGACATGTATATCTCTGTCACTGACGATGAAGCCAAAGCCTTCCGCAAGTCGATGGTTGAGCTACTCATGACCAACCATCCGCATGACTGCCCAACTTGTGAAGAGGGCGGTCACTGTCATTTGCAAGACATGACTTACATGTCAGGTCATAGCCGTCGTCGTTATCGCTTTACCAAACGTACCCATCACAACCAAGAGCTTGGGCCATTTATTGCCCATGAGATGAACCGTTGTATCGCGTGCTATCGCTGTGTGCGTTTTTATAAAGACTATGCAGGCGGCGAAGATTTGGGCGTGTATGGCTCAAACAATCGTGTTTATTTTGGCCGTGATAAAGATGGTCAGTTCGAAAGTGAGTTCTCAGGTAACTTGACCGAAGTTTGCCCAACGGGTGTCTTTACGGATAAGACGCATTCTGAGCGCTACAACCGCAAATGGGACATGCAGTATGCGCCAAGCATCTGTCATGGCTGCTCGGCTGGCTGTAACATCTCACCGGGTGAGCGTTATGGTGAATTGCGCCGTATCGAAAACCGCTATAACGGTGAAGTAAACCGCTACTTCTTATGTGATCGCGGTCGCTTTGGTTATGGCTATGTCAATCGTGACGATCGTCCAACCCAAGCACTGGAACGTATCAATGATAAGCATGTCAAAATTAACATCGACTATGCTCTAGATGAAACCATCAAACGTATCAAAGGCAAAAAAGTTATCGGTATTGGCTCACCACGTGCAAGCCTTGAGACCAACTTCGCATTAAAAAATCTAGTCGGCTACGATAAGTTTTCAACGGGTCTGAATTATCAGCAGCAAGCACTGGTCAATAAATGTATCGAAGTGCTCAGTACTGAGGGCATTTATAACCCTAGCATGACTGATATCGAAAGTTATGATGCTGTGTTGGTTTTGGGTGAAGACATTACTCAAACCTCATCGCGCGTTGCGTTGTCAGTACGCCAAGCAGCAAAAAACGAAGGTCTGAAAATGGCAGCCGCGTTACAGACGCAACCTTGGCTTGCTGAACCAGTCAAACGTATTGCTCAAGATGCGTTAAGTCCAGTATATGTCATTGATGTGACCCAAACGAAGCTAGAAGACATCAGTAAGGTCAGCGTGGTCGCGACGCCTGAAGATATTACCAAACTTGGTTTTAAAGTGGCTTCTGAGATTGCCAATTTTGCGGATGACTTATCAGAAATCACTCATCCAAAAGCCACTGCGCAACAAAATGCAGATGACAATATTAATGCTAATGCTGATACTGACGGCATGCAAGCGCTGGCTCAGCAAATCGCTTATGACTTGCTGCAAGCGGATAAACCGTTGGTAATATCAGGTACAGGTTTATCGTCTATCGCATTAATAGAGGCAGCTGCACAAATTACCCAAGCATTAACACAAAAGCGGGCTGTTATTAAGGCGACAGAGCAACATCAAATTGACATTCATAATGAAAAGGTTCGTGCGGCAGAACAACAAGCACAAACTCATCAGCCTGATGAAGATCAAGAGTTGTCGGCCAAACCAGAGAAATCAGACACAGGTACGGATAAAGACGCGCAAGATGATGTTGAGCGCGAGCCTGCTAATAAGCTTGAATTAAAAGAAGTAAACGACAGCTATCATGCGCAAGCGGGTATTTATTTAACGGTTCCTGACGCCAATAGTATCGGGGTTTGTATGCTTGGTGGTCAATCCGTTGAAGAGCTACTGGCCACTGACTTTGATGTCGTCATCGTTGCAGAAAACCAGCTGACAGATGCGATTGATGCCAATAAATTAAAGCAGCTATTGACCGATAAAACGATCATTGCACTAGACCATCAATTGCTTGATTGGCATAAAGACGTCGACATCGTATTGCCAGCCGCAAGCTTTGCAGAAGCTGATGGTACCCTGATATCGGCGGAAGGTCGGGCGCAGCGTTTCTTCCAAGTTTATGACAATAACTACTATCATCCTATGAGCAGCATCAAAGAAGGCTGGCGCTGGTTGCATGCGGTGCATAGTAGCATTGAAGGTCGTGATGTCGATTGGACACAGTTAGATGATGTGATTAATGCTTTAATAGTGACGCATCCTAAGCTTGCCGGTATCAAAGGCGCTGCACCTGACGCTGATTACCGTATTACGGGTCTTAAAATTGCGCGTCAACCGCGTCGCTATTCAGGCCGTACCGCCATGCGTGCACCGATTTCAGTCCATGAACCAATGCAGCCAAAAGACTTAGATACAGGTTTAACTTTCTCAATGGAAGGCTATAGCGGCAAAGAAACGCCAAGCTCGATGATTCCTTTTGCTAATGCGGCAGGTTGGAACTCACCACAAGCATGGAACAAATATCAAGACAAAGTCGGCGGTCATCTGAAAAATGGTGATCCGGGTGTGCGTTTGTTTGATGGGTTAGAGCGTTTGGCCACTCGTCAGTATGTCGCACCAGAAGCAACGGCTTCGAGCACGACTGACATGCAGAAAGGACAAGCCAAACTGGTGCCAATCTATAATATCTATGCCAGCTCGATGATGGCCTCGCGTAGTCCAATTGTTGCTGAGCAATTACCAATTGCGGCATGGCGTATTGGTATTGATGATGCTAAAAACTGGAATGTCGCTGCGGGTGATTACTTGGCGATTGAAATCGATAAGCAACAAATCATCTTGCCAATACAGATTGTTGGCTATTTAGCAGAAGGCTGTATAGGTTATCCAGTTGGGCAGGTGAGTATCATTCACCCATCAATGCCAGCGTCGGCACGTAAAGTGGATGCGCCACTTATGATGATGGGTAGTATGGCTGACGATATGATGAATAATAATGCCGCGCAAATGAACACAGCGCCGACCACCACACAGGAGGTGTAATATGCAAGTTACCCGTATTATCCCTGATGTGCCAAGCTTTTTGGCCGGTAGCATGAGCTTTGATGCTTGGTCCATTCTGTTTTTGGTGAGCCAATCATTGGTTATCTTTTTAGTCGTGGTACTGGTTGCTGCGATGATGATCATCTATGAGCGCCGCATGCTAGCATTATGGCAAGACCGTTACGGTCCAAACCGTGTAGGGCCGTTTGGTTCATTGCAGCTGGTTGCTGACATGCTGAAAATCTTCTTTAAAGAAGATTGGACACCGAATTTTACCGATAAATTTATGTTTACCTTGGCGCCTGCGGTTGCCATGTTTACTGCCTTAGCCTCATTTGCCATTATTCCTATTTCACCAACACTTGGTGTGGCTGATTGGGACATTGGTATTCTGTTCTTCTTTGCGATGGCAGGTATTGCTGTCTATGCCGTGATGTTTGGCGGTTGGGCATCTGCCAATAAGTTTTCGTTATTGGGTGGCTTACGTTCAGCGGCACAAACGATCAGTTATGAAGTCTTTTTGGGCTTGTCATTGATGGGTGTGGTCGCCTTAACAGGCTCATTTAACTTGCGAGCCATCGTTGAGTCGCAAGTGGATGGCTGGTATATCATTCCACAGTTTTTTGGGTTTTTAACCTTCGTGGTAGCTGGTGTGGCGGTGACGCACAGACATCCATTTGACCAACCAGAAGCAGAGCAAGAGCTGGCGGAAGGGTATCACGTTGAATATTCTGGCATGAAATTCGGTATGTTCTTCATTGGTGAATATGTCAACGTCGTCTTGATTTCTGCATTAATGACGTGTCTGTTCTTTGGAGGCTGGCTTGCACCTTTTGATCTAGATATTCCATTTATTCCACCAGCTTTTTGGTTCATGATTAAGACGCTGTTCTTCATGACCATGTTTGTTTTGGCTCGAGGCTCACTCATGCGTCCGCGCTATGATCAGGTGATGAATTTTGGCTGGAAAGTTTGCCTGCCAGTAACGCTGATTAATTTATTGGTTACTGCTGCGGTCATTTTGATCTTTTCTCCAACGTTGTAGTCATCACTAGTAGCCATTACTAGTCATCATTGATGAACTAGGGTAAAGCTGATAAGGATAATAATCCCATGTTTACTACCATAAAAAAGACCGTCATTGGTATATTTACCATTGTCCGCAGCATGTGGATGGTCAATAGTCATGCGCTCAGACCGCGTGACACCATTCTTTATCCTGAAGAGCCGGTTCCTGTACCGCCGCGTTTTCGTGGACGTATTGTCCTCACGCGTGACCCTGATGGGGACGAGCGCTGTGTCGCTTGTAATTTGTGTGCGGTGGCCTGTCCGGTCGGCTGTATCTCCTTGCAAAAAGCGGAGCGTGACGATGGCCGCTGGTATCCAGAATTTTTTCGGATCAATTTTTCGCGCTGTATCTTTTGTGGATTGTGCGAAGAAGCTTGCCCAACGACCGCCATTCAGATGACACCAGACTTTGAGCTGGGTGAATATAAGCGCCAAGATTTGGTCTATGAAAAAGAGCACTTGCTCATTTCAGGACCAGGCAAATATCCTGATTATAATTATTACCGTGTGACGGGTATGGCGGTAGCGGACAAACCAAAAGGGGCCGCTCAAAATGAAGCGGCGCCTATTGATCTACGGAGCTTGCTGCCATGATGAATATCTTGAACCATCCTGAATTGGCAGGGTTTTATTCACTCGCTGCCGTGGCAATATTTGCCAGTTTACGCGTGGTGACGCAAGCCAATCCAGTTCACGCGATTTTATCGATGATTGTGTCATTACTGGCGATCGCTGGTATATTTTTTGTGTTGGGCGCGCCATTTGCAGGAGCGCTCGAAATTGTTGTTTACGCGGGCGCTATTATGGTGCTGTTTGTCTTTGTCATTATGATGCTGAACTTAGGCATGAGCAATGATGAGCGCGAAGAGCGTTGGCTCGATGCCGGTACGTGGGCAATACCGACTGGATTGACACTTATTATTGCCGTAGTGCTGTATGCAATGATTGGGCTCAATCACGACGAAGCAGCTATGATTGGCGGCACAACAGTTTCAGCCAAAACCGTCGGTACGGTATTGTTTACCAAGTACGTTATGCTCATACAAGTGGCGGCTTTACTACTACTGGCGGCTTTGGTTGCGGCTTATCATTTGGGTAAAGAAGCGATCGATGATGAGATTGTCGGTAATGACAGTCAAAACTTTCAGCCAAGCGTGGGTAGTATCAGAGAATATGAAAATGAGAGTACTCATACAGAATACGATGCTGTAAAAATGGCTGAACCTTACGAATATAAAGATGTTGACCCACATGACTATGTAGGTATGAAGGTAGGTAGTCAAGTAGGTGTGAACAAAGTCACGCCCAAGGAGTTAGACTGATGGTACTAGCAGCGAGCGTGGCACAAGATGTGTCAAATGTGCCGTTTGCCCATGAGGTAGCAGGCTTAGTACAGCCTGTTGCTGAGGCGCAAAATGTATTGGGTATGATACCGATGAGTCATGGACTAATTTTGGCAGGTATTTTATTTGCTATTGGTCTATGCGGCGTCATGGTACGACGTAACTTCTTATTTATGCTAATGAGCCTTGAGATCATGATGAACGCGGCAGCATTGGCATTTGTTGTGGCAGGTAGCCGCTGGGTTGATCCTGATGGACAGATTATGTTTATCTTTATTTTGACGTTAGCAGCAGCAGAGGCGGCCATTGGTTTGGCAATATTATTGCGGTTTTATCATAAGCGTGGGCATCTCGATGTCGATAGCGCCAATGAGATGAAAGGATGATGTCATGAGTTTATTACCATTAACCTTTATATTCCCGCTCGTTGGCTTTTTGATTTTAGCCTTTATGCGTGACAAATTAACAGAACAGGTGGCAGCGATTGTCGGTGTCGGCAGCATGCTGCTATCAGCATTATGCACGCTGGTGGTCAGCTACACCTTTTTGACCACCAATCCAGCAGGCACAGTGGTACAAATGCCACTATGGACATGGTTTCAAGTTGGGGATTTTGCGCCGAACTTTGGACTGAGCTTTGATGGCTTGGCATTGACTATGACTGGGGTCATTACGGGTATTGGCTTTTTGATCCATCTGTTTGCCGCTTGGTATATGAAAGGCGACACTGGGTTTGCCCGCTTCTTTAGTTATATGAACTTGTTCGTTGCTAGTATGCTATTGCTGGTATTGGCAGATAACTTGTTTTTGCTTTATCTTGGTTGGGAAGGCGTGGGTATCTGTTCGTACTTACTGATTGGTTATTATTATCATGACCGAGCCAACGGTCTTGCCGCGATGAAGGCTTTTACCGTTACGCGTGTGGGTGATGTGTTTTTGGCCTTTGGTTTGTTTTTATTATTCCGCGAATTTGGCACGCTTAATATCCAAGAAATTATTACTCGGGCGCCAGAAGTGTTCGATATCAATAATCCGATCATGATGTTGACCACCATGATGTTGGTGGGCGGCGCAATGGGTAAATCAGCCCAACTGCCATTACATACGTGGCTTGCCGATGCGATGGCAGGCCCAACGCCAGTTTCTGCACTAATTCACGCTGCAACGATGGTGACGGCAGGCGTTTATTTGATCGCCCGTCTACATCCTTTGTTTGAGCTGACTCCTGGTATCTTATTGTATTGGGTAGGCGGCGTCGGTGCATTGACGCTAGTCGTCGCCGGCTTCTGTGCCTTGGCACAAACGGATATTAAACGTATCCTTGCGTATTCAACCATGAGTCAGATTGGCTATATGTTCTTAGCACTTGGTGTCGGTGCATGGCAAGGGGCGATCTTCCATTTGATGACGCATGCTTTCTTTAAAGCTTTATTGTTCTTGTCATCAGGTGCTGTCATCCTTGCCGTACATCATGAGCAAAACATCTTTAAGATGGGCGGTTTGCGCAAAAAGATACCGTTAGTATTTTGGTGCTATATCGTCGGTGGTGGTGCACTGGCTGCAATACCTTGGGTTACGGTTGGCTTTTATTCTAAAGAAGCGATTCTTTGGGAGACGTATGCCACGGGTCACATGGTGCTGTTCTATATGGGTGTGTTCGGTGCGTTCTTAACCGCGCTTTATACCTTCCGTATGATTTGGATTATCTTTTTTGGTGAAGAAAAAACGCACGCGCACAAGTTATCAGGAGTGTCGTATTGGTTGCCACTGACAGTGCTTCTCGTATTATCTACTGCTGTCGGCGCATGGATCACACCGCCATTACAAGGTGTGTTGCCAGAGAGTGTTGGACATTTATTAGAAGTGGCGGGTCAAGACCATGCTAAGCATACAGCAGAGTATATTGCGATGGGTGCGATGCTGGCTGGTTTGATAATCGCGGCGCTACTATATGTGGTGAATAAAGGTCGTATGCTCACGAGCTTTAAGCGCACACGCATTGGCGGGGCACTGTATCACTGGTGCTATCACGGCTTAGGCTTCGATGCGCTATATGATGTGATTTTTGTAAAACCCTTTTTGTTCATCGGCCGCTTGTTTAAAGCCGACCCTATTGATAAAACGTGGTATGTATTACCTAAGCTGGCTTCAGCAGGTAATAAGGTATTGTCTGCGACGCAAACAGGGTCACTTCGAGGTTATGCTGCAAGCTTTGGCTTGGGCATGGCTGTATTGCTCGTGCTGGTAATGATGACGGTGGTATAAGATGATTGAGTTACAACAAACGTGGATGCTACCAGCATTGATTGCGATACCTTTTATTGCAGGGTTGCTGTGTTGGTTGGTCGAGCGGTTTAATAAACGTCTGCCGCGCTGGATTGCCTTAATCGGTATGACGTTGACTTTTGTATTGTCACTAGTATTGTGGCACTACGGTGATTTTAGTGGTATGAGTCAGCAAGTCATTGCGCCAGACGCGGCAGTGCCTTGGGTCGCTGAATTCAGTGTGCCGTGGATACCAAGCTTTGGTATCAGTTTCCATTTGGCGTTAGATGGGTTGTCGCTGATGATGGTGGCGTTGACAGGACTGCTTGGCGTTGCTGCGGTGGCTTGTTCGTGGAATGAGATCCAGCGCCGTGTTGGCTTCTTCCATTTGAACTTGCTATGGAGCTTAGGCGGCGTTATTGGCGTTTTCTTAGCCATTGATATGTTCTTGTTCTTCTTCTTTTGGGAGATGATGCTGGTTCCTATCTACTTCTTGATCGCTATTTGGGGTCATGATGTCGTTGGTAAGACCAAAGAATATGCGGCAACCAAATTCTTTATTTATACCCAAGCGTCTGGGCTAATCATGCTCGTTGGTATATTGATATTGGTCATTATTAGCTACGCACAAAAAGGCGTGGTGAGCTTTAACTATAATGACTTGCTCGGTACGTCACTTGGCGGCTGGGAATATCCAGTTATGCTGTGCTTCTTTATTGGTTTTGCCGTTAAGTTGCCGATTATTCCTTTTCATGGTTGGTTGCCAGATGCGCACGCACAGGCACCAACGGCAGGTTCGGTGGATTTGGCAGGTGTGCTAATTAAAACGGCCGCTTATGGTTTGATTCGGTTTGTCTTGCCATTGTTTCCAGCAGCGTCACAAGATTTTGCACCCATTGCCATGACTTTAGGGACGATTGGGATCTTCTATGGAGCATGGCTGGCCTTTATGCAGACGGATATGAAGCGTTTGCTTGCTTATACCAGTATCTCGCATATGGGTTTTGTGGTGTTGGCCATTTATGCTGGTACGCTACTCAGTTTACAAGGTCTCATGATTCAGATGCTTGCACATGGCTTAAGCTCGGCGGCATTGTTTATCATGGCAGGTCAGTTGTATGAGCGCCTACACACACGCGATTTGACCTTGATGGGCGGCATGTGGGGACAGTTTCGCTATTATGCGCCGATATTGATGTTCTTCTGTGCTGCTTTACTGGGTATCCCAGGCACAGGTAATTTCATTGGCGAGTTTATGATTTTGTTTGGTGCCTTTGCGCAGTATCCAGTATTTGTGGTATTTGCCACATTTAGTTTGGTACTCGCCGGTTTATACTCACTTATTCTGATTCATCGCGCCTTATTTGGTGAAAACAATATCGCAGCATTAGCAGAGCGAGAAACCAAATCACATGGTTTGCCACCGCGTAAATTAAAAGATTTGGGCAAACGTGAGCTATCGTTGTTATTGATGCTAGCAGCGGGGTTGGTATGGCTTGGATTATATCCACAGCCGTTTTTGGATACGTCAAGTCATGCGATGCAGTGGATTAACAATGCGTATGTATACAGTCAAGTGACACAAGTAGATGCGTCACAACTGCTTGATGCAATGGAGGCACGTTAAGTCATGAATGAGATTACGATGAATGATTTGATGGGGTTGCTGCCTTATGCGCCAATTATTACCGTCGTTATTACGGTATTGGTCGTCATGATTGCTATCGCAGTTAAACGCTCACATATAGTTACTGGTACGGTCACGGTCGTCGGTTTAAATATTGGCCTGTTTACTTTAATTGGGCAGATGGCTGGTGTCATCGAGAGTGGGGCTATCGCGCCAAATGCTGAGCAACTATTTGTTATTGATAATTTTGCTCAGTTCAATATGGTGGTTATTTTCATCTGTGCATTGGCTTGCTGTACGCTCTCTTATGCATACTTGATGAACTTAAAAGACAATAAAGATGAGCTGTATTTGCTCATGTTGTTATCGACCATTGGCGCGCTGCTAATGGTAAGTGCTCAGCATATGGCATCGTTCTTTATGAGTTTAGAGATGCTATCAGTGCCGTTATACGGTCTGTTATCTTATACTTATATGCGCAACCGCTCGCTTGAGTCGGGGCTAAAATACTTGGTATTGTCTGCGACCGCCTCGGCAACTTTGCTCATGGGCATGGCTTTTATTTATGCAGAAGTAGGCTCGCTTGCGTTCAAACCTATCAGCATGGTATTGGGCAACCTTTTTGAATCGCCACTGTTGATACTTGGGGCGGCGATGATGATGTTCGGTATTGCCTTTAAATTGTCTGCTGCGCCTTTTCATATGTGGACACCCGATGTTTACGAAGGTGCACCAGCACCCATTGCCACATTTTTAGCATCGGTATCAAAAGTGGCTATGATGGCGCTGGCGGTTCGCTTCTTGATTGATACGTCTTTATTGGCATTACCATCGGTACAGATGTTATTGATGGTGATTGCGACCTTATCGATTTTGGTGGGTAACTTGTTGGCAGTACGTCAAACGAGTCTCAAACGTCTACTCGGTTACTCTTCGATTGCCCACATGGGTTATGTGTTGATCGTTATCGTCAGCATCGGTACAGCAGCGGACAGTATCTCTAGTATGTACATGGCAATTTATGCCTTTACGTCTATTGGTGCTTTTGGTGTGGTGACCTTGATGTCTAGTCCGTATCGCTTGTCTGGGGAAGCGGATGAGCTGACTCATTATCAGGGGCTGTTTTGGCGTCGTCCGGTATTGACCGCTGTCATGACTATCATGATGTTGTCATTGGCGGGTATTCCGTTGACAGCAGGCTTTATCACTAAGCTATTTGCCATATTGGCTGCGGTACAAGGTACCAATTGGTTCTTGGCGGCGATGATTATTTTGGGTAGTGCGATTGGCTTATTCTATTACCTGCGCGTTATGCTCACGCTTTTCAAACGTCCTAAGCAATTTATTGAGTTTGATGTTTCTAAGCAATGGGGCATTCGTACCGGCGGTATCATGGTTATTGCCGTGACCGTAATTATTGTCTTCTTCGGTGTCTTGCCAAACAGTATGATTGAGTTCGCAAGTCTGGCTCGTATTTGGTAAGGTTGTGATATTTGGTAGGACTGTCATGCTTGGTAGTTTTGTCATAAAAGACACGAGATAATTTGCTGCTGCTTATATGTGGTTATTGTTCTATTATTACTGTCAGAAAACCAAGATGCGCCAGCTTTGTGATAAGCTTGGCGCATCTTTTCGTTTGTATTATTTAAAAAATTAAGTACGAATATAGTTGAGGCAGTTTAAAGTGGGCACAAGGCAACCGAGTGCAGATAGTACCGTTGTACAGCAAGCGAGGTTAACACCGTACCCATTTATAAATGCTTTGACTATATAAATAATAAGTGAGTGAATAATCATCATGAGTGACAATATTCAAAAGGTAACGGTGCTCAGTAAAACCACATGGACGCCAAATCTGTTTAGCTTTACCGTCAGTCGCCCCGATAGCTTTAAGTTTACGGCAGGGCAATTTGTCCGTCTGGGCGTCAATCCCAGTCAGCTACTGCATTATAAGCAGCAAAGCGCAATGTCTAATGAAGCCATTGATGACAGTCTTAATAGCGCACTGAATGAAGACATCTTTCGCGCTTATTCCATCGTTTCCTCACCCTTTGATGAGGTGTTAGAGTTTTTCTCTATCGTCATCCCTGATGGTGCATTTACCTCGCAGTTGCAGCACTTGCAAGTAGGTGATGAGCTGCTGCTCAACACGATGCCGTTTGGGTTTTTGACGTTGGCGCGTTATCAAAAACCATTGCCCAAAGACTTATGGTTACTCGCGACAGGAACAGGTCTTGCGCCATTTTTATCGATGCTCCAAGACCTAAAAACATGGGAAGATTACGAAACCATTGTATTGGCTTATAGTGCACGTTCGCTAGAAGAGCTGGCTTATATAGAGAAAATCGAAAGCCTACAGGAAGATTTTGGTGCATTAGTAGACAATCCAGCGACATTAATCTTTATTCCAATTGTAACTCGCGAGCCTGTTGAAGGCGCATTGACAGAACGTCTGCCAAAGCTACTGCTAGAGGGCACATTACAAGAGCGAATAGGAATGGCGTTAGATATCGATAGCACCCATGTCATGCTATGTGGCAATCCAGATATGGTAGAAGACACAAAAGAGACGTTAAAAACGCTGGGACTGGTGATGAATCGACGCGGTGAAGGCAATATTGCGGTAGAAAATTATTGGTAGTTATTTTATTGATGTGAGTCTACAGCAGAATTTTTTGAAAAAAACGCGGTATCCAAAAGACAATTGTTTTTTGGATACCGCTTTTTTATATGAGGCTAAAGTTAGTGTGTTTTACACTTGGCTTGGTTCAGTCGCATCGTCTATCGGATTGATAGGACCTTGCATCAGCTCAGGCTCATCATCATCGTTAATGATGTCTTCGTTGCTATTTGCTGATAACAAATCCCGATAATTGATTTGCGCCTTTAAGATAAGCTGTTCTTCTTCAAGTTCGCCATAGTTCACTTGAACCTTATGCAAGGTACTGATAATTTTATTATTACTCTTAAGCCAGCGATTGATATCGAGATAAATGACTTCATCTTTTGCGCGAGCAATATTGATATAAGACAAAATAAACCCTAAAGGGTCTTTTTTAAGGACGCTGTGGTAGAACCAGATGAACAGCTTGATGCCTTGGCGTTTAAGAAAAGACTCACAGCGTAGGTTTAGCACATCGGTATAAGTTTGTTGACCGAAGACAAAGCGTTGGACATTGCGATCAAGCTGTACATGAACCAAACTAAAATTACTGGCCACTTCAGCATAAATACCACTGGCATCGACCGTACAGTATAGACGAAACCAGCCGTCATGCATCTCAACGCGTAACTCTAAAATGGCTTTTACATTATCAGTCACGAACTTTTGCAATGCATCATTGACGTACTTTTGGGCAACGGGTAGCGCAAGTTCGTCTTCAAACTTATCGGCAGTTTTGTTGTATATCTGTTTGATAGACTGCGTGAGCCGCTCCCAACCATCGCTAAATGACTCATCAAAACGATAGCCCATATTTTCAAAAAACTCATCAAAGTTTTCTGAACTATTCACATTATTATTCAAATTATCAAAATCACTCAAACTTATTATCCTTATGATGATAGGGTCGTCATTGACTAGATCGCCTAAACAAGGCTTATTATCCGTTTATATTTGTTAATACTAGGGCGTTTTGAACATTCAACAGGCCCTACTATAAAACAGTATATATCAAATACGAGAGCTTCAAAGTAAACACAGGCATTAGAAACGTAAGTACTATAAACCCAAGTACTATAAACCTAAGTACTATGAACACAACTATTACAAGTATAGACGCTTTAAGTATAAGCACTTTGTGTCAACTCATTTGATAACTGACGTTAAAAAACAAAATTAATATAGCTACGTACGTTTTATAACATTTTTGACTGTTCATTTTTTCAATAAATGAACCGAAGGTTAAAAATATTGCATGAGTTGGTTAGCATGAGTCATCAATGGTTATGCTAGCAGCCCAATTCTCTGTCATGTTATGATAGCACTGGCACGCATCTCATGCTTTACTATAGTCAGGTTGTCATAAAAGAGAGTCAGCGAGACGGGGATAAATTTTTTGTAGCCTCTGTCTGCGAAGGCACAGCAAGCAAGAAAAACTTATCCCAGTCTCGTATTATAATGTTGTGTATCCATTTTATTTGGTATCGACTATATGATAACGCTTACTTTTTACTTAATTTATACTCATCAATCTGAGACCTATTGTGGCCTATATCAAAGACTCGCAAAGCTATCACTTTTCTGCACAAGCCCCTAAACGTGACTTTGGCTTGCCTGTCGCTATTGTCATAGCCGTTGCAATACATGTGCTGATTATTTTTGGTATCAGCTTTTCGATGGGCAAAGACCCCGCTGCCATGATGCAAGATGTTGCAAAAGCGCTCACAGATAATATGAAGCCGAATGAAGACGCGCATTTTATTGCCAATGCCTCACAAGAAGGCGGTGGCACGATACATGAGACGTTGAGGCAAGAGACCGATCAGACCAGTCCTTTGTCTGCTGAACAAATGAGTGAGACGCAAGATGTCATTAATTTGCAGCGCCAAGTTCGTCAGCAGCGCTATCAAGAAAGCTACCTGCGAACCACGTTAAGCTGGCGTCAGGCGACGGTCGAGTCTGATAATGACAGCAAACAAGCTCAAGATGACATCATGGCACAAGAAGAGCGGCTACGTAAACAGATCGCAACGTTAGAAGCACAGCTCTCTCAACGTCAGCAAGTCTATGCAACCAAGTCTAAAGTCGTGACGATTGACAGCAACTCGACAACGCGCGGTGCGGCCGCTGATTATATCAATACTTTCCGCGAGCATGTTGAGCGCGTTGGCAATCTGCACTATCCAGTACAAGCGCGAGCCCAAGGCATCACTGGTGATGTGCGCCTGATGGTCATCATTAGTAATAATGGTAACATCAAAGCCATTCGACTGCTAGAAAGCTCAAATTCGACGATATTAGATGAAGCGGCCAAGCAGTCCGTACGCCAAGCGGCACCTTTTGGTGAGTTTACTGAGGATATGAAAGATATTGTCGAGTTGCGTTTGATACGTACTTATCGTTATAGCGACAAAGTCGATGTCACTTATTAATGGTTGATTTTTATTGCTAAAGAAATGAACATTAACGTTCATCAATATGAATTTATCCTTACATTTATAGAATAAAGAGTCAGTATGGAATTTTTAGGTTTTACCGTAGATGTCGCCACCCTAACCAATAATGCGTTAAGCTTAGCCATGAAAGTTTTGTTGGCGATATTAATATTCGTCATTGGGCTTTGGCTGGCCAAAAAGGCGGTGAGCGTTGCCCATAAGGTTATGGTGCGCGGGCGCTTAGATGACACCGTTGCTAGCTTTTTGGGCCGTCTGTTATATGGCGTTTTGTTGGTCGTGGTTGCCTTGGCAGCTTTGAGCAAAGTTGGCGTACAGACCACGTCAGTCGTCGCGATATTAGGCGGCGCAGCAGTGGCCATTGGTTTGTCACTGAAAGATCAGCTGTCTAACTTTGCTGCTGGTATTATGATTGTGACTTTTCGCCCATTTGTACGGGGTGATTATGTGCAAATTAGCAGCTACACGGGTACGGTGACGGAAATCACTTTGGTTAATACCCATCTAACGACGATAAACAATCACGATATTATCATTCCAAATAGCGATATCACGACCTCACCTGTCACCAATTATACAGCGTTGCCCAATCGCCGCGTCGATATCACGGTTGGTATTGGCTACGATGCCGACATCAAAACCGCCAAAAACGTTATGCTGAGCTTGGCAAAAAATAACACGATGGCTTTTACCGACCCTGCGCCAATTGTGCGTGTGACCAGTCTGGGTGATAATTCTGTGGATTTGACCTTAAATGTCTGGACAACCAATGCCGACTGGTGGACGATGCAGTGTGATTTGCTAGAGCAATTTAAGCACGCGTTGGATGACGAAAAAATTGAGATTCCATTCCCGCAGCGTAGTGTCCATGTAAAAGGCTTGGATCAGATGATTAATCAAATGGGTCAATCACAAAAACTACCCATGACCAAGGACTAGTCAATCAAGGACTGATCAATCAAAACTGCTTGGTTAATAGGCTTTAAATATAAGGATTGGGCAGGTTTAGACTTGCCAAAATCTCGATTTCAAAACGTTCCATCTCATCTTGTTCGGCTTGGCCAAGCTCATGATCAAAACCGAGCAGATGCAGCACGCCATGTATCAATAAATGGCTAATATGCTGCGTCACGGTTTTGTTTTGCTCTTTAGCCTCGGTCGCCACGACTTCATGGCAGATAACGAGCTCACCGAGTGGTAATACGGGCATTAGCTCAATGATTGCAGTAGGTAAGTCGCTTGGATAAGACAAAATATTGGTCGCATAATCTTTATCACGAGCGTCCAAATTCAAAGCGCGCCCTTCAATAGCATCCGTAACATATATATCTAGAGCTTTAAACTTTTCCTGCCAGCGCTCAGGGTCTATATCGATGAAGTAGGGCAGCGTTAGCCCATCATTGATGCGCTCATTTATATAATCTAACGTCGCTATCATGATAGGCAATAAGGTGTCATGATGATAAAACGTATCGAGTGTCTTATCGCCGATACTATCAATCGCATTGATATCGAGTGCGGCTAGACTTGTGTTGTTGCTTGTGATCTCATCGTCTGCATTGTGGTTGCCATTGTTAGACTGACTCATGCCATTATCCTTTTATCGTCTCAAATATTTTAATTGCTTTTTTTAGATTAAATCTAAAAAAGATCAGCAGTAAAAAACCGGACTACGAGTCAGTAATCCGGTTTTCTTATTTTAAAATTGGCACATTAATTTTGCCAGTTT
Source organism: Psychrobacter aquaticus CMS 56 (assembly GCF_000471625.1). Taxonomy (GTDB): domain Bacteria; phylum Pseudomonadota; class Gammaproteobacteria; order Pseudomonadales; family Moraxellaceae; genus Psychrobacter; species Psychrobacter aquaticus. Next base: position 51,369 of record NZ_AUSW01000015.1, read on the forward strand.
ATAATTTAGCAGTCGCGTTAGCGATCACTTGCCTGCGTTCTTGCTCTTTGATACGCTCAAACTTGCGTTTTTCTTCTAGTATCAATTGCTCACTATCAAAGATGTCATAAGCTTCAACGATCTGTTGTACCAACTGATGGCGTACCACGTCTTTTGAGTCAAACTTAGTGATATGAATCTCTTCGATATCTTTTAAGATTTCCATGGCTTGTGCCAAACCTGATTTGTGACCACGAGGCAAATCGACCTGTGTGATGTCACCTGTGATGACGGCGCGTGAGCCAAAACCCAAACGGGTTAAAAACATTTTCATCTGTTCAGGCGTGGTATTTTGCGCTTCATCTAGAATGACAAAGGAGTTGTTTAAGGTGCGGCCGCGCATGTAGGCAAGCGGTGCGACTTCGATGACTTGTTTTTCAATCAACTTGCCCACTTTTTCAACGCCGATCATCTCATATAACGCATCGTATAATGGACGCAAGTAGGGATCGATTTTTTGCGTTAAATCACCCGGTAAGAAGCCCAGTTTTTCACCCGCTTCTACTGCTGGGCGTACTAATAAGATACGCTCAATCTCATTGCGCTCAAGCATATCCACGGCACACGCGACTGCTAGATAGGTTTTGCCAGTACCTGCAGGACCAATACCAAATGAGACGTCAGAGCTAAGGACATTATGTACATAACGTTGTTGATTGCCACCGCGTGGAACGATGCGACCTTTGCGTGTGCGTAAGCTAATGGGCGTAAATTCGGCAGCCTCTAAGTCGTTTTCATCTTCTACACTTGCCGCATTTTGCTCATCGGCTTCCATATCTTCATCGCGAGAGATGCTTGATTGGATGATAAGGTGTAGCTCTTCGGCGCTGATGTCTTTGGTGTTTTGTGCTTCATCTACCAGCTTATATATGATACGTTCACCGCGCTCGACACCTGTCACATCGCCACTGAGACAAAAATCCCCTTGGCGCTGAATGATTTTGATATCGAGGCGTTCTTGGATATATTTCATGTGATTGTTGTATTCACCCAACACGGTTTTGAGCTGTGCTGGCGTCAATGATTCAAACTTTATACGGCGGCTCATGGAATCAGTCAAGCGATTATCCTTGTGTTGTGTGCCCGCTGTTATGATTTAGTTTTGATGAAGCTGCGGGCTTGAACGGTAAGTGGTTAATAGGTTTATATCGGTGTTAAAACGTAGAGATAACATGGTAGTGATAAGAATGACGGTCAAATTATTGTTGGTTTTAGGGATTCGAACAAGCGAAGTTTTTCAAATCAGCATCTTGCCTTTATTATGGTAGATAGATTTTAAATTTCAAGCATTACATCTGATAGATGTCGCTGTTTTTGTATGACGATTGCAACGGCTACAACTGCTTTTTAATATTTATAACCTTTACACCCCATTGAATATAGTCGATTTTAAATAAAACAGAACCATTATATTTCAATGCTGAACTGCAATAAATTTTTCTGGCTTGCTGTGCCTTCGCAGCTCGATGCTGCGAAACTTCTCGTTTAAAGATAAGCATTCCAGTCCCGCAGACTCGTTTTTATGCTGAACTCACTACACTTTTGTCGTCATGGCAACTTTCGTTTCTCTATGAATTTATGATTTTTGCTACACGCTTTGCATACGGTTAATGCCGCTGAATGCTCGGTAATTTGTGGTAATCTATGGGTTATATTATCGTGAATCTGTTATGGCAACTTGTCATCACGATTTGCCATAGCGTTTAAAATAGGAATAATAACGATGCACAATACTGATTCAACTTTATCAAATTCTAAAAATATAGAGGGAATAACCGAGCAACAGGTGCTTATCGCTGGGGGTGGTCATGTGGGTTTGTCCTTTGCCTTGCTATTGGCGCATCATGGAATTGCTAGCACGCTACTAGAAAAGAACAGCTATCCAACCATTAGTCCCAATGATGACAGTAAACGTAGCCACTATTTAGACAGCCGTAATACAGCATTATCACGTCGCACTGTACAGATTTATCAAGAGATTGGCTTATGGGCAGAGCTACAAAGCCATGCTTGCCGCATTGATGCGGTGCAGATTAGCGAGCAGGGTAGCTTTGGCCGCGCGCAGCTGAATAAGGCCAAAGAAAAAGTAGAGTCGTTTGGGCAAGTGATGGAAAATGCTTGGCTCGGACGTAAGCTTTTATTAGCAGCGCAGGAGGAGCCTCTGATTACCTTGATTGATCATGCCAATGTGACCGCGGTTGAACAGCAAAGGGATGGGGTGACGCTGAGCTTTAGCTATTACGGTGAAGAGGCGCATGAGCAGCAACTACAAGCCAGCGTCTTGGTCGCTTGTGATGGTCGCGATTCTACTGTACGTGAATTATTAAATATCGGCACAACGACTTATGACTACGAGCAAACCGCCATCGTTGGCGTGGTAGAGACAGATAAGCCGCACGAGCATGTCGCTATTGAGCGTTTTAGCCCAGCAGGGCCATTAGCAGTACTGCCATTGACGGATCCAGAGGGCGATGGCAATGAAGATTACCAAAAGGGCAATAGGCGCTCGGTGGTTTGGGTTTGTCCTAAAGGTGAAGATACGCAGTATTTAGACGATGACGCGCATTTCTTAGCGACGCTACAGCAGGCCTTTGGCCAACGCGCTGGCACGTTCGTGACGGCTGGTCGCCGCGGTGCTTATCCATTGACACGCGTGTTGGCAGATAAGCAAGTGGCTGGGCGCTGTGTCATCATGGGCAATGCCGCTCATACCTTGCACCCTGTGGCAGGACAAGGTTTTAACCTTTGTATGCGAGATGCGCATGTATTGGCGCAGATGATGAGTGCGCAAGTGCTACGAGGCGAAGACATCGGCGATACGCAACTATTGAAACGCTATGAAAAAGCACGTGTAAGCGATCAAAAACGTGTCATTCGCTTCTGTGATGCAGTGGTACATGGCTTTACGCATCCTAACCCAGCAGTGAAGCTAGCTCGTAACGTGGCGTTGGTTGCCTTTGACAAACTGCCAAATATTAAGCCGTTAGTGGCTAATTATGCAATGGGTTTAAAATCGTAACAGTTCCTAAAAATTCAATGGTATCTCAAATTAGTAAGTCATAAATACGATGAGCGTACTATCGCTCACTAAAGGATGTTCCATGAAAAATAACCATACACTCATTATTGGCAGCGGCATCGTCGGTGCCACGCTTGCGCTAAAACTCGCACAAGCAAGAATGCCAGTGACATTGATTGATGCACGTCCTGCGCGTGATGAGTCGACTTGGCAAGCGGTTCTGAGCGAACGTGATGCCCGTGTTTATGCGCTTAGCTTGGCCAGTATTAACCTACTGACCGATATAGGCGTGTGGCAAAAAATTGCCACATCCGAACGTAAAGCGGACTACTCGCAAATGCAGGTGTGGCAACTCAACGGTATGGGCGAGTTGCTGTTTGGTGATAGTGGGACTGATAATAGTACTGTCAATAGCCATCCTTATGATCCAGATTCTGATGTAAAACTACTGGGTAGTATGGTCGAGCCAGCAGTTATTGAACATGCACTGTGGCAGCGTTTACACGATCAAGATGTCAGTGATTACCTGACGGTCATTACTGGCCAAAAAGTCATAGCCATGGATTGGTTTGGAGCGCAGCAAGGTTACCGCGTGACTTTAGAAGATGGTGCGGCTATTGATGCTGCGCTATTGGTCGGTGCCGATGGTCGTGGTTCTTTTGTGCGTCAGCAAGCAGCGATTGGACTAGACACCTTAGACTATCAGCAAACGGCGATTTGCTGTGCGATTCAGACCGAAAAACCGCATCAAGCAACGGCGCGTCAAGCCATGCTACCTACTGGCACATTGGCATTACTGCCATTAGCAGATATTACAGATGTAGATAAAGCAACGCCGCAACATTGGCAATCGGTGGTATGGACGTTGCCACGCAATCAGGCATTGGCATTGATGGAGGAGGAAGATCGCTTTGTCGCAGACAAACTGGCTGCTGCTAGTAACTATGAGCTAGGGGCAATTCGTCAGATTGAATCCATCGTCAGCTTTCCATTAGCGGCGCAACAAGCAAAGAGTTATGTCGCTGATAACTTAGTATTAATCGGTGATGCGGCGCATGGTGTACATCCTCTGGCAGGACAAGGGTTAAATCTGGGCATGCTTGATGTGAAAGTATTAAGCGAACAATTAGCGCATGACTTTATGCGTAGTGGCGGCACGCTTTGGGGCAGCAATCAAACATTGCGTACTTATGAGCGTTCGCGCCGTCCGCATAATAGCCTGATGATGCACAGTTTTTCTGCGCTGAACTGGCTGTTTGCAGGGTCACTTGCCCAAATGCGTCCTGTGCAGCAAATACGCAGTGAAGGCATATATAGAGTGGGCAAAATAAAACCGTTGATGCGATTGTTTGCTAAGCAGGCGAGTGGAGTTTAAGTTTTGACTTAGGAATGAGTAGAATATGAATATTCAGTTATCGTCAATAGTGACTATTATGGTAAGTGCTTTAGCACTGATGGGTTGTCAAACGGCCCTTCAGAAATCTGAGTTGGATAATCAAGCAGGTCGCACCCTCAACATGCTCACTATTTTGGTTAATTTGGATAGCGACGGTGATAGAGTGGTTGATTCATTAGACGAATGCCCAGGTACACCATGGAACGTAGTGGTAGATGAAAGAGGGTGTCCTGCTTCGTTACTTCCTGATGAGAGTACTTTTACAATGGAGACTAGAGCTTTCTACCAGGAAAATAGCAGTGAAATAAAGAGTCAATATTATGAAGAGCTCAACAGATTAGGCGAGAGACTTCAGCAGCATCCGGACGCTATAAGTATTATGGATGGTCATATCTCAAAACGTGAAGACTATAAAACTAATCAAACACTATCTAAAAATCGCGTTGAAGGCATTAAAAATTATTTGATACTAAAATATCAGATCGATCCTAATCGTATTAAGACTTTTTATTATGGATCAGATCGACCGATTGCGTCAGATGATAATACTGAAAACTGATGCGGCGCGTTATAATTTTTTGAAAATTGCGTTATAAATGCATCGCATCATTATTACATAGTCAGTAACTCTATTTCATTTCTTTCAAGTACCTCTCGAATAATTCTAAACCCAATGGCGCGAGCTTACCCTGCCATAGAGATTTGATCGTATCATCGCTGCTGATCGTTACACTAGCTTGATCAATGACAAGTCCTGTATCCCAACCATCATCCAATTGATAGAGCGAGCCTCCCGTTAGGGTCTCACCAGCTACAAATGCGTCTGCGATGGCGGTTTTGCCTTTATACGCTGGTAGTAGGCTTGGATGGTAACCTACAGCTCCATGTTTGACTTTAGCTCTAGCATCATCATTTATAAAGCAATGAGCATGCGCCATTAGCATAATATCAATGCCGTTCGGCACGTCTTCAGCTAATAAGGTCTTGCCATGAGTCATAACGGGAATAAGAAGGTTGTTAGCCAATACAGCCGTTCTATCATCAATATGAGGTGCTGAGACCATCACTACGTCGATGCCTTCCATACTAGCGCAGAGTTTAAGCAGCTGTTCTGCTAACCATTTTTGACCAACTATCATTACTTTAATCACAGCTAGCTCCTAAATAGCGAAAACCTTGCACAGCTCGAAAATGCCCACCGTACTTGCCGCCAGCCGCAGTAGTAGAACGTGAGGCTCGGCCTCCATGCAATTGACCACTGATCTGCGTCCACTTAGTACTGCGTCTTAGGGCAGCAGCTAGGTTTGGATGGCTAGTGTGGAATATAGTACGTAAAGGCTTATCGTAACGATTTTCAGCGTTCAGCCAATGTTCGCTCACTTGGTTTAGAAAGCGCATACCTATGCCAGCACCTTGCCATTCGGGCATAACTACCAAGCGACAAGAGCGGGCTTCAATAAGACCAGGACGCGTCGATACTGCGATATGAGCAACTAGCTTCCCATTTACTACTGCCACATAGTTAGTGGCCGCAATCATAAGTGGCATTTTTAAATAATGATGCGGCTCAAATAAGTGCCAAAATTGCCAGTTTGTTTGGTAGATGTCGAATGTAATAGGTGGGCGTTGCCAAAGACTCCCCCGTGTAAATTCGCTTTTTGAGGTGTCATATACCCAGTCAGGCTGCAGCCAATCAAGAACGTCGTAATGACAGGTCAGTAGTACTGCTTGCTTACCTTTTGTTCTACGCCAAGCCTTAGCAAACGCATTAGCACCGATACAGGCAATTTGGCGATCAACGACACTACTAAACTCATCAATGACCAAGCGATTAGGCTCATCAGCCAAGGCACGTGCAAGGTTAGCGCGGAACTGCTCACCATTACTAAGTACATGATGCGGGCGTAGCCATGCTGGTACAGTGCCAAGTCCTACCGCTGATAGACATGCTGTGGCATCATCAATGCTACCTTCAGCTGCGATCTGGTCAATGATAGGTTTGGTTTTGTCCCACTTAGGATTATGTATAGGTGTGCGAGGCCATAGCTTTTTGCCAATGCTGGTTTTGCCTGTACCTGAGCCGCCGACAATGACACCGATTTGCCAATCATCATCTTCAATAGGCAGGTCAGCGTTGATATGGACATTTGCACCTTGCTCAACGTTAAATAAGCTTTTAATACGCGCAGAGCGATAGCTATCATGGTCGGTACATTGATGATGAATATTGATATTCATACGACCACCACCTTAAGGTTGTAGCCTAGCTGATTGAGCTGATCGTAGACTGCTTTTTGGTGAGCTTCATTAGTACAGTTTACGATTACACCGAATTTAGGGCTGTATTTAAACCCATTCTTAGCTGGTGCTTTTGAATCGACTTTGGGGGTCTTTGACTTGATTGTGGCCACGAGTACTTCCTTCTTTAGTTTGAGACTCGTGGTCTTCTGGAGTGGCGTTCTGGACGCTCAAATAATTGATAGTTTTACACCTTGGGCATTTGATAGATAGGTGGTCAAACTTACCTATCTTAAGTAGCTTTTTGGTGCAGTTTTGGCAATTTAAGAATTTCATATTACTTCCTGTGCAATAGCGTTTCATATTATGATATCCTTGCCATCTCTCACGTGAGAGGCAGGGACTTGCTTTGCGACAGGGGGCTTAAGGTCTAGCTGTCAAAAGGATCGACTGGCTGTTGACGCAGTCAGTCGTTTCCCTGTTTATCATTTGAAATACCTATTATTCGGTACGTCTCCAGCGTCCAACAACAACTGAAGGCTGTGTATTGTTGTGTGGCTCACCTCCGCCGACCGATTGCTCCGTAGCCTGTAACCAATTAGAACTAGTTAAATTGCCCGTACCGTACTCTTCAGTTAGATGATCATAGTCACCGCTACCTTGGGTTTCGAGACCTGATTCCGATGCGTTAGAGCCAAATTTATTATAGACGTCGTCTTTACTATGCTTATGCGCCGGAGCTTCATCAATGATAAGCGAATGCTCATATTCCCCATATTCAGTACCTATAACTTTAGTCCACCCTGGATCAGCTGTCTTTGAAGATACTCCAACAGTAACTAAGCCTTCACCAAAGCTTACCCATGTACCATAGCCCATAGCGGCAGCAACTTCAGCACCAGATGTATAGACTACAGTTGTTTCAAATAGTCCACCAACGGGTAAGAACGGTAAATTATCAGTAGGTGCTTCTTCCAAATCTTTAATACGTTTAAGCAGCGTTTCGAGAGTAACAGGTTCAGTTGGCTCACCTTGAATATCTTCGATTTCTTTCTTGAGATAAGCTGTACGGTTTGCCAATTGCTCATGCGGTACATTGTCTACGCCACCAGCGCCACCTTGAACGGGATCGTTTGGGTCGATTTGCGTAATGCCAGTTACCCATACTGGGTTTTCTTTGACTACAGCCATTGTTTGATTACTCCATCATAGTTATATGTGCCATCATGCTTGATGACGCTATTGTGATTAACTGGAATGCTGATTGAGACTAGCTTGCAACGTAGAGGCGCGACGTCTATTAAAAGATTGCGAATACGCTCAGCGTCACTAACAGTCATCAATCTTGGGGTTATAAGCTTATAGTGTGTCCAATCACCACCGACACCATATCGATGCTTGCTGTCATGTTTAATAGAGCTATTGTGCTCAAGAAATCCCGTGCGCTCGATCAGTTCGCAATCACCGTAACCTAAGAGCTTTAATACACGTTTAATTGCCCAAGGCGTACCCTTGTATCTGTGTATTTCGATTGCTTCTTTAATCAATTCTCGTTGTTCAGATTCAGTTACTGCAAACCCCCAACCATCAGCAAACAGGCTAAAATGATCTGCAAAAAATGGTAAGGCATTCGCTGGAGTAATGTCTGTCAGCATTATAATAGTATGCTTACTTAGTCCATTTAGCCTCTCAAGCAAGCTCTCTAATACTGCAAAGCGCTGGTTCTGTAACGGCATAGGAAGGACGCTGTCAGTGACTAGATCAGCCATTTTGTGCATCCCCTAAAGTTACCAATATTTCAGTACAGTTCGCCAACTGCCAAGGCTCAACTATGAGACTCTCTGCTGGCAATATCACGTTAACCTGCCAAACGCCATCAACATTTAACTCGTTTATGATTTGACTGGACACAACGTCTTGACCTAACTTAATTTTTAGGCGTTCTACGTAGCTCTCTGCTTTTTCAACAGTTCTAGCAAGTACTGTCTGAGGATTTGCACTCGCTAGCGGTGTTACTTTTATGACTAGCTTAAAGTCCAATGCTTCTCCAGCAGTGACATATACGCTATCAGATAAGGGGCGTTTTTTCTCATCGCTGGTGTTGTCTAGGACTGCTTGAATAAGAGTCTCGCTGGGGTTGCCATCAGCCGTCAATATGTATATAAAAACCTTACCGTTATTACCGCGCACAGCTTCACAGTCAATGATAGAGGCGTCAGTTGATAATGCGTGAAAGATATAAGCTTGGCGACTACCTGTGGTCGCGTAACTCTCGGGTGCTAAGCGTATACGCTTACGTAATTGCTCATCGTTCTCACTGTCCAAACGCACAACCCCGAAAAAATCTCCTAAATAATCCAGCATGACGCCATTAGCAAAAGCAATAAGATTTTGCTTACCAGCCTCGTTAATTTGAGTACGAATAAGCATTTCTCTATAGGCAATGACATCGATCATCAGTCGATCAGCTTGAGCAGGATATAGCGTCTTGCCACTTAATGCTTCATATTCTGCTATTAGCTCTGCGGTGATGACATCAGCATCACGAGCAATAAATTCAGGCGGTGCAAGCTGGCTAATATCTGTCATGGCTATACTCTATAGGTTGTATTTTGCGGTATTAGGCTATCTATGGGTGTCCATTGAATATTGAATGTCGCCCCTGCAAAGCCTTGTTGTTCACCGTGTTGCAAAGCACTGATTTTAACGCTCTCAACTCGCGGCTCATGTGCCAATATGGCATCAGTCGCACGGGCAATAAACAAGGGTGCTACATCTTTAAAATTACCATCTATAAGTGGCATTACCTCACAGCCAAATTCTGGTCGGTGCGGCACATTGCCTTTAGGTGTTGATAAAATAATACGGATGGCTTGCTCAACATCGGCGAAGCCTTCGACAATACTGTCGCTACTCAAGCTTGACTGCCAATGTAAGCTATTACTAATTACTGCTGTCATATGCCATCCGTATTATTGGTCTATTTATTATCTAATTGAATTTTATAAAAGCATTACATAATGACCTCCTATACCTAATTAATAACAGTATTTACTAGATGTGAGAGACCTTATATTAAACGGCTAAGCGATTTCTTGATTTTATGATTAATTAAGGGTTAGCTGGGCGCAGACGTAGATGAGCCACCGTTTTCAACACCGCCATGCGTGTGACCTATAAATGATATACCACCAATGACCGCATCATCAGTGATGATAGCCGTACCATTGATCGTCGTATTTCCATTGATCGTAGTCTCAGCATTGACCGTTGCAATATTTGCAGTAATTTCTGCATTCTGACAAATCATTTGTACATCACCCACAGCCTTGATCGTTAGCACACTTGATTCATTGTCGTACTCGATGCGCGTGCCATCATCAAAATCTTTAATATAACGATGATCGTCTGCAGGACTATTATCGACGTCGCTAAATACTGACCCTAGACAAAGTGCCGATTCACCCTCATCAGTGAGCAATAGAGCTACTTGCTCGCCCTTAACGGGTGGATCGTAGCTCTTAGCGCCTTGAGTACGAGCGCTTAATATCAGCGCCCACGGACTTAAGATACCGTCCATATCAGGCAGTACAGCTTGGATACGCAGCGGATTATATTCGATATTTTCAACCAGCCCATACACTACTTCAGTCATGTGATATACCTTAGTGAGTCGCCACATTATCAATCTTAGTAAAGTCAACGCTAGTTGTATAACCGTTGCTACGACTAATGCTATGAGTTGCCTGCTTAATACGATATTTACCATCGAAGCGATCAAAGCCTGTCATTTTAATATTACTACCAGCCGTTAGCCGAGTGTCACCAGAGAGACTAAACTGCCCCTCACAGCCTTGCTCATTATCAGCGTTAAGCTGCGCATCTGCTTTGGCTGTAGCCACATCTTCGGTCGCGGCATGAGAGCGGCTATTTATCTTGTCGTTACTACGATTTGCCATTGATAGTCTCGATATTATAGAAATTATACTGGTGCAATTACGCCATCTTTTAACCCATAAACTTTCAAAGGCAGTTTTTGCTTTTTGGTCTTGCGCGAGGATTTAGGTACAGCTGTAATTTTATTCGCTCGTTTTTTTGCAGCGGTCTTTTGGCTCACTTTTTTAACTGCTTGCTGTGTTGCCTTAACTGTTTTTTTAGTCTTAGGATTGTGACGAGTGACAGTGGCTTCTTTTTTAACCGTGCGTATCTGATCGCGAAAACTCCAACCACGGTGCATCTCTGTACGATCAATAGTAGCGATGATTACCGCATCATTTAATGCTTGTAAATGACTAAATATCAGCCGCTTGCCGATTACCTTAACAGCATAGCCATAGGTTATGGCCAGACGCTTAATAAAGGCTAAATCTGTCTCCTTTTGGGTAATGCGCTCTATACGTAGCGCGGCAATTTTACCCTCTACGCTATAGCCTAATTGACGAGCCACTTTCACGATGACCTCATTGAGCGTCTGGTCATCGTAAGCGACATGTTTAACCGTACGTAGACCATCATTTACACCTGCAGACAGCGCACGAATTTGTACCGTATTAGGAGCGTCATTAAGCGTAATCTCATCAATCTCAAAAATGCCACAATCAAGCAATGGCTCACCCTCATATCCAATACTAAACATTAAAGTTGCGCCTTTATTAGGATACCAGTCCGACATCCACAGCCTATCGGGATCAGCTAACGTAATACTGAGCTCATCCGCTTCACCTGATAGATGATCGACGTACGAGGCATCAATCATTGATTCTGCAATATCATGAGTGGCCGTCTTGTTGTTATACAATAAAGTAAACGCTGGTATTCTAATCATCCTCATCTGCCTCATCTTCCCGAAGCCATGGTGGTAAACTGTCGCTAAGCTGTTTACTTGGTGTCGAAATAATAGGTATAAAAACGATCTGTCCTGCGCTCAATATCGTCGTAATAGACAGATGACGATTAGCGATAATGATCTGCTCATATGCTATTGCATTACCATAATATTGATAAGACAGACTATCCCATCGATCTCCATCTGATGCGATATGCTGCAAATATCCTTGCGCGATAACTTGAGTCATAATTGCCGCCTTGTGGCTGCACTGCGCGTCAGCTCAAGCATCATTGCTTGACGACTATCCAATATTTGTGACAGATCGTTGATATTATTACTATCAAGCGTAGGGAGAGGCGGCACAGTGTCACCTGTCCAATCACTACTAGCAAAGTAAGCATTGATTATCATTGTCGCGTTATTGACTTGACTAAAATCACCTTGAGACACACCTTGTAAAGTACGTAATACACTGCGCGCTCGATGCTGAGCGATCAGCGCATCTTCTAAATGCTGCATTGGTTGACGCACAGGCAGTAGGCTCGCGACATCGGTAGTTACTGCGGTCTGAACAGGCGCGGGATTCGATAGAGCTTGGCTAGTATCACGTACGGCAGGAGCGGTTGGCTTAACTGCCGTATCACCCGTGAACTCTGACAAACTCAATGAGCCTGTTATTACTAGTGGCTTACCATTGGGCGCGATCTCCTGATAAGTCACATCGACATCATCAAGTGTCACCCAGCCTTTATAATCGACATAATCGAACACCAGTGGCATCGGCTCACCTTTAGCACAAGCACTTTGAATAAGATCTAAGAGCACTTGCGGCTCACAAAACATATGATGCAGCTTAAAGCTTAAGCGCCATTCATCAAGCTTAGCCCCCAGTCGTTGCTTAGTGGTTTTATTTAACGGTCGCTCATGAATAGCAAAGTCGTAGCCGCTTCTTAACGTCAGACCATGTATGCTTCGAGCTTCGCCAAGATTAATCTCACCTAAATGGGTAATCATGCAAACGCCCTCCGTTTTCTATTACCCTCAACTTGCATCAGCATGCGCTCAAAATCTGCATAACTAGCTGCTAGACCTTGCTGCACTTGTCCTGATACGTCACTGCTGCCGGCAGCGACTTGCACATTAATAGTAGGGCTAAAGCTAATAGAACCTGCACTCATGCCACCCGCCAAGCTTTGCGAACCGAGCACCTGATTGGAGTACTGCGTTTGCGCAAGACGTTTTGCCATTTGTTCAGAGGCTTTAAGCGCCAGCGGTGTGCCTTGCGTGATACCGAGTGCTGTCCCTTCAGGGATACCACCACCTAGCTTAGTGAAGACTTTGGATGGTGAATTTATACCAAGCTTCGATTTAAACCAGCCTGATACCGAGTCGCCCATAGTGCTAATAGTATTTTTTAATTCTCCAAATTTAGCTTTGACACCACCGATCAATCCTTGAATAATATTGACACCATACTGTCTAAAGCGTGTAGATAATCCTCCAAAATATCCAAAAACAAAAGAGAACGCCCTAACAAACAATCCAAGCGGACTAAAGCTTGCAAGTGTAAATAAGATATTTTTGACGCCGCTGTTAGCGAAAGTTTTGAGACTGTTCCATATGCCAATAAAAAACGCTTTGATAGGTGTCCAATTTCGGTATATTAGATAGGCGGCTACAGCTAGCAGACCAATAGCGATAAACAATGGATTCGCCATGGCCGCCAGACCGACTGCTCGTAATATCCCACCGACGAACTTAAGCGCACCACCAAGCTTCATAAGGATTGGCGATAACTGACCAAGCAGTGCCATATTACGCAGTACTGTTATGCCTGCGCGCAGTCGATTAAATAAAGTAATCATAGACATAAACGGCGAGATAATAGACAGCACTGCAAAGCTCACGCCCCAAAACGCTACTTTCGCCAGTAGCAAACCGCCGACGATTTTCACTGTTCCTGCTATCAGCTCAGGGTTTGCTCTTGCCCACGCCGCAAATGTCTGCACCAGAGGTAACACTGCTGTTAGCGTCTCATTGAACGCAGGTAGTAGCGCGCTACCGATAGTAACAGCCACCTCAGTGGCATTGATCTTAAGTTTTTTGAACTGTTCGGTAGGTGATGACATACGCTGAGCAAAGTCAGTGCCGATACCATCATTGCCAGCCGCTTGTTCTGAGCCTAACTTGATACGCTCGAACTCATCTTTGTTGCCGATCATAGGACGAATAAAGCTCAATGCTTGCTGATCCTGAAACAGCTCACCCAGCTTATAAGTTTCAGCCAATCGATCCACAGCCATTTGCCGCTCTTGATCATCTTTGATACTCATAGCCTTGGTGAATTCAGAGGCAGCTTTAGGCGACTTCGTGCCAATGTACTGCTCAACCAGACCCATCATTGCCGTCATTGGCGTCATACCATCTTTGACCAGATTGGTCATAGATTTTTTTAGATCGATTCCAGCATTCTCAAAATCATCAAGCGTGCTAGGTGCAGTAAGCTTTGCCATGAAGTTACGCATGTTATTCGCCGCCTCATCGCTTGAGCCTGCGCCCATTCTCGCCACCTGTAGTGCTGCGCCAATCTCTGAGACGGCTTCCTCGCCCTGAATACCTAATGATTGATAAAACGGTGTAAGACTCGGCAGCCACTTGGCCATATCGCGCGCTTCAAACTGACCCGCTTTGCCCGCATAGCCAAGCATATTCATCGACCGATCAAAGCCTTCAGCCGTAACACCTAAGTTATTTTGTAGTGCCAGAGCCGTATTGCCCACATCCTCAAACGAGGTGCGCCAAGCGGTCGCAATGCGCGTCATCTTAGGCGCGAACATTTCAAGCTCTTTTGCACTACCGATACCACCTGCGACCAGCGTACCAAGCCCTGAATTTATATCGGTTAGTGTCTGATTATACTCGAGTGCCGTACCTCGTACCGTCTCACCAATACGGACTTGCTCTGCCGCTGACCAGCCACCCGTGATTGCCAAATCAGTAAGCTGGTCTTGAAACTCAGCCGCCTGTTTTATAACAGCACCCACAGGTAGCGCAAACGCAGTCAGCTGAGCCGTACTGGTTGCTAAATTGCCACCAGCCGTATCTCGCAGGTTGCCTATACGAGCGCCGCGCTCAATGGAACGGTTAAGACGTTCTTGCGCCCGTCGGGTCTCTTCAATAGCACGGGTAATACGATCATAGTTTTGCCGCAAGCGACCTAGATCCGCATTGGGTCGCTGCATCGCACGCGCCATGACAGCACCTAAGCGCTGTTGACGAGCAGTGAGCTGCGTAGTGGTGGTATCTAATCGATTCATATCTCGATTGACACCGCCAAGCGCACGGTCAAGTGCACCATCTACCACCGCACCGATACGCATCATGAGCGACATATTTGCCATACTTACAACCTATTTTGACTGCTTATTTTGCGACTCTATTTGAGCATTGGCCTCATCGATCCAAACCATGAAGTCATCAATGAGCATCTCATTGATCTCACCAGGTTGGATGTGGAACCACTTAGCCAGCAGACCCTGTAGACTCTGCCATTGATCCATCGGTACCACCGAAGTTAAGGCTAGAAAATCGCGCCCGCACCGCTTGATAGTCAATCATGTGCATATCATCCAAGTCCTCCATGACCAAATCACAGGACACCGCTACCATAGCCGTTTCAGTTTCAGCCTCATCTGTACCGCCGCGTCGCTGTGCCTGTTTCATTTCACGCACGTTGATACCGCGAACATTTACCTGATTGATAGGCGCGCCAGCAGCAGTGGTATATGGATGCTTAAGTTTAATAGGCGGATTAGGTTTAGTAGTCGCTTCTTTAGCTGTAGTCATGATCTGTATCCTAAGAGTTGTATTGTTAATTTAAAAACACAAAAAAACCTTAATGTCGCGATGCAACATTAAGGCTAGGATAAACAGATAATCGCTTGCTTAATTTTATGATTGATTAAGGAATAACGCGGCTTACATTACGTTGGAGCGGTAGTCTGCGAGCATGTCCTCACCGCCGATCTTAAAGATATTTGCCATCGCATCATACTCAACGATATCCACACCGTCGAGCACCTGCTTGACATAGATACAGGTCAAATCATATTCAAAGTCGACGTTCTTTTTATCACCGAACTTACCTAACGGCATGTTCTTTACAGCGACCGTCATAAACGTAACCAGTGGCAGCTCACTGGCACGCCCCATACTATTATGCACACTGACACTAGATCGCGCCTGAATCTGCTTGTATCTAAAAGGCGTTAGCTGACGGGCAACATCACCATACAAGCTGTTCATCTTGATCTTGCCTTCCAGTTTGTCCACCGCGTTCGTTGGTAGTTCAATTTCGCCGATCATGCCTAGCGCCTTGAACTCTTCAAACATAAATTTAAGCTCAGGCAGATCTACTGTTTCAGCTTTACCCAGCATTGACTTACCATCAAGATAGAGCACTGCTTGGGTGATTTTATGAATTTCGATACCGTTATTGGACATTAGATGCCTCCCATATTGACGGACTTAAGATCAAGCAGATATTCACCCGTAACTTCGCGCTCATAGGTGATACGTTCCATTGGGAATATCGGCGTAAATTTGTAGCCGACGCGGATTTGACCTTGTGATACTTGGCTGATAGGGTTACGTGCAGGGTCAAAGTAAGCCTGACCACCCACGATAGCGCCACGCATAATGAGCACTCGCAAGTACTCATCGACGAACCCAACGATAGCATCGATCTGCGGCTGTCTGATATCACTATCGACGAACGGCAAGCTTGATTGATGAATACTCACTTCGATATTGTCTTTGGTACGCTGTACTTGCTCAAAGTTTTCATAGTCATTGATGACAGGGAATGCAGCCGTGCGATTGCCCCATGTGAGGAAGCTGGTACCAAATGATTTAAACATCGTAGAGATGCCTGCCTCATTGAGTAAGTTCGTCTCCGTATCAGGGTCATCGATACGCGCCGAAATCACCCGCTCAAGTCCCAACGTCCCGCGTATCTCTTTATTCGACGAACTTGTCCAATAGCCGACCTCACGATCTACTCGAGCGCGGACACCTGCCCATGCGATAGACGACGGCTCAAGCTTGACGCCGCTGGTGACTGGATCAAACACTTTACGATGTGGGTAACAGATACGTATGCGCTTTGATTGTGTTTGATAGACCTCAACACCAAGTGGTGCAACACTACCGCGACTCATTACCGCTTCAGTTGGCTTAAAGCCAAGCGGTAGATCGATATAACTGACCGCTTTAATTTTAGCAGCCATCACGTCCAGAGCACCAGCCACAGCAGGTACACTGCTAAACCCTGGTGCGATCAAAATCTTCGCATCATAGCCGTAGATACCATAACCGTCACCGAATAGCTGAATGCCCGTACGAGCGCCCTCAGACGTTGTCGTACCGATGATATCAGCCACATCGATAGTATTGGTATTACTGCCAACATTGATCACCATGACCATACCGCACCCTTGCTCACGCAAGCTCTTTAGCGACGCTGGGATAGTGTGGTTGCTAGTCACTGCGCCGAACTGCGCATCGTCAGTTGATGACAGACAGATAGTGATTGTATTCACATCGCCTGCCGGCGCAGTACCGACCAGACCAATGATGCCAGATCGTACCTCGCGCACTTGCGTTGTACCTTTTGAGACATCGATGGTCTCAGTACCGTGTAAGAATTGGGTCATAGTAAACTCCATGATGATTATGAGAATAGTGGCAGCGGATCTGTCTTATTACCTTTAAAGCCTTTGCTTTTTAGTGTCAACGCGGCAAATCTAAAGGCTGAGTTATTTGCATGGCACAAGCGGCAGCTGTAAACTCAATATAATCACCATCTGAGTGATAAACCGCAGGCGCTAGCCCCTTGCTATTAAGCACCGCTATATTATTTGCCAAGCAAGATTTGACGATATCAAAAGCATCAACATAAGGGGGGAAGTCAGGCTCATACAACCCATCAATTTCTGCTTGTGTGCAACGCATTATTTTAAGTGTTGAAGGTTGGGTAATAATACTTATATCAGTATCCGCATTAGGTGCATTTGCAGATATCACAGTATTAAGATCTGCAATATCAGTGTTTTGTATTAGGTCGAACCATTCTGTTAGTGGCATAACATTCAACCCACCTACCGTAGGTACTTTATTTGCAATCTCATCTTTTAGTGTCTGCTCTGTAAAACATGCCAAACTAAGACTGGTATCAGGGTGGCCCAGCAACTTATCACTTTCAATAATTGTCCCTATAAAAACATCGAACTCTGGCGGGAACAGGGGTGGAGTTACGTAATACCATTCGGTGAATCCATTAAAAAACAAACTAAGATGACTAAAAGCTTTGAGATCATCGATTTTGCTGCCTGCGACCGCATCGATAGCAAACTGAAAACCACTGTCAGTAAATTTATTGATATTAATGGGATCGTTGTTTAATTGCATTTTAAGGCATGATGATATAGCCATGATAAATCCTTATAATTAGTGATTAAGTTAAACCGCCGATACGACCATCAGGAAGTGGAAGCGCTAGATTGATATAACTCACGCCAGAACCACCCTTCATACCAACCAACAAGCCCACACCAACCAAACGCTCGGTATACGCATTTGTCGGGCGAGTGACAGGCATTGGTGTCTCAGTAGGTTGGATTAATTGCGTCACGCCACTTTCAGTAACACCCGTCACACAGCCTAGATATTCATAATTTGCCATCTCGTTATCCTTCTAGAATTCATTGATTGGTAGAGTTTGCACAAGCACTGCTTCCGTCTCAAAATCCACCCCGTAATACCACAGTCCCGACTGGTGCTGGATAAAATAATCACGCACAGGCGACAGCGGCTGATCACAATGAGTAGGTGTAAATCCTGACAGCATTGCCAGTACCCAGTCGACCAATGGCACAGCCCCATAGCGATCATATAGACCACGACTTACGATAGTAATAGTGAGCATCATTGTGCGAGGCCGTACTACTGCATAGGTATCGTTGTGCTTTGGATAGTTTGACTTGCCATAATTAACCAGTAACGCGCCGTTTGCATGATTGAGTCGATAGTTAGCAGGCTTCTCAGGATAGAACTCGACGGCCAGCTCATTGCCCACCGTATCGCTTAGCTGATCTACAATAGACTGGCTAAGGGTTGTGGTTAGGCTGTGTTCTGGTAGTCCCATTAACTGATCCTTTTACCTAGTATTGATCGAGCAAGTCTTTACTAAAGGTCGCCTGTTTATTGCGACTAGGTCGCACGTGTACCCGAAACTCACCATCATCTACAACTTGCTTGCCTGCCATCAGATTCCCTTCAGGAACACCAAGCGTGATTGTCCCATTTTGGATTTTAACCAAATCTTTGAGTGCGTCTGTATATCCATTGCGCACGGTTTCTGGCAGCTCAAACCCTTCAGGGCGACGCTCATATAACTTATAGCGAGCGATCTGTTTAGCGATTGATGAGATGACCGTCGGCGTAGTGCGAAAGGGTAATTGATAGCGCCCGCGTAGATATCCGTCGACAGTTTCGCAAGCTTCCATAATGACCGTTTCAATAACGACGACATCAGCGATACCGTCGGCATCGTCATCAGTCAGCTCAGTCATGACGCGATCTGGTACGAGTGTCTTTTGGTCAGTAGCGCTGATATAACTCATTACTCGGCAGCCTGTACTTGTTTGGCATCATCAGCCAATAACAACGCTTCAAGCTCATCGTTGCGAGCAGTGGCATCATGCTCAATATCGCGACCATCCAGCTCAGCGTTTAGATCTTTTTTGAGCCAGCCATCGTATGGATTTTTGACTGATTCAGCCACTTCGACGGCTTCAACAATTTCAGGCTCGACAGCTTTGACTGCCTCAACAGCCGCTACTGGCTCAGGCTGCGGCGCTTCGATTACAGCTTCATGCTCAACTGGCAGACCGATAGTCTGTACTTCATTGACTGGCGGCGTGGTATGGTGCGCCTCAGTTGTTGGCGGTTTAGGTGCATTGATAACTGATGTATCAGGTTCACTATCACTAGGTGGCTGCGGCTGTAGTCCTGCATGCTCAGTATTATCAGGTGTAGTGGCGGTGACTGTCGCTAGCGTCTGACGCTCTTCATACGCTTTTAGCTCATCAGAGCTAGGCTCTCGTACCGCGCCACTCATCCGCAAAAACGTTACATCTTGAGCGGACACTTCTAACACGCTACCAGCTGGGTAGTCGATGCGGTTATGGCTGATCGCCATCATCGCAACGACGATAGTATTCAATCCTGTGCGTAAACGTTGAGTCTGTTTCATATCTCTATCCTTAATAAAATGGTTTTAAATAAGTGGCGCTGCGTCTGGCAACGCGACTTATTGATAGGCTACCTAGATGCTACTAGGCGACGTTTTTAAACAAGAAGCCTGCACTGATACCTGCGATGATTGGCTTACGCTCATGCGTCACGGGATAGATCCAGCTTTTCTTGTTATCGTCATAATATTTTTGCTCGACGTATGGATGACCTTCCATCTCGTAGGTATAACCGTATGCTGGCATCTCCATATCTAGCTCAGCCTCGCTTGGTGTATAAGCCAAGATCGCATCATTACCCCATGCATCGACGGTATCGCCTAACACATCATCGAAGTACAAGGCACGACCCACGACCACTTCATCCAGATCAAATAAATCAGCCAACATTTCAGCAGAGACCGATTTACCATCAGCCGTGATGGTTAGACGTGCACGGATTTTAGGATGATTTTTGAGCGCAGTGAATGCTGCAGGACCAAGTACTAAACGATTAGGTTCGACGGCACAAGACGCACGAATGACGTCACGACCCGCATCGACATCACCGATAGGATCGCTATCAGGGTCTGTCCATTGGCTAGTACCAGAGAGTACTTTCTTATTACTAGCAGCGTAGCTTTCAGGCTTACGCGCGGTTAGTGCTTGTTGCACTTCAAGCTCAAGCATCAAAGCGTTCCACGGTTTACGCACGGTGCGTTGTTCGATCTTGATACTTGGTGCAGTCGCATTAGCATCACGCAACTTTTCACGTGGTAACACACCTTCTAAGCTATGATTTTCAAGCACATAATCCACGCCCGCGTAGCCGACATCGATACGCTTAGTATTAGATCCTGGTGCACGCGCCGTGTGATAGATGCGAAAGTCACGGTCGGTGAACATAATGACCTTGCCGCCAGTCGTTTGCACAGGCACACGTGGGAACAGTACGTGACCGACGTTAGTAGCTACGCCGTAGCCTTGTAGCACTTGAGTGAGAATAGGATCTACAATGATTGTGATCATGACATTTGCCTTTTAATTATTTAGTTTGATGACGTTTGTATGACTAATGGTTAGATAAAGCGCTGCGAGCACTTAGCGCAGTAGTACCTCAGCATGACCAGTTGCCGCGGCGTCATAGAGCATGATGCCGCGCACTGTATTAGGTACAGCTACAGCTTCGCTTGATGGCTTAATAGTCATCGCACCTGTCTCATAGCAGATAGCGTCTCCTCGTAGCACCGCCGTATTTGCGATACCGACCATATTCACACTAGCCGTACCCATCACCGTGACTGCCACCATTTCACCTGCATTAGCATCATGTTCAGTGACGCCAAGCGGTAAGGCGTTGGCACTGATGGTTAGACCCATCACATCGACCCACGTGCCTTTTACTGTATCCTGCTGTACAGTGACTGGCAGCGATAGCACGTTGATGTGTTGTACGCTTTTATCCATGTTATCCATCGTCGTATTCCTATTAATTAAAGTTTTTAGCCATCCAATTGCGAGCAGTGCCAATGCAGGCTAACCACCGATTGCTATAATGGCAGTGCTGTAGTCCACTTTATGTGCCTCAGCGTAGGTTACTGCTTGCTGATGTAAAGCAAGACGGTCACTGTCGACAGCCGTACCTGATGGCGCATCAAAGCCAACTTTGCCATGAGCAGGAACAGATGCAGCCTCACTAAATAAATGCGCGAACGTAGACGCATCTGCTTTGGTAAGTGTCTCCTTTACCGCTTGTTTGAGCGGCTGCTTAGCATCGCCTTCACCGAAGTCAACAGGGCTATTGCCACTGTCACGATCCAGCGCATCTAAGATAGCCGTCACCATAGTTTTGCTAGCGGGAGATACTTTGCCATCGCTGACTAGGCTTTCTGCAAAGTCAGCGTTTTCTTTTTCAGATGCTTGAGTTTTGGCAGACGATTCCGCTTGCGTCTTAGCATCCAGTTGCGCTTGTAGTGCCGCGATTTGAGCATCTTTATCTGTAGTATTGGCTGTCGCTGCTGCGGGTACGGCTGGTGGCGTGGCTGGAACAGGCGGTACTGGTGGAATAGTAGGGTCAGACATAGGGTCATCCTTTTGAGTATCAGTGTTAAGATTTTGATCATGAGTGGTAGTCTCTGTCGTATTGCTCTCACCAAAAAACAGCGTTTGCATAGCCGAGACAAAACTTTCAAAGGCAGACTTCTTAGCTTCAGCAAAATCTACCGTTAGCGTGACAACGTCGGCATCTTCATTGAATTCGATCGGTTGCAAGCCTTTTATGGCTGGTGGCTCTGCACCTAAAAACCCTACATGACGTAAATAGTAAGAGCCTTTGACAGGATTAGTAGGGCTATTAGGCGGATAGAATGAAGCAGATACTTTCTTATAACTGCCAGCCGCGACTTGTTCGCTAAACTCAGCATTAACTTGTTCGGGAGTTGCAAATAAATTGCCATTGTCACTTGTAAGAGATTGCACCCAGCCGTATGCGGGCGCTTCTGTTGTTGGATGTCCAACCACAATAGGTGCTTGATGCAGACTAGGATCATAGGCAGCGATAGCAGCAGCGAGATCAGATTCACCAAAGGTCAGCGTTTGACCGTGGCTATCAGTATGTGTACCCGTTTTAAAGATGTGGATGCGTTTCATAGAACAGTGTCACCAATAGTGCATTTATGACACATAGTAACGAGCTGATTAGCTTGATAATTTTATGGTGGATTAAGGAATAGCGAGGTTGTATTGATAAAATGAAACGTCATTACCTGTCGTGTAATTTACGCGTATCTCTTGAATTGTCCTTAGGGTTAGCGGATGCTAAAAGCTCAATGAGGCACAACTTGATATAATTAAGGAGGTTTTAACATGCAAACTAGTGCTATGCCGTCGCAAGATCATAAAGCCAATGCGACTTTAATAGGCGTCTTAGACGCCAAAACTCATGCCAACTTGCCACAGTTTTTGCATAAACTATCGGCGGGTAGTCCCACATCCACAGCCGATGATATTAAGATGATAGATCTTAATACGCTATGCTTGCAGCATCCAACTGAGACCTTCCTTTACCAAGCTGGCGGTGAGTCAATGGTCGATGCGGGTATCGATGATGGCGACTATTTGCTAGTAGATCGCCAGTTAGAGGCCAAGTCAGGGCAGCTAGTTGCCGCCTCATATTTTAATGAGACTTTAATTAAAGAGATGGTCATTGATGATTACGGCATTACGCTCATTGCCCATAGTGATAACCACAAAGATTTGGTCGTTGAGCATCCTGAATATTTTATAGTGATAGGTGTCGTCACTTGGGTATTTGCTGACAAGCGCGGGTGGCGAGGATGAATGATAACAACACAGCAATTAAAATAGCCGTGTTCTTCACAATAGCGTGGCTACTATTTTGTCTATTCTTTACTTTTAGTGTCAAAGGCTCTGGTAATACTGACTTTGCTACAATTGGTAGTTATATCGTGGGTATATTTGCTCCCATTAGTACGATACTATTTTTTGCAAGTATATTAATTCAAAAATCAGGGTTAGACGATCAGAATAAACGCTCTTTAGAACAATCCCAAGCAGTAGAAAAACAGCTTCAAATTGCTGAACAAAGATACCAAAATGAACAAAAAGAGATTGAAGACAATAAACCTAAATTTACCATATCCTCAAATCTAGACGAGATACTAAATAGTGTTGCTATGCATGGTAATTTTGATATTGAAATACTTATTGATAATAAGCGTGGTGCGGCTAATGTCACTGATGTCGAGGTTTCTTTTAATCCCTATTTAGCAATTGATAATATCACTGTAGCCTATTTAGCAGATAATATTGTGTTCACAGCATCTATAATTCATAGAAATAATAATTGTTTTATTAATATTTATAGCAGAACCGATATATCAACTTGTTTAAAACATTTTAGTCAGCAAAACTGGATTGATCTTTCAGGAATCGCGCCATATAAGAGAGAAACAGAAAGACTGATTGCAAACTTACTATCTGAACTTAAATTAAATATCTTCTATGACTCTCGACGTATTGGAGCAAATTCAGACCATTATAATTTTGAAGTTCAATATGACTCCAATCAGATTGAAATGAAAAGATGCTAATGCTACTTAGATCTTGTTCTATTACGACGGGTAAAAGGCGTTTATAAACGTTTATAAACGCCCTTGATAGCCAATCATACCTATCCGCCACTTAAAGGCATTAAATACGCCTAAATCGAAGATATGAATGATACTAGACTTGAACTTTTATATCTTAGTACACACATCAATAAGTCCGTTCATTAATTAAAAGGTATAGCCATGTCAAAACTAAGTAGAGAAGCCGTAGCTGAATTTGCAGCTATAAAGGTCGTCATAAGCAAAGCCCCTCGTGACGCTGCTGTTCAAGAAGTCATAAACAATGATGAGGTATTTCAAGACGAAGGTACTAGAGTTTTAGGCGAAAGTGGTCTTGACTGGGATTCTGCCGAACTAGTTGAATCACTTACTGACACATCAGAATATGATCAACCCAAAATGCCTAGCGACTCTAAAAAGATTCAACAGATCATGGCTGTTAGAAAAGAATTGTTAGAAGATGGCACAGTAGATAAGTTTTATGTTGATGACCTTGTGTACGAACGTGTTAGATAATTAATATCAGTTATTAATTAGATACTCCGTCGCCATATTCATAAGTATATCTACATCCTCTTCGCTTGCACCCAGATAATTGCGAGCGGGGATATCGCCCCACAGATACGGGTAATCTGCCTTACTACCGCCAAAGTGCATCATCGCGCCGTAGACCATATTCGTGCCTATCGTCACGCTATCACTAGCTGCCTCATAATGGATAGATTGCATCAACGTATTGTTTGCAATTAGCGGACGCTTACTCATTATTTTATTAGCACCGCGTCTGTTGAGTCGCCCGCTTTTATTAGTATGTGATTTACCAAGCATAGCCGCCAGTGTTACTGCGCTATTGGACTCCCAGCGTGTACCATCGGGTGACGTTGAGGTTTCAAAGTTATCGTGGGTACTATTGATCATGTGCTCACCCATCTGTTCCATCAAAGGCGACAGATCGCCCGTACGCTCTAGTATACGCAGCAGTTGAGCAGTGATTTGCTCCATACCTTCTACATCAGCTATAACCATTGTTATCCACTTATTATCACGTTATAATAAATACACTTAGCCCACAACTGCGGTGAGTCTCCCTCCCGCCACTAACCACTATTAGCATCCTTGTTAATCTTAAGGTTTCAGTGATTGGCTTGAGGACTCAGGGAGCGTCCTGCTAAGCCCCTCATTTCTGCATTACCTCTCAAGCAATACCTCACCGCGTTTTTTAATAGCAGCATCTTTAGTACTATCCAGACGATATGATTTCAAATAGATTTCACTGCCATCTTGTGTCTGATGCAGTACTGCACTATATCTTGATTTCTTATCTTTCATAAACCCTTCAACCCATAGTGTTCGCTTCGATAGCTCCCCTGTAGGCTTGTGAATTTGACGCACAATAAGCGATGCATCGTCGATGACTCGCTGCACTTTTTGATAGCTTGAGGCATCAAAACCACGGTTGCCTTCTCGGCTTATCGCTTGCTTGAGCGCATCATACTCACTTAAGCGCACAGTCTGCGTTTGAACGCCCAATAGTTCACGTTGCTCATTACTAAGTACGGCTACTACAAAATCTTCACCAGTATCTTGTGCGCGTATCAGTCTGTTTTTATCTAACCCTGATCCTACATAATTGCCACTGGCTTTGAGCTCATCCTTTTGTGTTTGCATGCGCCCAATCCAACGTTCAAATACACCATCAGCCATACTTGATGCCACCATAGACTTTGCAATCACAAAGCTGTACTTATCAATGTTTGGTTGCCATGTAGATCCTGCAGCATGCTCCCAGCCGACTTGAGTATAGCCGTCTATATCAGGAGTGTTAGCAACTGACAGACCCAGCCGATTCATATCAGCTTGGCTGAGCGTACGGGTGTAGCAGTTGCAACCATAGCCGTTTGGCGGATAGTTGACTTGCCACCACGCATCATCTGCTTTTAGAACTTTGTTGTTAAGGCGTTGATGATACAGGCGTGGATTGTCTCGTGTCACATGACGATACTGCCAGTATGGACGGGCTTTCATCATTTCTGGCGTGGTCATCTGTTGCCAGCGGCCAGCAGCATGGCTGGTACGCATATTGGTTAGATAGATAACCCGAGTACGCCAAGCGCGACCAACTGTGCTATCACTTCCCGTGTAGTCCTTCCAGCCTCGTTTCTCTACAATAGACGCAAAACGCTTCCGAAACGCACCAAGGCTTTCACCATCTTCGATCGCACGACCTACCGCACTTTGTAAGTCTCGCAGTAAATCTGCTTTCATAGCACCAGCCACCACAAAGGCTTTGTCGTGTTGGATTGCCGATATGTCTTTATAGCTCTGTGTTGGCAGCCGCACTTTTTGCTTAAAGAAATCTATCTGCGACTGGAACTTAAGCCCGAATGCAGCTTGTACTTTGGGTAGCTCATTCACAGATCAGCCTCCGCTTGCACCTCAGTACGTCCCGCTAGTGTCGCCGCCATAAGCCCCATCTCAATCACATCGACGAGCTGCTCGGTGGGTAGGTTGTCGAACTCAGCCGCAATCATATCAGGCAATGCCTCCATACTAGGGGCGCTATTTACTAGCAATTGCAAACGATTTAGCCAGTCATTAACATATTGCTGACTAGCAGCGGTAATCTTATCAATGTTCGCATCAGCATAGTCGAGACGCAATGGTTCAAATTCTTGCTCACTAAAGTCAGCTTTAACGCCTGATACTTGAGAAGCAGTGCCATCAGATTCATTCACCCGCGTGCGACTGGTTGCACCCAGTACAGCATCAACCTCTACCTCATCATCAGCCAATTTATACGCTCGCATAAAGTACTGCTTAGTCAGACGTGCGCCCGCTTTTTGTAGTTTCTCATCGCGTCCAGCCAGTGCTTCAGTAATATCTTCATCTGACCACATCGACCAGATTGGCATGACCTCATTATCACCGATATTGATCTGTACGGCATAACGCAGCAGCTCATTGATAGCTTCGCTTATCATTTCTCCATCAGCGTCGCGGATATCATCTGTGACCTCAAGCCCTGCTTGCGCCGACGCATTCGTACTAGAGGAGTCCGTCGATTGGTCTTGACCGAGCAGTGCGATATTGATTTCACTCCGACAGTATTTAAGTAGACGCTCAAACATATCCGCTGTCGCGCCTTTGCCCGCCGCTTCCATAATCTCAACGGAGCCATCATTAGGGATTGCCGCGACACCATCTTGCGACAGCGTCTCTAAGCTATCCATTATCAGATTGACCTCACTCTCAGGTGTTCCGCGTGGATGCTTACCGACGATGAATGCTTGTCCGTACTTATCCGCAAAGCGTAGCCAAAATTTAAGTCCGCCTTTACGAAATACCGCCGACCAATACACTGCCGCTAGATCAGCGACCCCATACGGATTAGCAAAGGTCGCATCGTTACGCGCCATAATGAACTTCATATCAGGGACAGCATCCCCTGTGATATTGCCAAGCTTACGAAAGCATAGCTGATTCTCATAGTCGAAGCTGAACCATTCGGGTGGTTTGCCAAGCACTCGCTCAGGCAGCCAGTATGTGCCCACCTTACTGGCACTTTTTGTCCAATAGATCTCAGCTGGGCTATAGCCATACAACGATGCATCGTGAAGCTCGCGTATTAACGATCGTAGCTTTACATTTGCTAGTATTTGCTGACATAAGCTCATGACTTTATCTGAGGCATCGCCTTGTTCAAGTCCATACTCAAGACTAACTACTGATGAGCGCCGACGTCTGACCGCGCCCTTGATAGCAGGGTCGTTAAGAATATCGCGGTACACCTCGACATCACGCCCGAGCTTTTTCAGCACCGCATCAGGGTTAGGTAGTGACATCATAATACCGCCGATATCGAATGACCCATAGGCAGTTGCTTGAGCGCGGCTTGCGATCTCAGTGGATAGACTCTGTGTTGCAGTTTCGATTACTGTTGTCATTTAATACCCTCGAATAATACTGTTAAATCGCTGGCGGATTCCGATGCCTTGCTGAATATTTTTATCTTGCACTGCAGGACGGCTATTCACCGTCAGCTTGCCGTTTTTCATATTGAGATAGGCGCAGTTTGATAGACATAATGAGGGCGCAAAGTCGCCATGACGCACCACATCAGGGTCTTTCAAATCTTTACGACGCAGGGGACTGATCATAGGAATACCATTGACCTCCTCAATCTGACGCAAATCTTGCGTCAGATTGCTATCAGCAGGCATCGTGATCATCCCGTCTTCAAACAGCCCCGTCATCTTTGGCATATACTCGCCATACCAAGACTGCGTAATCTTGACCTGCATAATGCGTGAGTGACCGAACTCATCAGCGGTCAGTTCAGCCACAGTTTCACCAGTACCTGTCGCATCCATCGCACCGCCAACGAAGTTAGGTAGACCATTAATAACGGCAAACAGTATCTGCAGCTGCTGCTTAGCGGGTACTTTTTGCATCTCAATCACGAACGGCACAGTGCGTTGCAAGTTCTGCTCTATTCCGAGCGGATTGATAATACTAAAGTCACGATGTCGCGCATAATCTTGCCCGAAATACCACGGGATACGCGGATCAAGCGCTGCCAGTAGCGGCTCTATATGGACGGTTATCCACGCGTTGACATGATCTTCACGCTCCGCGATGCTCTTTTCGACGAAGTTTTCAGGTAGAATGAGACGCAGTACTGGGCGACCCTGCACGGATGCACTTTCAATCCATACGGTAGGTAGACTGGTACTATTACCATCACGTGCGATAGCATCCAGCTCTTCACGCATCTGCGTCTTGCGACTACCATAGCCACGACGAATCTTTTTATACCACTTCTCTTTACCTTCGCTTGTTGGCAGCTCACCTTTGATCAGACAGACGCGCTCATATAGACCATTGGCGACAGCATCATCGAAAGTCACTTTATAGACGACAGCCGTATCCTCATAGACGCCGCTATTGACTTCTTTTATGAGCTGGTTAAAGGCGTTAGTCGTGCCATTGTGAGTGCTGATGATAACGATACGACTGCCCCAGATGAGCAGAGCAGTTGCCGCATCAAGTACCGCCTGCACATTTCTATGAAACGCCGCTTCATCGATTACCACATGCCCCTGCAGACCACGGATGTTTTCAGGGCGAGAGGATAGCGCGACGATCTGAAAGCCACTGGCTAGACGTATGCGCCAGCTGGTAATATATTTAGTCTTGCCGTGCTCGTCTTGATCTTCAAATAAGAACTCTTCAATACCACTAACACCTTGTCCTTGAGCGACCGCGATAGTGCGCAGGAATTTAGCGCAGTAGCCGACGAACTCCAGACCCTTTTCTTTGGTATCACCGACGTAGTAGACATTGTCACCACCGGCATGTCGTTGACTTGCTGCCACTAGCGACTTATCGAGCGCCATACCGAACGTGATACCAGTACGCCGTCCTTTTTCAACGACTAAAATATCGTACTCATGCGACAGCGCGATAGTATCTGACTGATGACTCATCAGCAGACCATCAGCCATCGGATTAAACGCTTCAGGGATATCACGGACAGACTGTGGCAGCTCCTCCCACTCGACGATACGCTTAGTATCGTGTGCAGACTTGAGCGTATTGAATAGCTTAGCACCTGAGTTGGCAGCACTAGAGGCAAATGCTTTTATCTTACTGTCCGTCACGGGTTAGTTTCCTTTTTTGCTAGCCGTTTTGACACCGAGGAACTCACGACGCCAAAAGTCCACTTGCTCAGCGCCCAATCCACCAGCTTGTGCATGTTCCTCAAGCTTTTCAGCTTGTTCTGCAAGCAGCTCCGCTCGAGCACGGGTTTTGACTTCCGTTTCCCATTTCTTTTGAGTAATGTTAGCGCGAGTCAGCTCAGCCATGGACTTACTAATTTTGGCAAGTAATAGCAGACGCTCTTCAGGTGGCTGATCGATCTCTAGATCCTTTAACGCTACTAGCGCATTAAAAGCCTCAGTTTGCATGAGGGTAATTGTCGCGTTGGACAGCGCACCTGTATCATCAGCCGCGTTATCAGCGAAGTGTATCGCCATATCAGTGGCGATTTTGGCAGCGGCCAGCTTACCTTCTAACTTTTTACCATAGCGATGGACACTAGATTTACTGATCTCATAACCAAGTTTTTGTAGCCATCCTGCTAGGTCTTGATAGCCGTTAAACCCATTGTCAAACAGCTTGTCATCTAGCTGATGCTTGTGCTCAGGTTGCAACTGATCTATTGCCGTTTCACGTGCCATAGCTTAGCTCCAGTATTTAGTGGGGCGAGCGATACCAGCGCGGCAGTCCACGGTATAGTCAACCACATCGATACCCAATGCCGTACAGCGTCCATGCCAGTGCCCATCAGGATGCTTAGTTAGCTCTACCATCTTGCGCTTTTCCAAGTAGCTAAGCTGTTGGTGCAACTCGTTTGGCGATACATCGTTATAGATATCATCCATGATAGTTTTTAGCATCACATCACCACAGCCAGTTGGCTCTACACGGTGCATAGAGACTAGCAGATACCAGCGCATACCCTCACGGCGGCTTTTTTCAATATCGATAGGCATGTTCAATCCTTATTTTTTCTGATTACTCAGCTCATATAGTCGGTCAAGCTTGGCATCAATCACCGTAAAGGTACGGTTGAAGTCCATGCGTGTTAGGTATTTTTCAGGCAACTCAGCCTTGAGTATCAAAAAATCTCTTTCGATTTGTCGCACTTCGTTGGTTTGTTGCTGCACTTGTATGGATACGTTACTAATAGCGTTTTCTAACGAATCATCACGCTCACGTAATGCGCTATCAAACCGTGCAAAGAACGCTTTGCCAGCACCCCATATCGAGCCGCCGATAGTCAACGCTATACCGATTGCTTGATAAGCCTCTAGTTCTAATATCATCGTTTATCCTTATCGTTATATCCTTGACACTCCAAGCAGTGCATGGCGTATGGTGCAGCATGTTTACGCGCCGCGCCTATAGGATCGCCGCAGTCAATACAGTTAGTGACGTTGTTAGCTGTCTCTATCTTGATATGCGACAGCGCTGCATTAAGATAGACATCAGCGACCTTATTCGCTTTATCTATAATGTCACCCATTGCCACCGCCTTTGATTGGCTGACCTGTGACTAGTCGTAGCACAGCATTGATAAAGGCGACTCCTGTGGCGATGACACCGTATACCTCTGCATTCATGTATTGCTCAAGGCTAGGCGTGGCGGCAGTAGCCAAGGTCATAGCAGTAATGATGAGATTGAACCAGATGGTTTTTGATTCATACCAGTGCTTAGGCTCAGACGGCGTAGGCATTGGATTGTCAGTAGCAGGTTGAAGCTTTAGATCAGCATTATTAGAGGTTTGCACCATCACCATCCCTCCCGTTTCGCTTTTTTATAGGCAGCTGCGAGTCTAATATCGTACTGATTCGCTTTATAACCTTCGCCGTTATAGCGATAGGCAAAGCCAGCCCAATCGTTGCGTTGTAGCTCATCAACTAAACCATTGACCTTAATGAATCGGCACATAGCATCTATCTGCGCAGCCTCCGATGTGTGCATAGCATCAATGAATGCTTTGAGAGAAGGATACTTTAGGTCTTGCCAGTTAAAGCCCATGACTTGTCCTTTGCCCCAAGAGCATGACATATGAGCTGCATCCCAGTGCAAAACCTTACATACCGCTAACTTTTCGTGTTGTGTTCGCACGTTGTACAACGACTTATCCCACGTTTGATTGCACATATCAGGGAACAGCGCTTGCAGCTGATCGCGTTTAGTGATGAAGTTTGCAAGGGTCAAGTACTTCCACATCTTATGTGGCTCAAACAAGATTGTAGGAAGACCGTCCGCGCCAAACCCAGGCTTTGGACATTCAACATCAATGACCGATTTTAAGGCAGCAGCTTCTACGCTTATACCTTTGGCAGAGGCTACGATGTCAGCACGAGTCAATACAGGTAGCGAACTGCTAACACCTGCACCCGCTTGTGCAGCGCTAGAGTTACCGAGGATAGTAATGACTTTTTGCAAGTCAGCAGGGTTGATAGGACGCAGTATTTTGTTTACTTCATCGACTATATCTTGCGTTAAAGTGTTATCAGGAATTTGTATTTTAGACCAATCAAAAAACTCTTTATCGGTCATCATTGGTTTGTTATCGGACATAAAAAAACCTGTTAGCTTGTGATTGCTAACAGGTTATAAAATATAGGGCTTTTATTATTTTATGACTGATTAAGGGTTAGGTAGTTGTATTATGTATAATTATTTTTTCAGGTACATAAGCCCGTTTGTTCTTGTCATATTTTCTCACAAGAGTTATGTCGGCTTTTAATTTTTTGCCTGCATTGTGAAGAGTAAATGAGTCCAAATCTTCTCCTAACTCAAATTTAACTCGATTGTCGAATAGCTCAGGTGCTATGCCAGCCCAACCACGACTATTGCTATCTTGGTCACTGGCATAAACATACAAATCAATATTGCTATAATCGTCTTCTTTTCTTTCAGGCGGTTCAAGACTAGACACCGTTGGAGCATTTTTTACCACTTCGCTTGGTATAGTTAGGGCATCATTATCACCTAATGAAATTGTCGCATTCTCACCTTTTGCAGGTTGCACAAAATCTACTGCACTGGCAGCCACTTTCTTGTTCATGTTTGCTTGTACAATATGCTCAAGCTCTTCACCCGTTATGCCTGCATCTTGTGCCACATTCACAATATTAACTGTGTTGTAGTTATTTACAGGTTGCACCTCAGCATCACCAAGCATAGAAGATCCTGCCATAATACCAGCACCAATAAATGCGCCTGTACCTAACATCACAAGGCTATTCACTTTTCCGCCATCCTGAAGAATATCATTGAATACCTCTTCTAATTTTTGTAGATTTTCCTCGCCAACCGCTCGTGTCAGACACGTTACTCTCAACCATTCATAAAGACTACCAGCCTCAATATCTTGAACGTAAACTTCAGTACTAACTATTTTAATATCAGGGTAGGCTGCCTCTAGCACTAATGCACCCTTTTTTATAAGGTACTCTAAACTAGACAGGCTTTTAATAACGTCTTTAACGCTAGGAGGATACTCAGTATTATAAGTAACTTTAAAGTCGGCTTCTATTATTCTTTCATTAGCAGCGAGTATATTTGCTTGCATTTACCTCTCCAGTATTAAAGTACGCACTTCTATTATTTTATGA
The DNA here is from genome assembly GCF_000471625.1 of Psychrobacter aquaticus CMS 56. Taxonomy (GTDB): domain Bacteria; phylum Pseudomonadota; class Gammaproteobacteria; order Pseudomonadales; family Moraxellaceae; genus Psychrobacter; species Psychrobacter aquaticus. Next base: position 84,502 of record NZ_AUSW01000015.1, read on the forward strand.
CTAATTAAAAGTTGTTAGTTCTTAGGGCAGCTCTTACCGTTACCGCCTTTATTACAGTCACAGGCACGACCATCCTTGTCACGGTCTAAGTTTTTCCAGCCAGTCTGCCCAGCTTTTTTACGAGTCTCATAATAGACTTGCGCCTCTTGCTGAGTCTTGAAGTCCTTACATGACTTAGCTTTAGCGAGCGCGGGTGTGGATAGCGCTAATAATATTAATGGCAGTAATGTCAACCCTATATTTTTCATACATGAAACCTTAAAAGAGTAGTGATATCAAATGCGAATACGTATTCGCTTTTAGGTTTTATAAGCAGACATTTACAAAGTCTTGCTTATTATTATCTCCCGCGCACCATGCCTCTATGACTTTGTGACCCATAGGCTGCCTGACACTGATATTTGCATAGCGTAGATAGTCATAGAAAGTAGAACTACTATCTACATTTAATTTTTTCAATTCTGAAACATCAAAATACACATCATACATCGGTTCTATTGACGGATTATTTTGAGTGTCTACTAGGTTTGCGTTAAAGCTCACATATATTTGCTTAGCCTCAGCATCAAGCGTGGGGTAGCTGACTAACACATGGTTTAACATATCTCCCATTCTGTTGAAGCCTACGTTTGCAGCATGTTCTAGATCATTATTCTCAGGCAAACTCATAGCAATCATTAGATGCTGATCACCCTCAATATACACATCACTAACTTGATAATCACTGATCAAGTCATCTTTCATATCATTTATGTCTTTTACTTGAGGCTCAGAGCTGCACCCAGCCATTGCCAATATCATGCCAATGCATATTAATTTTTTCATACTACCTCTATTACTAACTCAGCTGGTACAGCTTTTCTCTAAGATTATTTTTATGACCTTCTAGCTTACTGACAGCACCACAAAAAATAGCACCAGCTATCACACTGACTACCGTAAGCCAAAGAATATTAAACCATATAGACAGTCCAATCAATGCAACTGTAACGAGTATTGCGCACCCTAACCGATTCATCTGATGATTAGCACTATATATCTCAAGTCTAACTTTCTGACACTCTAGATAGTTTTGTATATCAGCACCGCAGTGGACACAATCCGCTGTTTTACGCCACGTGTATTCAGGACACTGAAAGCATTTAATCGCGTTAGGATGATTCTGAGGTGGTGCATCTCGTAATCCAAAGTACACATTCCCTTTATGATCGCCTTGATTAATATAGCCATGATTCTCAGGTTCATAATTACTTCCCAAATTTCACCTCGCCATCATGATTACCTTGATTGATATAGCCCTTATTTTTTGAGTTGTCAAAGTCTGTATTTGTGACTTCCACTCTTCCGTTACTAGCGAACAACTTAGCAGTTTGCATTATAGCAGCTTGTTTATCAGCATCCATTTTACGAAAATCATCTATCAGCTCAGTCTCATTGGTAGAAAAAGTATCCATCTTGCCGACAAGTGAAGTTTCGCCTTTATCACCAGTGAGTATGTAAAAGACATTCAAACCCAAATCAGACAAAAGCGTCAGCTTGTCACTGGGTATAGGTGTGCCACTTTCCCATCGACTAACAGTCTTTTCAGACACATCTGTCACCTTAGCTACTGCCTTTTGAGTAACACTTTTATCATTTCTCTGCTCTTTTAGGCGAAAACCGACATTTTTGTCCATAATAACCCTTGATAACCAGACATATTTGTCTTATTATATACGTATCGATTGATACAACTTTGTTTCATTAATAACCCATAAAAGGATGATAGCACATGGCAAAACATGACGCAGCACCAATCACAGCCAACCAATTCCGCAAGTCCCTAATTGATCAGGGGATCACTCACAAAGAGTGGGCAGAGGCTCGTGGCTATGATCCTGAGTATTGCTCACGCGTACTCACAGGCATGGTCAAAGGCACACGTGGCAAAGGCCACGCTATAAAGGTTGCAATGGGCTTAAAGATTGACCCCAAAGCTACCAGCGAGGTGACAGCGTGATTTCATCGATTAAAAAAGGTGCAACGCTACATCGTTTAAACCAGCCTGAATTGCAATTAGATCAACGTGAATTGCATCGTGAGCTACGCCGTGCCCAGCAGACCATTGAAGCAGCAGCATCTATTATGCGCTTACCACAACTCAATAAGCTTCATAACAACTTAGTCATCGACGGCGTTGTAGAAGAAGAGGACTGGTTAGGGACTGATGCTAGACATGCTGCGCTCAAGCGCACTAAGCCAAAGCGTGACTATCTCAAGATAGTTTTAGTAGCGCTCTGCATCTTACTAGGCGGGGCATGGTACAGCGCCCAATTAGACCGCGACTTATATATGCAACAGATTGTTCAAGGAGATAATCGTCATGGCTAATGCTACCAAGCGTGCGCTAAAAGTTATAAAGGCGATGCGTAGCGCGACCTTCAGCGGTATCAGCGTGACAGAATTAGCAAAAACAATAGATACCTCTGCTGCAAATATCTGCCGTGATCTAGATGACTTAGTAAGCGAAGGTATGGCAGAAAAGCGTGATGACGGACGTTACCAGTTATCAGTTGCTATGTTGCAGATAGCGACAGCGTACCAGACAGACTATAACCGTATGTCGAGCCGCTTAGCAGAGATTAATAACCGCATTCAGAACTCATAAGGAATCATTATGAAAGACATTACCCCAGATAAAGACGCTAATGTTACTACTACCAATCAGCTTGCTATTTCTACGGCTAGATTAGCGACTAGCTTGGGCTACGAGGGCAGCCTAACTATTGGAACACTAGAAGATGGCATTCGCTTCTATCAGCAACGCACAGCTGAAGCCTGCGTCGAGATGGGCAAACGCTTACTTATTCTTAAAGAGATGTGCCCGCATGGCGAGTTTCAAACGCGACTTGAAGTGCTCGGATTTCAAACGCGCACAGCCCAAAAGTTTATGCAAGCTGTACTCAAGATATCAAATGCATCAACACCAACACTTTTAAGCAAAGTAGGCAGCCAAAGCAAATTGTTAGAGCTGGTAACGCTTGATGATGATCAAATCGAAGCATTAAGCAATGGCGATAGTATCGGTGATATCACCCTTGACGATATCGAAACCATGAGTGTCCGTGAGTTAAAAAAAGCAATTAAAGACGCACGTAGTGACACCGCTGCCAAAGATGAGTTGTTGAACAATAAGAACAAAAAAATAGACGAGTTGGATGCAAAAATCAGCTTACGCCGCCAGCCTGACCAGCAATACGCCTTAGATCAAGAACGTGAGGTGCATATTACAGGGGAGCTTGCTCAGTCAGTGACCAGCCTTTTGACCGCCATCAGTCAATTTAATGCCAGCATCATAACGCTGCGTGTGCAGGCTGATGAAGACGTACCTCATCTAAGTGCCAAGATTGACGCTGATGTCAGTTACACCTATGGACGAATAGCTGAGCTTGCCACAATCGAAGGTATTGATATTGATCTAGCACAGATGATTACTCCTGATTGGATGAATGAAGAGACAGTAGTGAAGATACCCGCTGCTACGTCAAAGCCAGTCAATAAAGCTGAGGATGCTGCAAGCTTTCAAGCATGGAAGCAAGAGCAAGGGTTCATCACTGAAGACAATGAATAATTAGCAAACTCCTTAACCCTAATAATAAGAGCAACATTATGGATACCGCAACCCTCGACTACCTACGCACTATAGCTAAGCGCCTAAACGATGCTGCGCACGGTGAAAAAACCCCCATTGTTGAGCAATCGGCTAGCTTCCTTAATTGCTCAACCAAGCAGATTTATCAATTATTGCGCGATGCAGATTTAATGCCACCACGTAAGACCCGCACTGATAAAGGCGATAGCATCATCACTCGCGCTCAAGCCGAATTAATCGGCGGGATGATACTAGTCGCTACTCGAGCTAATGGCAAACAGATCCTAGCCGTGACTGACGCCGCAGAGATGCTAAAAGCGCAAGGCAAGATTCCTGATGTAGCTGTCAGCACAATACTGCGAGCACTAAAGGCGTATCACTGCCACCCAAGTCAACTTGCAACACCCACCGCACATGTGACCCAACGTAGTCTCCACCCTAACCACGTTTGGCAGATAGATGCCTCAGTTTGTGTGCTGTTTTACTTGCCCAAAGGTGGTTTGGCTGTGATGGAACAAAAAGAGTTTTACAAGAACAAACCTGCCAATGTAAAGAAGATTGAAAAAGAGCGTGTCATCCGTTACGTGGTCACTGATCACTATAGTGCAGCGACTTATGTCGAATACGTCATGGGCGCAGAGTCGAGCGAAAACCTCACGCAAGTGTTCCTTAACTCAATCCAGCGCCGTGCCGCTAACGATCCTATGCATGGTGTGCCGAGTATTTTGGTCATGGATAAAGGATCGGCTAACTTATCAGGATTATTTCTTAACCTTTTAGATCGCCTTGGTATTGAACATATTGAGCATGCCGCTGGTAATAGCCGTGCAAAAGGTCAAGTTGAAAAGCATAACGACATCGTCGAGTGCAAGTTTGAAAGTCGTTTGAGCTTTTTAAATGTTGGCACACTTGCAGAGCTGAACGCCTATTGCCAACGCTGGCGCTCACATTTCAATGCTAACGCCATTCACAGCCGCACTCGCAAAACCCGTAATGCCGTTTGGCTGACTATTACTAATGAGCAGCTGCGCCTAGCACCGAGTTTAGAGGTATGCCGTGAATTAGTAACTACCAAACCAAAAACCATGCAAGTACGTGGTGATCTATCAGTCACGCATACTATTAAAGGCTATCCGAACCAAGCCTATGATTTAACCCATTTGCCTGATATCTATCCCAAAGCCGTCGTTGACATCGTCGTCAATCCTTATCGCGCCCCTGATATCGATGTGGCGTGGCTGGACAATATTTATACCATTAGCCCCATTGAAACCGACGAAGCAGGATTTGCTATTCATTCGCCTGTGATTGGTGTGCAGATGATTACTAAGCCTGAAAGCAGCGCTGACAGCAACCGCAAAGCAATGCTAAAAGCCGCTTATGGCGTAGATACCGAAGCCGATGTGGACAAAGCCCGTAAGAAAAAACAAGCCGCTTATGTTGGTGCAATCGATGCCATGGCAGACGTAGATAACAGTCATAACGAGGGTAATGTGCCAAGTATCATCACCAAAGCAGCGATAACGGTTGATACCAGTGCTCATGTGGCCAGTCGCGAGATCAAACCTCTAACGCATGTTGAAGCCGCCATGCAATTACGGGGGCTAATTAGTGACTTATGGCACGCTGAGCACTTTAGCGACTTACAAGCGCAATATCCGCAAGGCGTACCCCATAGCGCCATTACTGAGATTGCAGATCGCATTATTGTAGGCAAGCCCATCAACTATCTAAAAGCGGTCAACGAATAATAAGGATAAGACGATGCAACACGTCAAACAACTTTTAAAAACAAACGGTATTAGTCAACGCAAGTTATCAGAGCATCTAGACCTTAGCCCCGCGTCGGTCAACTTAATACTTAACCATGACCAATACCCAAAAGCGCCTAGCAAAAGCATCATTAATGAAGGTATCAGCCAATTTTTAGCGAAGCACAGCATTGCCTTAGATTTATTAGAGCCATTGACCATAACTGATGATTACAACGACAAGGAAAACCCCATGCTACTACGCAAACAGACCCTAACCGATGCAGCCCGTAAGCAGTTCAAGCTATTCATTAATCCCTTCACTAGCGACATTCGTAGTGCTGATGAGCTATACCAGTCAAATGATACCGCTTATGTTCGTGCAGCTATGCACCATACCGCTAAGCACGGCGGATTCATTGCCGTCACTGGTGAGTCAGGCGCTGGCAAAACTACGCTAAAGCGTGACTTGATTGACCGCCTAAAGCGCGAAAACCAATCCGTCATTACTATTGAGCCTTATGTTTTAGCTGCCGAGGACAACGACATAAAAGGTAAGACACTAAAAGCCGCTCACATTGCTGAAGCTATTTTTAACGCCTTAAGTCCACTTGAGCACATCAAGCGCAGCCCTGAAGCACGTTTTCGTCAAGTACACAATGTTCTTAAGGAGTCGCACAAAGCAGGCAATAGCCACGTCCTCATTATCGAAGAGGCGCACAGTTTGCCTATCCCAACACTCAAACATTTGAAGCGATTTTTTGAATTAGAGGACGGCTACGACAAACTATTGGGCATTATCTTAATTGGTCAAAACGAGCTTGGTCTCAAGCTATCAGAGCAAAACCCAGCGATACGCGAAGTTGTCCAGCGTTGTGAAATTGTCACGCTTGAGCCAATAGCGCCAGCTGAACTATCAGGCTACCTAGCCAAGCGCCTATCTAAGCAAACCAGTCTTGACAGCATTATCGATGAGTCAGGTATTGACGCTATGGTCAGTCGCCTAGTACGTACCGATAGCAAAGGTCGCGTCGTGCAAAGCCTGTTGTACCCGCTAGCAGTCGGCAACCTAGTAACGGGAGCTATGAACATGGCAGCCAGCCTTGGAGTCCCCACAATCACCCGCGACATCATCATGAATGTATAGGAGTACGGAATGGATGCGAACATCGAGATCATAGCAAAAGGTAGTTATGAAGACGCTTTGAATGAGGGTCAAAAAGCAGCTGATAAACTCGCAAAAGGTGCTACTGACATAACCATCAGTGCTAGAAAACTAAAGAAGACGGGATATTGGAAGGTCATTCTTAAATACAAAAGAGAACTCAACGACAATACACCTTTTGACTTTAATCACTTCTTAAAAAATCTTATTTAACACAGGAGCAATACTCATGATTAATCAAACCACCACACCTACCTGTACCTTAAACGGCGTCGATTATATGACTGATGAAAAAGGTCATCTGATCCCTGTCGATTCAATCAAGCCAATTGACAAGCTCCGTGATGAGACTGTGATTAACATTGCTAATAAAGCACTGACGCTTAATAGCATTATGAAAACAGAAAAAGAAGCGTTGTTCTCACTTATTTATGACTTTTTAGAGCTATCAGCCAGTGAGTATAAGACCCAATACGGTGGCAAAAAAGGCAACGTCAGCCTACCGTCATTTGATGGTGCTTTCAAAGTCCAGATTGCGATGCAGGACAACATCGTTTTCGATGAGCGTTTGCAGATCGCTAAGAACCTAATCCATGAATGCATCGGTGAGTGGAGCGAAGGTAGTGATACCAAAATCATGACGCTAGTAAACGATGCGTTCCAAGTCGATAAAGAAGGCAAAGTTAGCACTTATCGTGTTCTAGGCTTGCGCCGTCACGATTTTGACGACCCAAAGTGGCTTGAGGCTATGCAAGCCATAGCAGATGCCACGCAGATCACCAGCACTAAAGAATACATCCGCATTTATAAGCGAGATGAAAACGGCAAATACGACCAAATCCCGCTCGATTTTAGCAAAGTATAAGGAGCGCGGCACTTATGACTACTGAGGTAAAAGTGAAACCCAAGAGTATCGTCAAGCTTAAAAAGCGTAGTGCTAAAGCAGCCAATCAGTTACAACGGATCGTTGAGCCATTGAACTATCGCCTCAAGCCACGAGGCATGATGGTGTGGTGGGATGGTGAGGAATACATGCTCAATACTGAAGCTGCTGATCGTAGTGTTGGCACAACTCTTTTCTTAGATGACCACTGTTTACTACAACTGATGGCAATGACAGATTGCAAACTCATAACTTTTCTAAAAGGTTTTTAAACCCGTAGCCAGTCGGACACTGGCATCTAACTTAAGGATCGACATCATGAATAAGCAAGATTTAATCAAAAAAATGGCAGCTGATGCAGGTATCACGCAAGATCAAGCGCGTTCAGCACTACAAGCGTTTGAGCATGGCGTGACAGAGGCACTGATTGCAGGTGATAGCGTACAGATGATTGGCTTTGGTGCTTTCAAACCTTCACTACGAAAAGCCCGCACTGGTCGCAACCCAAAGACTGGCGAAGCGATAGATATACCAGCCAAAACAGCGGTCAGTTTTGTAGCAGGAAAAGCCTTAAAAGAAGCCGTCAACTAATCTGGTACCTTAATTTATTTAGGTATACAAATAATAAAAAAAGGAGGGTGACGCTTAGCGACATCCTCCTTTTTTATTACTTCAATAGTAAGGAATTTAACCATGACTAACAAACGTACCCCAACTGTTCCTAAGCTCATACAGATCATTCATATAGCCAAGAATCAGCTAGACTTAGACGAAGCCACCTATCGCCATATGCTGACCGAGCAGACGGGCAAAAGTAGCACCAAGCAGATGACTAAAAGCGAACTCGTTACCGTATTTGAGCACCTAAAGACTAAAGGTTTCGCAACCAAACCTGCCAAGAGCGTAGGCAAACTTAAGCAAGCTGACGATCCACAGTCTAAGAAGATACGCAGCCTATGGATCACCTTGTATGAGCTTGGCGCAGTACGTAATTCAAGTGAGCTTGCACTAGCCAAGTACGTCGAGCGCCAAACAGGCAAATCAGCATTGCAGTTTGTTAATACTACAGACGCCAGTCGCATAATCGAATCTCTTAAACAATGGCAGCAGCGCGTAGAGAACGCTCAAGCTATAGCCGCGATAAACAACAAATAATCGGTTATAAATAGTAGACCTGCCATGCTACCCACACCTATATTTATTCAACTATAGTAAAATGCAATTATAGATCGGTCACACAATGGAGCAGATAATGTCAGACACCCAAACGGACGGTAAGTTTACCAAGCTAGGTACTGCGTTCTTACAGGACATGGTCGGTCACGGTGCTGATGTTATTGCTTCTTACACTGACATACCTACAGAAGCAGCTGAGCAGATAGCCTTTCATCTAGCAGAGCGTATGACAATACATTGGGGCGGCAGCATGTTATATGTTCCTAAGAATAGCCCCCTCAAGCTTCACAAGCGTGACCTTGAAATATGGCAGGCTTTCACTGGTAACAATCAGCACCAGCTCGCTCAAAAGTACAATCTCTCAATAATTACTATCTATCAAATCATCGCCAAGATCAGAAAGTCCCTACCAGACAAACAAAAAGACCTATTCGACGAGTAATAGGTCTTCAATTTATTCGTAGTCTTTTCATTACGCCTAGTGTAACCTCGTTACATACGTATCCCATCTAATCCCTGTCTATCACATCTAGTCCCACATTTATAACGCCTTTCTGGTATGTTTATCTAGAGTGGTATCAGAAAACAGCAAGATGAACCAACGTGTCTATGTCATGATAAGTAATGCAAAGTATGATATCGAACGTTTCAAAAAAATTGAAAATGATAATAAATAATACTGTCAATTATTCTAGATAAAAAGAGAGCGAAGATGATAACCAAACCCTATAATTCTTTGCTACTAGCAGCCTCTATAACTTTAGCTGGCTGTCAGACTATTGCAACTGCGCCATCTAAAGATATACCTCACTATGGAAACATAATGACGATGCAAGCAGCAGATATAGATTCAGATGGTGATGGCGTACTTGACGAGATAGACGAATGCCCAGCCAATCCAGAAAACGTGATAGTAGATGAAAGAGGTTGTCCTTTTACGACTATTGGGGTAGGTCTAAAAATGGAGTATCGGGCTTTTTTTGAAAAAGGTAGTAGTGCGCTACTTCCAAAGTATCAGCTTGAGCTTGACAAAGTAGCAGAACAGATGAATAAACATGATATCGCTACTATGAAAATTGAAGCTCATGCTTCAGAGGATGAGATCGATAGGGATTCAAGCTCTTTACCTAAAAATAGAGCTCTGATGGTCAAAAACTATCTTGTTTCAAAACATAACATCGAACCTATTCGTTTGAGCACTTTTAACTGTGGCGCTAGAGCTCCTATTGCATCGTCTGATACAGAAGAAGGAAAATTCATGAATCGCCGAGTTTATGGACTAGCTACGGAGCCTGAAAATGAGATAGCTTATCAGCAACCAAACAAAGTAGCTTCGACAATATGCGTCGAGTTTTAAATAATAGTTAACCATCAAAGCTTATACTTATCCCACTGCCGAGAAAAATACCATCAGTACTGGTGAGACGATGTTAATAATAAAGCCAAAACTAATCGCCAGTGGCACGACTTTAAGACCCCCTGATTGTTGAATAATTGGCAAGGTGAAATCTAAACTGGTCGCACCGCCAAGTCCGACTGCCGCCGATGGGTATTTGCGCATAAATACAGGAATGAACAGCAAGGCAAAAAACTCACGTACCAAATCATTGAATAATGCCACGCTGCCCCAAACCGCGCCATAAGCGTCGGTCATAACAATTGCGGATAGTGAGTACCAACCAAATCCTGAAGCAAGTGCCAAGCCCTTAGTCCATGACACGTCCGTAAATAACGCCGCAAAAATAAGCCCACCCGCCAATACTGATAGTGTAAAAATGACACTCATCTCAACGCCGCGTCTATTCAACATTACTTCTTTGAGCGTGATACCTGAACCCTTTAACCCAATACCGACCAATAAAATCAAGAGCATGAGTAGTGCAGTCATGGTGTTTTCAGGCGGCATATAAGCGGCTGGCAAGAAATAACCAATGATCATGCCGATCAGCACACAAACCACTTGTGCCAAGCTGCCACGAATACTGACGCGATGCTCCTTTGATTTTACACTGGGTTTTTTGGCGTGCCATGGGCGCACACGGTCAAACAACATGAGTGCAAACAAACCCGTGCCAATCGTCAATATCGATAGTACAGTAACGTATAGTGCGATTTCGCCCAGCTGACTGCCCAGTCCTTCGACCTGTGATAGCTCAATGCCAATAAGCCCTAAAATAATGAAGACCAAATAAGATAATCCTTTATCTGCAATTTTGGTCATAGTCGGATGAGAAGGGATGGCAAAGCCAATAAACATTGGCATTAATACCAGAACAAGAGTAATTAAGCTTTGCATGGTGGTCGGCTCGCAGCATTTTTAATAAGGCGCTTTTGACAAGGCATTTTTAAGAAACTGAAGATTGTATCACACCACCAAAAAAATACGGACTACTAAGGCGTGTCCTCAATCTGAACGAGGATGACTAAATGGCCTAAAAATGGCTAAATATTCGCCAAACTGTGTTAAATAGCTGGTTAATAGCCTGATATTATCGGCGCTATTTTCCTTGTTTGGCTTCAATTCATCTCATTTTTATGACCATTTTCAAAATGAGGACATGCCTTAAATTTCTAGCAGTCTATGATCGTCCTGAGTTGAATGTGGATAAGGTTGAGCGGCTTTTACAGATTGATTAAAGTCAGTATGTTGATGATAAAGCTGGTCTGATAGTGACTCAATCACACTGGTCAGCGGCATTGTCGCTAAAGTTGGACAGTCTTTTCGATAATGCCCACCGCGGCTCTCAAAACGCTGATAAGCAGACTGAATAATCAAGGTCGCTAATTGTAACTGCCTCGCCAGTTGCAAGTATGCAAGTTCGTCAACGACCATCACACTGCTTTTATCATGAGCATCGGATTGATGAGGCAACGCAGCACGGGTAAGCCACTGTTGCCATGCTTGTATTTGTGTCAGCGCTTGTTCTAATGCGTCAGCGCACCGCGTGATGCCCATATGATCAGTCATCAACGTTTTTAACTCAGCCGTTACTTTGGTAATATCGGGTTTTAGCAGACTGTCAGGGTCAAATTTGCCTTTACTATTATTCTCACCATATTTATTAAATACAGGTGAAGGGAGCTTGATAAATTGAGCATGTGCAATGCGTGGTGGCGTCCATATATCGGTGAGAGTTTTTTCGGTAGTGGCATAAGACGATGTTGGCAATACTGTTGTAAATGAGTCTGTTTCACGCGCAGTTACGTTTTTCAGATAACGCGGCAAATCCTTGGCGATATTGCGTCCGACCACCACGCATTCCAATAAAGAGTTGCTTGCCAAGCGGTTTGCCCCATGCAAGCCCGTATAAGCGACTTCACCAGCAGCATAAAGCCCTGCCACATCGGTCAAACCATTTGCGCAAGTGACCACGCCGCCGCAGCTATAATGGGCAGTCGGAGCAACTGGAATAGGATCAACAGTCATATTAATGCCAAGCGCTCGCAAGGTTTGGTCAATTTGTGGAAAATGCGCCCGCAAAAATGTCGCTGGCAAGTGGCTGACATCAAGGTGTACATAACCAAGTTTATTGTGATGAATCTGCTCTGCTATAGCCCGCGCGACGATATCTCGCGGTGCCAGCTCAGCTCGTGCGTCAACATCCAGCATAAAGCGGGTCCCAGTTTGCGGACAATACAGTCGCCCACCTTCACCGCGTAACGCTTCCGATATCAAAAAGCTGCTGTCAGCAAGTGCTAAACCTGTCGGATGAAATTGGATAAATTCCAGATTTGCTAAGCGGCATCCTGCTTGCCACGCCATCATAACGCCATCGCCGACACAGACATTGGGGGCGCTGGCACGCTTAAACAATTGACCTAAGCCACCACTAGCCAGTACGACTGTACGACTACGAAAGGTAAATTGACGCTGATTGATATGGTCAAACACCAGCGCGCCTTGGCAATGTTTAATCCTCGCATGAGGGTTCAGCTGGCTATCAGTGAATGGCGAGGTGAGTAACGTCAACGCTTCATGATAGGGTAAAATAGTAATGTTGGTTGCAGCATGTGCTTTTATGTTCAACGCTTCCATAATATGCCGACCAGTGGCGTCATCGGCATGCGCCACTCGGCGACAGCCATGACCGCCTTCTTGGGTTAAATGTAAGTCACTGGTGTGCAACTCGGTTAGCGGTTTTTTTTTGGCATTTTGTTGAGAGATTTGGGTATCAGGGTTTTGGGTAAATGGCACACCTTGCTCACATAACCATTGCACGGCCTGCTGCCCAGCGCTGAGAATGCTGGTCGTGTGCTCAATCTCACACAATCCGGCGCCAGCGATCAGCGTATCGGCGATATGGTCAGTGACGGAGTCGTTTTTATCCAAACTGGCTGCGATACCGCCTTGGGCATAGTGGCTTGAGCAAACCTCAAGTGCGTCTTTGCTCAATACCGTGATATTCAGCGACTTTGGCAAAGATAGCGCGGTGCTCAACCCTGCCAGCCCAGCCCCGATGATGAGGACATCCGTTTGTCTTGTGTCATCAGCGTCATTGCCTACTGCTTCTGCTTTGAATGCCTCACTCATGTTAAGCGGCTCCAACGTTTGCAAATAGGGTGCGGTCTTTGACGATATCGCCACTGGCGGCTACTCGCTGTTTTTGCGATTCGGCAAAATCAAGCATACGCTGTAGCGGTTTTTTGGCTGCGGTTGCCAGCTCAGGCGTCATCAGCACTTCGCCAGTATGATGAGTGAGACACTGCTCAATCCCTTGCAAGCCATTCATCGCCATCCACGGACAAAAGGCACAGCTTTTGCAACTGGCGCTCTCACCAGCGGTAGGCGCGGCCAAAAAGCGTTTGTGCGGCGAGCGTTTTTGCATCTCATGCAAGATGCCTAGGTCGGTCGCGACGATAAAAGTTTCGGCATCCATTTCATAAGTTGATTGCAACAGCTTACTGGTCGAGCCAACCACATCGGCAAGCGCAACGACACTATCAGGTGACTCAGGATGTACCAATACTTTTGCGTTTGGATGCTCATTTTTTAATTGCATGAGCTCCGTTGCTTTAAATTCGTTATGCACTAGACATGAGCCTTGCCAGAGCAACATGTCTGCCCCTGTTTGCTGCGCGATATATTTACCCAAATGACGGTCGGGCCCCCAAATGATAGGCTCGCCTTGTGCATGTAAATGCCGCACGATATCGATACCCACTGACGAGGTCACCACCCAATCAGCCCGCGCTTTGACAGCAGCACTGGTATTGGCATAAACGACCACGGTGCGCTCTGGATGGGCATCACAAAAGGCAGAGAACTCATCAGCAGGGCAGCCCAAATCAAGCGAGCATTCTGCCTCCAAGTCTGGCATCAGTACCGTTTTTTCCATACTTAATATCTTGGCGGATTCACCCATAAAACGCACACCAGCGACTACCAATGTTTGCGCGCTATGTGCTTGACCAAAGCGCGCCATCTCTAGCGAGTCACCAACGCAGCCACCCGTCGCTAATGCCAAATCTTGAATGAAGGGATCGACATAATAATGGGCGACCAGCACGGCATTGTTGTCCTGCAATAACTGCTTAATATTTTCTTCCACTTTAATGCGTTCTGTACGTGGCAAATCTACGGGTATTTTGGCTTTGGCATATTCGACATTCATTTGCGTTGCAATGCGACTGTCAGTGCTCATCATGGGCGCGTCATACGGATAAGTTTTCATAAGGACAACCTTTTTGGTGCAATAACGACAACTCATATGCCGTTAAAAGTGGGTCAATTAAATACCGCTCAAAAAAAGTATCTTAATTATGCTCGTTTTGAGCATAAATACAAGCATTTTTTATTGCTATGATTACAAAGGTGCGGGTTTAGGGAGAGCTTTTTTGTGATTTATGGTCAGCTCACAATAAAAAGAGTCGCTCCCAATCTCGCATATTTACAACGGCAGCCTATGATAGTTTTAGATTCACGCTATACTAAGTCACGCTATTAATACGCCGTTTTACAGTTTTCTTATCACACTCAACCATAAAGGATAATCCTTAAAGTCATGACGTTGTCTTATTCACATGCGCATCAACAAGGTAGTGGCACGACAGAAGTGGTCGCGGTACTGGTTGCTATTACAGATCATACGGCTCGGGTCTTAACGGTCGATCAAGGTAAATTATTGCCCAATGGCCCGCTCATGCCATTACATCGCTCATTGCAAGCTGGCGTGCGGCAATGGGTTGAGGAGCAAACCCAGCAACCGCTTGGTTATTTGGAGCAGCTATATACCTTTGTTGATACCAATAGGCGCAACATTGATGGTCATGCATTGGTCTATGTCAGTTATCTAGGCTTGGTACAAGAGCAAGAGGCGCAGACGCAGCCATTACAAAGTCAGGCATTGTGGCGTGATTGGTATGATTATTTCCCATGGGAAAATCACTTGGATGGTATGCCAAGTATGATTGTGGATTTTATTGTGCCTGCTTTATTAGACTGGGTAGATAAGGCAAAAGATACCGTTACCCAGCAGCGTCGGCGTCAGCGTGTCGAGTTGTGCTGGGGATTGACTGAGCTGATGTTGACCAGCGGTGAATCAAAAGATATAAATGCTGGCAGTGAGACAACAAGCGATAGTACATATGAAGGTAAAGAGTGGGTTGCTGAGCATGTGTTATTGCGTTATGAGATGCTTTATGAAGCGGGGCTGATACCTGAAGCACCGACTTATCTACCCAGTCCGCAAAAAAATAGCTTGCCTGCGGATTGGTCACAGTTCATCGGCGTGCCCATGTACTACGATCATCGCCGCGTGATTGCCACTGCTATCTCAAGACTGCGTGCTAAGATCGAATATCGTCCTCTTATCTTTGGTTTGATGCCAGATGTCTTTACTTTATCGCAGTTACAGCAAAGCGTAGAAGCCTTGTCTGGTGTGCGTTTGCACAAACAAAATTTCCGCCGTTTGCTTGATTCGCAAAATTTAGTGATAGAAACAGGACGGAGCAGTAGCGCTCAGCGCGGCCGTCCTGCCAAGCTTTATCGCTTTCGTCATGATATTGAACTGCAGAGTTTGCTGATGGATAGCAAATTGCCCAAACGTAAATAATTGCTAAAGATCTATGGGTTTTAATGCTTATCAAACCTTACTGGATGAATAAAGTGATGCGCCTGTCTTGCGAGGCGATGAACTTTACGCTATATTTATGCTCATTTTGAGTTTAATTATCTAGAGTTGATATCGCTATAGTTAGATCAATATAAAAAAGAGTCAGCGGGACTGGGATAAATTTTTTGTAGCATCGAGCTGCAACGGCACAGCAAGCAAGAAAAATTTGTACCAGTCGCGCATTATAATGTCGCTTATCCATTGTATTTAGTATTGACTATAGCGTGTTTATATAAGGGCAAAAAATGACAGTTAAAACAGAGCCAGCATTGGATGAGGTTTTGCTAAGACCATTGGTGCAAGCGGCTTTAACCGAAGATTTGGGCAGACGCGGCGACGTCACTTCGCAAGCGACTATTCCAGACGATATGCAAGCACAATTGCAGATTAAGGCGCGTCAGGCGGGTGTGATATGTGGTATGGATTTGGCACGTCTATCTTTTGCGTTGGTCGATGCTCAAATTGAATTTATAGCGCACGTCACGGATGGAGAGAGGGTCGCTGCAGGTACCGTTTTGGCAGTCGTTCGTGGTAATGCTCGTCACTTATTGACGGCAGAGCGTACAGCACTCAATTTTATGACCCATCTTAGTGGGATTGCGACAGATACGAAAAACATTGTCGATAGCATCGCCGAGTACCCAGCGCAAATTACCTGTACGCGTAAGACCATTCCGGGCTTACGCATCATTCAAAAATACGCGGTACGCTGCGGTGGTGGGCGCAATCACCGCTTGGGGTTGGATGATGCCATTTTAATTAAAGACAATCACATTGCCATTGCTGGCGACATCAAGACCGCCATTCAACAAGCGCAAGAGTTTGCCGGGCATCTGATTCCAGTCGAAGTTGAAGTCGATACATTGGAGCAACTAGCGCAAGCCTTAGATGCTGGCGTGAGCTTGGTATTGCTGGATAATATGGCGCCTGAGGCATTGTCGCAGGCGGTCGCGATGTGTAAAGGTCGTGCCAAAACAGAGGCATCGGGTGGCATTACACCTGAGACTGTACAGGCAGCCGCAAAAACAGGCGTTGATTTTATCGCGATGGGATATTTGACGCACAGTAGCACGGCGCTAGATATCGGTTTGGATTTTAGTGCATAGGTTAAGTTTTTGATATTTTTTAGTGAAACGTATCAAAGCGCTTACATAGAAATATTTAGGCAAAGTTAAGCGGTTTATTGACCTATCTGCCTATGTTACAATGCCATTTCTAAACGCCTATCGGGTCATCGTTGCACTCGCACGATGGCCATACTTTTTGTACAAGTTGTATCAATATACAAGCGAGCGCTCAGTGAATACTGAAATTATCAAGATAATCTTGGCCTTTATGGTATTGATTAACCCTTTTAGCGCCTTAACGTTATTCTTGGATTTGACCCGTGGTTATTCGATGAATAATCGACGTAAAGTTGCGCGGGTTGCTTGTTTGACTATTTTTATTACCATCAGCTTCTTTACCATAGCAGGTGAAGGGCTACTAAAAACACTGGGTATTTCCATCGGCTCTTTTCAGTTAGCAGGTGGTATATTGGTATTTTTGATTGCGCTGAATATGATGAATGGCGAGGGCAATCCTGTTAAGCCTGATCAAGAAAATTTTGATGTTGATCATGTACAAGATGCACCCCCAACGATGGCCTCTGCTGTCGTACCGCTGGCTATTCCTATGATGATTGGACCGGGCGGTATTTCAACGGTTATCATTTACTCTTCACAAGTTTCTGGCGTTCTGCAAGTATCCGCTATATTAATCGCTGGATTATTCATCAGTCTGTTTTGTTATTTGGCCTTAATGGCAGCAGGTCGTATCAGTCGTTTATTGGGTGATACAGGACTTAATATCATGAGCCGCATCATGGGCATGTTACTGGCTGCGGTTTCTATTGAAATTATTGTCAACGGTCTGCGTACCTTATTTCCCGATTTGGTGTAGTGGCTTTCTACCCATTCAGCGATTCAATCGACTTTCCAGTAAATATCATTGTATTTTTATAAGTGGCTTTTTTAACTTTGATACAAGTGCCACGCCAGATATAACATCAATATACCTACCAACCCATCAAGTATATTCCACGCTTTTGGTTTGGCAAATAAAGGCCTAAGTAGACGAGCACCATATCCTAAAGCAAAGAAGAAAAAGAACGACGCACTAACGGCACCTGCTGCAAAGGTCAGCTTGCTGCTTGCGCCTGTTGAAACCATGCCAACAAGCACCAATGTATCTAAGTAGACGTGTGGGTTGAGCCAAGTAAAACCAAAGCACAGTAGCAAGGCTTTTTTTAAGCTGGTTACGACTTGTCCATCGATGGTCAGTGCATGTGAGACACGCATACTGGCATATAAGCTCTGTAATCCATAACCCAGCAAAAATATCACCCCAGCAAATTTTGCGATGTCTACCACTTGCGGATAACGTGCTGTCACCGCGCCAAAGCCACCAACACCTGCAGATATCAACACCGCATCACTCACGGCACAAAATAGACAAACAAAAAATATGTGCTCGCGTTTGAGTCCTTGTTTGAGTACAAATGCATTTTGTGAGCCAATTGCGATGATGAGCGATAACCCAAGTAAAAATCCAGAAATATAATCGTGCGTGTTCATAATAATGTGCTTACTTAGTGGGTTAAAAGTTAGAAAGGGTGACATTTTGTTTACTGGCAGCGCCAAAAAAAGCTGTTAAGATACGCTATTGAATGAATGTATGCAATACGGGCACAATATGAACGCACTGAGTGAGGGGCTAGTAGGTCATGGTGGTAAGTTTGACGAGAATACTGCAGTCATTTGGACAAGCTCAAGATGACCTGCCAACGCTAGCTGCGAAAAACGCTCAAGAAATGAGTAGCCGTCAGGACGTAGGCGTTGATGACGATAATGCTCAAGCGAAGAGCGCGCTTACCGCGCCTGAGCGTGTAGATCGTATTTGCGATGCATTGGCGCAAGTGCAGGATATTCGAACGCCCACGCCCATGACGGATCGTTATTTGTCTAATCGTGCTCAGATTCGCCCCAAAAACAGACCCCCTTTTGACCCAGATACGTTATGGTATCTCAAACATGGACGCTGTCCGATTATGACTGAGCTTGTTGATGTGGTCGATGAGGCCACCCTAAATGCCATGCCGATTGAAGCCGTTGCCATACTAGATCGAATCAATAGCAAATTGAAGCGCTACCGAGAGTGGAGTAGCGAGCTGAATGACCAACAACAGCAGCAACACAATGAGCGCCAATTTGCCATTGATAAGCTTGTATCTGAAAGTATTCCTGAAGCGTTACACCATTATGAGCAACTACAACGCTTTAGTCCGCATCGCACCAAAAATAATACGGTACAAGGCAAAATGACCGCTGGCGATTTGCTGACTGATTTGTTCTTAGAAGTTGATTATGAGCTTGATGAGTTACTAGATGAGCTGCATCAAACGGTGATGAATCGCCTCGCTTCAACGCACCGTTATGTCAAAAGCCGGACAAAAAGTTAGCTTTTTTGCCTGAAATTTGTACCAGTCTTCCGTAATAATATCGGGTATCCATTTTGTTT
This sequence comes from Psychrobacter aquaticus CMS 56, assembly GCF_000471625.1. Classification (GTDB taxonomy): domain Bacteria; phylum Pseudomonadota; class Gammaproteobacteria; order Pseudomonadales; family Moraxellaceae; genus Psychrobacter; species Psychrobacter aquaticus. Next base: position 103,778 of record NZ_AUSW01000015.1, read on the forward strand.
GGTATCGATTATAGTAAATTTGCCAATTGATAAGGACAATATAATGACCCAAGTGACTGCGATGTTAGTGATGTTTGTGTTATATGGGGTGCTGCCAGCAGCTGGGTTATATCTGGGTTATCGTGGCATCAAAAAAGTAACGGCGCCCAAAATGCTTGAGTATGAAGCGATGCCACAATTGGGCTATATTCCTGAAAAAAGTTTACCAGAAGAAGTCAAAACAGCACTCGCCCAAATTAACCAAAAAGGTGAAAAGCTGCGGGTTATGTATGGTGACACCAATAATGATGGCAAAATCGATGACAAAGATACTGTCAATGAAACTTATATCATGATCCAAAATTTAATGGATAGGCATGTTCCACTCGCCGTGGCTGACTATCGCCGATTGCATGATTTAGATGGTGCGCGTGCTGATACCACCAAAATTAAGCACTCTAATGTCACTGGTAAAGAAGCGTTATTGGAGGTGCTGAGAACGATTAATACCCAGTTTGATGATTTACTCAGTGCCTCTTATCATCAGGATGGGCAAAAACTACTCGCCACCAATAGATATCTGCAAAAGCGTTTTGATACCCCAAAAACAGAGACAGATGCGCCATCTTTGACACATACTGAAGACACCGTCACAGCGATTGAAAACCCTAGCGATAAAAGCCCAAAAGCTGAGAATATTAGATTGTGAATGGTAGCTTATAAATGCTAAGTGATGAGATATATGGGTGAACGATAAATAGTGAGTATGTATGAGTATATTGATAGGCATTGGCGTTGTGACGACGATCACCACCTTTTATTTGGGGCGAAGGGGTTGGCAAGCTTTTCACAAAGTGGTTGGCATCACCCCAGGTGTACTCACGTACCAAGATTACCATGCGCCCTTGTCGTCAGCCGCTGTAAGTTGGCAGCGGTTAAAGCTGGACCAAAAACATCTGAAAAATGTGCCGGAGCATCAATTACGGCAATTACAGCGTATCGATGAAAAGGTAAACCGCTATGAAGTTTATCAAAAAGAGTTGCAGCAGCAGAATATAACGCCTGTAGCAACAGAATCACAATTCGTATTGCATAAGATGCTGCATATTCGATTGCCTGAAATGTTGGCCAGTTATCACCAACTAACAACTATCAATACAAGCGCTAAAAATGCGAATCATGAAAGAAACGTTGAAGCCAGTGAGTTATTGCAAAAAGTATTGAATAATATTGAGCAGCGTTTAGACAATCTCTTAGAGCAAATAGAGGCTCAGCATCTACAGAGTTTACGAGTAATGAACAGCTATATAGACAGTCACGATAGTTAAAATTTGAGCAACATAGTCAAAAATCTTTATAACACAGACCATAGAAAAGCGGCCAATGATAATAATAGTCATTGGCCGCTTTTTTATGATTTACTCTACCTCTTAAAGAGGGTTAAGTAAAATTAACGCTTGTCATTACGGTCACGGGTATTGCGTGTACCGCGGCTGGCAGGGCTCGCACTGCTTTTAGGCTTTGCGCTATTACTGCGGCTATCGCCACGATTATCAGTAGTACGACGAGCTTTAAGCGGCTTGTTTCTGATACGCTCTTGCTTTTCCTTGGCCGCGCCGTGTAGACCAGTACCATAACGGGGACGCAAGCTCACCAAGTCGGTCAAAGTGTTGATGTCTTTTTTATCAAGCTCTAAGAAACGACCAGTACGTAACTCTTTTGGTAAGGCAATCGTACCATAGCGCGTACGTAATAGACGGCTGACTTTCAGACCTTGCGACTCAAATAAACGACGTACTTCACGGTTACGGCCTTCTTTTAGCTGTACGTGATACCACTTATTGACGCCTTCACCGCCGCCATCTTTGATGTCTTCAAACTGCGCCATACCATCTTCTAGCATGACACCAGAAGTTAAAGCACGGGCGATATCAGGTGTTACTTCACCTAATACACGAACTGCATATTCACGCGTGACTTCACCAGACGGATGCATCAGTCGATGCGCCATCTCTCCATCATTGGTAAACAATAACAGTCCAGTTGAGTTAATATCCAGACGTCCAACCATTACCCAGCGGTCGTGAGTCAGTTTTGGTAAACGCTCAAAAACAGTTGGACGACCTTCTGGATCCTTGGCTGAGCAAACTTCACCTTCAGGCTTGTAGTATGCTAGCACGCGGCGACGCTTTTCATTTTCAGCCGTATATTTGATCTGACGACCATCAACACGAATCTCATCACCTTGCTCGACGCGATCGCCAATGGTCGCTGGACCATTATTAACAGACACACGGCCTGCTTTAATGACTTCTTCCATCTGACGACGCGAACCTAGCCCCATGCGGGCGAGGGCTTTCTGTAATTTTTCATCTTTCATTGTGATGTCCTTGAGTCGGTGGGTTTACATTTCTCAATGTATGAATAGGCACCATTTTATACATTGCTTCATAGTATTTTTATACATTGATTTACAGTATAAAGAAGGTGCAATCTTTTATTGCCGCGCTATTATACTAGCAAATGACATTTAATATTGGATTTTTAATCTTTTTATTCTATAAATACATTATTTAACTCTATTTGCAAATACTATCAATTATAGGGCATATTTAATAAATAATTAATATTTATTAAATACACTTCTTAAAATAAATGAACAAATTTCGAAAATATTTTTATGAAATTGATTGATTACTGACAGAAAACGATAGTTGATAATCGGCGAAGCATATATTGTGTATAACACGTCCAAATAAAAGGTCTTTTTGTATCAATCAATAAGAACGTTACTTCATATTAAAAAACTTATGTTATTATACTGCTTATTTTTGTTGAAAAACTAAGAATAAAGTAATGTTATCATAAAGTTATTTTCAAAAATTTGCGTGATTGCGATGATCGATGAGGCTCTTTTATATGAGACAGGCAACTAAGCTGTTAAGTACAGCGTGTTTATTACTTAGCAGTATGCTTTATGGGTGTGCCACTACCACTATCAATGCTGGTCTTCAAGCTGGTGAATTGCCACCAAGTGGTTCTTTTACGGCACAGAACGGTATTAATTTTAACGTACAGCCACTTACCCTTGCGACATTACCGCCTAAGCAAGTAGAGCGCTCGCAACTTAGCAATAATTTATCTAACTTAGTTCGTTCGTCTAGTCGAACGAACTATCGTATTGCATCATCCGATGTGCTGAGTATTATCTTGGTAGGTTATCCCGATATCACGTCTGCTGGCTCTTCCGGTTACCCTGTTGATCAGCAAGGTTTTATTCAGTTTCCACTTATTGGCCGTATTCAAGCTAGGGGTCTAAGCATCCCGCAATTTACTGCAAATTTGAGTTCGCGTCTGGAACGCTATCTGAAATATTCAGACCCACAAGTGAAAGTCATCGAATATCGTGGCAATAAATTTTTTATTGATGGCGAAGTAAACAAACCTGGTGAATTCAATATCACAGATGCCCCCGTATCGCTATATAGCGCAATCTCTATGGCAGGTGGTACAAGTGGAGAAGGTGACTCAAACAATATTATCTTAAGAAGAAATGGTATTGATTATCGTATGGGACTACAGTCTCTACGGCAGGCGGGGTTATCAGCCAATCAAATTTACGTGCAAGATGGTGACTCTATTCGCGTAGGTAGTGAAGATATCAATAAAGTGTATGTTCTGGGCGAATTCGGTAAAGTTGCGCCTGTACCTATTCTTGATCAAGGTTTAAACCTAGCGCAGGTGATTGGAGAGTCAGCAGGACTAAATCCAAGTACCGCCAACGCTGCCAAGATTTATGTGGTACGTGATCAACCTGAATATCAGCGTACGAATATCTACTATGTTGACATGCAGGCGCTCACCAGCTTTCCACTTGCCAGTCGTTTTGAGATGCAGCCTAATGATATCGTGTATGTTGATCCTACAGGGCTAACTCGTTGGAATCGCGTTCTTAGCGCGTTGTTACCGTCTACATCAGCAGTCAGAAGTTTTTCAAGTCTATAGGGAACTATTAGAATGGCGTTTGATAATATTTTAGTTGTTTGTATAGGCAATATATGTCGTAGTCCAATTGCTGAAGCGCTATTAAAAGAGGAATATCCACAAAAGCATATCGATTCTGCCGGTCTTTCAGCAGTGGTGGGAAACCCAGTTGATCCAAAGTCGCAACAAGTCATGAACCCATATAATATAGATATGTCTAACCATATCGCCAAGCAAATAAACGAAAACTTAGTTATGAAAGCTGATTTGATATTTACCATGTCAGACAGTCAGACCAAATGGATAGAAGAGCGATGGCCACATTGTCGTGGCAAGACTTTTAAGATTGGGCACTGGCATGATAAAGATATTGCGGATCCTTATCAGCATGATATATCGTTATTTGAGGTTGCAAGACAAGATATTGTCGAAAGCTTGAAACCTTGGACTGATAAAATTGGTTAATTGATCAATATTTAATAGATAGCATTGAACGACTAAATTTAAGTGATGAGTATATGGTAACGAATACAGATAAAAAAAACCTGTCAGGGCCAACCGAACAAAAGAGCGACGGTAATATATTAGCCCTATTGTTTTCAATATTACGTAGCTGGAAGACCATACTTTTCTTCGGGCTATTAGGTCTAATTATCGGTGTGCTTTATAGTCGTTATGAAACCACTATATACCAATCGAGTGCGCTTATACATATTGAGGCGAGCTCTAAAGGCGTTTCAGCACTTGGATCAGGTATTTCAGAGCTGATACCATCAGACGGAAGTGCTGCCCAAACAGAAGCGCAGCTTATACAATCACGTATGGTAATTAAGCCTGTGATTGATTTACTTCATTTATCTGTAAGACTCAACGATCCTAATGTCGACGCCATAGACAAGATTAGGACCAATAATATTCATACTCAAAATAATACGCCTGATGGTGTAATGCTTGAAACAGAGAGCGGACAGGTCGAAGTCAGTCAGTTTAATGTTTCTAAGGACTATTTAGATAAGTCATTTACTTTAGTGAGGTCAGATAGTGGCTTTACGTTAAGTAACGGCTTTGATAGTTTTCAAGGTCAGTTCAATGAGTTAATACGATTTCGTGGTGAAAACGGTACTATTGAAATTAATGTGAATGATTTACCAGCTAGTGATTACCCTATTAGTATAACCAAACAATCATTACAAAATACGACAAACGCTGTAGTAGGTGCTTTAACAGTAGCAGAAGTTGGTACCACAGGTATTTTAGCATTATCGATGATTGGACCTGATCAAGATCAGATAACTCGTATTTTACGCGAAATTGTCGTTTCTTACGTAGGGCAAAACAACTCTCGTGGTTCAGAAGAAACGACTAAAACCCTTGAGTTTATGGAAACTCAGATTCCAGTTATCAAACAAAACCTTGAAGAATCTGAGGCAGCATTCAACCAATTTCGTACAGAAAATAACTCGATAGATGTTAACCAAGAAGCGTCACTATTGGTAGCAGAGAACGCACGTATCGATAATCAGTTGAGCGAATTGAGATTGAAAAAGGCAGATCTCACTACTTATTATACTGAAGAACATCCATTGGTTATTCAAATTAATGATCAAATTGCACAACTGCAAAGTAGAATTCAGGTTATTGATAGTAGAGTTGAAGAGCTGCCTGAAATACAAAGAGAGTTTTTACAACTTTCAGAAGACGTTGGTATCAACCGAGAGATTTATCTCAGCATGCTCAAAAATTACCAACAATTGCAGATCGCTAAAGCAGGTCAGATCGGTTTTGCTCGCATTATTGACACACCTATCAGTACTTATCGTGCAATTGCGCCTAAGAAGTCGTTAATTATATTACTGTCTTTACTGACGGGATTGTTATTAGGGGTTATGGCCGTCTTATTGAAAAATATGATTAGAAGCGTTGTTAAGGATCCTGAACGTCTTGAAGCCAAAACGGGTGTTCCTGTGATTGCGACTGTACCACGTTCACCATTGCTAACGCGGCTCAATAAAAACAGTAAGACGAAAGCTCGATTACTCGCTAATGCCGATAATCATAGTCTGAGTTATGAGGCTATAAAAAGTTTAAGAACGCACCTCATGTTCAGTATGCCAAAAGATAGTAGAACGGGTCAGCGAGCTAAAGTAATACTGATCACAGGTGAAAGCCCAGGTGTGGGTAAGTCCTTTATATCTGCTAATTTGTCTGAAGTTTTTGCTCAGCTCGATAAAAAAGTACTTATCATGGATGCAGATATGCGTTTAGGCGAGTTACATAACGTATTCAATATGGATCAAGATAACGGTTTAGCCGATTATTTTCAAAAAGACAGTCATACGTTAGTTGATATTGTTCACCCAACCAGTATGGATAATGTTGATTTTATCCCTCGAGGTAAGCAACCACATAATCCGGCATCATTACTTTCTAGTGATAAGTTTGACACTCTTATGATTGAGTTGAATGCTCACTATGATTACATTGTTATAGATTCGCCACCTGTATTAGCAGCGTCAGATGCAATCATACTGTCACGACATGCGGACAAAGTACTTATGGTAACTCGTTATGACGACTCGATAGAAGGTCAGCTGGTCTATGCGATTAAGCAAATGAATAAAGCCAATGTAGAAGTAGATGGCATTGTTCTTAATGACGTCAAGCAAGGCCTCATGAGTAAGTACAGTTACAATTACAGTTATGCCTATGGTGATAACCAGTAATTGTTTCGTAGAGTATAATAATAGCCTTTGGCAATAGCGTCAGTTACGTAGTTAAATATTATGTTTATAGAACCAAATTCTAACCGTTACCATCAGTTACCTAATAAAAGTGATGGTTTACTGCAACACATAACGCATTATTTCTTGGCGTTATCACGTAGTAGTAAACGCACTATATTAGTGACTGCAGATTTTATCATGGCCATGGGATGCCTATTCCTAGCCTTACTATTGCGTTATGGTGATTTAGAACATAATGTTGATTTTTTTAACATGTTTTTATATGTGTTACCGGCTGTTATTGGTCTATATATTATTGGGTTCTATAAAGGGGTAGCTAGAGGGTTTTTTGATGCGGTAATGGGTAGTGTGTTGCAATTGTTCTTTTTGCTTATCTTACTGTATGAAGCCATTCTTTACTTTGAAATTGGACCGCAAATACCGCGTTCCACGCCTATTCTTTTCTTATTCCTATTTTATATTTGGTTATGGAACAGTCGCTTAACGGTCAGAGAGTTGTTAAGACGCTGGCAACGTAAAGGACAAAGCCGTCACAAATATAATAGTGATTATGATAATGTCATAATTTATGGGGCAGGAGAGGCTGGTCGAGAACTATTAGAAGGTCTTAGAAACTCACATAAATATCATGTAGTGGCATATGTTGATGATGATCCTCAGCTAACTGGGGCCTATTTGTTAGACAAGAAAATCTATTCAGCAAATGAGCTGGTAAACTTGGTTACTAAACTGGATGTGGCCCAAGTGTTTTTAGCAATACCTTCTGTTAGCCGTGCTCATAAAAGACACATTATTAATAAGTTAGAAGGTATTTCGATCAAAATAAAAGAATTACCCAGTTTAGAAGAAATTGCTGAAGAAAAAGTCACGGTTAGTAGTATGCGCAGAGTGGATATCTTAGATGTTTTAGATCGGCAAACTGTGGAGCCAGACGTAAATCTTTTGCGAAAAAATATTAATAATAAATCTGTATTGGTGACAGGAGCGGGTGGTTCTATAGGTAGTGAACTATGTCGACAGATAATTAAGAATAAACCCAGATGTTTGGTATTGTATGAACTGTCTGAGTATGCCTTGTATAGTATCCATCAAGAGCTTCTTGCTAAACAAGCAGGCGATCAGGATTATATTGATATCAAAATAATCGCCATTATTGGTAATGTTACCAATGAGAACAATCTGTTTAGAATATTTCAAAAATATAAGGTGCAGACTGTTTATCATGCTGCCGCCTATAAGCATGTACCCATTGTAGAGGATAATCCTTTTGAAGGAGCTATCAATAACAGTCAAGGTACTTATCATTGTGCCCGTGCAGCCATACAAGCAGAGGTGGAAACTTTTGTGTTAATCTCCACAGATAAGGCAGTCCGACCTACTAATGTTATGGGTGCCACTAAACGTTTGGCAGAATTGGCATGCCAAGGTTTAAGTCGGACTGGAAGTCATACTTGTATCAGTATGGTTCGATTTGGTAATGTACTAGGGTCATCAGGCTCTGTAATACCCGTATTTACCAAACAGATAGAGCAAGGTAAACCAATAACGGTTACTCATCCTGATGTGACTCGCTATTTCATGACCATTCCAGAAGCTGCAAATCTAGTGATTCAAGCAGGAGCAATGGCGACAGGTGGGGAAGTGTTTGTTTTAGATATGGGTGAGCCGGTAAAAATTGTCGATCTTGCTTATCGAATGATTCATCTAAGTGGCCATACACCTAAAACCGCTGAAAATCCTGATGGTGATATAGAGATAGTATTTACAGGGCTACGACCTGGTGAAAAGCTTTATGAAGAGCTGATTATCGGTGAAGATAATGTTGAAAATACAGGTCACCCCTTAATTATGCAGGCAATGGAACATAGCTTTCCGTTAAGCGATATTGAAAAAACTTTATTTGAGCTTGCTAATAAGGCAGAACAACAAGACATAGGCTGGCTCAAGGATCAGTTCAAGCACTTCGTGGCAGGCTATCAAGACAATTCAAAATCAACATGAAAGTCTTCCATGTTAATATAAATATACCGTTAAGTACTCATTAAGAAATCATTTAAAGGAAAACTATGTTCAATATTAATAATATAAAAATAGCGGTGATAGGTCTTGGTTACGTTGGCTTACCATTAGCAGTAGAGTTTGGGAAGCAGCATCCAGTGATAGGCTTTGACATCAATGTCAATCGCATTGCATCTTTAAAAGCAGGAACAGATCATACGCTAGAAGTCAGTGACGAAGAGCTATCTCAGGCATCAAATTTAAACTATAGTTCGAACATTGATGCGCTCAAAGACTGCAACTTTTTTATTGTGACAGTACCGACTCCTATTGATGACTATAAGCAACCTGATCTGACTCCATTGATTAGTGCGTCCAAAGCTATTGGTGGTTTGCTTAAACCAAATGATATTGTGGTTTACGAGTCGACAGTCTACCCTGGTGCGACTGAAGAGGTTTGTATTCCTGTATTAGAAGACGTCTCTGGACTTGTATATAATCAAGATTTTTATGCGGGTTATAGTCCTGAACGTATTAACCCGGGTGACAAGGAACATAGAGTTACTAATATTTTAAAAGTGACTGCAGGTTCCACGCCTGAAGTAGCAGACTTTGTAGATGAAGTATATAACTTGATTATTACTGCAGGGACACACAAAGCGCCAACCATTAAAGTAGCAGAAGCTGCAAAAGTTATTGAAAACACGCAAAGAGATGTCAATATTGCCTTAATCAATGAGCTTGCTGTTATCTTTAACAAGATGGATATAGATACTGAGGCTGTACTCATAGCCGCTGGCACCAAATGGAATTTTTTACCCTTTCGTCCAGGTTTGGTTGGGGGGCATTGTATTGGTGTTGATCCTTATTATTTGACTCACAAAGCACAAGCTATTGGCTATAATCCCGAGATTATCTTAGCGGGTCGTCGTTTAAATGATAGTATGGGCGAATACGTGGTCACACAATTGGTCAAGACTATGATCAAAAAGCGTATTCAAGTTGAGGGCGCAAAAGTTTTGGTATTAGGACTGAGTTTTAAAGAAAATTGTCCAGATGTTCGTAATACTAAAGTCATTGATATCGTTCGTGAGTTAGAAGAGTACAACATCGAAGTCGATGTCTATGACCCTTGGGTAGATAGTGCTGAAGCCCAGCGTGAATATAATATTACCCCTGTCAATGCTCCATTATCGAATCATTATGACAGTATTATTCTAGCGGTTGCTCATAGCGAATTTGTCAATATGGGTGTAGAACATATTAGAAACTTTGGTAAGGACAGTCACGTCCTTTATGATCTCAAGTATGTTTTTGACAAAGATAAAACGGATATACGTTTATAAACATCTAAAGCGATATGGAAGAACCTTATGTCTACAACGTACGAAACAGTTAAAGAAAAAATATTAAGTGAACCTAAAACATGGCTTATTACTGGAGTAGCAGGCTTTATAGGTTCTAATTTACTTGAAACGCTATTATTACTGAATCAAAAAGTAATTGGTTTAGATAATTTCGCTACTGGGTTTCAGCATAATCTCGATGAAGTTCAAGCATTGGTAAGTGCTGAGCAATGGCAGGGTTTTAGATTCATCGAGGGCGATATTCGCAATTTAGAAGATTGCCATACTGCTTGTGCAGGCGTAGATTACGTGCTTCATCAAGCTGCTCTGGGTTCAGTACCGCGTTCTATTGCGGATCCTATCAATACCAATCATACCAATATCTCAGGTTTTCTAAATATGCTGGTTGCAGCACGCGATGCTGAAGTAGTCAGTTTTACGTATGCGGCAAGCAGCTCGACGTATGGAGATCATCCAGCATTACCGAAAGTAGAAGGCATTATTGGTAATCCACTATCACCCTATGCGGTGACTAAATATGTGAATGAACTCTATGCGGATGTGTTTGCCCGTACGTATAAGTTTAATACAATTGGTCTACGGTATTTCAATATTTTTGGCAAACGCCAAACACCAGATGGCGCTTATGCAGCTGTTATTCCAAAATGGACAGCAGCGATGATTGCAGGCGATAATGTCTATATCAATGGTGATGGTGATACCAGTCGTGATTTCAACTTTATTGAAAATGCAGTACAGGCTAATATTTTAGCTGCTACTGCTAGTAATGAAGCTAAAAACCAAGTATACAACGTAGCTGTTGGTGGTCGTACGACTTTAAATACACTATTTGATGCTCTGAAAGAAAGTTTAAGCCGTAATCAGGTAGATTATAATAAAACAGCTACCTATCGTGCATTTCGAGAAGGTGATGTGCGTCATAGTCAAGCTGACATTAGTAAAATACAGTCATTATTAGGTTATCAGCCTCAGTTTGATATTATTCAAGGAATTGAGAAAGCAATGCCTTGGTATGTCCAGTTTTTAGATTAACTCTATAGTGAATTTATATGTTTAAAATGATAAAGCAGCTTTTCGCATTGCTTTCACCGCAGCAGGTTAGACAGTTTTATATATTGCAGGTTCTTGTCGTTCTTATGGCTTTTACTGAGCTGCTAGGTATTGCGTCTATAGCGCCTTTTATGGCTCTAGTGGGTGATATTTCTATACTAGAAAAAGACAACCTTTTTGCCAAATTATATCAAATGTCTGGTTTGACGAATCCTATGGATTTTGTGTTCTATACGGGTTTGCTGGTTCTTATTGCCTTAACGGTCTCTACCATAGTTTCTACGTATACGACTTGGAAACTATCACTTTATGGGGCTGGAGTAGGTATTGAAATTGCTGATCGCCTTTATGCTTATTATATGAGAGAAGATTGGCAGTTTCATGCCAGTGGTAGTAGTGCCCAATTGACTAAACAGGTATCTACAGAAGCCATGCGCATAACTAATGGAATAGTACAGCCACTTATGCGAATGAATGCAAAGGTGGTTTTATCTACTCTTATAGCAATAAGTGTCATAATTTATAACCCTGTTATCGCTATAGTCGGTTTAATAATATTCGCTTTAGCCTATTTCTTACTATATAAGCTTGTCCGTAAACAACTAGCCATTAATGGTCTCGAATTGTCTCAAGTTTCTACTGATCGTTTTAGACTAATGAATGAAGGATTTGGGGGTATTAAAGATGTCTTACTACTCAACCGTAGCCATGATTTTGTTAAACGTTTCGAAGAAAGCGGTACCATTTATGCTCGTGCTGTAGGTTTCAATGCAGGTATCAGTAGTGTACCTCGCTATATTATGGAATTGATAGCTTTCGGCTCTATGATTGGATTAGTATTGCTCCTAATTAAGTTACATGAAGGTAATTTAGGGGCAGTACTGCCAATCTTAGCTGTTTATGCTCTAGCGGCATTTAAATTACTTCCAGCCTTACAACAAATTTATGCGAGTGTGGCACAAATTAAAGGAAGTGCAGCGGCGTTTGACGCCCTCAAAGGTGACTTAGAACAATCAATCAATCAGGACAAACCTGTTATTAAAGAAGCACTATCAATACGCACAGAGTTAAAGAAACAAATCACTTTAGACAACATTAAATTTAGTTATCCGGGCAAGTCTAAACCTGCTGTAGATGGTGTTAGTTTGACTATTCCAGCTAATAGTGTGGTTGGTTTAGTAGGGTCATCTGGCTCTGGAAAATCTACCTTAATAGACTTATTGCTTGGTTTGTTAACGCCGCAAAGTGGTCATTTTTATATGGATGATACTTGCATTACTCCTGAAAACAAACGTGCTTGGCAAGATACGTTAGGCTTTGTACCACAAAGTATTTTTTTGAGTGAGGGCACTATTGCAGAAAATATTGCTTTTGGTTTACCTTCTGCGGATATTGACCTACAGCAAGTTCATAAAGCCATAGAATTGGCTAATTTAACCGGGCTGGTTGAAGAACTCCCTAATGGCATAAATACAAAAGTAGGTGAGCGTGGTGTGCAGCTTTCAGGCGGACAGCGCCAACGTATTGGTATCGCTAGAGCCCTTTATCATGAAGCAGATGTTTTGGTGTTTGATGAAGCAACCAGTGCACTGGATGGTATCACAGAAAAAATAGTTATGGATGCCATACATGATTTCAGTGGTCAAAAAACTATCATTATGATCGCTCATCGTCTAAAAACGGTTCAGAAATGTGACATTATCTACCTAATGGCTCATGGAAAAATAGTTGATTCGGGTACCTATGAGCAACTTATTGAAAATAATCCAGAATTTAGAAAAATGGCCGAACATGCTTAGTAATTAACTAACCTCATAAAGACTAATAGGATACTCTGATACATAAGTATTATATGTACACATATATAAAATATCTCCTAAAGATCTTTTCCTGAGAATAAAAAAAATAAAATTTAGAACTGCGGACGTTTTTCTAAAACAATGACTTACAACTCTAAAATTAGAGCTTATTTTACTTTTCAATGTTTCGCATCGGTTGCGATACTTACCGATCAAACAACATATTTCGATACTATTCGTAGAAAATTTTAGGAATAGTTTTCGTAATTTAAAAAAATTTTATTTTAATTTATGACTTAAAGGATATTACTTACATGCTAACCAATAAAACTATTCTTATCACTGGCGGTACCGGCTCTTTCGGCAATACTTTTGTCCCTATGGTCCTTGCAAAGTATAATCCCAAAAAAGTGATTATCTTCTCACGTGATGAAATGAAGCAGTGGGATATGGCTAAGAAATTTGTCGGTGACGATAGAGTTCGCTTCTTCATCGGTGATGTTCGTGATAAAGACCGGTTATATCGCGCATTAGACGGAGTTGATTACGTCGTTCATGCGGCTGCTACCAAGATTGTCCCCACTGCTGAATACAATCCTTTTGAATGTGTGAAGACCAATATCGATGGTGCAATGAACTTAATTGATGCTTGTATTGATAAGGGCATCAAGGGTGTTGTCGCGCTCTCTACTGATAAAGCCAGCAGCCCGATTAATCTTTATGGTGCTACTAAACTTGCCTCTGATAAATTGTTTGTGGCAGCCAACTCTTATTCTGGAGAGCACGGCACTAAATTTTCTGTCGTACGCTATGGTAATGTCATGGGCTCTCGTGGATCAGTCATTCCATTCTTTATGTCCATTAGAAACACAGGTGTGTTACCAATTACTGATGACCGTATGACACGTTTTATGATTTCGTTAGAAGATGGTGTTGAGTTGGTTTGGCACGCCTTTGAAGATATGGTTGGTGGTGAGATTTATGTTAAAAAGATACCATCAATGAAAATGACGGATTTGGCACGAGTAGTTGCTCCAGAAGCGAGGCAAGAAGTTATTGGTATCCGCCCAGGCGAAAAATTACATGAGCAAATGATCAGTGCTGAAGACGCTTATTATACTTATGAGTACCCTGAGCACTTTAAAATACTGCCTACGATAAATGAATGGGCAACTGATCCAGCACGAATCAAAGATGGCAAACGCGTTCCTGAAGGTTTTGTTTATGCCAGTGACAATAATCCAGAATGGATGAGTGACGCTGATCTGCAAGAGTGGATTGATGTCAATCGCGAAAAAATTGGTAAAATTTAAGCTATAGACGTATCTTGTAACAGTATTATCTATTCTAGACCTTAGTTACGAGGTCTAGAGTCATGATTTATTACGTCTAAAAGTAGAAATGTATGATTTAATAAGAGTTTCCTTAAATTATATGTCTTCATATTAGTTTGTAAATAAGTATTAAAATTTAGTAGGTGGAACTTATGAGAGCTGCAATAATACCCGCTCGTGGTGGTAGCAAACGCATACCTCAAAAAAATATAAAAATTTTTTGTGGTAAGCCAATGATTGCCTGGTCTATAGAAGCTGCTCTACAAAGTGGTTGTTTTGATCGAGTGATCGTTTCTACAGATGATACTGCGATAGCGGCAGTTGCTAAAGAATATGGGGCAGAAGTTCCTTTCATTAGACCACAGGAATTGTCAGATGATTTTACAGGCACTATTCCAGTAACTAAGCATGCTATTGAATACCTTGAATCTCAAGGTGAAACTTATGATGATATAATGTGTATATATGCAACCGCACCTTTTGTACAGCCCAAAATAATCACTGAAGCTTATGAGCAGTTTAAAAACAGTCAAGCCGATTATTGTTTTACAGCGACCAACTACGCGGCGCCCATTCAACGAGCTTTTAAACTGACTGAGAATAAACGAGCAAAAATGTTTAATCCTGAACAGTTCAACACACGCTCACAAGATTTAGAAGAAGCATATCATGACGCAGGACAGTTTTACTGGGGTAGCGCCGATGCTTTTAAACAGCTAAAACCTGTGCTTTCTGAAGTTGCCAGTCCTTATATTTTACCTCGTTATTTGGTACAAGATATTGATACACCAGATGATTGGATTTTGGCGGAGCTTTTATATCAAGCCTTAACGGCAAACGGTAATTTAGATAAGCAGTAATTTTCTAAGTGTTAAATGCTCATAGACGTTCTTAGGTTTTAAAATTATGGTAAAGAAAAAGGTATTAGTTTTAGGGGCAAATGGGTTGTTAGGGAGTGAGCTTCTGAGCAACGCATACCTGTCTCAATATGAGGTTGTCGGCCATTTTGGTCGCAGCAACGAAGATCATGCTGATTTAAGTGTGCTTGACCAGACTGTACACTATTTAGACCGTATTAAGCCGGATGTGATCATCAATCTTGTAGCTTTGACCAACGTTGATTACTGTGAGCAGAATCCTAATGAGTCGTATTTAGGAAATGTTCGGGTCGTTGAAAATGTGGTAGCTTGGATCAATCAACAATCCAATAAAATTCAGATGGTGCAAATCTCAACTGATCAGGTCTATGATGGGCAAGGGCCACACTTAGAAGACAGCGTCAGTTTAAAAAACTACTATGGATTCTCTAAATATGCAGGAGAGCTTGCCACAGGCTCTATAGATGCCGCTATTTTACGAACCAATCTTTTTGGTAAAAGTAAAACCGATCAGCGCGTAAGTTTTACCGATTGGCTCTATCGCGCCTTAACGAATAACGAGAACATCCAAGTTTTTGATGATGTGTATTTTAGCCCCTTATCAATGAGTACGCTTTGCAACATGATTATGCGGGTTGTGCAGCAAAATATTACGGGTGTTTATAATTTAGGATCAAGACAGGGACTAAGTAAGGCTGATTTTGCATTGGCATTTGCTCAGGCATTAGACTTAGATACAGAGCATATGACAAGAGCCAGTGTCGATGATGTGAACGTTATTAAGACTTATCGTCCCAAGGATATGCGACTCAATGTCGATAAATTTGAACAAACACTAGCGATAACGCTTCCGAACTTACATCAAGAAATCATAAAAGTGGCAAAGGAATATACACAATGAAAAAGAACAATCTGTTGACGATTAATGACAAAAAAATTGGCGAAGGTTATCCTGCTTATTTTATCGCCGATATCGGTGCCAACCATGATGGCAACATTGAGCGTGCCAAAGACTTGATCTACCTTTGTGCAGAAGCGGGCGCTGATGCGGCTAAGTTTCAGCACTTCAAAGCCGATAGTATCGTAAGTGATCACGGGTTTAAAAGTATTGGTAGCCAGATGTCTCACCAAGAGAAGTGGAAAAAGTCTGTTTTTGATGTTTATAAAGATGCCAGCATCAATTTAGAGTGGACTGAAACCCTAAGACAAACTTGTGAAAAAGCTGGTGTCGCTTTTTTTACGAGCGCCTACAGTTTTGATTTGGTTGATTATATCGACCCTTATGTACCGGCTTATAAAATCGGCTCAGGTGATATCACATGGACTGAGATGATCGAGTATGTCGCAAATAAGCAAAAACCTTATATCATCGCAAGTGGTGCCTCTACCATGGATGATGTGATTAGGGCAGTTTCAGCGGGATTAAAGATTAATGATCAACTCTGTTTGATGCAATGCAATACTAATTACACTGCTAGTTTAGAAAACTTTAAATACATTCAATTAAATGTATTGCGCGTATTTAAAGAGATGTACCCAGATTTGGTCTTAGGTCTAAGCGACCATACTCCGGGTCACGCGACCGTATTAGGCGCAATTACTCTTGGCGCAAAGATGATTGAAAAGCATTTTACCGACAACAATGACATAGATGGGCCTGACCATAAGTTTTCGATGGATCCTAAGTCGTGGAAAGAGATGGTAGATGTAACAAGAGAACTTGAAAATGCGTTAGGCAATGGCATAAAAAAAATCGAAGACAATGAGAAACAAACGGCTATTGTGCAGCGCCGTTCTATAAGAGTCATTCCTGATTTGTCAGCAGGTACTCAGATAAGTCAAGAGCATTTAACAGTATTGCGACCTTGTCCAGAAGATGGGCTTGCGCCGTATCTTATGGATGAGATCATCGGCAAAACTATCATTAGAGATGTCAAAGCTGGAGAACACATCAGATGGATAGATCTAAAATAGGGTTAGTCATCCCCGCATACAATGAGTCGGCAACCATATATGGTGTGGTAAAGGCTGCATCGATGTACGGTCAGCCTATTGTTGTCAATGATTGTTCTAGTGATGAGACAGCCATACTAGCACAAGAGGCAGGCGCCATAGTGGTGACTCATACAACAAATCTTGGGTACGATAGCGCACTTGACTCGGGTTTCATTAAAGCCAACGAGTTAGGCTGCCAATTTATTATTACGTTAGATGCGGATGGACAGCATAATCCACAGCTTATTCAAAAATTTATTGATAAGCTTGAGCTGGGAGCTGACGTGGTCTTAGGTGTCAGAGATAGCAAACCACGTATCAGTGAGCATGCATTTTCCCTGCTGACGCGTGTAAGATTTGGAATAAAAGACCCCTTATGTGGTATGAAAGGGTATACGATTGAGACATACAAACGGTTAGGACATTTTGATTCCTATCGCTCTATTGGTACTGAACTTATGCTCTTTGCCGCGCATCAAAAACTTACTATTGCTCAAATTCCTTTTCAGGTCGGTACAAGGCAAGATGCGCCGCGGTTTGGCAATTCAGTAAAGGCCAATCTCAAGATATTAAGAGCGATGGCGCTGAGCGTGTAGTTCGCTGTCATTCGTTTTTATTCATATACGTAAATGGATGATATCTGTACTTATATGAAACACCCAATCAAAGAGTAATCAAATAATGAATGCAATTTACTTATGTGCGATAGCACAACCTTGGATAAGTGTTATCAAGCAACTTGATTGTCAGTTTAATATAAAGCCCTCCTATATTGTCCATTGGAAAAACGATAAAAAACAATTTATCAAAGCGAATTTGAAAAGTTGTCATTTACAGCAAATAGATGATGCTTGGAAAGGTTTAGGGTTTCCAGCAGCAGCAGATCGATACATTTTTGACGAACAAGAGCTTAAAGAGATATCTTCTTATGAGCTTGTAGCGTTAAAAATGATGGACAGACTTGATCCCGATGGAGAGTCTTTTCCATTCAATACACGTTTATATTTTTTTCGTGACCTATTAGGCTATTGGTTCAATATTGTTGAGCAGAGAAATATAGATATAGTCATCTCTCCCTCTGTACCGCATAGGGTGTTTGATTACGCACTTTACGTTGTGTGTAAGATGAAGAGCATAAAATTTTTAATGTTTCAATTGACTCCATTTGGTAGTAACAGCATTTTGATTAACGATATTGAAAAAATGCCATTGCCATCAGATGACGGGATAGAGTATTTATTACCTTCAAAGGAAGTTCAAGAAAAAATAACCAAGGTGTATGAGGATTATAATAAAGCCGTACCAGATTATATGGTCAAGCACGAAGCTAATGCTAAAAAAGACTATGCTAAATTATCCTTATCTTACTCAAAAAAGCTCAGTCAATCTTACAAATTATTAACTTCATCACCCAATACTTATTGGGTGGAAAGTGGCTTCTTGCCTAACGAAACGCAGTATTCGTGGTTTAAGTTTTATGCTATGCAGCTCAAACGTAAAAATATGGTTGAGACTATTAAGAAAGATTATAGCGATATTGTAATACAGGAGTTGCCTAATAGTTTTGTACTGGTTGCTCTTCATTATCAACCTGAAGAAACATCATGTCCAACGGGTGGTACTTATTCAGATCAGATTTTAATGATTCAGTTATTAAATCAGCAGTTACCTGAAAATACCACTATTCTGGTAAAAGAACATAAGTCTCAGTTCTATTCTCACCAAGAGAGTGCTTCAGGCCGCAATTCACTTTTTTATAGGCGTATTTCTCAAATATCTGATCGCATAAAATTTGTATCTGAGAGCCATGATCCCTTTGAGTTAATAGATCAAGCACAAGCAGTGGTCACCATTAGTGGTACAATTGGTTGGGAAAGTGCAATCAGAGGTACGCCAGTTCTTGTATTCGGTAGAGCTTGGTATGAAGGAATGCCTAGAGTATTTAAAGTAAAAACCAAAAGTGATATTTTAGAGGCATGGCGACAATTATCAGAACAAAAAGATAAAGATTGTCAGTCTGAAATGATGAGATTTCATGCAAAGTTAGAAAAGAAATTTGTAAGGGCAAAGCATTATAAGTCTTATTTGAATAATGAAGATGTCACTATGGCTGAATCCGTCGACAATATTGTTCATGGAATAGTAAAATTTTTAGAATTGAAATCGAATATCTAGATTAATAGTTATTTAATAGTATACAAAAGACGCCTGTTGTAAAGATTGATTCGTATATGGTCTTGGTCTATCTTATATGATGTATAAATAGTATCTACAATAAAAAATCTATCGGAATGTTGAATTATGACTATTTATTTACTTACTCTTCCTAATGGTGCTTTTGGCAGTGCTGGTCAGAGCTGGAAGATGCTAGATTTAGAAAAAATAAAATCTCAATTGGATTTTAAGGTCATTGTTAAATCAATCTTGGATATAGAGAATATTGTTTTCAATAATGATGATATTTTAATTTATACATCCTCCCCTGATGAAAATATCAGAACATTTCTAAAAAACTCTTTATTTTACGTGAAAGATAAAATTAAGCTAATACCCAGCTTTGAGTTATTAATGGCACATGAAGATAAAGGTTTTCAAGAAGTATTAAAAAAACATAAGAATATTGGAGATTTAAACGGTCGATATATATTTGACGTAGACGATCATTCTTTGCCTTTTCCAAAGGTGTTAAAAACCTCTCAAGGAGCTGGCAGTTCAGGAGTTTTCTTGGTAAAGAAAAAGAAAGATCTTAAAAATATACGAAAAGACTTTCTTAATGAAGCTTTGAAAAGGAAATTAATCAATACACAACGCAAGTTTAAGTTAAGTCGTTCTGAGTATAAAATATATAGCTACTCTAAAAAGCTATTTTACCCTTTCGTCGAGCAAGATTTTATTCCTAATTTACAACACGATTTTAAGGTATTAGTTTTTGGAAATCGTTACTTCGTACTCAAAAGATCTATCAGAAAAAATGATTTTAGAGCGAGTGGCAGTGGGGATTTTGAGTTTATTGAGCCATCGCAAGCAGTTCTAGACTATGCCAAAAAAATATCCTTAGCATTAGATAATCCGTATTTGTCTTTAGATATTGCCCAATCTGATAGAGGGTGCCATTTGATAGAGTTTCAAGGTACTAATTTTGGTCCTTATACTTTATTAAATGCGTCATATAGATATGTATTTAAAGACAATGAGTGGCTTAAAGAAGAAAATTGTAAAGATCTAGAGGCAAACTATGGCTATGCCCTAAATCACTATATCAATACGAAGTTACGTTCTTCTGATCTTCATAAAGATAAGTTATGAAATGAGCAATTGTAGGAACTGGGTATGTGGGACTTTCTAATGCAATGATATTTGCCCGGCCTCATGAATAGCCACCACTGATATTTTTCCTGAAACAATTGAGTGGCTTAATAAGCTAGTTCCTGCTGTTAAGAGTAAGAATATTTTAAAATCTTTAAACGTATAACCGGAACAAGTATTGGGGACTGCATTTTAAATTTTGTTTATTGGTATAAAGAGTATTATTTAACATAGAAAGAGAAATTTATTTATAAATAATACAAGAGAGTTTAATAATGAAAGTAGTACACATAATAACAGGTCTAGATAATGGAGGCGCCGAGGGTGTTCTTTACCGTTTAGTGACATATGATCAAGATAATGAGCATGTGATAATCTCCATGATGGACGAAGGTAAATATGGAGCGCTATTATCTGAACAAGGGTTTGTCGTCCACTGTTTAGGTATGAAATCAGGGAAAATCTCAATACAAGCTGTTTTAAAGCTTTATAAATATTTGAGAGAAGCAAGTCCAGATGTAGTGCAAACCTGGATGTATCATGCGGATTTACTAGGTGGTATTGTTGCGAGAAGTTTGGGCATTAAAAAAGTTTTTTGGAATATCAGACAAAGTTGTTTTGATGAACGTTATGTTAAATCTAGTACAATAAAAATTGCAAATATATGTTCCAAACTAAGTAGTGTCATCCCCTCTAAAATTGTCTCATGTTCTACTAGAGCCGTAGAGGAACATATTAAGTTAGGTTATTGTAAGAATAAAATAGTAGTCATCGAAAATGGCTATGATTTGGATCTTTTCAAAGCTGACGATTATTCTCGTATAGAAACTAGAAATTCGTTAGGTATTGGTCAATATCCAGTATTAGGAATGGTCGGTAGATATAACCCTCAAAAAGATCATAAAAATTTAATTCACGCTTTAAGCATAGTAGATAAAAAGGGATATCAGTTCGAGTTGCTCTTAGTGGGCCGAGATTTAAATGAAAGTAATACTGAGTTATTGAGTATTATTAATAAATACGGTTTGAAAGATAAGGTTCACTTGTTAGACCAAAGAGCAGATATTCAAAATATTATGAATGCACTGGATATTCATATACTAAGCTCTACTAGCGAAGGTTTTCCTAACGTAGTTGCTGAGGCTATGGCATGTAGTACCCCATGCATAGTAACTAACGTTGGTGATTCTAAATTAATAGTAGATAAGTATGGTATTGTGGTCGAACCTCGTAATGCTAATGAGTTAGCAGAAGGTATCATCACTATGATGGATACTATGTCTAATGATAAAGAGTGGGATTGTTTAAAAAACGATTGCTCTACTCATATTAACGAAAATTTTAGCATTCAGTCTATGGTGTTAAGATACAACAAAGTTTGGAACAATGATTAAACTATGTTTGCAGTAGATTCAATGTTCTGAGTCAGTATTATGTAGTAAAGCCTATACAATTAAGCTAAGAATTTTTTTATCATAAAAGAGTTCTTAATATGAGTAATGTAATTGAATTTTAGTATGTTTATTCAGGCAATCATATTAGAGAAAATTGGCGTTATATATGAAAATATAGTCACTTAATTTATGATTGTTCGTCCCAATTAAAGTTCAAATTAGAGAATAAAGAGAAGCATGGCTTTGTTCTGACATGAAAATAAAAAATTTATCGATCGGGGAAAAATCACTTAAAGACTGAAATTCTATGTTTAGATTAAATGGCATATAACTTATCTAGACTACTTTAGGATATTGATTCTAATCATTGTATCTCCGTTTTTTAAGTTAAATGTATTATTTTTAGATAAATATATTATAAATAAAGACGAGATTAATTAGCAAATTTATAAAACTATAGAGAAAAATACGTGACTGATTTAAATTGGATATACACGCATGGATTTATAGGAATCAGATTATTTGAATTGCCTAGCCTTCTTATTTGCCTATTGGTAATTATGATACTCGGCTACAAGTTTGCAATTCCTTCAATTCAAAAGGTTGTTTTAAGTTTGCATTGTTTTTTACCTTTTGTATTGAATGATGTCTTATTTCGAGTAGCATACATGCCTGATCAGTTTAAATATTGGCGTGGAGTTAATGCTATAAGAAGTGGTGAGCTAGGATTGATTGAAGCGTTAATAGGTGGAGACAAGGGAAACAACGTAGAACAAGCCAGTGCTTTCTTCGCCGCCATGCCATTTCCAACGCCTGTCTCACCAATTAGTTTAGGTTTTTATAATACTTTTATTTATATTATTTTATTTTTTATTTTGTATGCTAAGAACGTTTTTACTAAATTTTCTCTTTGGTTTTATTTACTGTTTCCAAGTATGGCACTATATTCGGCATTAACCCTTAGAGAAACCTTGATACTGTTTTTTATGATAATGGCAGTAGTGTATGCTAGAGAATCAAAAATATTTAGAAGCATTCTTTGTATGGTGCCACTAACTCTCATTAAGATTCAAAATTTTTATATCGTTGGTCCAATAGTCCTGCTTTACTTTGTGTTTGACGTTGCAAAAAAAGGTATGGGGTTGACTAAGGCTCTAAGTATTGGCGTTATTGGTTTGGTTTCACTATTGGCTTCTGCTCCTATTGCGCTACCCATAATTAATAAATATAGAGTTTCCATGTTTATGGAAGATGGTGGGGATGCAAAAAATATTGAACTGATATCAGGAGTAGGCGATTTTGTCCTTCAAGGTTTGACTTCAGGTTTTTATTTCTTATCTAAACCCTTGCCTTGGGAAGCAACGAGCCCCCTACAGTTTATACAGTCTTTCGAGAACTTAATTGTTTTAGTTATTCTATTTTTAATCACTCGCCAAGCTTGGATAAAAAGTCCAGATAGATTGGCATTTTGGCTATTGTTTTTAGCTCTATCAATGTCTGTTTATGGACTGGTCGTAGCAAATTATGGTACAGCAGTACGCTATCGTTATGCTTTCATCGTTATGTATGTACTATTTTTATGTGCTGATTGCAATATTAAGAAGCTTTTTCCTAAAAAAGGTGCTGTTGCTTGACAGCAAACGCCGTTAAGATAAAAATGGTTATAATAAAGGACTAAGGACAGAGATTGAAAATATTATACATAGTTAATGAACCTTGGTTTTTCTTATCTCACCGTTTGCCTATTGCTATAGCAGCTCAAGAGCAAGGGTATACTGTGCATGTAGCAACTAGAGATGGTGAGGCCGTTCAAGAAATTTTAGAAAAAGGTTTTATTCATCATCCGATCTCATTATCACGTAATGGTAGCAGTTTACCAAGCGAACTAACTAGCCTATTGAGTATTTGGAAGCTCATAAATGAGGTTGAACCAGATGTTTTACATCTAGTTACTATCAAGCCCGTTATATATGGGGGTATCGCTTCTCGTTTTACGCCAGTTAAGAAGGTAGTCGCGGCCGTTTCTGGGTTAGGAACTTTGTTTTTAGCAGAAGGTTTTAAGGCAGAATTAAAACGTAATTTGGGTGTGGTGCTCTATCGTTGTGCGTTACGTTCTAATAAAACTACCGTTATCTTACAAAATCCCGATGATGAGCAGTTGTTAATAGATTTAAAAGCTATTAAGGCAGAACAAACTATACTCATACGTGGTTCAGGGATAGATCTAACTACATTCGAAGCTTCTCCCGAAAGGCTCAGTGGTACTCCTGTAGTAACCTTCGCTGCACGTTTATTATTCGATAAAGGAATAGCAGAATTTGTAGATGCTATTAAGCTACTAAATGAAAAAGGCATCGTAGCCAGTTACCAAATAGTGGGAGATTTGGATTTAGGTAATAGTACTAGTGTTACCACTAAAGATATCGACGATTGGAAATCTATCCCTAATTTAGTTGTTTTAGGATATCAGAAGGATATGTCTGCTGTGTTTACAGACTCCAATATTGTAGTGCTACCTTCTTATCGTGAAGGATTACCTAAAGTTTTGATTGAAGCTGCCGCGTGTGGTAGAGCAGTGATTACGACAAATGTACCTGGTTGCCGGGATGCCATAGAAGCAAACAAAACAGGTCTACTAGTTCCAGTTAAAAATTCAACTGAATTAGCGAATGCTATAGCAAAGCTAGTGACAGACTCTAAGCTTCGAGTAGAGATGGGTGTTGCTGGGCGACAGCTAGCCGAGAGAGAATTTGCAATTGAAAAAGTGGTAGACCAGCATCTATCTATTTATCAGCAAACCAATTAAGAGTTTTGATTGAGGATGTCTATCAATGAGTAATGTACATAAATTGCTTCTAACAGGTGCAACTGGTTTTGTTGGGAGTGCCCTGCAGCAGCGTATTGTAGCCGATGAGAACTATGATTTAACGATTGCCGTACGCAAAGTTAAGGAGCAAACGCCAGCGGTACACACTGTCAAAGTTAACGATTTAAACGCTGATACTGATTGGAGTGATGCACTAGAAGGTGTCGATGTTATTATTCATTCAGCTGCTCGCGTGCATGTGATGGATGACAAATCTGCTGATCCTCTAGCTGAATTTCGTAAGGTCAATGTAGAAGGAACTTTGAATCTAGCTCGACAAGCTGTTGAGGCAAGGGTTAAGCGTTTCATATTTATCAGCTCGATCAAAGTTAATGGCGAAGGGACCGAGCTTGGAAAGTCCTATACTACTGATTCTAAGCCAAACCCTATCGATCCTTATGGTGTTTCTAAATATGAAGCTGAGCAAGGCTTACTGAAGATTGCTGAAACAACCTCATTAGAAGTTGTTATTATTCGTCCTACTTTAGTGTATGGCGAAAATGTAAAAGGTAACTTTCATTCTTTGATGAAGTGGACTTATAAAGGTATTCCTCTCCCGATAGGAGGAATCAAGCAAAACTTACGTAGCTTAGTTTCTGTAGATAATCTAGTTGATTTTATTATTACTTGTATCGAGCATAAAGACGCCAAGAATGAAGTGTTCCTAATATCTGACGACAATGATATTTCTACAGCTGATTTATTAGAAGAAATATCAAAAGGTTTGGGCGTCAAAAATAAAGCGTTAAACATACCTCCTAAGTTGATTAATACCGCAGCGGGTACACTTGGTAAGTCGAGCGTGGCTCAAAGACTATCAGGCTCATTGCAAGTCGATATTAGTAAAGCTAAAAAC
This sequence comes from Psychrobacter aquaticus CMS 56, assembly GCF_000471625.1. GTDB lineage: Bacteria > Pseudomonadota > Gammaproteobacteria > Pseudomonadales > Moraxellaceae > Psychrobacter > Psychrobacter aquaticus. The sequence continues at coordinate 129,328 of NZ_AUSW01000015.1, forward strand.
TTATTAGGCTGGAAACCTAAGTATTCTACGAGCGAGTCTATTCAAAAAGCTGCAAAATCCTACAAATTAAATGTAATGGCTCCTAAGTCTATGACTTTGCAGAGACCTTTAGATATTATGTTTTCAGCAACAGGTCTGATAGTGGCGTCACCGTTATTAATTGGGGCAACCGCTATTGGTTATTTGGATACAGGCTCGCCTTTATTTATCCAAGAACGGGTAGGTAAAGATCAAAAACCATTTAAACTGATTAAGTTTCGTACTATGAAGGTGACGACAGAGTCTGTTGCCAGTCACCTTGTTGATAATACTTCGATAACGAAACTAGGTAAAGTGCTACGTAAAACAAAGCTAGATGAGCTACCACAACTTATTAATGTATTAAAAGGTGAAATGAGTTTGGTAGGTCCGCGCCCCAATCTTTTTAATCAAAAGGATCTCATAGAAGCGAGAGAACAGATGAGGGTTTATGACGTCTTACCGGGTATCACGGGTCTGGCTCAATTAAGTGGTATTGACATGTCTACGCCTGAACGTTTGGCTAAAAAAGATAAAGAGATGATTGATAGTATCAACCTTAAAAACTATTTTTCTTATATACTGAATACTGCTTTAGGTAAAGGTAGTGGCGACGCCATTAAATGAAAATAAACATAATTTCGGTTATTGGGAAGTAATTTATCATGAACAAGAAATTAAGCATTTTATTGGGTTTTGGCGTTTTATCATCAGTGTCCATGTTGGCGTCCGCACAAAATCTATATATGAATGATATGAAGCTAAAGTCGGAGCTTGACTGGCTCAATGCTCAGGGCGTCACTCATATTAGCACTAGTACTTGGCCATTAACCGCTAATGAAATTAGAAACGCACTCAAAACGGCTCAAGTGACGACTGATACCCAGCAAAAAATCTTACAGTCTGTACATACTACGCTTGCCCAAAACCCTAATTCTTTGGTCAAAGCAGAAGTAGATGCGTACTTACAAACCAGCCGTCAACAACTGCCGCAAACTTTTGCAGATGATCAGCTAGCAGGACAACAGCTTTCTGCAGCAATAGGTCTTAGTGAAGAAAACTGGGAGATGAAATTCCAAGCCAATTTAAAAAATGATGACCTAGTTGATAACGATGACGATATCAGCTTCGAGGGCTCATATGTTGCAGGAACTGCTGCCAACCAATGGTTAATAGCGGGTCAGGTACCAACATGGTGGGGACCTGGTAACGATGGTAGTCTCATTCGCGGTGATGCCAGTCGTCCTGTTGCTGGTATTACTATGCAGCGTGATGAGCAAAGCGCACCGACTTCTCCATACTTGTCTTGGGTAGGGCCTTGGCAGTATCAGCTATTCGCTGGGCAATTGGATGATTATGAGGCTATACCAGACGCTAAACTGTTTGGTGGGCGTCTTACGGCGAGTCCATGGGAATGGCTAGAGGTTGGGGCATCTCGAACCTTTATGTGGGGTGGGGATGGTCGTCCAAATAGTCTTAGCTCCTTTGGTGATGCCTTACTCGGAACAAAAGATAACGAATCTACTGGTAACAATACTGACAACGATCCTGCCAACCAACTTGGTGGTTTTGATGCACGGTTGAGCTTAATGCCTTTAGTCAAAGTACCTGCTGGTGTTTACGCTCAGTACGTCGGTGAGGATGAAGCGGGCGGCCTACCAGCCAAAAATATGTATCTCGCTGGCGCAGACTATGCTTCTGAAGCTTACGGTATGCCGTACCAATTGTATGCAGAATATGCAGACACACGTACTAGCGGTGAAGTCCGAGGCATTTCCTATGATCACTTTATTTATACAGATGGCTACTATCAACAAGGCTATCCACTAGGACATTCTTTAGGCGGTGATGCAGAAAGTCTCTCAATTGGCAGCAAAGTATGGCTCAATAATAGTGACTTTTTACGTGTTAAGCTTCAATATGCCAAAGTAAACCAAGCAGACGATTCTATCAATCAAGCATTTCCAACTGAAGATAAGCTCAAAGTGATTGACGTAGAGTGGGCGCATCAGTTGCATCCGCAAACTTTGTTGACCACTCGTGTGTGGGGCGTTGATTCAGATATGGGTTCAAGTGATATTGGTGCAGGCGTAGGCCTAGAGTTTAAGTCTTATTAAAATCCACCTCGTTGTACGAAGCATTACTAAATGCTTGATAATAAGGAATTTGTTTAATAGACAAGTTCCTTTTTTATTAAGCATAATTAAAGTAACTTAGTAGACCTCTTGCAAAAGACAGAAACCAATCTCGAAATTAATAATATCAGGGTAATTATTCCAACCATAAGAAAATTTATAAATAGAATTAAGCTGACTGAGTTAGTTTCTACATTGGTGTAAAACCATTGTTACCCAGATTAAGGCGCTCTTAATCATAATGATATAACTAGTCCTCTGCTTGTCGGGATACTTGCTCTAAAACAGTAAACAGCTCCTAGTTCAATCAATCATAGTGCATCGTTCAATTGTAACGCTCCACATAAGCATTTTGCTGCGGATTGTCAGGCTTAATATAGCTTAAGATACTACCTTGTTCTATTGCCCATTCTTTTAGAGTGTTGCTGATATACTCAGGGTCGTTGTCACATCTTATCTGAATCGGCTTACCTCGGCATTCAGTGAACTGATTTAGACTACGTATAACCCTTTGAGTTGGTAGTGAGAAGTCAACTTCGATGGTTAGGGCTTCTTGATTGTAGTTATTAATGACATTCAACAGTCTAAAAGTATGGCTATCGGTCAAGGCATCATGCATGAAGTCCATGCTTCAGCTTTAATTTATGCTTTCAGATAAAGCAAGTGGTACTGGTTTAACGCAGTGAATACGGCGTTTAGGTTTGATTCTCAGATTCAATTGAAGCTCGCAATAGATACGATATACGCGCTTATGGTTGTATCTCAGTCCCATCACGTTATACCGGGTTAAAAAGCATAAGCCAAAACCCCAATTCTTATTCTTAGTAGGCAGCTCTATCAGCAAGTCACAGTCACACTGATGTTAAAGATGGGGCAAGCACAGCGTATGCTAATACTGAACTCTTTAATATAATGACAAGCAAAGGCTTTGCGCCTTTGGGGCGCTACCACTTTTTTATCATGGCATCCTCTAGGATATCGGACTTAAATGTATCTTCGGCAAAGCTCAGCAATAGGCACGCCTTGCTTCGCTTGTTTTAGGATGCCTACCATCTGGTTGCTATTAAAGCGTGTCTTTTTCATAGGATTCTCCTGCTGATATATTTTAGCAGTTAATCTCTATTTCTAGGTGTTCTTATTTATTGGGGGAGTTACCTGTGTCTTTAAATAAGATAAAAGTCTTTTGTTCATTTAGATTTTTTTGCTCAAGCTATCCATTTTTTTTCGTCTTATAGCTACTATATTCAGCTTTAACTCTTCTCAAAGCTAAACCAACTTTAACTTTTCTAAAAATTAAGTTAGGTGTCCTCTGATAGAGTTTTAAGAAAACAAATCTAGGCTCTGGTTGGGGAAGAGCGAGTTTAGCGTAACCTTTCGCTATAGAAAAATTTTCTTCCAACGTTGCTGCTATGACTGCATTGAATACTTTCCTATTAATATATCTTCTTATACCATTCTCCTTGAGAATATCAGGGTTTTTTATCGCCTTTTCTAATATTACGTTCACCTGTGGTGATATGTCTTTTAGTGACGAAATATGCTGACGTTTCTTCTTGCTCTCATCTTTGCTTTCCGTAATGCCCCCAGTACCTCTGAAGTAGTAAGCGGTTACTTTGTCGGATGTTGCTACTGGATACGCTAGTGCAACCTTTACCCAATATTCTAAGTCTTCACCCCTTTTTTTATCACTGAAACCACCAATATTATCAAAGGCTTTTTTACTTATGGCCACAGAAGAGCTACATACCAGACTTCGCTTTTTTGAAGCCTCTAGAAAATAATCTATAAGACGAATATTGCCAGGCTTAGCATCATCGATAGCAGGTGGATTTGTATTTGTCTTCAAAGCCTTAGTCGCCACCATTCCTAAAGATGAAAAAGTACTAATAATTTTGGACAATTCACTTAAATGGTCGATAGACCAGGCATCATCGGCATCAAGAAGGGCTATCCAATCATACTTTGCTTCAGCCATTCCTTTATTTCTCGCGGAACCCACACCTTGATTGGTCTGCTGTATTATTCTAACTCTAGAATCTGAAATACTTTTAATGACCTCTAAACTGTCATCAACTGAACCATCATCTACAATAATCAGCTCGAAGTCTGCAAAATTTTGAGAAAGCACACTTTCTACTGCTCTTAGGATATATTTTTCTTTGTTATATAGAGGTATAACTACACTAAACATTTAAGTAGCCTTACGTTAAAAATGATAGAAGTTTATTATATATAATACGCCAATTATTAACAGTGTAGGGGCATAATAAATGTCGTAGATGGCCTAATAGGCAGTAGTAAACCTCTTGCAAAAGCAGAATCATGGGTTAGAATAAACGTCATACTCTCAAACAGATGGTTGCCATTGTCTCATCTGTCTGGCATGACCGCTGATTTGTTCTGTGAAGCATTGAATATGGCCATCAAAAATAAAATGGCAAACTAATGGCTAATTTTACACTTTGACAGAGGCAGCCAGTACCTATAGCCATAAAATCATCAAACCGTATACGTGTACCGGCTCAATGAGCAGCAAAGGCAATTGTTTCGACAACTCTCCAATAGAAAACTTTAGGGGCATATTGAAGGATGAACTGATGTATCACCAAGACTATAAAACAAGATCTGGAGCCATCAATGATCTTATTAAATATATATATCTGATAATCTAATAGGACACACTGTTGGCAGATTTCGTGCGATAATGCCGCTATTAAATCAAATCAAAGTATAATTTTTGTAAAATTGTGGGAGCGTATATATTGGAAAATGTGTCAGTAGTAATACCTAGCTATCGGTCAGAAAAGCTAATATCTAGAACAGTATTGTCTATTTTAGAGGCGGGTGTACTTCCTAGAAATATATTTGTTATAGAGGATGGGGTCTTTGATAATACTGGAGATGTATTAAAAGAATTTCCCGGCATAAATCATATTTCATGTGAACAAAATAAAGGCGCTCCCCATGCGAGAAACTTAGGGTTGAGTAAAGTTGAGACAAAATATGTAATGTTCATAGACTCTGATGATTTTATTTCTGAATCCTTAATTATAGGTTTAGTAAATTCAGCAGAAAAAGAAAATGCTGATATGGCATTTGGACCATGGAGAATGGATGGCGATAGCATTCCTCAAGGTAAATTACGTCAACCTCCAAGTTTAAGTAGTAGTGGTTGGGTTTTGCATTGGCTAAATACTGAATATGTGCCTACCTGTAGTGTCTTATGGAAAACAGAGAAAGTAATAGAAATAGGAACATGGGATGAAAGGCTAAAGAACAACGAAGATGGAGAAATAGTAGTCAGAGGGCTAATGAGTACGGATAACTTATCAATAAGCACTCAAGGGTATAGTACATATTGGCAACATAAATCAGTGTATAGAGTGACCGCTGCTCCTATTGAGGATAGAATATTCGCTGCAAATGTAATATATACCAATATACTAAATTGGATTAATGAGAATAAATCTTTAAACAAATATCGTATGGAATTGGGGCGCTTCTGTTATAAAACTGCTTGGGTGGCTCAAGCTAAAGGCTTAGAGTCAGTATCAGATGAGTGGTTTTCAAGAGCTAGAAAATTAGGTTATAAGAAGCAAGGTTATAATAATAAGACGAAATACTTATCAGTTTTATTTGGTTTCCGTTATGCTGTTGCTATACATTCTAATTTATTAAAAAATAAGTCTAAAATAAAAAAGATAAAAAATAATTTAAAATAAAAAAGTGATATAGAAACGATGACCTGCTCAGCATATTTTTGCAATAAACTTATCATAAAATAAGACTTGGTATAGATCACCATGTTTCAGTAGAAGCCGATGAGCTTTTCGATGGCGAAGTAGAATTAGATAAAAGTTACTTTGGCAGTATATGCAAAGACAAAAGAGGTCGAGGTGCTGCTGGTAAAAGCAAGCATATGAATGGCATCGAGAACTCTTGGAATCAGTTTAAAAGAGTGCAAGTTTAGGTTTAACTGTGGCTCACCATCTAATCAGTTTAAAACTCTGAGACTATGGTGTGCTATTTAACCCTTATCTACTACAGCCCCATACTTTTTTACTTGCTGTATTCAGGCTTACTTTTGAGCAATAGTTTAAATTTATAGTCAATAATATTTTTACCTTCCTTTCCTTGTTACACTGACATTTTTTGGCAAATTAATATGAAACATGTAAGCTCTTTTCTGAATACCCTACAGCGTAATAGTCTTGTTAAATCAACAATAAAAAGTCTCATTCCAAAAGAAGCGCGAGTAAAGGTTTATAGATTTTTGAATAAAGATTCTTCGATAAGGCTCTACTTCGAAAATAATACAGCTCTTTTTGATCCTAAAAGTAAAAATATACAAGGATTGATACCAGTATTTTATTGGGACGGCAAGCCTAATTTTGGTGATGTTATTGGCCCATATTTAATTTCTAAGATAACTGGTAAACCAGTTTTAAATATTAAGAACTTACAGTATCCTGGAATCATGACTGTTGGTAGCATCATACAACTGCTCAATAGAAAAAATATGGTTATATGGGGTAGTGGTTTGATGTACAAGCCAACAGATGAACAAGTGAAAGCACTCAAAAAATATAACCCAGAAATTCTGTCTGTCAGAGGTCGAGAGACTGCTAAACAATTATTAGAAGCTGGTATAAATGTTCCTGATCAAAGCACTTATGGTGATCCTGCTCTGATCTTGCCATTATTTTACACGCCTACAGTAAGTGGTCCCCAAAAAATTGGTATCTGCCCTCATTACATACATAAATCCCATTTTTTAGAATGTATTAATGATAAAGATAATTTAAAAATTATAGATGTGCAAAATGATCTAGAAACTGTTGTAGATTCCATTAGTTCATCATCTGTATGTATTTCCACCTCATTACATGGCCTTATAATTGCGCAGGCCTACAACATCCCGTGGGTATGGCTGGAGATTTTTGATAATAATTTGGGAGGTGAGGACTTTAAATTCAAGGATTTCTTCTCTACTATAAATGAATCTCAAGTGTCACATGTCAGGGTTAAAATGGAAGAAATTAAAAATCTTAACTACAAAGAGATAGCGGAACAGGCGAGCTTACCAGATAAACTATATAGTGAAGAGCGGATATTAGAATCCCTGAAAGTATACCTAAATAGAGAGAGAAAGTGACCTATGTAGGGGCTTTATGAAATTGGACAGTGTTTAAACAGTTATATTAACCCAAAATAGGAACATAGTATGACTAACAAACGCAATTAATATACCCGAGAATTCAAATGAGAAGCCATTAGCTTAGTTACTGATCACAACCGCACCATACCTGACGTAGCAAGCTCACTGGGCATTGGCAAATCCACACTGTAGAAATGGATGGCTGAGTCCGTACCGTCAAGAAATGTGTGGCCAAGCCCCTAAAGTTGGCAATGCTATAACTGATAAGCAGCGAGAGCTCCAAAAGCTACGTAAACAAGTTAAGCCTCTAACTATGGAACGCGATATTCTAAATGAGGAGGGTTAAAGCGAAGTGTTGCTTCGTCCCGACGCATGACAACCCTTTAGATCGCAACTTTAGCCCATCAGCGCCCAATCTAACTTGGACAGGCGATGTCACTTATATTCGTATCAAAGGCAGCTGGTATTATCTAGCTGTCTTTTTAGATTTATATATCTGGCCTGTGATCGGGCTTGCCATGTCAGACTCACCTGACACGACAGTAACGGCTGCTTTCTTGTATATAGAAAATTGGACAAGAGATTCACTATTTAAAAACTTCATCATAAATCGGTGATATTAATTTTGAACCATAGCTACTTAGATGGTCGTCATCAAAATATAATGGTATGCCATTTTTATCACCATAACAGGAATCACTGTTGCATAGATAAGGGATAGGGTCTAATATTTTAGCCCCACATCTCGTTACGGCTTCATCTTGCATTCGATACGCGGTTCTTTGACGTTCTTGATAACTTGTTAGTGGTATTTTAACCTTTTTAGGCACTCCATTAAACATTGATGTCCTGAACATTGTCAGCGGAACATCAGTTATCAATTCTGGAGTTGGACGCATTAAGTAAACAGGATTATTTTCCGAAAATTCACATATTGTATTAACCATATGTTCTGTAAGGTTTATGCGATATTCGTCATTTCTTTCGACAAATACTTTATTTACGAAATTAGTTGGGAGTGCTGAAAGGCTGTCTTCGTGCTCATTAAACCCATGTAAATTTTGCGACGTTCTATTTATGATGATAATTGGAACGTTAGGATATTGCTTAGCTGAGATATTTATGGCGTTTTCTACTAATTTTCCGCAGTTGTAATTTGGGTTATTACCATTACTGTCGACTGAATATAATCCTTTGATAGTACTACAAGCCGATAAACTCAAATCAAGCACGCTACCTCCATGTTGTTCAGCTATATCACCAATGGTAGATACTTGGGCTTGTGCGTGACTATCACCAACTCAAATAGCTTTAACTGGACCATTACCATAAGTGCACTCTGGCGAGATTCCATTTACTACTCGACCACAAGTGGACTCTCTAGGGTTCCTTTCTTGCTGATCTGTGATTGTGCCTTGCACTTTAGATAGACGGATAGGTGTCAACACGTCATATTTCATAAATAACGCACTCCCTAAAAGCCCAACAATTCCAACAATATAAACAGGCTTACATTTTGAGTAGCTTAAGATAGTAGGGAAACTTCTCTGAAAATTAATTTTCTCAACATACTTATAACTTAAGAATCCTAACAATATTGAAAGTACCATACCTATATAAATATAGTAATCAGGAAGAGAGAATAGATAGATAGCAACCACAAATGGCCAGTGCCACAGATAGATAGAGTAAGACCATGTTCCCAACTTCTGAAAGACAATATTACCTGTAATCAAACTGTCATTGCGTTGTGCTTGGATAATAAGAAACGAGCCTAGAACGGGGAATAGTGCTAGATAACCTGGCCAAGCATTTTCTGCCGAGATTAAAAAATAAGAGCCTACAACTAAAGCCAGTCCTGTCCACTCCACAAGCTTCTTTCTATTTTCTTGCAACGTAAAAGGATAAAGGTAGGCAACACCACCCAACATCATCTCCCATGCTCTAGTATGGAATAGATAATAAGCTGCACTAGGTGACTTGTATGTTGCAAAAACAGAAAATATAAAGCCAAGTACGGTGCCAATGATGAGTAATAATTTCAGAGTCTTTATAGATAGAAATCTACGTAGAGCAAGAAGCACCAGGGGATAGATGATATAAAACTGCCACTCAACAGATAGCGACCAAGTATGTAATAGCCACTTCTCATGAGAAGTAGCATCAAAGTAACCAGCTTCTGTCCAATAAACAAAATTAGATAAAAAACCAACGCTACTCGCAGTATGCTTACCTAGTGCTCTGTATTCTAGAGGTGTAAGATAAAACCATCCAAAAATTAATAATACGAAACAAAGTAGAGCTAAAGCCGGGATAATCCTATTAGCACGAGCGACATAGAAATTTAAGATAGAAAAATTCTCTTGCTCGATGCCTCTAAAGATAATCCCAGTCATCAAAAATCCAGAGATTACAAAAAATACATCAACGCCAGCAAAACCACCCGGCATCCAAGAAGCATTAAAATGGAACAGTACGACAGCAATTACTGCAAAGGCCCGAAGACCGTTAATATCTTTTCTGAATTTCATGCTTTTTACATACTAATAAAATATTTTTGATAGTATAGCTTCATTGTAGTTAGCTGTACACTATACATCTCAGTTATCAGTGTTAGGTGAATGAGCGGTAGATTAAAGTCATTAAGATCGCCACGATATAAGAAAATTGCTATCCCATATAAAATAGCTAGGGCGTGTTATCAATTAAATTATGAGAATTTAAATGAGATAAATTAGAGGTTGGATAGAATTCAAATCAAAGGCAACCAAATAAAAACACAAGCCAGTATGATCGCAGTCCCGTAACTGTCTTTAAGCTTATCATAACTAGTGGCGCTGCCTCTAAAATGCTTCAACCTAGCCAAAGTATTTTCTACCAAATGGCGACAGCGGTATAAATACCAATCCAAGGTATCGTTATTGTTTTTAGAGTTAGACTTAACCGGTATGACCGACTCAGCACAGTGCTTAAAGACACACGCTCCAATGTCGCTACTATCATGGCCTCTGTCTGCTACTACCTATAGCTTCATCACGACAACTGGCTGCACCTGTACTGTGCTGATGGGCTTTGACCACACTACCATCTATAAACAACCATTCGCTATCACAGCCTACTGTTACGATTGCCATAAGTTTTTGCCATTTACCTGTTTTACACCAATAGCGCTATTGGTAATAGACGCGAGACCAATTGCCAAAACAGGGCGGTAAGTCACGCCATGGACAGCCCACTCGTATGCAATATAGCATCGCTTCAACGGTTCGTCTTAGATTGGGCTTATTATATATGTTGATTTGTCGCAACATATTAGACAGCTTGTGCCAGTACTCATCAGTGAGCTTGGTGCAAGCCATAAGCAACGCCTTACCCTTTTGTTGTGGTAAACAAAAGGGTAAGGCGTTGCTTATTTTTTTCATTTAGTGAATTCTATACAGTCCCTATAAAAATTGTATTTTTTATTTTGCTTAACTCACAGGAATCACCCACTAGTTAAAAACTTCATCATATATAGGTGAGATTACTTCTGAACCGTAGCTACTTAAATGGTCGTCATCATAATAAAGTGCAGCGCCATCAATGTCCCCATAGCAGTATTCACTATCACATAAGTAAGGGGTAGGGTCTAATATTTTAGCGCCGCACTGTTTTACAGCTCTATCCTGCATTTGAAAAGCAACGTTTTGCCGTTTATTATATTCTTCATACTTTATTTTAACCGTGTCATTATTTTTATCTAACGTTGACAACCTAAGTAAATTTGCTGGTACATTCCTCATCATTTCAGGTATTGGCCTAACCAAATAGACTGGGTTATTTTTTGAGAAATCACATATGGTATCTACCATATGACCTGTTATATTATTTTCATAATCGTTATTACGCTCAGTAAACACTTTGTCAACAAACCTAGTGGGTACTGATGACCACTGCTTATCTTTTTTCTTTTCATTATACCCGTGTATATAAAAGGATGTTCTATTGAGAATAATTACAGGTATATTTGGATACTCGTCTGCTGCCAAATCGATAGCGTCTGCCACTAACTTTCCACAATTATAGTCAGGTTCTTTTTTGATTCCAGGATATACTCTATATACATTTTTTATAGTAGGACAACCTGACAGCACGAGACTTAACGCACTACCGCCAGCTAGCGAAGATGCCTTATTACCAACTATGAAGCCTTGTGTTTGTGCATGACTGTCTCCAATAATGATAGCCTTTACTGGACCGCTCCCATAAATACAGCCTAAAGAATTTTTGTTCTCTGCCTTATTACATTCTAAATTTTTGGGATCGTGGAATTGCTGTTTTACCATTAAATACTCGTCTTCGGAGAAACGGTAATCTGTAATTGCATTAGACTCTATAAACAACGCACCTCCTAAGATGCCTATAAACCCTGCCATATATACTGGTTTACTCGTAAAATAGTCAAGTATGCTAGAAAAATTGTTTCTAAACTTGAGTTTCTCAACATATGTATAGCTCAAAAAACCAAGAAGTACAGAAAGTACCATTCCTAGATACATGTAGTAATCAGGCAGTGAGAACAGGTAAATTGTAACGACAAAAGGCCAATGCCATAAATAAATCGAGTAGGACCAAGATCCTAGTTTCTGAGAGACTATGTTGCTAGTGATAAAACTATCATCACGTTGGGCTTGTAAAATAAGGAATGAGCCTACCACAGGAAATAGTGCTAGATAACCTGGCCAAAGGTTGTCAGCTGATATCAAAAAGTAAGAGGCGATCACCAAAGCCAATCCTGTCCACTCTACTAACTTTTTTCTATTCTCTTGCAATGCAAGGGGATAAAGATAAGCAATCCCACCAATCATCATCTCCCATGCTCTAGCAGGAAATAGATAATACGAAGCGTTAGGCCATCTGTAAGTTGCAAAAGCGCAATAAACGAATCCTACTACGGTGCCGACTACCAGCATTATCTTCATGGTATTGATAGACATAAACTTGCGCATAGCGACAAGGACTAGCGGATAGATGATATAAAACTGCCACTCTACCGATAATGACCAAGTATGTAATAGCCATTTCTCGTGAGAAGCGGCATCAAAATATCCGGCTTCATTCCAATAGGTAAAGTTAGATAGGAAGCTTACACTACTGGCAGCATGCTTATTTAATGACTTATATTCTAGCGGTGTAAGATAAAACCATCCAAAAATTAATAATACGAAGCAAAGTAGGGCTAAGGCAGGAATGATCCTATTAGCACGAGCGACATAGAAATTTAAAATAGAAAGGTTTCCCTGCTCTATGCCTCTAAATATGATTCCGGTCATCAAAAACCCTGAAATCACAAAAAAGACATCGACCCCAGCAAAGCCACCCGGCATCCAAGAAGCATTAAAATGGAACAGTACTACAGCAATGACAGCAATTGCTCTAAGGCCATTAATATCTTTTCTGAATTTCATAACTTTACTCATTGTGTGCTAATCAGATATTTTGGTTTATTAGGTAATAACTAAATATTTCGGATAGTATAGCTACGTTATAAGGGTATGTACAATGAGACACTAGATTGTTTGCGCTCTGCTGAAAAATTCATTGACTTAAAATCGGTGAAATAGCCATGCTATGAGAGTCTTGTTGTAAAACATAAAACGGTTAGGTACAGTGGATTAACGATATATGAGCATTCAAGCAAGTTTTATCTTAGGCTAGGATTTTGCAGCGTACACGGGTACAATATTACTTATAGTCAAAGATTGACGAACCATAAGACAGGCTTGCAAAGTACTTGCAAGCGCTGTCTTTATTTTTTTAATGCTTCCTATATTGGAGTTCATATGTCTATTGCGTCTACTGCTCAAGCACCCGCCACCATTTTGGACGGCAAAGCACTTGCCAAAAAAATAGAACAGCAACTGCGCACGCGCGTAGATATTATCAAAGATAAGACGGGACGTACCCCAAGCCTTGCGACGATATTGGTTGGTAACGATCCAGCTTCAGCGACTTATGTGCGTATGAAAGGCAATGCCTGTAAGCGGGTTGGCATGGACTCTATACGAGTTGAGATGGCAAGTGAGACAACGACCGAACAGCTCATGGCAAAGATAGATGAGCTAAATAATAATCCTGATGTACATGGTATTTTGCTGCAGCATCCCGTGCCTGCACACATTGATGAACGTGCTTGCTTTGAGCAGATTGACTTGGCAAAAGATGTCGATGGGGTGACTTGTCTTGGCTTTGGTCGTATGGCCATGCAGCAGTCTGCTTATGGCTCATGCACACCGCAAGGCATCATGCATTTGTTGGACCATCATAATGTCGAGCTTGCGGGCAAAGAAGCGGTGGTAGTAGGGCGTAGCGCTATCTTGGGCAAACCAATGGCGATGATGTTATTAAATGCCAATTGTACAGTAACGATTTGCCATTCAAAAACTCAAGATTTGGCCGCTCATATTAAGCGTGCAGATATTGTGGTCGGTGCAGTAGGTGTACCAGAGCTGATTAAAGCTGAGTGGATTAAAAAAGGCGCTGTCGTCATTGATGCAGGTTTCCATCCAACAGATAATGGCGGCGTCGGTGATATAGAGTTGCAAGGTGTAGAGAGTATTGCCAGTGCTTATACGCCAGTACCGGGCGGTGTCGGGCCAATGACGATTAACACACTCATACGCCAAACGGTCGATGCCGCTGAAAAATCAGCAGGTCTAGACATCAATTAAGAAATGAATATTAGGAGTGCTGATCGCCAATAAACAAGGAGCCTGAGGTATTACAGACTCAGGTTAAATCAACCACATCTCAGTTGATAGGACCTAAAATGGCTAAAAAATATATAGATATTCATGAGCGGTTACAAGGTATTGGCAGAGAGTTTGTTGATGTCTGTCATTACATTATCTTATTTTTAATCAGTGTGGTAGTGGTTTGGACCGCAGGTCAAGAGTTTGTTGGGATTATCCAAAAAGGTGCAGCAGATCTAAAAGATATTTTGATGTTATTTATTTATCTTGAGCTGCTGGCGATGATAGGTATTTATTTTAAAACCCATCGTCTGCCAGTGCAGTTTTTGATATTTATTGCCATAACGGCTTTGTCGCGACATTTGGTAGTTGATGTGCAGGCCGTCTCAGATTACTTTCACTTGTGGCTACTGGCGACGATTTCGGTGGCTATCATGTTATTAAGCGCTGCGATCGTTGTATTGACATGGACGGCACGAACCTTTGGTCGTCCAGAAGACAATCTCGATCAGCAGCATGCAAATCTAACAGTTAAATCGCTTCTGCCTGATGATGCGCAGGCGCCTAGCAGTACTACGAAGCATCGCCGCGAATGATGCCTGAGCAAAGCAAAAAAAGGGTTACCATCGGTAGCCCTTTTTTATGCATGGCTTTTTATATCATAACCACTTTAGTTTTTTGAAGTTGTAATATAGGTAGCCACACAAGGAACCAATAACCACCATGATGACAAGATAGCCATATTGCCAATGTAGTTCAGGCATAAAGTCAAAGTTCATGCCATAGATACCAGCAATGGCCGTTGGCACTGCTAAGATACCAGCCCAAGCGGCAAGCTTACGCACCACCTCGTTCTGTCCCATATTGACCATGGCCATATAGGTATTCATCACCACGCTCAGCATTTCATTAAGACCATTAATAGCGTCTAAAGAATGCAGAAGATGGTCATTCACATCGCGGAAATAAGGTTTGGCCGCCTGAGAAAAACCAGAAACCAGTTCGCTTTTTTTATGATTGATAAAAAAGCTACAGATGTCTTGCACAGGCAAAATAATAGCACGCATGTGTACCAGTTGTGATTTCAACTCATAGAGGTTTTTTAAAGTGCCTTTGTCAAACTCATAGGTAAAGACATAGCGCTCTTGCTCACGTAAATACCGACCCAAGCGATCGGTGATGGGCATGTAGTTATCCACGATAAAATCGAGAATGGCATGTAGTACAAAGATAGGCCCCATGCGTAGCTTTTCAGGACGACGGTGACAGTGCTCACGGACGGGTGCATAAGAATTTGAGGGGCCATTACGAATGGTAATGAGGTAGTTTTTGCCCATAAATATCGCTGTGGTGCCATAGCGAATAATATTGTCTTCAAGCTTGGCAGTACGCAGCACGACGAAAACCATATCGTTGTCGTAGTTTTCAACTTTGGCGCGTTGATGATCGGCAAATGCATCTTCAATCGCCAATTCATGCAAACCAAAAGCTTCTTTGACTTTGACCATGGTTTCTAGACTTGGGTCATAAAGACCCAACCAAATAAACTGCCCGCTATTGCTCAATGCACGACTGACATCATTTAGGGCAATTTGATCAAGCTTTTCACCCGTTTTTCGCGAATAGGTGTAGCAATTGACCACTTCTTCAGTACTGGATAAATCAATATCTTCATAGCGCTCAGAGTCTGGATCGTAGACCGTCATGGTCTCAATCGTGTCCTCAGTCGTCGCATCGGCATCACCATAAATATAGCTGTCATCATTGTCTAGATACAGATGCTTATCACTCATATTGGCATGAATACGACTGACATCAGAGTTAGGTGCAATACGCGCTGTTTTTTTGATCAATTGGTCGTTATTGTCTTCCATACACCCTCCCTCAATAAAGTCAAAGACCTGTAACGATCAAGACGCATCATACGATTTATTAAAGCGCGTAGCTTTTTAACGTGTCAATATCGACCAAGCTCAATAAGCTTTCGTGACACGCTTCTAGTTTTATTTGCGGTGCAATATCAAAGTCTAGCGCTTCGACCCAGCGTAGGGCACAGATACACCAGTAATCGCCTGGCTTTAACCCCTCAAAGCCATACTCAGGCAGAGGCGTGATAAGATCATTGCCACGACTGGCTGAGAAGTTTAAAAACTCACTGGTCATTTTGGCACAAACGGTATGCTGGCCGACATCGTGATTGCCAGTATGACAAAAGCCATTGCGATAATAGCCGGTAATAGGATCGAAGCAGCAGCTGGCAAGCGCCGTACCTAAAACATTGGTTTGATTGATGGCTGGGTTTGGGTGATAATCAGATGACATAAGGCTTCCGAGATAAAAATATGTGTTAGTGTACCATGAGTCTGTGTCAAAGGCGTTGTTCTAACTAGGCGGATAATGCTCTTTATGATAAAGAATGAAAAGCATCACTTTCAATCAATCAGCCGTTTATGCAATGTGATTATAGTCTTCTGACCTTTAGGCTTGATGAGACGTAATTAGATAGTGATTGGGGGTAATTGTCACTAGGCGAACCTAAACGGCTATGCTAAACTAAAGCGGAAATGCCTTGGTGATTTATTAGGGTCTATTAGCTTATCGCCGTTTATTAGCGCATAGAAATACTCGTCTTATCATTCTGAATTATACTGATTACTCACCCTTTTGCGGTTACCTATTTGTTTATAACCCGTTTGTTTATAAATAATTGGGTCAATGATGTTGCGCGTTAAAAATAAAAAATGTGCTACGTCTATGCAATGGTAAATATAACCTTTAAGTACCGCATCAATATCGCGTTTTTGGTAAGCGATACGCCAAACAAGGATTTATTGTGTCTGTTCGTTCTGATTCTACAAAACCCGCTCAGTCAAATACTATCAATAAAGCGCTGACTCAGCCTGCTGCAAGTGCTGTTTCGCCCAAGTCTGTACCTTCTTTTAGCAACTTTACGAATGACGTTGCCAATAGCTGGTTACTGCCTGATGGGGTGGTGGACGTGCTGTTTGAAGATGCCCATAAGCAAGAAGTGCTTAGGTATCAGTTGACTCAACAACTTATCGCTCACGGTTATCAGCTGGTCAATCCGCCAATGATTGAGTTCACTGAATCGTTATTGAGCGATGCGTCGGAGGATTTAAAGCGTCAAACCTTTAAGATTATCGATCAGCTAACGGGTCGATTGATGGGTTTGCGTGCTGATATCACTCCGCAGATTTTGCGTATCGATGCGCATCATGGTGGTACGGGCATTGCGCGTTATTGCTACGCAGGCGATGTGATTCATACATTACCATCAGGGCTTTTTGGCTCGCGGACGCCGCTACAGTTGGGTGCTGAGATATTTGGTTGTGCTTCACTTGCCGCAGATATCGAGCTAATAGATGTGTTGTTCGGCATGGTCAATATGCTAGACATGAGTGCCGACCTGCATATCGATTTGGGTCATGTAGCCATATTTAAGCGTTTGGCCGAATTGGCCGAGCTAACAGACAGTGATACTGAACATTTAATGAATTTATATGCCAATAAAAACCTGCCAGAGCTTAAACGAGTTTGTAAAGCATTGCCAATGGGTGATGACTTTTATGCACTAGCGCGTTTTGGTCATGATATCGAAAATCTCTTGGCCAAGCTATCAGCGACTGCTCAGCAAGATACGCAAATTGCAGATGCTGTCGATGAGTTGCAACGGTTAAAAACCCATTTACATGAGCAGTGGCAGTGCCCAGTCAGTATCGATGTGACAGAATTATCAGGCTATCATTATCATACTGGCATTGTCTTCAATGGTTATATCAATAGCGAGACCCAGCCACTGGTACGCGGTGGTCGTTTCGATGGGATGCAAAGCGGCAGTCAATTAACAGGCCATCAGCTGCGAGAAGCCACTGGCTTTAGTATGGACGTCAGCCGTTTGCTGGCTCATACTCAGCTTGATGCACCAATTGTCGTACTGGTAGATTATATGGCGTCCAGCAGTGCAAACGAAGAACAAAGACAAACGTTATTGCAACAAGTTGAAAGTTTGCGCCAACAAGGCTATCGTGTCACCATGCCTTTAAATGCAGAAGACCGTCCAGCAAATATAACGCATCATTTGAGCTTTATAAATAATCAATGGCAGTTACAAACTGTTTCAGCTTGACCTTATTAACCATTTACTGAATGGATAATTGACCAAATGCACACCGAAAATTAAGCATTGATTTTTAATATAGTGAGTTCAGTATAAAAATGACATAGCGGAACTGGAATGCTTATCTTTAAATGAGAAGTTTCGCCGCCTCTGTCTGTGAAGGCACAGCAAGCCAGAAAAATTTATACCAGTTCAGCGTTGCAATATAATGCATCTATTTTATTTAGAATTGGCCATATTATAAATTTTAGCGTTATTAAATTATTGTTATTAAATTATTGTTATTAAAATTATTATCATTAAAATCATCGTGGTTTTTAAACCGTTATTGCACACACCTCAATACATAAAGGTAAGGATTGATCATGGGTAAGAATGTCGTAGTTTTGGGTAGCCAATGGGGCGATGAAGGCAAGGGTAAAATCGTCGATTTACTGACCGAAAAAGCCTCAGCCGTCGCGCGTTTTCAAGGCGGTCATAACGCTGGTCACACATTGGTTGTCGATGGCAAAACCACTGTCCTACATTTAATCCCATCAGGCATCTTACGTGAAGGCGTGACATGCTTTATTGGTAATGGTGTGGTGTTAGCACCTGACGCACTGCTGAAAGAGATGAAAGAGCTTGAAGACAATAACGTACCCGTACGTGAGCGTCTGCGTATTTCACCCAATTGTCCGCTTATCATGCCATACCATGTCGCCCTTGACCAAGCTCGTGAAGCCAAGCGCGGGACTGGTAAAATCGGTACGACAGGTCGCGGTATTGGCCCTGCGTACGAAGACAAAGTGGCACGCCGTGCGATCAAGCTGGCTGACTTATTCCGCAATGATTTAGAGGAAAAGCTACGCAACTTAATCGAATATCATAACTTCCAGTTGACGCAGTATTATAAAGTGGATGCGATTGATTTTGATGATACGCTTAGACTTTGTAAAGAATGGAAAGAAGAGATCAAAGGGATGGTTACCGATGTAACTGAAGACCTTAATCAGTTGCGTTTGGCTGGCAAAAACCTGATGTTTGAAGGTGCGCAAGGTACGTTACTAGATATCGACCATGGTACGTATCCGTTTGTGACCAGCTCAAGCGTAACTGCTGGTGGCGTATCGACTGGTACTGGTATTGGCCCATTGTATTTAGATTATGTGCTTGGTATTACTAAAGCCTATACCACACGTGTTGGTAGCGGCCCGTTCCCAACTGAGTTGTTTGATGATGTTGGCGCTCATTTGGCCAAAGTCGGTCATGAGTTTGGCGCAACGACGGGTCGTGCTCGTCGCTGTGGTTGGTTTGATGCCGAAGCATTACGCCGTGCTGTAGTACTCAACTCACTGTCTGGTATCTGCTTGACCAAGCTTGATGTATTGGATGGCCTAGAAGAATTGCTTATCGGCGTGGGTTATAACCTACCTGAGACTGAGTGTGCAGGCGCGCATGATGCTGAATTCTATGAGTCAGTGACCCCAAAATATGAGACGCTACAAGGCTGGAGCGAGTCAACCGTTGGTATCACCAATTATGATGATCTGCCAGAAAATGCCAAAAAATACATCAAGCGTATCGAAGCATTAATCGGTTGCCCAATCGATATTATCTCAACCGGTCCTGACCGCGAAGAGACCATCGTACTTCGCGACCCATACGATGCTTAATGTAGTGGGACAACTACAAGGCTGTTACTGTGTCAGACTCGTTTAATGTACTAGGTGTACAATTTGCACTTGTCTTCCTTGTATCCGCTTTATATTTGTCCCACTATTAATAGATAGATTAAATAATCAAACCCCAGTGCTGAGCATTGGGGTTTTTTTTTGTGAGATATTGCGGCTTTATTAATAATTTTGACAGACTGAATTTACTTTTATGCAAGGTATGGTCATAAATTAACCCTATCATTTATGGCCTTAATCATTATAATAGGCAGCAATCCTGTGTTGGCTAAGTTGGCACTCTTGCTTTCATTTTGGTAAATCATGAGTGATTTAAATCAGCCCAAGTCAACATAGTGGCTAAAGATAAAACAAAGCATTTACGATTACATTTTTCTCGACTTTATTTATTAGGAGCTTTTTATGGCTAACGAACGTACTTTATCTATCATCAAACCTGACGCAGTTGCTGGCAACCATATCGGCGCTATCTATGACCGTTTTGAACAAGCGGGTCTAAAAATCGTCGCAGCCAAAATGCTACAACTTGATGATGAAAAAGCAGGCGGTTTTTATGCAGAGCACGCAGAGCGTCCATTTTACAATGATCTAAAATCGTTCATGATGTCAGGCCCAGTATTGGTATCAGTACTAGAAGGCGAGAACGCTATCGCTAAGCATCGTGAAATCATGGGTGCAACCAACCCAAAAGACGCAGAAAAAGGCACTATCCGTGCTGACTTCGCGAGCAGCATCGATGAAAACGCGGTTCATGGTTCAGATTCAGCCGAATCAGCCAAACGTGAAATCAGCTACTTCTTCAGCGATGATGAAGTGTGTGCACGTACGCGCTAGTAGCGGCGATTATTAATATTCTCTAGTGTCTATTGTAGTGGTTATTAATAATTATTTTCGCAAAACGGCTTATATCTTATGGGTATAAGCCGTTTTAACGATTATAATAGCGGTATTCTTGATTGAAATTGCTGGTTGTTTCCCTCATTATCGGTTTTCGTCAGCGTTATCAATCCCTTATCAGCATGCTTTTATCAAATTTTTACCCGTGACTGGAGAAATTAATTGATAAAACGGGCGCTTATAACGGATTGCTCATGCATCGCATATGGCAACGCTCATATAAATAATTGCACCGCTTATCTAAGCTCCTGCAAAAAGGTTACCTATTATGTCAACTGTACAAACCCCGATCCAGCACATACCTGCTAAGATTACTGACAGCATCAAGCTAGTAGACGAAGCGCACGCAAAAACCAATCTACTAGGTATGACGCAAGCACAATTGACCGATTACTTTAAGAGTATTGGTGAAAAGCCGTTTCGCTCTACGCAAGTAATTAAGTGGATATATCAGCACGGCGTGACTGACTTTGAGCAAATGACCAATTTGAGCAAGTCGTTGCGTGACAAGTTGTCACTGAATGCCTGCGTTGTTCCACCAAAAGTGATTCATCGTCAGTATAGCGAAGACGGCACACGCAAATGGGTGTTTGAAGTCACAGGCGGCTCATTGGTCGAGACGGTATTGATTCCGGCAGATGATAGCAAAGTTAATGGTCGTAAAACATTGTGTGTGTCTTCACAAGTGGGCTGTGCGCTAGATTGTAGCTTTTGTAGCACGGGCAAGCAGGGCTTTGAGCGTGATTTGAGTGCTGCTGAGATTATAGGACAGCTTTGGGTAGCCAATGCCTCTTATATGACCGATGAAAACGATAGCTTAGAACACGTTGACCACAGTTTATGGGAAAACAATGTGACAAACGTAGTCATGATGGGCATGGGTGAGCCACTGTTAAACTATAAACCTGTGGTTGGTTCAATGGAAATCATGCTGAGCGATCATGCTTACGGCTTGTCAAAACGCCGTGTGACTTTATCAACCTCAGGCGTCGTCCCTAAAATGTATCAGTTGTCGCAAGATATTGACGTGGCATTGGCCATTTCATTGCATGCACCAAATGATGAGCTGCGTAATGAATTGGTACCGATTAATAAAAAATACCCGTTAGAAGAGCTGATCGCAGCCGCAAAAAACTATGTTTATGATGTCAATCCACGTCATAAAAAACACGTAACGATTGAATATGTGATGCTCGATGGTGTCAATGATAGCAATGAACATGCAGAGCAACTAGTTGAATTGTTAGAAGGTCTACCGAGCAAAATCAACCTTATTCCCTTTAATCCGTTCCCGCATGCTCCTTATGATAAGTCAAGCAACAACCGCATTCATGCATTTAGCAATATTTTAAGCTCGGCAGGTTTTGTTTGTACCATTCGCCAAACTCGCGGTGATGACATTGATGCTGCTTGTGGTCAATTGGTGGGACAAGTGGCCGATCGTACCAGACGCTCAGCCGCTTGGCAGCAAAGTATTAAAGATCGTGAAAGTGTTTAGGGTGATGTTTGAATGAATGGCAAAAACTTGCGTAACATTTAGAGTTAGCTCTCTTTTATATGTCGCAATGGTAATGAAAATGTAGCAATAATGGTTGGTATTGAGGAGCGAAGCAATTAATGACAACTAAATTGTACTTATGGGGGCTAAATCTATTAAACTGAGGCTTCTTGATCGAACGCATTGAATCACAGTTTTATGATGGCGGCTATGATGACTTTTAAAAATTCTTGTCAGTTCAAATATCAAAAACCTTTTTTTCAAGATTGTCAGCAGAAGAGCGCAGTGCCTACACAAGTCGTGTTGTCAAAGAGTATGCTATTGTCAGCAGCGTTAGTAGGACTGTTACTGACGGGCTGCCAAAGCACGTCGACCAGCGATTTAACAGGCAGCACCTCTTACCAGACGTCCACGCGACCGAGTGACAATCGTAACCTAGATCAACAAGAAATCGCCCGCGTGCGTACATCACTTGCCGCACAATACATCCGAAAAAATGAGCTTGATACCGCTCAGCGCCAGCTCGAAAAAGCCTTTGCTGCTGATAGCCGTTACGCGCCCGCCTATGATATGATGGGCGTTTTGTTGCAGCAAGAGGGCAGCCGTATCAATCTTGAAAAGGCCGATCAATATTTTAAAAAGGCGATCGCGCTCGATAAAGATTTTGAGCAAGCCCACAATAACTATGGTGTTTATTTATCACAGATGAAGCGCTATAGTGAGGCAGCAGCGCAGTTTGAGATTGCTGGTGCAGCATTGGGTTATGAAGGCCGTATTGGTGCGTTAGAGAATTTAGGACGTACTTACCTTCAACTAGGTGACCGTAGCGCCGCTTCCAAAGCGTTTTTGCGTGCACTTGATGGCAATCGTAATAGCATTATCGCCCATATAGAATTGGTAGATTTGTTGCTCGAGCAGCAACGTGTGCCGCAAGCTCAAAGACTGTATGATGAGACATTGGTGCTGGTACAAGGGCAGGGCATTAGCCCGCGTTTGTTATTACAAGGTATCAAACTTGCCGCAGCGCAAAACAACATAGCAACACGCCAGCAATTGGCACAGCAGCTTTTATCCGCTTATCCTTTAAGTGAGGAAGCAAAACAACTTAAGACTTGGCTTAACAATCCAGAGGCACCATGGCAATGACCACCCCATCATCAAACACTCAATCTAACGCTCAGGGATCTTTTGGTGCCATGTTGCAGCAAGCCCGTAAAACCAAGCAAGTCAGCTTAGAAGAAGCGGCCGCCGAGCTATTTATTTTAAAGCGTCACTTGCAAGCGCTGGAAAACGAGAACTTTGCTGATTTGCCACAAGCAGCGTTTGCTCGTGGTTTTGCGATTAACTATGCCAAATACTTGGGATTGGATGCAACAAAAGTCGCCAGCAGTTTTGATGCGGCTTATCCGAATGAACTTAAAGCGCAAGCATCAAATAACACGGACACGCCACTGCGTCCAATGGGAACGTTACAGCGCGATACGCATAACCGCATTCGTTTTAACCCATTACTGATTTTGGCAGTCATTGGTGTCATTGTCTTAGCGATATTTTTATTTCGTATGGTCAGCAACGCCAGTAAAGAAAATAACGAAGAACCAATAGCTACAGCGGATGATGTATCAGCGATAGAACAAGCTCAAGGTGCTGCGATTGAAGATGCGAACGGGATTGGGGCTTCTGGTTCTGCACTGAATTTGGGTGGTGCTAGTACAAGCATGGCTGCTTTAGACATGACATTGACTGATACGGCTGTCGTTAGTATTACCGATGCGTCTGGTAACAGTTTAATAAGTGGCGCTCAGACGTCAGGCAATTATCAATTGTCAGGTATGCCACCATTTAATGTACAAATTGATAATATTGATAACGTTCGCTTAACACTCAACCAAGAAGCCGTGGCTTTAGAGTCTTATGCGACTGACAAACAAGCCAGCTTTGAGCTAGCGCCTTAGTTTTTAAACAGTTATTGAACGTTCTTAGTAATTGAATATTCTTAAAAGTTATGGCTAATTTTTACAGCCACTTTTTTATAGCCACTTTTTTACAGCCACTAAACATGTTTTTTTCGTTCGTCTTTCTCGCTTTAATTAAAGGGTTTGTCTATGTCAACGTCAGCGCCTATTAACCGTCGTTTTACCAAAAAAATATACGTCGGTGATGTCGCGATTGGTGGCGATGCACCGATCAGTGTACAAAGTATGACCAATACAGAAACCTGCGATGTGGCCGCGACTGTGGCACAGATTGAGCGCTGCGTCGAAGCAGGCGCGGATCTGATGCGGGTATCAACACCGACGATGGACACCGTAAAAGCGTTTGGTGAAATTCGTAAGTTGGTGAGTGTGCCATTGATAGCCGATGTGCATTTTGATCATAAAATTGCGTTAGCCGTTGCCGAGGCAGGCGCAGATTGTTTGCGTATCAATCCTGGTAA
Organism: Psychrobacter aquaticus CMS 56; assembly: GCF_000471625.1. Classification (GTDB taxonomy): domain Bacteria; phylum Pseudomonadota; class Gammaproteobacteria; order Pseudomonadales; family Moraxellaceae; genus Psychrobacter; species Psychrobacter aquaticus. The sequence goes on from NZ_AUSW01000015.1 coordinate 154,013, forward strand.
TATCGGTAGCGATGCCAAAGTACGTGAAGTGGTTGCTTGTGCCAAATATCACAATATCCCTATTCGTATTGGCGTCAATGCAGGCTCGTTAGAAAAAGATATCCAGCGTAAATATACAGAGCCAACTGGTGCTGCAATGCTTGAGTCAGCCATGCGCCATATTGATATTTTAGAACGCCTCAATTTTGATCAATACAAAGTGTCTGTTAAAGCCAGTAATGTGTTTTTGACCATGGATGCCTATCGCCTAATATCAGCTCAGATTGACAATCCACTGCATTTGGGCGTCACTGAAGCCGGTGTGTATCGTACTGGCGCAGTAAAATCTGCCATTGCCCTTGGCGGTTTATTACTGGACGGTATTGGCGATACCATTCGGATTTCGCTAGCAGCAGAGCCTGAAGAAGAAATAAAAATTGGCTTTGATATTTTAAAGTCACTGAATATTCGCTCTAATGGTGTCAACTTTATTGCTTGCCCCAGCTGTTCACGTCAAGAGTTTGATGTGATTAGAGTCATGACGGCATTAGAATCACGCCTAGAAGACATTCGTGAGCCGATGAACTTGTCCGTGATTGGTTGCAAAGTAAATGGTCCGGGTGAAGCGAAAGAAGCAGACATCGGTATCGTGGGCGCCGCGCCAAAGTCGCTAGTGTACCGGATGGGAGAGAAGAGCCATTTAATTGATACCGATAATTTGGTCGATGAAATAGAAAGCATGGTACGTGCCCACGCAGACAACTTGGCCAAAAAGCGTGAGAATGAGATTATTCGCGTAAAATAAGCCGCCGTATGACATTGGGGTTTATAGGAGCTCATAGAAAAGAGTCTCGCATCACCATGTAGCGTATCGATTCTATTTAGTATTGACTGATAAGTTAATTAAAAGCCACATTCAGTAATGAGTAAAAAAATAATAGAAATGCCTGTTAAAATTTTAAGGATATGACCGTACCATGATTAAAGCGATTAAAGGGTTCAATGATATTTTGCCTAATCAGTCTGCAAAATGGCTGCACTTAGAGTCGATATTGGCTGATGTGCTGAGCAGATACGGCTATGAGCATATTCGTCTACCAATCGTTGAACAAACGGATTTATTTGCGCGTGCTATCGGCGGTGCAACGGACATTGTTGAAAAAGAGATGTACAGTTTCACCGATAAGTCTGAGCCGCCAACGCCTTTGGCTCTACGTCCTGAAGGGACAGCAGGCGCTGTGCGTGCGGTCATTGAGCACAATTTGTTACGTGGTGACACGCCCAAATTGTGGTACATCGGTCCCATGTTCCGTTATGAGCGTCCGCAAAAAGGTCGTTATCGTCAGTTTCATCAATTGGGTGTGGAGAGCTTCGGTAGTGCGCTACCAGATGCGGATGCTGAATTAATTGCGATGACCCATCTGATGTGGCAAGAATTGGGTCTAAAAAATGAGATGCATTTGCAGCTGAACAGCTTGGGTGAGCTTGATGAGCGCCACGCTTATCGCGAAGCGCTGGTAGCCTATTTAACCGATAAAAAAGACCAACTCGATGACGATAGCAAACGCCGTTTGACGACCAATCCATTACGTATTTTAGACAGCAAAGAGGCGAGTACACAAGCGGTACTGGCAGACGCTCCGAAGCTTGCTGACTTTTTGGGTGCGGAGAGTGTGGCGCATTTTGAGCAAGTGCAAACTTATTTGACTGCGCTTGGTATCGACTTTGAGATCAACCCTCATTTGGTGCGCGGACTTGATTATTATAATAAAACCGTCTTTGAATGGGTAACGGACAAGCTTGGCAGCCAAGCCACTGTCTGTGCTGGCGGTCGTTATGATGGTTTGGTCGGACAATTAAAATCTATCGGCGCAGATGGTAATAAACCCGTCAAGTCAGAGCCTGCCGTTGGTTTTGCCATGGGGCTTGAGCGTTTATTATTGCTGATGGAAGCGGTAGCACCGATTGCTGATATGCCAGCTTGTGATGTCTTCGTTGTTGCTCATCCAGAGGTTTATAGCGCTGGTATTGGTTATGCACAAAGCCTGCGTTATAGTCGCCCAGATGTACGGGTAAAAATGGCAAGTGCCACCAGCCTAAAAGCACAAATGAAAAAAGCAGACAAGTCGGGTGCGGCATTGACGGTCATTATCGCGCAGCAAGAGCTGGATGATAATACCATTAGCATTAAAGACATGCAGACAGGCGCGCAACAGACAGTTGCGCAAGATTGGCTCTTGAATCAAGATAATTTTTCACGCCATTGATCAGTAAAATTGATCGCGTGAACCATAATATCTGCCAATATGTCATCGATTTTGACTCTAGTAGCAGCAATTTAATAACAATTTTATCAGGTAAATATATATGGCTCTGACACCCAATTCGCCAAATGCAGACAATTCAATGCAAGCGTTAAAGCAATATGGCAGCTATATTGTCACTGCGATTTTGTTAGCACTGGCCGCTTACTTTGGTTGGACATATTGGCAGAATAACCATGCGCGGGTAGATACTGTGGCAGCGGATCACTATGCAGACATTCAGCGGTTGAATGAAGAAGTCAGTTTGGCCTCACAGAACCCAGATTTAGAAGCAGAAGCACAAGAGGCGCTTGTTCAAAGTCGGACACAAATGAATGAAGATATTGATGCACTAGTCAGTAAACATGGGGATTCCGTTTACGCTTGGCAGGCTTTGATGATTAAGGCGCGTCAACAAGTTGATAATGATGAGTTTTCTGAGGCCAGTGAGACGCTTAAAAAGGCGCTGGCAATCGACTTAGGTGATGCAGGTTTACAGGCAATTACTCGACTACGCTATGCAACCACACTGTTGGCCGCAGGTGATGCCGATGCTGCATTAGCGCAAGCGAACAATGATATGCCAAGCTCGTTTGAAGCCAGCCAGCAAGAATTGCTAGGAGATATTTATTTGGCACAGGGCAATAAAGACTCAGCGATTCAGTCGTACAATAATGCTTGGGAGCTATTACGTAGCCGTCAAGAAACACGTGCAGTATTGGCATTAAAAATGGAAAGCTTGGGTGTCATGCCTGAACCTATTGATGAGCAGGCAAGCCTTATTCAAGAATCAACCTTGTCTGAGCAACCATTAGTCACAGACGCGGCAGAAAATGCTACCCCCGAGATTGCCCAGTAATTGTACAGCAGTAAGCGTAAGCGACTAATAATAGCGCTAGCGTTTTACCTAATTATTCATAATTTATTTGTAGTGAGAACCTATAATGACTCAATCTATTCGCTTTAGCAAAATATTAAAAGCCAAAACCATCAAAAAGACGGTTATGCATGTAGCTGTACTGGCAGTAATGAGCACTGCGGTGATTGGGTGTAATCGTGGTATCAAACCAGTGGTCAATGAGCCAGTAAAGTTGGTACAGATTGCTGAGCCTATTAGTGTGTTGCAACCTGTTTTTAGTACGGATGTCGGTAATAAAAAAGCCAGTAAAAAAGATCCGCTAGATTTGCAGGTAGGTTATGCCAATGGGCAAATCGTTACAGCATCGCGTGGTGGTGATTTGATCGGTTTTAATAGCGCTGGCGAACGTTTATGGTCAATAAATGTCGATGATCAAATCACGGGTGGAGTTGCCTTAGATGCCTTGAGTCAGACGGCTATTGTCAGTACGCGCAGTGGTAAAATAATGGCTTTTGATAGCGCTACTGGTGCAAAACGCTGGCAGCAACAGTTGTCAGGGTCTGTTTTGACACCTGCGCTTATTACCAATAATCGTGTGATCTTATCAGCAAATGATGGCTTCTTGCATGGCTTATCACTACAAACAGGTCAGTCTGTGTGGCAGTTTGCTACTCAAGTGCCAGCGATCAGCGTGCGCGGTAGTGCGGCACCAACATTATTAGACAGTAAGACCGCTCTATTAGCGACTGCCGATGGCCGATTGCACGCGGTAACGACCGATAGCGGTTTGCCACAATGGTCAAGACGTGTTGGCGTAGGCTCTGGTAGTAGCGAAGTTGAGCGAATGAGCGATGTCGATGGCACGCCTATCGTGGATAAAAATCAGTTGTTTGCCATCAGTTATAGTGGTCAGTTGCTAGGGATTGATTTGGCATCGCGTCAAGTCATGTTTGTCAAAGAGCTTGCTAGCCTAAAAGCACTGACAGTAAATAATCAACAAGTTATTGCCACAAGCTTAGATGGTAAGGTCGTGGCTTATAACCGTACCAGTGGTGAGATGTTATGGGAAAATGAAGCGTTGGCTTATCGTCATTTAACCAACCCTGTGATGATTGGTAATTACATTGCAGTCGGTGATTTAGAGGGTGTGGTGCACTTATTTGATCTTGCTAGCGGCAAAATTGTTAGCCGTGTACAAACCAAAGGCGCTTTAAGTAGCTTGCAAGTACAAGGCAGTCGTTTGATGACCCAGAGCACCTCAGGACAAGTGGCTATTTGGCAGTTAGCTCGCTAAGTTTTTTATTAATCAATCTTAGGGCGTGTCATCAATTAGCACATTGATGCATTTTATGGCCTTAAAATGGCTAAATTTTCGCTAAACGGTGTCAAAATTCTTGTCAATATGTTCATATTCACTGCGAATTTTTCCTTGTTTAGCAGCAATTTATCTCATTTTAATTCTCATAATCTAATGGATGACACGCCCTAGTTACCTATAATCAATCCACTGTAAAATATAAACGCTGCTTGGTCAGCGTTTAGTGCATGGTGTAAACTGCTTGTTTAAATATAAGCTTTCGCGTACTCTATGCGACCGATGCGCTGTCAGCATTAGTTATATTCAGTCCATTCATGTTAAGAAGCATGCCAATTTAATGTGTTCTTGCTTATTTTGGATTGACCATACTGCTTATATATAATTTGATCCACCTATTTGCTAATCGTCATATATCTGATTATTATTGTCGCTATCGTTTTATCATTCATTTTATTTTACGGCCAAGTGCAACATGTTCGCTACTGGTTTTATCAGAGTAACTGTACTGTCCGTCATTGTGCCTTTCACTGAGAGTAACCCATGAGTATCAAGCCTGTGGTCGCCTTAATTGGTCGTCCAAACGTCGGTAAATCCACCTTATTTAATCAGTTCACAAAAAGTCGGCAGGCATTGGTCGCTGATTTGTCGGGACTGACTCGTGACCGTCAATACGGCGATGCTACCTATGAAGACAAATCCTTCATCGTGGTCGATACGGGCGGTATTGGTGAGGCAGATGATGGCAATGGCAACATTGATGATTATATGTCTGAGCAATCACATACTGCCATTCATGAAGCGGATATTATTGTATTCGTCGTCGATGCTCGTGCTGGTATGATTGGCGCTGATGCCGAAATCGGTAAGTTTTTGCACACCCTTGGCAAACCCGTCTATGTCGTTGCCAACAAAGTCGATGGTGCTCACGACGCGGCACCTGCTGAGTTTTATGCGTTAGGATTGGGTGAGCCGTATCCGATGGCTGCTAGTCATGGTCGCGGTGTGGGCAATTTGCTGGAAGTGTTGACAGCTGATATGCCTGAGCAAGAGAATATTGTAGAGCCAAGAGGTCTCAAGCTTGCCATCATTGGTCGTCCAAACGTTGGCAAGTCGACACTGGTCAATCGCCTATTGGGCGAAGAGCGAGTAGTCGTTTTTGATATGCCAGGCACCACACGTGACAGTATTTACATACCCTATAAACGTGAAGGCAAAGATTACGTGTTGATTGATACTGCTGGGGTACGCCGCCGTGGAAAAATCGATGAAAAAGTAGAAAAGTTTTCGGTCATCAAAACTTTACAAGCGATTGAAGATTCTAACGTGACCGTTATTGTGATTGATGCGCACGAAGGCATTGTCGATCAAGATTTGCACATGATTGGTTATGCACTTGATGCTGGTCGCGCTTTGGTGGTTGCAATTAACAAATGGGATGGTCTAACGCAAGATCAAAGAGACTACATTAAAATTGAAATGGATCGCCGCTTCAACTTTATTCCTTATGTGAAAGTACATTTGATATCAGCCCTTCACGGTACGGGCGTCGGTAACTTATATCCTTCTATCTTGCGTGCTTATAAATCGTCAATGTTTGAAGTATCAACTAATCGCTTGACTCAGATTTTACAAGATGCGGTCACTGCCAATCCACCACCGACGGTTGCTGGTCGCCGTATTAAGTTGCGCTATGCCCATATCGGTGGTCATAATCCGCCTGTCATTGTTATTCATGGTAACCAAACCAGCGCATTGCCTAAGAGCTACCAGCGTTATCTTGAAAATCAATTCCGTCAAGTATTCAAGCTTGAAGGCACACCGCTCAACGTTATCTTTAAACAAAATGACAATCCATACGCCAACAAAAGCGATACGCCAACCAAGGCGAAGGCGCAACAGCTGCGTCAACGTGAGCGAAATCGGACACAGAAATTCACGACTAAAGACAAAGATAAAAAACCTCGCAATCGCTAGGGCGTATCATCAATTAGATTATGGGAATTAAAATGAGATAAATTGATGCTAAACAAGGAAAAATTCGTAGTGAATATGAAAATATTGGCAAGAGTTTTGACACTGTTTAGCGAAAATTTAACCATTTTAAGGCCATAAAATGAATTAATGTGCTAATTGATGACATGCCCTATATCAACGGACTTATAACTTGCTTTGTTGTGCTGCTGTATTAGGGCGTAATAAAGCAAGCCTCGTGTGACTCTTTTATGATGGTTGTCTTAACGATCATAAAAAAGCGCCTCAAAAATATCCGAATGTTTCACTTATCACACCTCAAAAATATCTGTAATATAGATAAAAGTTGTCTTAACTCGGTTGGGTGATATGAACAACTATTCCTCTAAAAACATTTCTACGCTTATCTGGCGCTCTGTCATACAGGCCATTATTTTGGCAGTATTGGCAGGTTTTTTCTTGTCTCTCGCTTATGGTTTATTAGATCACTATAAAGAGAAGCGGCGGCATACTCAACAGCTGGCTACATTATTGGCTACCAGTGCCTCAAAGGCTGATGGTGCAGATGTGGTGGCTGAGCAAGTCAGGTTTTTACTAGAGCATGAACCGAGCATTCAAAGTATTTTATTTTATTCAACACCTCAACCTCTTGATGGTATCAAACAATCAAGAGCGGATTGGAAAAATGCTTTATTCGCCAATACAGTCAGCTTTAACTATCCTGTTACCAGCAATTATATCGATACTGATAGCACACTGGATGCGTTAAACGCAGGTCAGCGCTCTACCACGACGTCATCAGGCAGTATCATTGAACCACCAACTACGAATAGCACCATCCAAAATAGTGCTTTAGTGGGGTATATTAATATCACTCTGGATATGAATACGCTGCGTTTACGTTGGATACAAAGCAATCTATTATTATGGCTGTTGATTACAATACTGACGATTTTTTGGGTACTGTATATTTTGCGCAAACTTAATTGGCCAGCTAGAGATATAGAGGCTTTAACTGAAATATGTGACACAGTTATAAAAACTCCAGAACTCGAACAACTACCAGTTATCCCGCAGCGCTTCAACTTTCAAGAGTTGATGCAGATTAAGCGGGCTTTTATCGTTTTATTTAATCGTTTACAGAAAGTCAAAAAGGATTATGAAGCGCTTGCGGCTTTTGAACAACAACTGCATAAAAAAGACATATCGCTTGATGTGCAACTGCATAATTTCCAAAGCATGATAACCCATGAGCTAAAAACCTCACTCAATGCAATTGTGGGCGGCTTACAGTTATTAGATTATGACTCTTTAGATGGAGAGCAAAAAGACGCTGTTCAAATTATTAGCAACGGTAGTGATAAGCTGGTATTGTCGCTTGACCACATTATTCAACTGAACCAAATACAAAAAGGTCAGATGAATGTCAGTAATAGTGGGTTTAACCCACTATTACTGATTGCTGATCTTTTGGCAAAATTTGAGCCTATCGCGCAACAAAAAGGGCTGGAGTTAATCAGTCAAGTTCATCACATAGACTATAACCTTGAAGGTGATGCAGAAAAAATACAACAAATATTGTCGATACTACTCAGCAATGCGATCAAGTTTACGCCAGCGGGACAGGTAACTATTATCTCGCAATTGACCCATTTTGATAAAAGCAATCGCTGGCAGATTAGTGTGAAAGATACAGGTATTGGTATTGATGGTAATCATATTGATGATATTTTTAATCCGTTCTTTCAAGTCGATTCATCTCAAACCCGTCAGTATGAAGGGTCAGGCGTTGGCTTACCAGTGGTTAAGCAAATTGCTCAGCTCATGGGTGCGACTATAGACGTGGAGAGTACGTTAGGCGTAGGTACGCAGTTTGTGCTGACGATAGCGATGCCGAACCAACATCAGACTCGTCAGCCGCATTTATTGGCCAAACTGACCGTAATTTATTATTACTATAATGAGACAGGATTTTTGGCAAATGAGTTGGAGCGTTTAGGAGCGACAGTTCGTTATCACCAGCACGAACAGCCAGTAATAGAAGATATAAATAGAGAAAAAATTGATATGGTGATGTTTGCAGAGGATGTGTCTCCAAACAAAGCGGAGTCATTAGCCAAGCGTATTCGTCAATCTGAAAGTGAGCACCGTACGTTATTGGTATATTGGTATCCACCTCATAGAGCACGATATGTGAATAGTTTTGAGCACGGTTTAAAAGCAGCCGGTATCGATTACTGTTATAGCGCCACTTATAAGGATAAGGCATTGAGCGATTTATTAAAGCGCTGGCTGGTATGGACGTAATAGCTTTTATAGAAAAACTATACCAATCCCGCTGACTTCCTTCTATATTGATCTGACTATACAACATGAAAAAAGACGCCCAATTTTTAGGCGTCTTTTTTAATAACATACTTGATAGACAGCTCGTTACGAAACGAGTTTTTTACTTTTTAAAATAGGTTTTGTGCCCAGCGTACCACACGTTGCCAAGTGCGGCTCATAAAGCCTGACTGCTCGATATCACTAGTCGCTATAATCGGCACTGACGCGACAGCTTTTCCATCGATAACCGCCATCATTTTGCCAATCTCTTGACCTTTTTTGATAGGCGCTTCTAAGCTTTCAGGAATATCAACCACCGTCGTAATTTTATTTTTTTGCGTTTTGCTGGTTAGGATTTGCAAATTATCACCCGTTACGAGTTCTATTTCATCTGCTTCCCCAAACCATACTGGGATTTTATTAACGAATTGTCCTGCAGGTGCTTTGGTAACGGTCGTGAAATGACCAAAGCCCCAGTTAAGCAGTTCGCGTGATTGATCTGCACGAGCTTGCTGGCTGTCTGTGCCCATAATGACAGAAATCAAGCGCATACCGTCACGGTCACTTGAAGCAACCAAGCAATAGCCAGCGGCGTCAGTATGACCTGTTTTTAGACCATCAACGGTAGGGTCGGTAGCGAGCAGGGCATTACGGTTGCCTTGGGTAATACCGTTATAGGTAAACTCTTTTTCTGCATAAAGCTCATAATAATCGCCGCTGTTTTTTATGATAGCGCGGGCAAGCTTGGCCAAATCCAAGGCAGAGGCTTCATGACCTTCATCAGGCATACCGGTTGAATTGACGAAGTTCGTGTTGTCCATGCCCAGCTTTTCTGCTTGCTCATTCATCAAGATGGCAAACGAAGCCTCACTACCAGCGATATGTTCAGCCATTGCTTTTGAAGCATCATTACCTGATTGAATGATGATACCGCGTAGCATATCGATGACGCTGGCCGTTTTATTGACGGGAACATACATACAAGATTGACTGCTACTACCGCGGCACCAAGCATTTGGACTCATTAATACTTGGTCTTCTTCTTTGAGGTCACCTGATGCTAAGCGCTGCTCAATGATGTAGCTGGTCATCATTTTTGTGAGAGATGCTGGTGGTAGTGACTCATTGGCGTTCTTTTGAGCCAAAATTTCACCAGTATTATAGTCCATCAATACATAGGCGGTATTGTCCATCTCTGGCGGCTGTATGGCTGCGTTTGCCATCACTGCACTCATAGAGATACTCACACCAACTACCAGCTGTACAAACTGTTTTTTTACACGCTTTACTGTCATATATCGTTACACCGCATCATGGAACCAAATGTATCTATCGCTTGTGCGCCGTACTCAATCTCATCCATTATGATAAACGGCAGATCTCAAACATCATGTTTGCAAACACTATGATAATGCAAGCAATGACAGCCAAGCGACAGACATAAAATTAACGCCTTATCTTAGCAAAATGACAACCGATGGGGAATCGATAAATGCAAAAAAAAGGACGGGACTAAAAATAAATAGCAATAATATATCAGATGCTTACTCATGTCGGCAGATACTCAGTATTTCGCTCACGACATATGTGCCAGCCATAAAAAAGCTTGCTGTTATCCTGTGATTTAAGACAGGACGCCAACAAGCTTTTTATTACAGCAACTCAATAAATCAGATAAAGCTGTCTTTTATAAAGCCAGCGCAACACCTTAAAACTGATAATACCATCGCATCAATATTCAGCATCTGCTAAATCTTGGCATAGTGCTTTGTTTTCTTGTTTTGAGAATCCCATCGTCCAGCTACGAATGCTTTGGAGTATTTGGCGATAATCTTGCTGAGTTGATAGGTATTGAATCGCGGCTTTCGGGTCTTCTAAAGACGGCATCAACTCATGAAGCTGTACGGTATAAGACTTATAAAAGCGTTGTTTTTGTTTGCCATTCAGCATTGGTGGACATATTTCTGATAGCACTTGCATCACCGCAATTTCATGTTTGGTTATATTAATGCCAGACATGTCTAGGGGTATGGTTGTCGCCGAATCGTTCGCTGCAAGAGAGGCTTGCGACAACATGGCAACAGACGTTATCAATCCTGCAAAACCGACTTTTGATGCGGTTTTTGCTATTACAGAAACTATAGATAATATCGATTGATTTTTCATTCAGCATTACACTCGCTTATCTTTATTTAATGGTGATATGTTAATGGGTAAAAAAACAAAAGTCACATAAAATATTGATTTATGTGTAGATTTCTTGTGAGCCAAGGCTATTTTTTAGCAACATATCAGTAGCATAGACTCATAAGTTACGTCAGCATAAAAGTATAAGTTTATATTGTTGTACCTTGTTGCCTATTGTAACGTGATGCACTATATTTTTGCCTTACAGATGTGATAATCACACTAAAAAATACTGAGTCAAAAAAAATAACGAGCAAATTCTAAGCAAGGAGCTGGGTTCGTGTCAGCATGTTATTGAGGTATAATCGCCCAAAATATAGTTACACTTTAGCTAGCATTTTCGGGTCTGATTATAGCAACTTTATGATAATAAAGTGTATAAGTGGACAGACGGTCATTTATAAATATATTGAGCAAACATGAAATTTTTAATTAGTAATGATGATGGAGTGTATGCGCCCGGTTTATTGGCATTGTATCAGGCATTGTCTACGATCGGAGAAGTGACGGTGGTTGCGCCAAATAACGAGCAGAGTGGCTGCGCTAGCGCCTTGAGTATCTCAACGCCCTTATACATGCATCAATTGGACTCTGGTTTTGTGGTGGTGAATGGGTCACCAGCTGATTGTATTTATTTGGCGTTACATGAGTTGTATCGTCACACACGTTTTGACTGTGTGATTACGGGGATCAACTCAGGTGCCAATCTCGGTCAAGATGTTATGTTTTCTGGCACTTTTGGGGCGGCATTGACCGCGCAGCTTTTTGGTATACCCGCTATTGCGACTTCCTTAGTGGGTGGCGGTGTCAAAGGTAAAGTGCAGGAACAAGCCAGTCATTATCGAATAGCGGCAGATGAGATTGTTAAATTACTCACAGAAACACCAATATTGGATATTTGCAAAAATTTGCCCTATCACGTATTAAACGTTAATATTCCTGATGTTGATAGTGCCAATGATATCAGAGGTCGAAAAATAACCTCTTTGGGGCACAGTCAGATTGCCCGTCCTGTGCATCATATGGTCGATCCACGTGGGCGAGATGCGTATTGGTTGTCGCTGCGCAAACGTCAGCATGAGATGCCGTTAGACAGTTCACCCGAGCCACTTTTGTCACAACAGGTAGTGCTGGACGCCGCAGGGACTGCATCAGTGCCAGAAATGACGGATTACCGAGCAATCACGGCAGGTTACGTAAGCCTATCACCAGTACGATTGCATCATACGCCAGCTGCCTCGCTGGATAAGCTCTCCGAATTAGCATTATAAGTTAGCTGCTTTAGAGGTGAGTTGCATTACTGGTAACAACGATGAGAATCGGTAAATAATATCAGGTCTTTTTTTGATAGTATTTACCAAATACTAAACGATATAACTGTTAGCAAAATGCTTGTGAGTAACACAAGGGGTTTGTGAGTAACATAGAGAATAGGAAATCTTGTATGAAAAAGCTTATGACTGGATCGCGATGTGTAAAAATGGTATTGATTGGTACTATGACAGCAGCAACGCTAACGATGGTCGGTTGTGCAACAAAACCCACTTATCAATCACCCAATCAAGCTGGGCCAAAGATTATTACCAATGCTCAAGGTATTCCTAACTATCATCGCGTACAGCGCGGGGATACGGTCAGTCAAATTGCTGAGCGCTATCGTATCAATTACCGTCAAATTGGTGCGCTCAATGGCTTAGACAGTAAATATACCATTTATAGCGGTCAATGGCTTAAGCTATGGCAAGGTACATCCGCGACGAGCGCTGATAATAATCGCTATAATACATCTTCACCAATAGTGTCACAGCCAACATATACGCCTCCTATGACCAGCGCGCCCATGACTGGCTCATCAAGCCCTGCATACGAAGTGACTGCCAATGCCACTTCAGGTTATGAATACCCAAGCCGCAATCAAGTAACTCGCAATTTTGATGCAGCTGCTGGCACGATGGGTATGGGGTTTGCTGGTAACGTCGGTGATCCAGTGCTGGCCAGCCAATCTGGAACGGTGCTTTACTCAGGCAATGGTCTGCCAGAATATGGCAACCTCATTATGATTCGCCATAGCGACAATTATATTACGGCCTACGCTCATAATAGCCAGCTGCTTGTCAAAGAAGGGGACACGGTACAACGAGGTCAGCGTATCGCAAATATGGGAAGCAGTGGCCAAACCAACCAAGTGGGCTTAGAGTTTCAAGTGCGCTTAAATGGCAATCCTATTGATCCACGTGCGGTACTGGGTCGTTAAATCTGAGGCAATTTTTTGATTGCTTGGCTGCTTTTTTGGCATTATCAAAACTGCTTTGTTTGAGCGATTTCACTTATTCACACCTGAGACTTTTTATGATGTTAAAAACACGCTATATTGCCCTTTTTCCTGCCTTAGTAATGGTCGGGTGTACGAGCCAACAAGCCATGCAAAAGCAGAGTAAACCTGTTCGTCAAGGCAACGTTGAGATTACGCAAACCCAAACCATTCAAGTGAAACCAACGCCGCGTCCAGTAGTCAAGCCGCAGCCAATAGCCAAGCCAAGCTATAACAGTTTTTCTGATTGGAAGTCAGACTTTTCTATGCGAGCGATTTCGTCAGGTTACGATGCCGCCACTATTCGCCGTCTTCTCGATTCAGCTTACCTCAATCAGCAGATTATCTCTTTAGACTCAGGACAGCCAGAATTTTCTAAAATGCCTTGGGAGTATGTTGATTCTGCTGTATCAGACGGTCGAGTAAGCACTGGTAAGCGCAAGTTTGCCGAGCAGCGCGCCTTTTTATCGCAGTTAGAATCACAATATGGCGTTAATGCAGAAATAATTGCAGCGATTTGGGGTATGGAGTCTTCATACGGTGTGGTGACGGGTAATAGTAGTATTCCAAGCTCGCTTGCAAGTTTGGCTTATGACGGTCGTCGTCAAGAGTTTGCCGAAACTCAGTTGTTATCGCTTGCTACATTGTTACAACGTGGCGATGTGTCTTGGTCACAGCTTGATGGCTCTTGGGCGGGCGGCATGGGGCAGACTCAGTTTATCCCTGATACGTGGCTCAAACAAGGCGTAGACGGCGATGGTAATGGTCATCGCAATCCGTGGGCAACGGGTGATGCTTTGGCGTCTACTGCCAACTACCTGAGCAACTCAGGCTGGGTTCGTGGTTTAGCACCATTTTATGAAGTGACTGTGCCTGCTTCATTCGATTATTCAGTGGCGGGCAGTAAACAACCTGCGGCTAGATGGGCAGCTATGGGTGTGGATACGATAGCCGATGTCTACTTGGATGCCAATACACAGATGGAGTTGTGGTTGCCAGCTGGCAAGGATGGTCCAGTGCTACTGCTCAGTCCAAACTTTGATGCTATCAAGGTTTATAACAATTCTTCAAGTTATGCGCTAGGTGTCAGTTTATTGGGTAAAGCACTTGCTGGGCAAGGTGGGTTGCAGACATCATGGCCACGTTATGAGCGTCCATTATCGACGGCTCAAGTGCGCAATTTACAGCAGCGTTTGACCAGCTCAGGTTATGATACAAAGGGCGCCGATGGTATTGTGGGAACTAATACACGCATGGCATTTCAGCGCTGGCAAGCAGATAATGGCCAAACTCCAGACGGTTTTATCACTCAGCGTAGTGCCTCATCATTAGCGTCGTGGTGAAATAGGTTTTTGGCATTATTGTTCGGTCATTTATGTTTATAATAAGTCGTTTTATGTAAGTTTTTTAGCTGCTATCATTGAGACGATTATCTTAATAAGTACAACAAAAAAGCACCTTGTCGAGGTGCTTTTTTGCTTTATGATATTATTGCTTTGTTGATATTTACCAAAACTGTAAACAAGAAAACTTATTGTGTCAAACTTTACGATAGGGTATTGGTACAAGAAAATTTATAGTATGAGTGATAAACTCTAGGTAAGGTGTTTTTCAATACGAATAATTAAAACGACTAATAACTAATAACTAATAACTAAGATGACAAAAAGAGTGTCCTATGATTACCATGGAAGAATTACAGTTTGCAATAAAGCAACGTATAGATGACTATAACAATAATGATTTTTCGCTAAAAAACAGAGTGATCGCTACCTTTGATTTGCTAGAAAGCTGTAATCAAATATTGTCTCAAGATATCGCTTCACCGTTTGATGTACCAAGACAAAACGTATCTGCGATGGATGGTTATGCCATTAATCGAGGTAGCAAGCTGGCAAAAGACAGTGTGATCGAAATCATTGGAGAATCACAAGCGGGTAGTGCTTACACAGGGAAGATGGTAGCGGGGCAGGGCGTACGTATCTTTACCGGCGCAGTGGTACCAGATAGCTGCGATACCGTTATCATGCAAGAAAACACCAATTTTTCTGAGATTAGAGACACGCTTGATAAATCACAACCTTATTCAATCATCTTAAAACAAGCCGCTCAAATTGATGACAATATCCGTAAACAAGGCGAAGAAATTGAATCGGGCGAAGCGGTTTTGTTAGCAGGAAAACGTCTCAATCCTACGGATATTAGCTTGCTTGCAAATTTAGGTATTAGCCAAGTTAAAGTGTTTGAGCCACTGACCGTCGGAATATTAGCGACGGGTGATGAGCTCGTCGCCATTGGCAATGAACTTACAAGTTTGGCGCAAATATACAACTCCAATACGCCAACGCTTAAAAGCCTACTGTCAAATCTACCGATCAATATTCGTGACTACGGCATCATTCCTGACAACTTAGATCAGACGATGACCGCTGTGAATGAAGCCATGCACGATTGTGATGTCTTGATTTCGACGGCTGGCGTATCTGTCGGCGACTATGATTTTCTGACCACGGTGATAGATACGTTAGGACAGATTAATCATTATAAAGTGGCGATGAAACCCGGCAAGCCTTTCGTGTTTGGTGAATTAAATAAAGGAATCGATAAGCCCGTGTTGTACTTTGGGTTACCGGGCAATCCGCTGTCTACGGTAGTTGGCGCATTACAGTTTGTCATACCAGCACTGTGGCAGATGTCAGGTGCGCTACTAGTGGAGCAGCCCATACAGCTGAACCTTAAAGCCGCGCTCATTAATAATATTAAAAAGTCAGTTGGGCGCAAAGATTTCCAGCGCGGATTTTTGTCACAAAACGAAGCAGGCGATTATCAAGTTGAATGTTTCTCAGGTCAGCAATCGCATCGAATCAAGCAGCTTAGCCGTGCTAATTGTTTTGTCGTTTTAGACAAAGACAGTGGCAATGTTTCGGCAAACAGTATGGTGACGGTACAACCCTTTCCTTGGTTATACACGTAATTTATCGTTTGCCAATTTACTATAAGATGACTACAGAAAAATGGAAAACCAACCTTAAAATGGTAGGTTAAACCTGAATAATAAAGTAATGCTGATATAGTCAATCCAGAATGAAAATGGTACATGCGTTCATTATGTTCTACCGGTATAAATTTTCCTCGCTGGCTGTTCGCAAGCGTGACAGATGCTTCATAAAATTCACACCAGCAGAACCGTAACATTTTTAAAGTGGATCAATTATAACAAGTGATACTAATGGCAATAAACTATGAGTGATGACAACTTTGAAATAGGCAGTGCCCAACGGTATTCGCCTACATCCATGCTTGATACATTAGATGGTTACAGAACATCGTCTGTAGTCGCGCCTACAGAGCAAGCCGTCCAACACTATGAGCCTTTGACCGACGGATTTGCCCGTCGTCTGACGTATCTGCGTCTATCCATTACTGATTTCTGTAACTTTCGCTGTGAATACTGCCTCCCAAATGGCTATCAAGGCAAGCGACCTGATGATGAGCTGAGCGTCCCTGAGATTGCCACCTTGATACGTGGTTTTGCGCAGATAGGGACGAAAAAGGTTAGAATCACTGGCGGTGAGCCCTCCATTCGCCGTGATGTCGTCAAAATCATTGAAACCATCAAACAAACTGATGGCATCGAAACTGTGGCCATGACCAGCAACGGCTATAAGCTTGGCAAGCATGTGGCCAGCTGGCAAGCAGCAGGATTGGATCAGCTCAACATCAGTATGGACAGCTTTGATGCCGCGACCTTTTATAAAATGACGGGCTTTGATACGTTGCCACAGTTGCTCATTGATATGGATACACTGCTTGCGACCACAGATATCAAACTTAAAATAAACAGTATTCTGATGGCAGAAACTGCCTTTAAAAACCTGATAGATGCCATCGACTACGTGAAAGACAGACCCGTCACCTATCGGTTTATTGAGTTTATGCAGACCAGTGACAACAGTGAGTTGTTTTTTGCTCAGCATGCTCAGTCTGATAGTATCATCGACTATCTACTAGAACACGGCTGGCAGTCACATGAACGCGGTAGCGCTGATGGTCCAGCAGTAGAATACAGTCATCCGAATTACCTAGGTCGCATCGGCATGATTGCGCCTTATGCTGCACACTTTTGTGATACATGTAACCGTCTGCGGGTGAGCAGCCAAGGCAAAGTACATCTGTGTTTGTTCGATCAAGGCAATTATGATATTCGTCAGTATCTACAGCAGAATGATATTGAAGGGTTGGTCAATACCTTACACAGCTTTATGCCGATTAAGCCTGAGCATCATCACCTACATGACTCAGATAGCGGTATCATGCACAATCTGTCCATCATTGGCGGCTAAACGCACTGGTTGATAGGTTTCTTTATGGTGAGTGAAAGCCAATGACCATCAAATTTTTACGGAATAAAAACTCTAATAAGGAATGTTTATGAGCAAGCCCGCTGCAACATTTATCCCTCTTAATATTGCTGTATTGACCGTGTCTGACAGTCGTACGCTCGCAGAGGACACTTCGGGACAGTATCTGGCAGACAGCCTAACGGAAGCTGGGCATCATCTTGCAGACCGCAAGCTTATTACTGACGATATTTATCAAATAAGAGCGGTTGTCAGTGGTTGGATTGCCGATCCCAATGTTCATGCGGTGATAACAACTGGTGGCACGGGATTCTTTATTAGAGACAGTATGCCAGAAGCTGTTAAAGTGTTGTTTGATAAATCTATCGATGGCTTTGGCGAGATGTTCCGCTTAATCTCAAAAGACGAGATTGGCATGTCAACTGTGCAGTCGCGTGCGGTCGCTGGCATGGCGAATGGCACTGGCATATTTTGCTTGCCGGGTTCATCTGGCGCTTGCCGTACGGGTTGGGAAAATATCCTAAAAGAGCAGTTCGATAGCCGTACTCGTCCATGTAACTTTGTGCCACATTTTATGGCGCAAAATCCTAGCCATGACTGATATATCAAATGATTTAAACAGCTTGGCAGGAGTGGTTATTTTGGCGGGCGGTGCATCTAGACGAATGGGAACACCCAAAGCGAGGCTTATTTTACCGACAGGCGAGCATTTGCTGGATTATCATGTTCGTCATTCGTTAGATCTGAATGTGCCCATTATGATTGCAGATAATGAGCGTGGTTTTGGTATTCATTCAGATCT
The DNA here is from genome assembly GCF_000471625.1 of Psychrobacter aquaticus CMS 56. GTDB lineage: Bacteria > Pseudomonadota > Gammaproteobacteria > Pseudomonadales > Moraxellaceae > Psychrobacter > Psychrobacter aquaticus. Next base: position 172,432 of record NZ_AUSW01000015.1, read on the forward strand.
GATGTTAAAAAAACCGTGCTCGCCTATTTCTTACATTGCAGATTATGAGCCTAGTAATGACGAGGCTAATGAAAGCGATGAGCAGGGTGGTAATGGCGGTGCATTGGTTGCGATTGAATCAGCGCTGCAAACATTGCTAAATATGAATAACTCAGGCAATTTAAGACAGAATCAGTCATCTTGGCTGTTGGCTATTAGCTGTGATAGCTTAATTCCTGCTACGGATTTGTGGCAAAAGCTACAGGAATCAATCACGCAAGCGGTGGATAAAAAAGTGATTTGTTTAACCGATGATAGTCATTTATACCCATTGTTAGGCATTTATCGATTGAGTGTGGAGCCTGATTTAAAGGTATATATTGATCGTGATCAGCGTAGGGTCATGTCGTTTATTACGCCCATTGTACAGTCTGTGCCATTTGCAAAAAACTGGCAAGACTTGACCAATTTTAATACGCCTACAGATTTTACGCGTGCCTGTGTGGCTTTGAGTGATTTATAAAAAGGTCTACGAGAGAAACTATAAATGAATATTGACAGTCAAAAGACCAGCAATCAGAAAGAAAATCAATCTGCCTTATCGCATTTAGACAGTAATGGCGATATCACCATGGTTGATGTCAGTGGCAAGACCGCAACGACGCGAGAGGCTACTGCTGTCGGACAAGTTCGCTTTCCTAGCGAGATTTATCAGCAAATCAAAGCCGCTGATGGCATGACCAAAAAGGGCAGCATCACCCAAACGGCACATATCGCAGGCATCATGGCAGCCAAGCGCACCCACGATTTGATTCCACTTTGTCATCCTCTGCCATTAGATAAGATTGGCTTAACCTTTGATTATGACGACGCCCTTAACAGCATTGCCGTCAGTGCCATTGTTAAAGTCACGCACAAGACTGGGGTTGAGATGGAAGCATTAACAGCTGTTAGCATTGCCTGCTTGACCATTTATGATATGACCAAAGCGTTGTCACATGATATCGTTATTGATAATGTTCGTCTTATTAATAAGACAGGTGGCAAGTCAGATTATAAACATGCTTAGCAAGACAAATGGCCGTTTTAACGATAGCAAACATGATGAGTATCAAGCTGGACAGCTGACAGAGAGTGGAGGGTTTCATGCGTACGATTGATATGGACACAAATACCGACTCAACGATGAATATTAATGTTCTGTATTTCGCGAGCCTAGCGGATGAAGCCAACTGCCAACAAGAGACGGTCACCATACAGCAGTCGACATCATTAACAGAATTGTATGAGCAGCTTTGTCAAAAGCATCGTTTTAGTCGTCCGCAGTCAGAGTTACGTGTGGCGGTAAATGATTACTTTGCTAAATGGACAGACCCCATTCGTGATGGCGACAGTGTGGTGTTTATCACGCCAGTCGCTGGTGGCTAATTTTTAGCAGAAAACTTTATATTAAAAAAATGACAAATAGAGAGAACAAATGACAGATAACGTCCATGGCCATTCTATGACCATCAAGCGTAGCGTTGATGACGTGTATAAAATCGCTGCACGTGATGGTTTTGCGCTGTTAGATATCGATATTGATGAAAGTCGACTTAAAAAAACACTCGATGATGATAGCTGCGGCGCATTTGTGTGTTTTGAAGGCAGAGTACGCAATCATAATAATGACACGAGCGTTGAGCGTCTGACTTACTATGGCTATGAAGATTTAGCACTTAATCAAGGGCGCGCCATTATAGAAGAAGCCAAAAAGCGTTTTGAGATTACACATGCCATTGCGATACACCGTATCGGTGCGTTAGAGGTTGGCGATGTGGCCATATGGGTTGGGGTGGTTTCTGCCCATCGCTATCCTGCATTTGACGCCTGCCGCTGGATACTGGACACCATTAAAGCCGATATTCCAGTTTGGAAACAAGAATATTACGAGGATGATTCTTCTAAGTGGCTCAGCAACAATGGTTAAGCCAACAGTCGCTACCTCTTTCTTTGTTTGTCTATTGCTATTAAGCGCCTGTACGCAAGAAAATAGTGCCAATACCGTACCTACTGCCAACAACTCTTCTGAGCAGACTCAAACCCTACGTATCGCTGCTGCTGCCAATTTGTCTGATGTACTGCCGAAAATAATCGATGATTATAAGGCTTCTAAAAATACCCCTGAACAGCATGTAGAAGTGACTTATGCTTCATCAGGGAAGTTATACGCACAAATTAAAGCGGGTGCGCCTTATGATGTATTTTTGTCGGCCAATCAGGATTTCCCTGCTAAGCTCGCTGAAGAAAGGGCAGTTAACGCTACTGGTCAAAACAATGTTGCTCACCAAAATGACGCTACCTACAGTCCGTTTACTTATGCGCGAGGTCAATTGGCGCTATATAGCATCACGAAGCCTCTGGATAAACTCAATACAGCGTCGCTGACTAACGTATTTATAAGCGATATCAACAGTAAGGTGACCATTGCGAATCCTGAACTTGCGCCTTATGGAGCATCTGCAAAGGCGTATTTACAATCGCAAAATACTTATCCTATTTTGAACAAACAAAAACGTTTGATACAAGCGGAAAATATTGGTCAGGCGTTTCAATATGTGCATACAGGTAGTGTCGATTATGGTCTGGTCGCCCAATCACAAGTCATAGCGATTAAGGCCAAACCTGAGCAATTTATTACTTTAGCGCCAGTATCCTATCCTGAAATTTTACAAGACGGCATCGTAATCAGTGATAGCAACCTTGCGATAGATTTTACGCATTATCTACGCTCAAAAGCAGGGCAACAGCATTTCTTGCAAGCAGGATATTTGCCAGTTTAATAATTGAATAAAGTATCACCTCTACCAATAAGACGAGCAATGACATTATGATAGACCATTCTCTTATGTCAGATATGCTGAGTCCGTTTTGGGTAAGTATCAAGCTCGCTAGTGTTACTACTTTATGCTTATTATTGTTTGCAACTCCTGTGGCGTACTGGCTTGCGAAACCCAGTCGCAAACAAGCTGTCGCCCGCCTTAAAGTTATGCTCATGGGCATTATCGCTATGCCACTTGTTTTGCCTCCTACCGTCATAGGTTTTTATCTTTTATTGTTACTAAGTCCTAGTGTGGGTATTGGTCAATGGCTTGGTGAACATAACATTAGCCCATTGATCTTCACTTTTGAAGGTCTTGTTATTGGCTCTATTATTTACTCATTGCCTTTTTATATTCAACCTGTATATGCCCAGTTTTTGCGCATTCCACAAAGTGTTATGGAGGTTGCTCATCTATTAGAGCCCAGTTCTTTCAGGCGTTTTATCAGCGTGGCTTTACCGCAAGCGCGTGTTGGAATTGTGCTGGGCAGCTTGATTAGCTTTGCCCATACGATTGGTGAGTTTGGCGTGGTGCTAATGATAGGCGGTAGTATTTCGGGGGAAACGAAGGTAGTATCGATTGCGATATATGAGCAAGTTGAGGCGTTGAATTATGAGGCAGCGCATGTGATGTCTGGCGTTCTCATTATCATGGGAGTCGTCATGGTTGCATTGATTGCTAGTGTCAGTCGAATGAGTCAGCGTGCGTCGAATTAAAGCGATCAGCGGCAGGTTAGTAGCCGTTCAGCTTGAGCAGCCACTGTCAAAAAAATTGCAAACAACAATGGCAACTAATGCAGAAGTAGGGGAGCTATGATACGCCCACTATAGTAAATTGGCCCTTAAAGGCAATTAGCCTTTTAGAGTGTCATCTCTACCTTTAAAAATTCAACAAAAGAGCTGACACGTTCTGATAGTTTTCTGTTTTTATAATAAACAAGGCTGATAGGTCGCTGTATTTTTATCGTACTAGAAACCAAAAGTTGAATCAAACGTCCTTCTTTGACATCTTGATGGATCATAAAATCTGATAAACAAGCGATACCTGTCCCGCATAAAGCAAGCTGTCTTAATGTCTCGCCACTATCGGCTTTTATGTTTGTATGAACATGGAATAAATTGTTGAAAGTGTCATAAATCATGCTATAGGTTTACGACACATAAAAAAGGTAGTGATAATCCATCTATGAGATGACGTATCACTACTATGATTGAGATTAGCGACTGATAGCTAAATCTAGTCTCTTTCTAACACCACTCGATAGCGAGCGTTGCCACTTTCTAGTCTTTCAAATGCTTCGTTTATCTCAGACATTTTATACGTTTCGGTGACTGGTTGAATATTATGTCGAGCGGCAAAATCTAGCATTTTGCGAAGGGTTGACGGTGAGCCAACTGGCGAGCCTGATAGGCTTTTTTGAGCCATAATCATTGGTGCGGTCGCTATCTCTAGCGGTGCTTCTAATATACCAACGAAGTGTAGTTTGCCCTTTGGCTTTAAGGTCTTAATCACGAGATCCCAGTTCATATCGACATTTACTGTTGATATAATTAAATCAAAAGAACCCACTGCTTTTTCGATTTCGCTATCATCTCTTGAGTTTAGGGAATGGTGAGCACCCAATTCTTTTGCCTCTTCCATCTTTGAGCTACTGGTAAAAGCCGTTACCTCACATCCCCATGCGTTGGCAAACTGGAGCGCAAGATGCCCTAAACCGCCGATACCAATAACGGCCACTCTAGAGGTGGGCTTGATATCGTACTGCATCAGTGGGTTAAACACCGTCACGCCGCCACACAGCAATGGTCCTACAGTATTAAAATCAAGGCCTTCAGGGATTTTTATCACACTGGTATCTTTTGCTCGTACTTTATCTGCAAATCCGCCATGATTACCAATAATGGTACCTTCTTGTTCAGGACATAGGTTGTGGTCTCCACCGATACATAGGTCGCAGACGTTACAATACCCTTTATGCCAGCCAAGTCCGACTTTGTCGCCCAATTCAAGATGTTTGACATGCTTGCCTTTGGCCAGCACTTTTCCTGCAACTTCATGTCCACCGACAAACGGGTACTGAGTCATGCCCCATTCGTTTTGCCACATGGATAAATCACTGTGACAGATACCGCAGCTATGCACTTCGATTTCTACTTCGTGATCGCCTAAGGTGTTAGGCTCGTATTGATAAGGCGTGAACTTGCCACCTTTTTCTGTTGCTGCATAGGCATTAATCATAGTTATTCCTTGTTTTCTGTTATTGGTGAGAATTTATATATATTTAATGATTGAGTGCTCAGAGTATCGCTCAAACTTATTATTAGACTTTTTTAGGCATTAACAATTCTATAGTAACCTCAAAACAATACTCATCTTTGATGGTAATATTCACTTTTCCTTTATGAGCATTAGCAATAGCTTGAACGATAGACAATCCTAAACCTGACCCTGAATGCTGATTGCCCGTTTTATCATGACGATAGAAGCGTTCAAACAGCCTAGTGGCTTCAATCTGATCGAGTGGTTTGTCTAGACGATTGATTATAGACATTCTTAACCATGGCTGCTTTGAAGATTGAATATCGGCTTTTGCAGCATTAGGCGAAGTAATTGAGGGGATAACGGTAGCAGATATTAAGATAGCGCTGTCACTAGCTGCATAATAAATCGCATTTGACATCAGATTGGCAAACAACCGTTGCAATAAACCTTCATCTCCTAGTACTGTTTTAAAATCACCTGATTTCTCAAAAACTATCTCACGATCCTCGGCAATCATTTCATAATAGTCTATAAGCTTTGAGATCAGGCTCTCGGTATCGACATGACTGATTTGCGAATCACTTAGCGCTTTTTGAGTTTTTGCCAGTAGCAACATATTGTTAATCATAGCAGATAATTGCTCTAACGTATCATGCTGATGGTGCAACTGCTCAATATATTCGTTGCCCTCTCTTGGCTTAGTTAACATGACTTGCGTTTGCGTACTCAGCGTCGCTATTGGCGTACGTAACTCATGGGCGATATTATCTGAAAAACGTGACAATGATTCAAAGTTACTTTCAAGCTTGACCATCATCGAATTATAAGACTCCGCTAGCGGACGCAATTCTAACGGCATATCACCAACCACAACTCTTTCATCTAACCTTTGAAGATTTATGCCTTTCATTTTTTGTACGATGGTAGCCAAAGGAGCAAAGCCCCAATACACACTTAATGCCGCTACTGAAACCAATAATAATGTGATAGCGATGAGTATTAAACTCAGTTGGCGATTAAACTGGATAAGATATTGATGATGCACATCGATAGGTAGGGCAATAAATGCCAAAACCTCTTGGTTTGTAATGATAATTGCTCGATAATGCCTGCTATTTATCTTGATCATGAACTGCTGATCGTGATATTCCTGCCATAGTGGTAATAAGCTAAAATCAGCGGGTAGATCATGGATGAAATTACTGGGATCGCTGGATAATAATGTGCCACTTCTATCTGATATCAAGGTTTTTAAGTCATAATCTAGCCAAGAAGAGTGCAAGTGATTATCATCAATTAGCGCTTGGGACTTTGAAACTGTCAGTGGTTTTATTTGGTCGTCCAAATTAATCATACGTTTGCGTAGGTTAAAAGCTGCATGGGTAATAATCTCTGAGTCCATTTGCTCAAAGTGTCCACTGACAGAGCGCTGCACCCACGCATAAATAATGCCCTGAGAGATAATAACGAACACTGTCAGCAAGAAAATAGTTCGCCATAGCAGTGACCAGCGCCGATTTGTAAATTTATAGTTCATTCTATTTAGAGTCGTCTCCGCTATTGCTAGTATCTACTACATCCAATCGATAGCCCATTCCTCGTACAGTATGTATCAGCTTTACATCAAAGCCATCATCAATTTTTATTCGCAATCGCCTTATAGCCACGTCAATGACGTTAGTGTCACTACTGAAGTTGATATCCCATACTTGAGAGGCGATAATAGAGCGTGGCAATACTTCGCCTTGACGTTCTAAAAAAAACTGTAAAAGTGCAAATTCTTTTGCGGTTAGTTTGATTGCTTTGTCATGCCTATGTACGATGCGTTTAGCAATATCCATTTTTAGATCAGCGATGTGTATCACAGAGCTTTTATAATCAGATTGATTGGCACGACGTAGCAAACTTTTTATTCTGACAATCAGCTCTGCAAAGGCAAAAGGTTTGGTTAAATAATCATCCCCACCGATTTCAATGCCCTTAATTTTGTCGCTTAAGTCATCTTTAGCCGTCAAAAATAGAACTGGTGTGTTATTACCAGTTGCTCGAAAGTTGCGCACCAGCTCAAAGCCATCAACGTCAGGTAGCATCACATCCATCACGATGACACTAAATTCTTCGGTCATTAAGGCATGATAGCCATCTAAACCAGTAAGTTGATGCTCAACGATAAAGCCAGCTTCCGTTAATCCTTTCTTTACATATTCTCCAAGTTTTAACTCGTCTTCTACCAACAGAACTTTCATGACTTCTCCATTTAATATGATATTAGCCATCACTGGCAGTATCGATGTTACTCGGCATGTCAGTGGCTAATGCGCATACCGCAAACTTAGATGATTCTGTTCCTAATAATTGTGATGCAGTGACTAATTTTGCAAAAAAACTTAGATAACAATGATCCGCAGATTTCTAGTGCGCATATGAAAGATTATATCGATGCCAGAGTCGCCTGTTAGGTTCAACATCAAGACCAACACCTGCAATCTGAAAAGTATTTTGTGAAAAAATACGGTAGTAATAAGTAATAAGTAATAAGTAATAAGTAATAAATAATAAGTAATAAGTAATAAGTAATAAGTAATAAGTAATAAGTAATAAGTAATAAGTAATAAGTAATAAGTAATAAGTAATAAGTAATAAGTAATACTAAAAGATTATCTGCGATATTGAAATACGAAATTAGAAGTATGACAGCATTGTAATCTTAGCGTCATCTGTCAGTCAGAATAGATAACGTACCATTTAGACTGGTTTAAGAGCCATTGTACGCAACAGACTTTAGTCCAACCACTAGGAATTAGTTATGTCAAAATTTAAATTACTGTCTAAATCAATCACAGCAACTGCCATAGCTTTGATCGTTTCAACCTCAGCAATGGCACATGACCCAAAAATGCATGCTGAGAAAGACCAAATGAATTGTGAAAAGATGAAAAAACACATGCAAATGATGGAAAAAATGGATCATAGCAAGATGGATATGAATGATCCTGCCATGAAAGCAATGATGGCTAATATGGGTAAAATGAAACAGATGTACCAAAAACACTGTGTGACAAGTGATAGCAACTCTTAACGATTCACTTTATACACTCATGATTATTGTTAGGTAATTTTTATCAAAGGGTAATCGGGTATTAATAAAAATGGATTTTTAGGATGAGCCTATGAAGTTTTTACTAGGAATACTCTTTGCTGTCTTTGTCGCTATTGTAGGTGTTTTTGTGGTAGTGACTAGTGGTGTGATAAATATTGGCGCTGATCAAGCCCATAGTCCACTGGTCTACAAGTTTTTAGAGACCGCCCGCACGCGCTCAATAGCGAATGCTAGCAAGGACATCATCGTTCCAAACCTAGAAAAAGTAGATATGATCAGTACAGGCGGTGCGGATTATAAAGATATGTGTGCAGGCTGTCACTTATCTCCTGGGGTAGAAAGCACCGACTTTAGCACAAGTCTATACCCTAAACCGCCCAACTTTACCAACACTGATGTGGTTGAGCGCTATCAAACAAAAGCTGGCGCACAGCAGGGATTTTGGGCGATTAAGCACGGGATCATGGCGTCCGGAATGCCAGCATGGGGTGCGTCTCACGACGACGACAGGATGTGGGCGATGATGGCTTTCATTAGATCGTTACCTGAATTAAATGAAGCCCAGTACACGATGCTAACCACTAGGATAGATACTGACATTATGGAAATGAGCTTTGATGGAGATATGGATATGTCGGAAGATGGCTCTGAAATGCAGCACTAGTTATTCAATAAAAACCGTATCACTAAAATAGTGCTGCTTTTTGCAGTTTAAGTTTGGCCTGTTTTACTTTATTTAGTGATAGGTTGTAGATATTTTAAAATGTTCAATAGACAAATACATGCTTAGGAGTGTTTTATGAGACGCTATACCAATATGTTTTCTAGTAAGCACAACCAGTCATCTGGTCGTACTCTTTTAGTGGCGATGATATCTTCACTGCTACTAGCGGCTTGTAGCCAATCAAATACGAGCACTTCTGATTCAAAACCTGTACAACCTGAGCCAACTGTCGCCGCCACACCGACCACTCAGGTGACAGAACCACAAGCTGAACTTACAGCGGTTACGACGCCTGTAGTAAACCAATCAGACCTACTTAAAAACGTCTCGGCAACGGTTTATAAAGATGCCAACTGTGGGTGCTGCAAAGAGTGGGTAAGCTATGCAGAAGATAATGGATTAAGCGCAACCGCACATGATGTTGAAGATTTGTCTTTATTCAAAGAACGCTATAGCGTACCGCAGCAAATGCGTTCTTGTCATACCACAGTCACTACCGATGGCTTTGTTTTTGAAGGGCATGTGCCTGCGAAGCACATGGCACAGTTCTTAGCAAATACTCCTGCACAAGCCATTGGACTTGCTGTACCAAGTATGCCTGTTGGTAGCCCCGGTATGGAGTTTGAAGGTAAATTCATGCCTTATAAGGTAATGCAACTTAATAAAGATGGCACCACAGAAGTTTATGCCGCTATTGAGTCTCCTCAGCAGCAACTATGATTGAAGTATCCGCTAAATATAAAAAATATTATAACCATAAGCTTAACCACCATCTCGCAGATTAAATTAGGTCATCATTATGAATAAACAGAACATATTGAACCGCCGACGTTTTTTGACTGGATCTTCTGCTGTCATTGGCGCCTCCTTGATACCTACCATTGCCAGTAGCGCATTAGGACATTCGAGTCGCTCGGGCAGTCAAGGCGCTATTATTAATAGTGATCAAAACATTCACAAAGTGCCTATATTGACAGGTAAAGAATTTGATTTATACGTTAGTAAGCAGTCTGCTATTGTGAATGGTAAAAAAAGCATGGCAACGCTCATCAATGACTCACTGCCAGCCCCAACGTTAAAGATGCGTGAAGGTGATACGGTGGTGATACGTGTTCATAACCAGATGGATGAATCAACTTCTATTCATTGGCATGGGTTGCTGGTACCGTTTGAAATGGATGGGGTGCCAGGCATTAGCTTTGAGGGCATTCCTGCACACAGCACTTTTACTTATAAATTTAAGCTCATACAGTCGGGTACTTATTGGTATCACTCACATAGTGGATTCCAAGAACAAACCGGTATGCTGGGCGCTATAGTAATTGAGCCCAAAGGTCGAGAGCGTCATCCTATCGAAGAAGACCACGTAATTGTGCTTAGTGATTGGACCAGCCGCAACCCGCATAATCTACTGAAGCTGCTCAAACAGCGCGCAGACTTTGACAATTATCATCTACCAGACTTCAAGAAGCTACTGTCTGATATTGCCGAAACAGATATGAAAACCGCGTTTGATAAGCGCAAAATGTGGAATCAGATGCGCATGATGCCCACTGACTTCACTGACTTGTCGGGCGAAACTACTTTTACTTACCTTATCAATGGCAAAACAACGGCAGCTAATTGGGCACAAATTGTCAAAGCAGGACAGCGCGTTAAGTTACGCTTTATCAATGCCTCAGCACAAACCATCTTTGATGTGCGCATACCCGGTCTCAAAATGACTGTGGTGGCAACCGATGGTATCGATGTCGCACCAGTCGCGATTGATGATTTTCGTATTGGTGTGGCTGAGACTTACGATGTCATTGTTACCCCGACCAAAGATGCGCATACCATATTTGCTCAAAACATAGACCGTTCAGGCTATGTCGCAGCAACGCTTGCCACGAAAGAAGGTGCTCGTGCTGCGATACCTGCTATGGATAAAATCGAATGGCTCACGATGGCAGATATGATGGGCGCAATGGGCGCTGATGGTTATAAAGCCCGTCATGCCAAAACAGAATACGATTTTAAGAGCGATATGCGTGTGGACAGTCCTCGTATGAACCTTGATGATCCGGGTATCAACCTGCGCAATATTAATAGAGATGTTTTGAATTATAGCCAGCTGCGCTCTGTCGATGAGGCCATATTTGCCGAGCAACGCAAGCCTACTCGAGAGATTGAGCTACATTTGACTGGTAACATGGAGCGCTATATTTGGGCTTTTGATGGTGTCAAATTTAGTGACGCGACACCAGTGAATATTAAGCCGGGTGAGCGCGTGCGTATTACCTTGGTCAATGACACGATGATGAATCATCCGATGCATCTACATGGGATGTGGAGTGATTTACGTATGCCTAACGGCGAATTTCAGGTACGTAAACATACGATTGTGGTGCAACCGGCACAAAAGATTAGCTTCGATGTGACAGGAGAAGCTGGACGATGGGCTTGGCATTGCCATCTGCTTTATCACATGGAAGCTGGTATGTTCAGAGAAGTGGCCGTCGTTTAATAAACCTTCGAATATGGGCCTTATTATGAAAATTTATAAAGTAAGTCTACCGTTTATTGGCATGTCATTTCTGCTGTTATTACTGTCACCTCTTGCAAACGCTGCTGAGATGTCGGGCATGGATCATAGCAGTATGGATATGTCAGGCATGGATCATAGCAGTATGGATATGTCTGACATGGATCATAGCAGTATGGATATGTCTGACATGGATCATAGCGGTATGGATATGTCAGGTATGGATCACAGCAGTATGGATATGTCAGGTATGGACCACAGCAGTATGGATATGTCTGACATGGATCATAGCAGTATGGATATGTCGGGCATGGATCACAGCAGTATGGATATGTCAGGCATGGATCATAGCAGTGTGGATATGTCAGGCATGGATCATAGCAGTATGGATATGTCAGGTATGGATCATGGCAGTATGGATCATGGCAGTATGGATATGTCAGGTATGCAGGGTGGTGAGGCGCCAACTGATGCTCGAAGTCCCGACTATTCAAATGGTGTTCCCTATGGACGTTATGATAAGCCTATGATGATGGGTGATATGCCATTGTGGGGTGTTTCAGTAGACGATTTAGGTTATCAATTTGATGATGATCAGATTAATTATGAGGTTGGTGCTTGGTATGGAGTAGATGAGCACCGCCTATCTTTACGCAGTGAAGGGAGTGTTCAGACCAAGGACGATAAAGACATTGATAGTTTGACCTCTTTGTCTTATTGGAAGCCGCTAAGTATTTTTTGGAATGGTTTGGCAGGGGTAGCTTACGATACCAAGAATGATAAATCTGCAATTATGGCGGGTATTGAGGGCACGGCACCTTATTTTATTGAAACCGATGCAATGGCTTATCTGTATTCTGATGGACAAGTCCGATTGGATCTTGGTGCAGAGTATGAATGGCGTTTGAATCAGCATTGGGTTGTGATACCAGAAGTAGGGCTAACGGCATTTAGCAAAGAGGATAGCGACAACCATATTACTAAAGGCTTTAATGAATTAGAGGCTGAAGTTAGGCTTACTTATGAGACATTAAGTCGCCAATTAGCGCCTTACGTTGGTGTGAGTTATGAGACGGCGCTTGGTAGTGCTCGTGGTGAACGACGTCAACACAATGAATCAATTGATAGCAGTAGTTTGACAGCAGGAGTTAAATTCTGGTTCTAATATTATTAAAATAATAGGGGATACACTATGAGTATTTCAGATCAAAACAGGATGAATCATTAAAGCCATCAACAAAAGCATATGAACCCTTATGTGAAGTTCACTTTGATGATTCTGACGTCTTGATGATTCCAACCTCTACGATTGCGATGTATATCATGATGTATTTCGATACTCATCAATGGGATCACGTTTACTTTAGCGAAACGCGAGCTTATATGGGCGCTGGTTTGACTTTCATCGTCAGGCTGCGTAACTAAAACCTCTCAAGTTAATGTCTACAGAATTTACAGCATAGGTCAAATTTTAAACCCTATAAAAAGCCAGATACTGCAAGTTGAACTGACCCCCATAAATTGGACATAATTTATGGGGGTTATTTTATGCGTTACGATCTAGACTTTAAGATTAAAGTCATTTCATACTATAGAAAAGGACGTACTGGAGTTTCCACAGCTAAGAAGTTTGGACTTGATGAGAAGATAGTATCTAGATGGGTCCAGCAATATCAAATCGGTGGTATCGATGCTATCAAGCCTAAAAATAGCAAAACCAGATATAGTGCTGATTTTAAGTATAAAGTGATAACAGTGATGTTGACAGAAGGTTTGAGCCAATCTGAAACGGCACTTAAATTTCATATTAGCTCACCTGCTCTCATCAGCCATTGGCATAAAGCTTATCGACTCTACGGTATGTCTGGACTCACATCCAAACATAAAGGTAGTATCCCTATGAAGTCTCCTATCATAAGCAAACCTGACGATGAAAAGACGCCTGCTGAATTGAAGCGTGAGAATGAGTATCTACGCGCAGAGAATGCCTATCTAAAAAAGCTGGATGCCTTGCTAAGGGAAAGGGAACAAGCTGCGACAAAGCAAGGCTCATCGAAGAGTTAAGAGAGCAGCATCTATTATCTGACTTATTAACCATAGCAACCCTTGCAAGGAGTAATTTCTACTACCATAGAGCGCAGCTGTGGAATAAAGATAAGTATGCCGACTTAAAGCAGCATATCACCACTCTTTATCACCAGCACAAAGGCAGATATGATTATCGTCGAATAACAGCTGCCCTAAAACAGCTAGGGATTCATCATAATCATAAACTTATCGCTAAGCTTATGAAGCAGCTGAAGCTCAGTGCACGGATTCGACGGCAAAAGTGGCGCTCATATAAGGGACAACAAGGCAAAATAGCAAACAATCATCTAAAGCGTCGGTTCAAGGCAAGTAGACCCTTTAAACGTTGGCTCACTGACATTACCGAGTTTAAGGTCGGTGATAACAAATTATACTTATCACCGATACTCGATTGTTATAATAATGAGATTATTAGTTATACGCTTTCAAAAAGGCCGACCTATGATTTAGTAAGTCGAATGCTAAGTCAGGCACTGGAAAAAACTAAAGCCAGCCGTCATAAGAAGCTAATGCTACATTCAGATCAGGGATGGCATTATCAGATGAAGCCGTTTAAAAAGACGCTCAAAAAGCATCAGATTAAACAAAGTATGAGCAGGAAAGGCAATTGCCTCGATAATGCGCTGATGGAAGGCTTCTTCGGTACACTAAAGTGTGAGACTATTTATATTGAAAAGCCAGGCTCGATTGAGGCGTTAGAGAAACAGATTCATGAGTATATCCACTACTACAATCATGAAAGAATTCAGCTTAAACTAAAAGGACTGAGTCCTGTGCAATACAGAACTCAGTCCTTGAAATAAACTTAAACCGTCTAAGATTTGGGGGTCAGTTCAAAGTATCTGGTTTTTTATTTTTTTATGAAGCGCTGCACATTATTTTTTCTTCTTGTTTTTATAAAAAGATACAAAAATTAGTAAACAGCCCCTAAATTAAAAAAATTAGATTATAAAGCGTCAAAATGTTTTTTTGATGTTTATCCTCAGGCGGCTTAACCAAAACATCTCAAGTCAATATCTACGGAATGGACAGCACAGTTTATATAATCGTGAATTAAATGAGATCACAAACTCGAAAGCAGAACACTTGTTTCGCTATTAAGAATGCCATCAATTTCTCTTACTTGACGTAGCACTTCATCAAATTCTCTCAAGCTTGTCGTGTGTATCTCTGCTACCAAATCCCATGCCCCATTGGTCGTATGTAGCTTAATCAGTTGCGGGATACCTTGTAACTTCCTAATCACTTGTGAAGTAGACTTTCCTGTTACTTCAATCATCATCATAGCTTTGACGGTTTCTTTATCTAGTGCCTCATGCACTCGAATCGTAAATCCCAAAATAGCGCCGTTATGAATCAGTCTATCCAATCTGTTTTGGACAGTGGCACGAGAGACTTTGAGTTTTTTAGCAAGGTTTGAGATGGTGGCTCGACCATCTTGTCGAAGTTCAGATATCAGTTCGCTATCTAAAGAGTCATAAGTATAATATGCCACAAAAATGCTTCCTTCATTGAGTTTTGACATTATGCTAAATAGCACCTAGCAATGTGTCAAAAAATAATCAATATTTAATAAATTATTGACATTTTAACTGACAATTATAGTTGGTAGGATATTGATTGTCGATTTAATAAATAATATTCATGGAATGGAGCAAAGTTAATGTCTAAATTTATCGTATCACAAAAGCAGGGTGTGCCATTTGTTAGCGTACAGGCAATGGCTGAAATGATTAGTAATCATGGTATAGAACAGACCATAAAAGAATTGGTAGATGCTTTAGAGCAAGATTTTTCTCGCTGGGATAAGTTTGAAAAATCCAGTCGTTTTGCTTCACATTCGAAAAATGGTGTGATTGAGCTGATGCCTGTCAGCGATGGTGAAATGTTTGCGTGTAAGTATGTCAATGGCCATCCCATCAATACCAAGCGTGACTTGCAGACGGTAGCAGCTTTTGGCGTCTTGTCTGATGTCGAGACAGGCTATCCCATTTTACTGACAGAGATGTGTATTTTAACCGCACTACGCACGGCGGCGACCTCGGCACTGGTTGCGAAATATTGTGCGCCTAAAAACGCCCAAACTTTGGCGCTCATTGGTAACGGTGCTCAAGGAGAGTTCCAAGCAATGGGTATGAAGGCAGTAGTAGGTATCTCAAAAGTGCGTTTATATGATGTCGATCCAGCCGCGTCTGAAAAAGTGGCGCATAACCTTGCTGATTCAGGCTTGGATATCACTATTTGTAAGACGGCAGAAGAAGCTGTTGAAGGCGCAGATATCATCACTACATGTACAGCAGATAAGAAAAATGCCACCATTCTCCGTGATGATATGGTCAAAAAAGGCGTCTTTGTCAATGCCATTGGTGGCGACTGCCCTGGAAAAACCGAGCTGGATGCAGAAATCTTGTTAAGAGCCGATCATGTCATTGTAGAGTTTGAACCACAAACCCGTATCGAAGGCGACATTCAACAGCTCTCTCAAGATTTTCCTGTGACAGAGTTTCATCGCATCGTAAACGGTGAGAAAGAAGCGCGCACCAACGAAAATAACTTAGTGGTATTTGATGGTGTTGGTTTTGCCTCAGAAGACTTTACAGCTTTGGTATTTTTGCGTGATTTAATCAAAAAACAGGACGCATATGAGCTGCTTGATTTGATCCCTCATCAACAGGATCCTAAAAATCTCTATTCGGTGGTAAAAGCTCATAGCAAAGATCGTGGCATAGCAATGAATGAAACCATGGCTATAGCGTAAATAATTATTATAACAAAATGATAAGCTCTTTTTATTTTATGTAACGAGTTAAAAACCATAAAATTTTTTAAAGAGTTTATCTATGTTTGTTGTAATTGTTAAAAAATTATAGATGTATTTTTATTTTAATAAAGTATATTGATATTTTTTAAATATTCAGTGCAAAAAAATATAAATTTAACTAATGATTTAAATAATGTAAAAATTTACTTTATTTGATGGAGAAAAAATAATGACCGACATGATGAAAAATATAAGAATAGTAGAAGTTTATTCAGATATTGCAGGGTATAAAAAAGGTGCGTCTCTAGGAATTGATGCATTAAAAGCTTCATCAAAAGAACTCAATGCAGATTATTTTGAAAAACTGCAATTTGAAAGTATTAAGGATGATAGTAATAATGAAGGGGAGTCACAATTTTCGCATGCAAAATATGCTGATGTGATTGAACCGATTATCTCTAAGTTAGCACATAAAATAAAAGATATAAGAAATGAGAATAAATTCCCAATTGTTTTAGCTGGAGATCATTCTAGCTGTGCAGGAACGATGCATGGCCTAAAAATGGCGCATCCTGATGCTGAAATTGGTGTGGTTTATATAGATGCACATGCTGATTTTCATTCACCCTATACAAGTGGGTCAGGAAATATGCATGGTATGCCTTTGGCAATGGCGTGTGCAATTGACAACTTGGAATGTAAGCGTAATGAGCTCTCTGAAAAAGAAAAAGAGTATTGGGATAGATTAAAATTCATGGCATCCAACGAGCCATCAATTAAGCCAGAAAATATAGTTTTTTGTGCCGTTAGAGATTACCAAGAAGAGGAGATGGCGTTAATTAAAAAACATAAAATTCCTTTATATTCTGTTGCTGAAATCACTCAAAAAGGCATCAGTTCGACGGTAGAAGAGATCTTTAAAAAACTGGAATATTGTGATCATATTTATGTGTCATTCGATGTGGATAGTGTTGATCCTTTATATGTTCCAGGTACAGGTACACCTGCAATGAATGGTCTATCATATGAGCAAGCGATGCAGCTTAATATAGAATTGATTAAGAATGAAAAAGTATGTTGCTGGGAAATGGCAGAAATTAATCCTTTGTACAACAATTCAAAAGACGACTCAACCAGAATATTTAAGATTCTAGAAAAAGTGACACATACTCTTTTAGAGAATTATTAGTATTAAATATTTAAGACAAGTTAAAGGATCTAGCATAAATATATTTATTAAAAAAATTTATTTATGCTAGCTAAAAAAGGGACTGCGAGTAAAAATAATATGGACATTATTAAAGCCAATGCTTCAAGTCAAGAAGTTAGCAGTATCACTATCAGACAGTTTTTAAAATTCTTTATACCGTCTGTGATAGGTTTGATGCTCTTCGTATTTCCAATTCCATATGTAGATGGTAAGTTTGTTACATATGCAGAAGGATTTACTATTCCTATATCTGTATTAAAAGATTACATACAAGGTTATATAGGTGACCTTTTGCCGTTGTTTGTTGTAATCTCAATTATGATTACATTGTGTTGTACTTTATATACTAAAATCATGAAGCCTTCATTAATTTTAAATAATGCGTTTTTAAATAACTTGTTGAACGTTACGACACCTTGGCTCATTATTAGAATGCTTGGTGCGTTTTTTGTTGTAGTTACCTATTTTAAGTATGGTTATGAATTTATATATTCAGATAGTATCGGGGGATTGATATTATATGAATTAATGCCGATACTTTTTATAGTGTTTTTTTTAGCTGGATTGTTACTACCACTATTACTTGATTTTGGCTTACTAGAATTTTTTGGTGTTTTATTAAGTAAAGTAATGAGACCTTTATTTGGTTTACCAGGTAGATCATCTGTAGATTGTTTAACATCATGGTTGGGTGATGGAACTATTGGTGTATTATTAACTGATAAACAATTGGAAGGTGGATTTTATACTAAAAAAGAAGCAGCAGTTATTGCTACAAGTTTTTCAGCAGTCTCAGTTACATTTTGTTTGGTTGTCATCTCTCAGGTTAAACTAGAAAGTTACTTTCTTAACATGATTGGGGTTGTTGCTTTATGCGGGATCGTTTGTGCTTTAATAGTACCAAGATTATTACCTTTATCTAGAATTGAAAATACCTACGTAAAAGAAAATAGTGATAGAGACCACGAAACCATTCCCGAAGGAAAAACATTATTTGCCCACGGTTTACAAAAAGCCGTTCAAAAAGCAGAAAAGAGTCCAAGTTTTTTTACTTTCCTAAAAGATGGGTTGAAAAATATTTTGGATATGTGGATCGGAATATTACCTGTCGTTATGGCAATCGGGACTATGGGCTTAATCGTTGCAGAAGAAACACCTATATTTGATTATTTAGGTATGCCATTTATTCCATTCTTAGAGTTATTAAATATACCTTTTGCAGCAGAAATGTCAAAAACAATCATGGTAGGTTTTGCAGATATGTTTTTACCTGCTATTATTGGTTCTTCAATAGAGTCGGATTTAACTCGATTTGTAATAGCTTGCTTGTCAGTTTCTCAATTGATATATATGTCGGAAGTAGGGGGATTGATTTTAGCAACAAAGATCCCAGTTAGCTTTTTTCAGTTATTGGTTATTTTTCTATTAAGAACAGTTATTTCGTTACCGATTATTGCATTATGTGCTCATATGATTTTTTAATGACATTCAACTGTAAATTTAGCTTCACAAGAGAATTTTAAATAGAATTTTCTGAAAGCTGGCTATACCACGTCTGAACAAGAAATCAGCAGCAAAAAACCACCTAGCAGCGATATGCGGTCAGGTGGTTTTTTATCGTTTTTACTTTATTATCTTTAACTTTTGCAGCTTCTGTGTTGGGTGCGCTCTACTATGCCTACTTATAACCTGTTAATTTACAAGCTCTCAATAGAGCGATATAGATACCTGTCCAGTCTTGGGATATCATCGGTATGCACCTTTTGCTGCTGATTAAAAAAGTCAGCGTGAGCAAGCGGTTGACTACCCGGACAGGCGAAATTACAGAGCATGATGTTTTGCAAATTTGTGCTGTCGTTCTTGGTGAGCACATAAGCTGAGTCGCCAAACACCTCATACCAGTTTTTAAAAATCGTCTGAGTATAGCCGTGCTTAGGCGTCGGCATTCCTATGATATTGGCCATGATATAGTTGCTATTGGTTTTGAACTGCGTGAGGGCTTCTAGCGTATACAAGTTGCTCGCGACAAACCGACCTTGAAAGGCATCAATCAGCATAAAGTCGTAGGACGCATCACGATGGCGAGTCAAATACCCACGCGCATCATCGCCTATAAACTCAATATTCGGGGCTATAGACGCTTTCAAAAAATGCGTTTCGATAATGCTGGGTAAGTCTTTATCAATATCGATGACCGTGAGTGCCATCTCAGGGTTAGCATGCGCCACTTCGCTTGGTGTACCCATACCCGCACCGCCTAAGAACACTAACGACTTAGGCTCTAGTTGCTCGATAGCGGCGACGGTAATCTCGCCATACCAATGGCAATTTTTCTTAGTGAGATATATCCAGCAGCTACTGGTCGACTGTCCCGGCTTGTCGGTAATGGTCACGGCAAGCTTGTCCTCATAAATGATCTGCTTGATAAACCACGCACCTGTAGCCGTCTGATAGCCGGTATCGACTCGGCTTAGCATAATAAAAGCGGCGGTGATAATAACGGCTGACACCGCTAGCATATGATTTTGGCGGGGTGTCAACGCACTGACATAATCATCAGGATACAGCTGCACGGCAAGCTTGGTACACAGATAGCTACTGATCGCCAGCGTGACAATAAACAGCGCCAAGCTACTCATCAGGCCGATATAAGGCAATAATAAAATCGGTGTCAGCGTTGAGCCCAGCACACTACCGACAGTGGTAATAGCAACCATCATGCCCGCATTTTTGCCCGTGTCCACGCCTAGATTCGCGCCGCTATTGCTATTAACGCTATCACTTTTGTGCTTTAAGGATAAAAACTGGGTAATCAGTGGAATAGCGGTCGAACCAAACGCTAACCCGACGCCAAATAACAAGCCGACACCCATAGCCGCGAGGATCGGGCTACTGGTATTGGCGGTCATAAAGGCGAGCAGTGGCAGTTGCATAATACAGGCGATAGCGTGCGAGATAGCCGACAAAGATAAGACGTGACCGGCCTTGAGTAACGCTTGGCGCGGGGTGCTGATATGCTGTGATAAACGACCGCCATACCAGTAGCCCACCGCTATCGCGATCAGCACCATCGCTAGTATGACCCCAGTGATAGAGATGGACGCGCCGATATAGGTCGCCGATATCCTAATCGCATAAATCTCGATACCGAGACCGGCAAACCCTTCTAGCAGCGCAATGACCAAACAGATACCTAAGACTTTTTTTTGCATAAAGCGACTCATCACCATGATTTAGCGGATACCAAGATTTTACACTATTCTTGATTGGGTAGGATGGTAGGTGTTGTTTGAATGTTTGTGACTTTATAAAGAGTTAATCATTCTAGAGGGTGTGCTCAGGGTGACAACCACATCAACGGCATTGAAAAATTCTAGAATCTGTCTAAACGTACGCTTAGAGAATACAACGGAATCGATAAGAAGAACTCCTACTTGTTTCTAAAAGAGTGTGAGTTTAGATTTAATGATGGCTCACCCTTTAATCCGCTTAAAATTCTTAGAAAATGGTCTGGTATTTGATTCTTGTCTACTACAGTCCTCATTTTTTATTTGCCCTGTTCAAGATCTTTTAGTATGGCGCAATCTGCATTTTGATCCCCTAAACAATGATCAGCAGAAGTCTGTAACAAGCTCACGATATCTTGTAATTGTGCTATTTTTTGGTTTAGGGCTTCTATATGTGTGAGTGTCAATTGTTTTACATCAGCACTTTGCCGATCTGTGTTTTTCCATAAATAAAGCAACTCTTTCATCTGTTTAGATGAAAAACCCAAATCGCGAGCCTGCCTTAAAAAGCACAAGTTTCTTATATCTTGCTTAGAATACATGCGATAACCTGAATTTGAGCGTTTTGCGGTATCAAGCAAACCTATCTGTTCATAATAGCGAATCATTTTGGGTGAGATTCCTGATTGCTCTGATGCTTGTCCAATGTTCATATCTGTCCTCCTGATATAAAAAGGGTTAAAGCCAAACGTCTACTTTGAATAGCTACTTTAACCCTATATTGATAGAGTCTACGCTTTAATCGCTGGTACTTGAAAGTACTTTAAGCGTAAGGCGTTACCTAATACGAAAACAGAGGACAGAGCCATTGCACCTGCGGCAAAAACTGGTGACAACAAGATACCAAATGCTGGATATAAAACCCCTGCGGCAATTGGAATTAAAGCAACATTATAGAAAAATGCCCAAAATAGGTTTTGTCGAATATTTTTGATAGTCGCTTTACTTAAAGCAATCGCATTAGGTACACCTTGTAGGCTACCCGACATTAATACAACGTCCGCTGCTTCAATCGCCACATCTGTACCTGTCCCTATCGCCAGACCGACATCAGCTTGAGCGAGAGCAGGGGCATCATTAATCCCATCACCAACGAAAGCCACCCGTCCATACTGTTGTTGCAATTGACATAACGCATCCACTTTTCCATCTGGCAACACTTCTGCGACCACTTGATCAATATGTAATTTTGCTGCAATCGCTTGCGCAGTATGCCGATTGTCGCCTGTAATCATTGCAACTTTCAAGCCCAATTGATGTAAAGCGGCAATAGCGGCATAAGTGGTTTCTTTAATGGGATCGGCAACGGCAATAACGGCTGCCAGCTTTTGGTCAATCGCGACATAGAGTGGGGTTTTACCTTCTTGTCCTAAGCGAGTAGCTTCGTTTTCAAAGGATGTAATATCAAGTGCTAATTGCTTCATATAACGATCAGCACCAATGTAAACAGCCTGACCTGCAACTTCCGCTTTAATTCCTAATCCAGTCACAGATTCAAAGGCGGTAATGGGTAATAAACTGATATTTTTTTGTTGTGCGGCTTGAACAATGGCTAATGCAATTGGATGCTCAGACTTGGTTTCAACCGATGCCACAATACGCAAGACTTGTTCATGCTCGAACCCTTGTTGCACATGAAAATCCGTTAAGGTTGGTTTACCTTCGGTCAATGTGCCTGTTTTATCGACAGCAATAACTTTAACTTCCTGTAAAGCTTGTAATGCCTCACCTTTACGGAATAACACGCCCATTTCCGCCCCACGACCTGTACCAACCATAATTGAGGTAGGGGTTGCCAATCCCATGGCACAAGGGCATGCAATAATCAGGACGGCAACTGCGTTGACGAGACTAAAAGTTAAAGCAGGTTCAGGACCAAAAACAAACCAGACCATAAAAGTCAGAGCGGCTAAGAGCATTACGATGGGCACAAACCACATAGTGACTTTATCAACCAATGCCTGAATCGGTAATTTAGACCCTTGAGCCTGTTCAACCATACGAATGATTTGCGCCAAGACCGAAGATTCGCCAATGGCTGTTGCCCGAAAATTCAATGTCCCATTCTGATTGACCGTCCCTCCTACCACTTGATCACCCAATTGTTTTTTGACAGGAACAGGTTCACCTGTAATCATGGATTCATCAATATAACTTTGGCCTTCAACCACTTCACCATCGACTGGCACACGCTCACCAGGACGAATTTCAACAATCGTTTCTGTGGTCACTTCTGCAATCGGCACTTCAACTACTTGTCCGTTATCATGAATACGCGCTGTTTTTGCTTGCATACCCACTAAATGCTGAATGGCTTGAGAGGTACGTCCTTTGGCCTTTGCCTCAAAATAACGCCCTAATAAAATCAAGCTCACAATCACAGCAGCGGCTTCGTAATAAACATGCACAGTGCCTTCAGGTAGAACTTCTGGAGCAAACGTTGCCATTAGAGAAAAGCTATAAGCCGCCAATGTACCAACCGCTACCAATGAGTTCATATCTGGGGCCAAGCGCCATAATGCCGGAATGCCTTTTTGATAAAAACGTCTTCCCGGAAAGACAAGTACCAACGTGGTCAAAACACATTGAATTAGCCAGCTTTGTTGAGTGCCGATATTGTGCATCACCCACATATGAAAGGCTGGAATCATATGTGAGCCCATTTCTAGAATAAAAACAGGGACGGCCAAAATCAAAGAGATGATTAAATCTCGTTTGAGCTGCTGCTGTTCTGTGGCTTTCTTATCCCTCTGGTCGCTTTGGTCTTGCTCAACCTGCTTAGCATGGTATCCCGCTTTTTTAACTGCCTGAATCAGATCGCTACTCTGTACCCGAGTGTTGCCTTGCACCCATGCTCGTTCAGTAGCAAGGTTGACGTTAGCTTGTTGTACACCTTCGACCTTTTTTAATGCTTTTTCCACCCGTCCAACACAAGAAACACAGGTCATACCTTCTATCAAAAGCTCGATCGGCTGAGTTGCCAAGACCTTATAACCTGCGCGTTCTACTGCATTGGTTAATGCGATAAGATCTAAAGGTTGAGACGAAGAAATTGTCGCTTTTTCAGTCGCAAGATTCACCTCAGCATTTTCGACACCCTCAACCTTTTTTAATGCTTTTTCTACTCGCCCCACACATGAAGCACAAGTCATACCCTCAATGGGCAATGTTTCACTATAGAGATAAGGCTTACTATTTTTCGAATTCATAACAACCTCCATCATTTTCAATCTGTTATCAACAGCATATAGGTTGACATAATGGTAAGGTCAAGCATGTTTTTTTAAAATATATTTGACTTTACCATCATGGCAAGGCTTAAGCTTGGTGATGAAATGAGAACTTATCTGGAGAAAAGTTATGAAACTATTGATTGTAAATATGAACTGTAGCGGTTGTGCTCGTGGTGTGACAGCAACTATTCAGAATATCGACCCAAACGCCAAAGTTGATATTGATTTAGCAACCAAAGTGGTAGATATCGAAACCATCGCAAGTGTTGACCAGATGACAGCTGCTTTAGCAAAAGGTGGTTTCCCAGCACAAGTGCAATAAATTGATATTATAATTGCGCGGCCTGCCTTGCTTCGTTAAAACGATTAAGAAATGAGCTATGCTGAAGAAACCGTAGAGGCAAATCAAGGCCAACTTGTTCGCACAGAAAAACATAAACCTAAGCTTAGAGTAGTCTTTGGTTTGAATAATGACAGCCACTCGTTTTCCTGAGTCATTGGGGTTATCGGAGAAAATTTAGGATTGAGTTTTCGACAATCTTGGGCGGTTCAAGTGGAGCTCGGCTTGGTGAAGATTGAGCAATCGGACGAAGCCGTGGCGGATCAACTACAAAGATACACCTCTCCTTTGATGCCGATGGATATCCGCTCGATTTCAAAGTCACTAGGGGTGAAGTCCACGACAGTCAAGTTGCAAACCAATTGATTGAAGTAATTGGCCAAGCTGATTATTTTATCGTTGATAAAGGCTACGATTCAGAAGCTATCAGAGACAAAGCACGCATGCACGATATAATACCTGTTATCCCTAAAAGGAAAAATACCAAACAGCCTAACCCAGAATTTGATCATTATTTGTACAAGTTACGCCATTTAGTAGAGAATATGTTTGCGAGACTCAAGCATTTCCACAGCATAGCCATTCACTATGAGAAGTTGGCTCGCAATTTTAAGTCAATGCTTTACTTGGCCTGCACTATTATTCATTGCAATATGAATTGAGGACACGCCCTAGTTCGGGTCATGGGCGACTTGCAAGCAAAAAGCTGTATTTCTAATAATGCAGTAAGGCATCTTAATATAAAATGTACCAATGGAAAATTATGCGCCTCTACCTGTCAATCAGATGAGGGCGGTCCGTCCTTTCCCCATTCTCCTTCTTGGCATAATAAATCAAAATCTTCAAGAAGATCAGCGAGTGTAATACATGCCAGACGCGAACGTATCACCCTCTCTGCATCCTGAAAAGTTTGTCCTAAAGAATTTATAACAGATTTTTCAACCGCACACTGGGTATTGTCAGATCCTACTCCTATAGACAGAAGGCGTGGTTCGCCTACGGCTTTGTAAATATCGTCAAGAGTCGTGGTTTTTAGCTCGCAGGAAATTTTCCATCCACCACCACGACCATTTTCAGAGTGAACATAGCCCGCTTTCTTAAGACCGGCCATCGTTCGCCGCACTAGGGCAGGATTGGTGTCTAACATTTTTGAAATCTGTTCTGAGGTAAAAGGCTGATCATGACGTGCCATGTGCAATAGTACATGCAACATTCGGGACAGGCGGCTATCTGTACGCATTTTAGTTACCTTTGACTGTGTTTTTTAATCCGAAGTTCCGAGATTTTCTGCTCAAGTAGATAATTGGTTACGATTGGACCCACGCGCGTTCCTGCGGCTGCCGCATGTGCCAAATGATCCCAAGGCTGAGTGGCATTACCTATAGCATAGACGCCCGGATAGCTTGTTGCACCAGAGGCATCTGCCACGGCAAAGCCATTGGCGTCAACTTCACATAAAGCCGCAGCTAGTGGTGAGGTAGCGCGTGATGCAAGAGCAACCCAGGTTGCATCGCAAGGGATTTGTGCACCTTTTTCAGTGATTACTCCTGTCAATTGCTGTCCTTCATGGTCAAGACCCGCGACATCGTCTTTGACAATCTTAATCCCAAGAAGATTCAAGCGCTCAGATTCTTCTTCATTAAAGTTATGACGTGAAACGATGGTCACGTTAGCGGACCACATACTGACCCACAAGGCCATATGTGCCAATTTATCTGGAATGCCAAAAACGACAAATGCGCCATCTTTGACTTCATTGCCATCGAAGCAAGGACACACTTTAAGGTCACGTCCCCATTTTTCAGGAATTCCCGAGATATTAGGCAATTCATATGTTTCGCCAGTGGCAAGAACTACTGTACGTGTAGTGATCCGCCCACTTGGATAGACGACTTCAAAATTGCCATTTTTTAAGGGAAGGATATCCGTAACTAGCTCTTCGCGTAGCTCAACGCCATAGCGTATCACCTCATCACGCGCCTTTTGTAGCATCTCAGTTGGTGAAACGCCATCGAAACCAAGATATTCACGAACAATATCTACTGACAAAATGGTTGATTGTCCACCATCGAAGACTGAGGTAGAACGACCAGCACGTCCCAAAAACAAGGCTGCCGCTAAACCGCCGACGCCACCACCCACTACTACGCTATCTATTGTTTTCATAAGTTATCTCATGTAATTCGCGATTTTATAAGAGAATTTTATATTGTAATATTAAAAGTTACAATATAAAATTTATGAAATCTTACAAAAATAAGAAAAGATAAGGTATTAGGCCGTGTCTTCAAAACTTAGGCACAATTTGGGCACACAAGTTTTTTGATGATGCTTGCTAAGACTATTAAAACAGGAAATTTCTATCGACATAGAGTATCCAGTTCTCCTACAGCCCATATTTTACGGACAAAAAAAGCCCCAGTCGTTAAACTGGGGCTTTCTAAATTTGGTAGGCATAAGCAGACTCGAACTGCTGACCTCTACCATGTCAAGGTAGCGCTCTAACCAACTGAGCTATACGCCTATTTAGGTTGAGCATTTTAGCAAGTTTTGAGGACTTTGCAAGTCTTTTTTATATAATATTGAGTTATTGTCAAAATTTTAAAAAATTGGCCTTTATGTCACTTCTCATACTTAACGTCATAACAGCAGTAACCTAAAGTTGGTACAATAACCAAGATAGTGTCTACCTTCAATAGTGGCACTGTACAGAAATATTACTATGGATGCGAAAGATCAATAATCGCAGATATTTGGTAACCATTACATAAAATCAAAATATAAAGGATAAGAAGATGGGTTTATTAGTCGATGGTCAATGGCAAGACAAATGGTATGACACAGACGCCAATGGTGGAAGTTTTAAGCTTGAAGATGCTGGTTTTAGAAATTGGGTAACCGTAGATGGTAGTGCAGGCCCAACAGGTAAAGGTGGGTTCAAAGCCGAAGCCAATCGCTACCATTTATATGTGTCGTTGGCTTGTCCTTGGGCGCACCGAACCACAATCTACCGCAAGTTAAAAGGCTTGGAGGACATGATTTCGATGTCGGTGGTACATCCATTTATGGGAGATAGAGGGTGGACGTTTGCAAATGGTGAAGGTGTTATCGCCGATCCGTTATTTAACGCTGACTACCTATATGAGGTTTATATTGCAGCCAAGTCAGATTATACAGGCCGCGTGACGGTTCCTATTTTGTGGGATAAACAAACCAACACCATAGTGAGTAATGAGTCCTCTGAAATCATTCGTATGTTTAATTCAGCCTTTGATGAAGTAGGGGCGACAGCAGGTGACTTTTTACCATCAGCGTTATTAGCAGAAATCGATGAGATCAATGCATTTGTTTATTCTGCCGTAAATAATGGGGTGTATAAAGCGGGTTTTGCGACCACTCAAGAGGCTTATGAAGAACCAGTAACCGAGCTATTTGAGGCGCTAGATACACTAGAGGCACGTTTGGCAGAGCGTCGCTATTTGATGGGAGAAAAGATAACAGAAGCCGACTGGCGCCTATTTACCACATTGGTACGTTTTGATGCTGTATATGTCGGGCACTTTAAATGTAATATCCGCCGTATCGTGGATTACCCAAATCTCTGGGGTTATCTGCGTGAGCTGTATCAAGTGTCAGGTGTCGCAGAGACGGTCAACATGGATCATATTAAGACCCATTATTACACCAGTCATACCAATATTAACCCCACTGGTATCATCCCTGTTGGCCCTGTTCTTGACTTTACTGAACCGCATGAACGCGATTATTTTTAATACCAAACTTAAGAAATACGATTGGCCGTATTACACTCGTTTGGCCTAAAAGGTATAGTGAGTTCTGTATAAAAATGAGTCAGCGGGACTAGAATGAATTTTTTGTAGCATCGAGCTGCGAAGGCACAGCAAGCAAGAAAAATTTGTACCAGTCCTGCGTCATAATATCGTGTATCTATTTTATTTAGTATCGACTATACCGTACTGTGCTTTACTACGCTGATCTTTGTAAATAGTGTGAGTCGACTTATTAATATAAAAAATGCGCCAGCTGATATCAGGCAGCTGGCGCCATGCGTTTAAAAGCCGTAAAACTAAGCTGAAAAACTAAGCGTTATTTAACTGTCTGGCTGCCTCTAGAGCAAAATACGTTAAGATACCATCAGCACCAGCACGGCGGAAGCCAATCAATGATTCTAAAATGACCGCATCACTCAGCCAGCCATTTTGAATGGCCGCCATATGCATGGCATATTCGCCCGAGACTTGGTAAGCGAATGTCGGTATGCCAAAAGTATTTTTCACTTCGCGAATGAGGTCTAAATACGGCTGACCCGGTTTAATCATCACCATGTCTGCGCCTTCATTAATATCCATCGCCACTTCATGCAGTGCTTCAGCACGATTGCCAAAATCCATTTGGTACTGTTTTTTATGACCACCTTTTAAGTTGCCAGCACTACCAACGGCATCACGGAATGGACCGTAGTAAGCAGACGCATATTTGGCTGAATAGGCCATGATGGCAGTATTGACGAAGCCCTCTGATTCAAAAGCATCACGCATGGCTCTGATGCGGCCGTCCATCATGTCGCTAGGCGAGATGATGTCGGCACCAGCACGGGCGTGTACCAATGCCTGCTTCACCAACACATCAACCGTTGCGTCATTAACGACATAACCGTGCTCATCGAGTAGGCCGTCTTGGCCGTGTGACGTATAAGGGTCTAACGCCACATCAGTCATCACTACCATTTCTGGAATGGCATCTTTAACCGCTTTTACCGCACGTGCCGTCAGGCCATTTTCGTCGTAAGCGGCTTTACCATCCGGTGTTTTCAATGAATTATCAACGACTGGGAAAATGTCAATGGTGGTGACACCTTCTGCCAATAACTCTTTGGCATAGCCAATGAGCAAGTCAATCGATAAGCGTTCAACACCTGGCATGCTAGCGATTGATTGACGTTGATTGGTGCCTTCTAATACAAAAACAGGGGCGATGAAGTGTTTAGGGTGCAGCTCCACTTCACGAATCATTGCTCGGACGTTATCGTTATAACGCAAGCGACGCAGGCGAGTTTGGGGAAATTGGCGGTTGAATGTATAAGTCATAATTTTTCCTTATTTGAAGGTCAATCATTGTTATTTTAATCTTAAAAACAATGGTCTTGTTAAAATTGTTTTATGCAATTCATCTATAACCAATAACAGGTTACGAAAGCAAAAAACCCTACCGAGTCGGTAGGGCTGATTGTAATTATTGACGGTCAATGTGAGGCCGAAACAATGTCACAGAGTAATAGCGTCACAGAATAATAATATCATATAAATTAAGGCTCAATGATCTGGGTGACAGGTACTTGCTCAACACTTTCGTCATTAGAAATCGTTGTTTCAGTGATGACTCCTACAGCCGCATCCGTTGTACCGTCATTATTGATATCAACGGTAGCAGTCGGCTCAAAGGTAGTCACCTCTTTGGCTTGTGCTTGCTTTATAGCGGCGGCTTCTTGCGCAGATGCCACACGTGCTGAGCTGGCAGCATCAATCGCATTGATTGCTTGTGCTTTTTTGCTATTGGCTGGTAGATTGACGACTTGTGCTAAATTGGTATACTGCGGCACAGGAATGATGGTCGGTACGTCCAGATTGGCACCGCCACCTAGCACTTGGTATAGCTCAATTTGGCTGACGAGTTTTTGTAGCTCTAAATCTAAAATACCCTGCTGCGTTGAAAACAACGAACGCTGCGCATCGAGCACATCCAAGTAGTTGTCAATACCCGCTTTAAAGCGTGCATCTGCAATCTGATAGGTCTGCTCAAAATTATCTTGCAAACGATATTGTGCTTCGAGCTGCTCGCCAAGCGTCGCCCGTGTTGCTAATACGTCCGATACTTCTCGGAAAGCAACCTGTATAGATTGCTCGTAACCTGTAAGTGTTTGCTCACGCTCGATTTTGGCCACGTCATAATTGGCATCTAAGCGACCAGCATCAAAAATAGGCACACTGATGCTCGGTCCAAATGACCAGCCAACCGCGCCACTTTTGAACAAGTTGTCTAAACTGTCGCTACTAACACCGATGCTGCTTGATAAGCTGATAGAAGGGAAGTAAGACGCACGCGCTACTGCAATATTGGCACCAGCGGCTTTTAAATTATATTCCGCTTGTAGCACATCTGGACGGTAGCGCAGCAATTCACTCGGCAACCCAGCATTAAATATCTGCTGATTGGTGATATTGCTGACTGCTGGTGTTGGAATCAGATTGGTTGGAATGGGTCCACCAACCAAAAATTGCAGGGCGTTACGTGAGGTTAAAATACTGCTCTGTGCGCGTAATACCGCCAGTTTGGCAGTCTCTAGCGAAGCACTTGCCTGCAAAGAAGGTAGTCTAGGATCGATACCTGCTTCAAAGCGTTTGCTGGCGATAAACAGCGATTGTTCACGGCTCTCAACAGTCGCTTCTGCCAGTTTTAGTTGCGCTAAACTATAGCTTAAATTGGCATAACTCTGCGCAATATTACTAATTAAACTGATTTGAGTCGCGTCTTTAGCGGCCGTTGTGGCTAAAAAATTCTGTAGTGCTTGATCTTTTAGGCTCGCAATTTTACCCCAAAAGTCGAGCTCGTAGTTAGCCAGACCAAGGTT
Organism: Psychrobacter aquaticus CMS 56; assembly: GCF_000471625.1. Taxonomy (GTDB): domain Bacteria; phylum Pseudomonadota; class Gammaproteobacteria; order Pseudomonadales; family Moraxellaceae; genus Psychrobacter; species Psychrobacter aquaticus. The sequence goes on from NZ_AUSW01000015.1 coordinate 203,450, forward strand.
GACGTTATAGCCATCACTCGTGACGTTTCTTTGGCGTTGACGAGAGTAGCCAGCGCTACCATCGATACTTGGCAAGTCATTGATATCGGTAATACGATATTGGGCACGTGCTTTTTCAATCGCTAGACGGGCAGTTTCGAAGTCTTTATTGTTTTCAAGACCCAAAGCAATCAAACCTTTTAAACGTTCATCGCTATAAAAGTTCTGCCAACGTTGACTGGCGATACTTGCTTGCTCACCTGTACTGACAGTTTCCTTATCGAACGCGCCATAAGTTTGTCCGATAGGAATATTAGGCTCTGCAAGGACAGGGCTCATATCAGCTTTTGGAATGGTGTTACAAGCGGCCATACTTATGGCCAAGGCAGTTAAGCCTAAGAGACGACCACCATTTTTACGCATTCTTGATAGCACGGGTTGCGCAGTAGTAGCAAAGCTTGCTACCGCTGCTGAATTGATGGTAAATGTTTTTTGAGCGCTCATTGTGTATTGTCTCCAAAGCTTGCAGGCTGATAACTCTCAGAAGGCGTTGGGTTGTGTGGGTCGGGCGTACCATTACCACCATCTTTATCATTTGGCTTGTTATTCTCATATTTGTGCGGGAACAAACTACGCACCCAGATATAGAACATGGGAATAAAGAAGATACCTAAGAAAGTAGCGGTAACAACCCCACCAAGTACACTGGTACCGATGGCGTTTTGACTGCCTGAGCCAGGACCTGTGGCGATAAATAATGGCACAACACCCAGTCCAAAGGCAAGTGAAGTCATGATAATTGGACGCAAACGTTGGCGTGCTGCTGTCATGACCGCTTCGGTGAGACTGTAACCTTCCTCTTGGTGTTCTTTTGCAAACTCGATAATCAAGATGGCGTTTTTGGCAGATAGACCAACCACGGTGAGCAGACCTACTTGCAAATAAATATCATTGCTAAAGCCACGTAACCAAGTAAAGATTACGGCACCCAATACCCCAAGTGGGATAACCAACAGCACTGAGAAAGGAATAGACCAACTCTCATATAAGGCTGCTAGACACAAGAAAACGACCAAAATTGAAAGCGCATATAGCATTGGCGCTTGCGCACCTGACTTTTGCTCTTCAAGTGACATACCTGTCCACTCGTAACCCACGCCTTCAGGTAGATTTTCTATCATCGCCTCCATCGCGCTCATCGCTTCACCAGTACTCAAACCGGGCGCAGCGGCACCTTGAATATTCATGGACGGTAGGCTGTTATAACGAGTCAGACGTGGTGACCCAGACTCCCATACACTGCTCGAGAATGCATCAAATGAGATCATCTCATTAGTGTCATTACGCACATACCATTTACTGATATCATCAGGGTTGGTACGGCTGCTCGGTTCACCTTGAATATAAACGCGCTTAATACGACCACGATCGACGAAGTCATTGATATAACTCGAACCCCACGCCGTGGAGATAACGCTATTGATATTGGCCAATGACAAGCCATAAGCCGCGGCTTGTTCTTGATTGATATTCACTTTTAATTGCGGTGCATCTTCTTGACCGTTTGGACGGACGTCAGCGACTTGATCATTTTGTGCCGCCATGCCTAAGAGCATATTACGCGCTTCAAGTAGCCCTTCATGTCCAAGATTACTTGTGTCCTGAAGCATTAAGTCAAATCCACTGGCATTACCAAGTTCGGTAATTGCTGGGGGTACAATGGCAAATACTTGTGCTTCGTTTAACTGGGTAAAGAAATAGCCCATGGCGCGACCAGCAACCGCCTGCGCAGTGTTTTCTGCACCAGAACGATTTTCCCAGTCTGATAAACGGACGAAAGCCAGTCCCATGTTTTGTCCTTGACCGGCAAAACTAAAGCCTGCGATCGTAAAGACAGAGGCGATATTATCCGTCTCTTGTGTTTCGTAATAATTACTGACTTTATCGAGTACATCTTGCGTTTCATCCAGCGTCGAACCAGCAGGAAGCTGAACCAAGGTAAACATGATACCTTGATCTTCTTCTGGTAAAAATGAACCTGGAATACGTAAGAATACGACCGCCATAATCCCGATGATGGCAGCATAGCCAATCAGATATAACCATTTAAAACGAATACTCTTACCAACGAAGTTTTCATATGAGCGGCTAAGCTTAAAGAAACCACGGTTGAACCAGCCAAAGAATCCTTTTTGCTCATCGATACTGCTTTTATCATGACTCTTACTACGTTTGAGTAAGGTCACACATAGGGCAGGGGTAAAGATAAGGGCAACTAAAGCGGATAACACCATACTGGTAATCAAAGTGATCGAGAACTGACGATAAATCACACCCGTTGAGCCACCAAAGAAGGCCATCGGTACAAATACAGCCGATAGAATCAGTGCAATACCGATAACGATTTTACTAATCTCACCCATGGACTGTATGGTGGCGTCCTTGATGGAGATATGGGGATCTTCCTCCAAGATACGTTCAACGTTTTCGACGACGACGATCGCATCATCGACCAGCAGACCGATGGATAACACCATCGCAAACATGGTAAGCACGTTGATACTAAAGCCTGCGACATAGAGTACCGCAAAAGTACCAAGTAGCACGATAGGTACGGCAAGCGTCGGAATAATCGTTGCACGCCAGTTTTGTAGGAAAATGAACATGACGATAAATACAAGTACAATGGCTTCAATTAGCGTCATCACGACTTGTTCGATAGATAAGCGAACAAATGGAGTGGTGTCATAAGGCACGACTGATACCAGACCGGCTGGGAAGTTTGATTCTAGCTCTGCCATCCGTGCGCCGACTGCTTCACGAGTCTCAAGCGCATTGGCACCACCAGCCAATGAAATACCTAAACCAGCTGCTTGTTGGCCGTTATATAAGGAGACAACGCTGTAGTTTTCACTACCAATCTCAACATCAGCGACATCACCCAAACGGACTTGTGCACCCGAAGTATCTGTCTTCAATAAAATATTTTTAAATTCTTCTGGGGTTTGTAGATAGCTTTGGACGGTGACAGTGGCATTGATAACCTGCTGTTCAGTGTCAGCAGGTGCTTGACCCAACTGACCAGCAGAGACCTGTGCATTTTGCGCACGTACCGCATTGACTACATCAGATGGCACCATGTTGTAGCTGCGTAAGCGAGAAGGATCTAACCAAATACGCATGGCATAAGTCGAGCCAAATACTTGAACTTCACCCACACCTTCGACACGGCTGATCTGATCGACCACGTTGGAGCTGACATAATCAGCGATATCGCTGCGATCCATACTGTCGTCTTCAGAGACAAAAGCTTGCACCATTAAAAAGCTGCTAGACGACTTATTAACGTTGACGCCTTGACGCTGTACCGATTCAGGTAGCGCGCTCATGGCTGCTTGCAATTTGTTCTGTACCTGTACCTGCGCAGTATCAGAGTCTGTTCCGTTTTCAAATGTTAGGGTGACAGAAGCACTACCATTCGAGGAGCTTGATGATGACATATACATGAGACCATCGAGGCCTTTCATGCGTTGCTCAATGATCTGTACTACTGAGTTTTCGACGGTTTGTGCGTTAGCACCAGGATAGCTGGCACTGACTGAAATAGTCGGTGGCGCGATACGTGGATACTGTTCAATCGGTAAGCTAATGACCGATATCACCCCGATGAGCATGACCAAAATAGCCAGCACCCATGCAAAAATAGGGCGATTAATAAAAAAACGTGACATAGTATATCCCTAAGTCTTCCTATCTTTGAATGGAGTTATTGAGCGGCGGCTTCTGTAGATTTTTCGTTAGAATCATCGTTACTAGCTGGCTTATTATTCACTGTTTTTGCAGCTTGCTGCGGCGTTTTGGCATTAGGAGCAGATGGCGCTGGATTGGCATTTTCTAATGGTTTGACGACCACCTCTTGTTCAGGTTTGACCTTACTACCACCAATCACCACTACTTTATCACCTGCTATCAAGCCATCAGTGACGACCCATTGTCCATTATAAGTACCATTGATAGTCACTGGACGTAATTGGATTTTGTTGTTTGCATCAACGATATAGACTTGTGTCTCACCTTTAGGCGTACGGGTAACAGCGCTTTGCGGTACTAATGCCGCATTGGTAATTACGCTCTGCGTCAAGCGGGCTGTCACATACATACCAGGTAGCAAAATATTATTGTTGTTCGGGAAGACAGCACGCAAGGTCACAGCACCTGTTGACTCATCAACCTTTGCTTCAGATAAAGCAAGTCTGCCGCGTACGGGATAGACCGAGCCATCTTCTAATATCAATTCAACTGAATTCATGCCAGGCTGTGCTGTGCCTTCAGATATTTGTTGGCGCAGCTTTAATAGCTCAGATGATGATTGACTGATATCGACATAGATAGGATCTAAACGGGAGATTGTAACCAAAGGATCACCTTGACCTGCGCTCACGAGTGTACCAGCAGTTACGCTAGAGCGATCAGTGCGACCAGTAAGAGGGGCACGGACGATGGTACGGTTAAGATCTAAGTTACTAGCATCCAAACCGGCCTGCGCTGTCTGGATACCAGCACGGGCACTTTCTATACCAGCCTGTGTCTGTCCGACAGAAGCCGCGGCGCTTTGTACCGCAGCTTGGGCAGTACGTACTTGCGTTTGCGCCTGCTCATACTGTTGCTTCGAGATGGCGTCAATACTGACCAAGCCTTGCAAGCGTTGCAGATCATTTTGTGCTTGTGCCAATGATGCTTGGCGGCTGGCTAGCTCAGCTTTTGCATTGGCGTTATTTGCCTGCGCTGTCTGATAGTTGGCCTGTGCTTGTTGCACTGCGGCTTGTCCACTCGTTACAGAAGACGCATAGTTGTCCGTATTAATACGATAAAGTGGTTGGCCTTTTTGAACGTTACTTCCCTCGCGGAATAGTACTTCGTCAATAACGCCGTTGACCTGTGGGCGAACGTCGGCAGTTTGATAAGCCGTCGTACGTCCAGAAAAAGTTTGTACTTGAGGTACGGTATCAAGGGTGACAGTCTGGACGTTGACAACTGCGGGCGGCATTTGCTGCTGTGCGGCTTGATCCCCAGCGGCGTCCTCGTTTTTGTCACAGCCAACCAGTACAGCTCCAGATAGTACAGATGCTATTACAAGCGCAAGAGTAGAGTGCTTCATCAATGTCCTCGGCAATAGGTATAAAATAAATAATGACAGTATAAAAATTTATCAATCTTAGCGTATTGAATATTAAAATTAGTATTTGTTCCAAGACTCATACCTTTTTTGCTAAATGAGCTTTTAATCGGCCTATTTAGCAAAGCGTCACTACTAGGACATCGGATAGCAATATATAGATTAAGTATGAGCGTAAGAGTTCTTGGCATTAAAGCAGTAGCTAGACCAACAAAGTTAGACTAATAAATTTAATGCGTTATTATAAACTATAGGGGTAACCCCACAGTCAAGTGATTAAGAATGGTATTTATCGTGAAGAAAGGTAATATTGGTTTTTATGAATACATGAAATGCCGTTGTAGTAAGCGTTGCCTGCACTAACAGCTAATACGGAGTCGTACAACATTCAATTGAAAGCAATTGTAAATATTTGTGAAAATAGCAAGACCATATGACTAACAGGGTCTTAAAACCCTGTTAAATTTGCTTTGTATACAAAAAAACAACTTTAGCAACCCTTAAATACGTATATCAAAATAACAGATCATTGAAGTGACAGTCTTTAGCGATAGCCATTCAATATTATTTTATCAATGATAACAGCGGATAATGACAGCCGTGTTATAGCAAGCGGGCGCTAGCAAGTTCGGTCAGCTGATATAAACCTGTACGATAGCGGTTATCAGGTAAAGTACTCAGTGCTTGTTGCGCCAATTTAGTTTCTTCTAACGCGCGCTGTTTACAATAGTCAAGCGAGCCTGAGCGGCGTACCAATTCGATGAGTTGCTCAGCGTTTGGTGTTTTTCCTGTTTGAACGGCGATACGTAGTTGCTCATAGCCCTCAATATCACTGTCTTTTAATAGCTCAAGTGCTTTAATAGTGGGCAACGTTGGTTTACCTTCTGCCAAGTCATCACCAAGATTTTTACCCATGAGTTCGCTATCACCACTGTAATCAAGCACATCATCAATGATCTGAAAAGCGTTGCCGAAATGTTGACCAAAATCGCCCAACGCCTGCATGTATTCTGTCTTATCCTGTAAGATAGCTGCTCCTTGGGTCGCCATCATAAATAAACGTGACGTTTTCCCATCGATAATACGCAAGTAGTCGTCTTCGGTTGCAGTAGGATTGTGCTGATGTTGCAATTGCAAAACTTCACCTTCAGCGATATCGCATGTACCGTCTGAAAACACTTGTAATAGTGGCAAGCTTTGAAAGCCAACCAGTAGATTAAAGGCACGGGCAATCAAATAATCACCGACCAATACAGCTGTGGCGTTGTCCCATGTAGCATTGGCTGTAGGCTTGCCACGACGCTGGCCAGACTCATCAATGACATCGTCATGAACCAAGGTCGCTGTGTGCAGCATTTCAGTGATTGCTGCTAGGTGCATGGCTTTTTCTGATGGATTGTCATCAAACATGCGGGCACATAGCAAAGTAATTAGTGGGCGCATCCGCTTACCACCCGCATTGATCACATGTTGCGAGACGCTCATCACCAGTTTAACTTTTGAATTAAGACTACCGAATACTTGCTTATCCATAATCTCAAAATCAGCAGCCACGATACTTTGAATATCAGCATAACTGGGCGTTGGCTGAAGGGGAGAGTTGGTATTATTTAAAGGAGTGCTGGTCATAATAAATTGTCATATTAATAAGAATAGAGAAGGTTTTTTATAGCCTTGGCTTGATATATAGGTAAGGCAACGTTTTGTCTATAATAGCATAGCTATACTTCTAAATTGTTGGTTAAAACATGCCAAAAGCAGAGTCATTCTCTTTATTTATATGAGATGCATCAGATATCAAAAATGAGGTTTGAGCAGTAAAAAACCGCTACAATGGTAACCAAATGAACCCTCACATAGTTGATGTCCATATAGTCAATTTAGAGGATAATAAAAGACTGTAAGTAACTGATTACATAAGCTATAATAGCCACCGTTGGGTTGTAACCCTCATTTGTAGTGACTATTTTGCAGGTTTTTATCGAAACTGGCCTCTGTGGCACCTTCGTAACCAGCAGTATACATAGCAATATGGACGAGAGTTGTTAGTATAAATCCCTTACAAAACCAAGCCAAACAAGTAAGATAGACAGCTTGCTTTTATGAGTAAAAAGTCGTAAAATCTTGCCTTTAATTTTTCCCTGTCGTGTTCGTCGTAAAAGCGTTGGTATGATATCAGCCACGGCACACGGGTTAAACGGAGTCATACAATGTACGCAGTAATTAAAACTGGTGGTAAACAGCACCGCGTAGTCGTCAATGAATTGCTTAAAGTTGAACTACTAAAAGCAGAAAAAGGCGAAACAATCAAATTTGACGACGTATTGATGGTTGTTGACGGCGATAACGTCAAAATCGGTCAACCTGTCGTTGATGGTGCTAGCGTAGAAGTTGAAGTTGTTGAGCATGGTCGCGGCGAAAAAATCCGTATCATCAAGCACAATCGCCGTAAGCATTATCACAAAGAGCAAGGTCACCGCCAATGGTACACCTTGTTAAAAATCAAAGCCATTAATGCCTAATTACCCATTTAGCTATGTTTGCTAAATAGCGCACTAAATGCTTCAGAGTTATCGCATTAGCGATAAGTCACATTAACAAGGAGATTTTCTCATGGCACATAAAAAAGCTGCCGGTTCGAGCCGTAACGGTCGTGATTCAAACCCAAAAATGCTTGGTGTAAAGATCTTTGGTGGCCAAGCTATCACAGCTGGTAACATCATCGTTCGTCAACGTGGTACAGAGTTCCATGCAGGCGAAGGCGTTGGCATGGGTCGTGATCATACTTTATTTGCACTGAATGATGGTGTTGTAAAGTTTGCGACCAAAGGCAAATTTAATCGTCGTTATGTGACGGTTGAAAACGCATAATTGCCCATCTGTATTATTTCACTTTTTTGAATGAAATAATTTGATGAATAAAAAGTCCCTATTACCGTGTGGTAGTAGAGGCTTTTTTTATCTATGGTTTAATACAATGGAGTACGGCCTTCTTTAAAGATACCAACATATCAAAAGAAGTATGACGCAGGATGGCTTGTAACTCTATTGGTTACAAGTGTGTATGGCAGGCGTAGTAATGATTGCAAATCAGGACTAGGCGCGTAATAAAAAAACTGGCACACTGTCCTCCTTACTTATTGACACCATTTTTATGTTGGTGCATTAAGCAATCATAGAAAACAAAAATTTGAATAAGATGTTTTATTTTTTCAGCGATTATGCATTTTGAGAGAGGATTAATGATGACTTTATTAACCAAACAATCAGCCAAACAGACAACCCTAAAACAAAAAATAATGAGCGGTGCGTTAGCAGGTATGTTGATGACATCGCTTGGTATTGCAGCACCTATGATGGCACTGACACAGTCTGCTACGGCTGCACCTGCTGATAATTTAACAGCTGCCAAACGCTTGAACAAGCTTTTAACCAATACCAAAAGTATGACTGCCAATTTTAGTCAGACAACTAAAGGCGCGAGCAGTGGTAATTTTAAGGGTACCATGAGCGTGCAGCGCCCAAATAATTTTCGTTGGGAAACAAAATCACCATCACAGCAGCTGATCGTTGCTAATGGTAACTCTATGTGGATTTACGATAAAGATCTAGAGCAAGCAACTAAGCAGAATGTCGACAGCCAAGTCGGTAATACCCCTGCGCTTTTATTATCGGGTGATCCAAGTAGAATTGATCAGAATTTTAAAATCACTCAACCGTATGCCAATAAAAACTACTATGTGCTTTACCCAAAATCAAACAGCGCCAGCTTTAAAAGCTTATCAATGAGCTTTAGTGGTGGTAAACCTGTAATGATGGTATTAAATGATAGCCTAGGTCAGACCACATCGATCAAGTTTAGCAATATCAAGCTAAACCCAAGCATTAATAGCAGCCAGTTTAAGTTCACGCCACCTAAAGGTGTTGACGTTATTAATCAGTAATAACCAATAAAGTGAACCGCTAAGCAGCATTGATTCATTGAATAAAAAAGGACAGATCCTACGGGGTCTGTCCTTTTTTTGAGCATAAAACAAGATTGAATGTAGATTGGTTTTTTCACAATGATGCTTATGTTGAAAGCATTTGGATGCTCTAAGATAAGGTGTGAATGGCTTCTATATCTGGCATTGGTGGCAATTCATCTAAATGTGTCAATCCAAAAGCATCTAAGAATTGGGCGGTGGTGTGCAATAATGCAGGGCGGCCTAAAGTATCTTTGTAACCTTTCTCAACGATCCAATCCTTATCGAACAGTTGCCGTAATAGGTTGCTCGATAGTGTCACACCGCGTATTTGCTCTATGTCACTACGTGTCACAGGTTGTTTGTAGGCAATGACACTCAATGTCTCGAGCAATGCTTGGCTGAGGCGTTCTTGACGCTGTGGAAAGATACGCTGGATCAATGCACTATAACGGTCTGCGATTTGTAAGCGATAACCACTGGCAGTCTCGTGCAAACTTAATACGCCCGTATCTAAGCGTTTTTCTAATAATTTTAAGGCCTGATTTAGCTCTTTGGTAGACAAAGACAAATGCTGTTTGAGTGTATTCGCAGTGAGCGGCGTTTCTGAGGCATGCAATAGCACTTCAATATGCTTGCTTATATCTTCAAGAGACTGCTGCTGTTCATCAGTCAATGGCAGTACAGTTGCTGATATTGGTTTTTGTGCGTTGTCATCTTGTCTTGTGTCATCAACATCTACCATGAGAAATGTGCTCTTTTTTAAATATTACGTTTGCAATAACGCCTAAGTTATTGAACTTATTTGGTCATTGTTAAACCAGCCACTGTAATGTTAATGGTGGAATGTCATGGCTCGTACTGGTTTGATCTGTACCATGAGTATCAGGTGTAATGCTGCTGTCTGCCTCAGTATATGCCACGCCAATCAGCTGCCGCTTCATCAATTCGAGCACGGCCACAAAACTGACAACCACGCCTATTTTACCTTGCGTTTTGTCCAGTAGCTGATAAAAAGAGCGGGCGCCAGCAGTGCTGAGTTGCCGACTGATACTGGCAATACGATCAGCAAGTGGTACGGCATCAACGTTAATGGTATGCATTTGATAGTTAGGCTGCAGCTGCATTTTAAACAAACTATCAAGCAATAAGTTTGGAGAGTAACTGGGCATTTCAGCACTCATAATGTCTTGATTAGGTATACTCACCATCGCCAAAAACACATCGCGCTCCAGACGTACCAAATTGTCTAAACGCTGACTGGCTGCTTTGATTTGTGCATACTCTTCCAAACGCTCAATTAACTCTGCCTTTGGATCGCGTTCATCGGTAGGTGTTTCTGGCTTAGGTAGCAGCAGTTCAGTTTTGATCGCAATCAACGTTGATGCCATCAGTAAGTAATCACCTGCCAATTCAAAATGTTCCGTGTCCAGCTCGCCAATATAAGACAAATATTGCTCAGTGATAGGCAATATCGGCATCTGTGTCAAATCAACGTTGTTTTTTTTGACCAAATACAATAAAAAATCCAATGGCCCAGCAAATTGTTCTAACCAAATCGCAAACGCTTGCGGCGGCACATAAAGATCTTCTGGTAAATGCTGTACGGGTGTTTGGTAGATGCGGATGGCAGCAGTATCAAATATATCCATAATACTCAAGGTTCCTGACATACTGCCATAAATAAGCCTGCACCAATATCTAAAGTATGACAAATATAACGGGAATTATTTTCAAATACTGCTAAAAAATCACCAACCTCATCATCATGAGAGAGGACATTATCTACGATGAGGACACTACCAAGGCTTAAGGCTTTATGTAACTGCTCGGTATAATCGCAATAAAACTGACGCTCTGCATCTAAGAAAATCAAATCAAAAATCTCTCTGTTTTGATTTAAAAAATCGAATGCATCTTGCACCAGTAAGCTGACGCCAGCAGCTAAACCAGTATTCTGTAAATGTGCTTTGGCAATACCGCTACGGCTTTCGTCTATGTCTAGCGATATCAAATCGACATTAGATTGATGGCGCAAACCATAGGCAAGCCATAACGTCGAAAACCCAGTTGACGTACCAATTTCTAGTACTTTTTTGGGCTTTTGTATCATTACAAGGCTTGCCAAAAATTGAGCAGAATCTGGCTCTACATGACGATGACGCTCAAGTCGATTTGTTTGCTCGGTGTCGTACACTTTGTCATTGTCATACAAAGATTGACAGTAGGACAGAAAATAAGCAGGTTCGAAGCATTTATGCGTTGTCATTAACAATATCCGCCAGTACTTTTTCTATTATTTAAGCTTAGCAAGTGGACGGATGCCAATGGCGCGGCGAGTCTTATCTAACTGCTTACGGCTATGTCGACGGGCTTTTTCTGCACCCATTTGCAAGATTTCTTCTAACTCTTTTGGGTTATTCATCAACTCCTCATAACGCGCGCGAAACGGGGCAATCTCATCATTTATTTTGTTAAATAAAGCAGTTTTGGCATCGCCCCAACCAATACCTGCGGCAAACTGCGCGCGCATATCAGCGATCTCTTCAGGGGTGGCAAAGGCTTTATAAATTTCAAAGATAGCAGAGTCATCAGGGTCTTTTGGCTCGGAAGGCAACTGAGAGTTGGTGACAATCTTCATGATGGCTTTATGCATCTGTTTTTCAGGGCTAACTTGTGGATTGGGTTCCCCAAATAGAGGAATGGTGTTGCTGTAGCTCTTACTCATTTTGCGCCCATCAAGCCCTGTCAGCAGCGGTATGTCGTTATCCACGACAGCGGACGGTAACGTGAACAGTGTTTTGTAACGATGGTTAAACGTACCAGCGATATCACGCGCCATCTCAATGTGCTGTACTTGATCGCGGCCAACAGGTACGTGAGTTGCATTAAACATCAAAATATCAGCCGCCATCAGCACTGGATATCCGAACAAACCCATGGTGACACCCTGATCAGGATCGACATCGCTCTTTTCCATATTGATATCGACAGACGCTTTGTAGGCGTGGGCGCGGTTCATTAGACCTTTCGCACATGAGCAATTCAAAATCCATGCTAATTCTGGGATTTCAGGTACATCCGACTGGCGATAGAAGGTCACACGCTCAGGATCGAGACCGCACGCAATCCAAGTGGCGGCAATGGTCTTAGTTGACTCATGAATAATAGCAGGGTCATAGCAGCCAATAATGCCATGATAATCTGCCAAAAAGAAAAATGCTTCATGCTCACTATTTTGGATAGATTCAATCGCTGGACGAATAGCACCAACGTAATTACCCAAATGCGGAATACCAGTTGGCTTGATACCCGTTAGAATACGTTTGGCTTCGGTTGAGTTATCAGGAGTCTGACTGTTAGAAATGCTATTATTGCTCATGAAAAATCCGTTATTTTGTTTATTAAATTATTGTAAATGCGTTGTTATTTATGTGTGGGTAATAGTGCAAAATATCAGCCATAAAGTATAGCAAACTTTATCGGTATTTTTGAGAATAAAGGCCTACTTATAGATATCGGTACGTCCGCTTGGCCCATGTTTAAAACGGCGATGAAACCACATCCACTGAGTGGGATCAATACGAATCAATCCTTCTAATAACTCATTAACGCGAGTTGCATCAGCGACTTCATCATGGCTTGGATAGTTCTCTAGCTCTGGCGTAATCGTTAAATGGTAGTGCGGGCGCTTACCGCGCGATAGATTGTCTGGTGTCTGCCGATAGGTGTGCAGTGCCATGACAGCGGGTGGATGATCTTTGCTACCCAACTTTGCCATGCGCCGTGAGGCGGTAATTGTAGCTGCTGGCACACCAAAAAACGGCGCCATTACGCCTTGTTTTAGCCCATAGTCTTGGTCAGGCGAGTACCAAATAATGTGTCCCGCTTTGATAGAGCTGACTAAGCTGCGCATATCACGACTAGAAATCTGCTTGCCAAAAATGTTGGTACGGCCGTTATAAATGAACCAGTCAAGCAACGGGTTATTCTGTGTGCGATACATACAGTCCAAAGCAAAAAACTGGCCACAAAACAATCCACCCAGATCAAGCATTGTATAATGTGCGCCCAATAGGATCACAGGACGATTATCTTTTTGGGCATTAATGAGATGCTGTAACCCGGAGATCGAAACAGTACGGGTAAACACATTGGGGCGAAACCAAGCGCACAAAGTTTCAAACACCCCAATTCCTTGATTGACAAACACTTGTTTTGCCATCAATTCTCGCTCGGCTTCTGGCTTTTCTGGAAAGGCTAGCTTGAGATTGATTAATGTATCACGGCGACGTGAGCCAGCCATGTTATAAGACAATATACCAAGCTTACGCCCTAGCCAAAACTGCCAACGTAATGGCAGATATATCATGGGTAAAAATATCAAAAACACCAGCCAGATACCCCAATATTTTGGCAATAAAAACTGCCATTGAAAGGGTTTTTTATCTGCTTGGGCTGTGCGCTTATGGGTTTGCGTAATCGTGGGTGTGCCCTCAGGTATTGCAGGCGATTTAACGGCATTGCTATGCTGCGTGTTAGTCGGTGCTGGCATATCAATCTTTGAGGAGGGTTTACTGGGGTCGTATTGTTCGGGCGCTTTCATAATATCCTTTTGCAGCACTATGGATGGCATCGGGTTATAGCTATCTTATAGCATTGAGGCTAAGTAAGCCTGACACAGTGAGTCATATTTTTTGGCGTTGGGATTGATATTATGATGGGGTAGAGGCAGTCTGTTTGCAAGCTCGTTTTTGACAAATCCAGCCTATTAAGATTCCATAAAGTTGGAGTCATTGTGAAGTGCCTAATGATGAGAGGCTTTTCAAATGGCCACAAAAAAACCTTACAAGCTGTGACCAACTTATAAGGTTTTGCAAAGCTACCCTCTTACCTAACGCTTTTACTGCCACTCCGAGAAAAAGACAACAGTAGCAAAAAGATAAGAGAGAGTTTTGATTAACGTTTTGAGAACTGTGGACGTTTACGTGCTTTACGTAGACCCAGTTTCTTACGTTCAACTTGACGTGAATCACGAGTAACGAAGCCAGCTGCTTTTAGAGCAGGTTTTAGCGTTTCGTCAGCTTCGATTAATGCACGTGTAATACCGTGGCGGATTGCGCCCGCTTGACCACTAATACCACCGCCTGCAACAGTAACATACAAATCATATGCATTAGCAGAGTCTAGTAGTTCTAATGGTTGACGAACAACCATGCGTGACGTTTCGCGGCTGAAATATTCATCAAGTGGCTTACCGTTTACAACGATACTACCAGTACCTTTTGATAAAAAGACACGAGCAGTAGAAGTCTTACGACGACCAGTTCCGTAATTGCGTTCCATAAGTGTATCCTTAGATGTCTAGTGCTTTAGGTTGCTGTGCTTCATGTGGATGTTCAGTACCCGCATAAAGTTTTAGCTTCTTGATCATCGCATAGCCAAGAGGGCCTTTTGGAAGCATACCCTTAACTGCTTTGTGTAGAACATCTTCAGGCTTATGTGCAAGCAGTTTACTGAAGTTAGTTTCTTTAATACCACCTGGGTAGCCACTGTGACGATAGTACTTTTTATCTTGCGCTTTTTTACCCGTTACCGTGATTTTGTCAGCATTGATGACAACAATAAAATCACCAGTGTCTACGTGCGGCGTAAAAGAAGGCTTATGCTTGCCACGTAAGCGACTAGCGATTTGAGTGGCTAAGCGACCAAGGGTTTTGCCGTCAGCATCTACGACATACCAGTCATGGGTCACTTCAGCTGGTTTTGCACTAAGTGTTTTCATGATAAAACCTTAAAATTAGAATTCGTTGAGAGTTTAGCTGGGAACGGGGCTCTCAAAAAACAGACTGCACATTATAAGCAGTAGCGCCTACGCTTGCAAGCTGCATTGGGGTTTATTTTCGCCTTATATACATTAAACTGCAGCGTCGGCCAGTTTTTAGCGGTTCTAAACATTTGTAAAAGTCGTTAATAGCTGTCATTAACCCGACAATTATGACGGTGATAGCTGATAAAGTCCAGCAACAACTTGACCGACTTTGGTTTGTTTCAAACATTCAAAGCGGATTATTTGCTGAACATTACCTAATTGAGTTTCTAGATTTTTATTAAGCGTCTCTTCCAACTGCTTAAGTTGTGGTGCCAAATCTTTATCCGCTTCCAAATAAATCAGCGTGTTTGTGTCAATCAAGGACTGGGTAATCAATGCTGTTAAAATAGGCTGCCATAAGTCCTCGGCATAAGGTGGATCAATAAATACAATATTAAAATGGCGCTGAATCAGCTGATTTTGCGTCAATGTCTGCTCGGCTGTGCCCTGAACAATTTGGTAAGTAGTCAAACTAAGGTGTAACTGCTCGGCGCTTTGGTGCAGCATGGTGCTTTGAGCAGGGTTCAATTCGATAAAAGTCGCGTGTGCCGCGCCGCGTGACAATGCTTCAAAGCCTAAGACGCCACTACCTGCACAGCTATCGAGTACGTGAGCACCGTGGATATCAGCCAATAACCAGTTAAATAACGTTTCTCGTAAGCGATCTGGTGTTGGGCGTAAACCCTCTGCATCGACAAAACGTACAACACGGCGCTTAAATTGACCACCGATAATACGCACATCACCAGCGGCTACATTTTTGAGCTGACTGTTGTTTTTAGACTGGCGACCACTTGGTGATTTTTTCATGGTATGTCTCGTTGACGGTATGTTTATTCAGATGTCGCTGTAGTGGTGGTTTCTTGAGCTTCCAACGCCTTTTCCTCTTTTTCACGTAAGGCATCACGCATGAGCTTTTCAAAAGCTTTTTGGCGCTTGATCACTTTTAATTGATCAGCAGAGGGGGGCAAAATAGGATCTTTTTTGCGTTGCATTACCCAATAGTCAAATAAAGCGCGGCCGATAGGGGCAGCAACAGCACTGCCACCGCCTCCGTTTTCGACCAACACGGCAAGGGCGATTTGAGGGTCTTCTACTGGCGCAAAACCGTTGAACCAAGCATGATCCCAATGACGTTGGTCTATCGCTGATTTATCATAGCGTTTGCCTTGTGCAATAGACTTGACCTGTGCAGTACCTGTTTTACCAGCGATGCGATATTTCGGCGTATAAATGCCGCGTCCAGTACCATTTTCTACCGTTTCTTCCATGGCATTGTGCATACGAGTCCAGTCAGATGCTTTACCATTATAGTCAATTTTGCCATCGGGCTTGGTGATGACTTTTACTTCTGCTGCGCCATCGCTGCTTTTTAACAAATGCGGAGTAATGTGATGACCTTTGTTAGCCGTCATGGCGGTGGCGTTGGCTATCTGTAGTGGTGTGGCCAAGAAATAGCCTTGACCAATACTGACCGAAATGGTTTCACCAGGTAGCCAGTCTTTATCATAAGTGTCTTTTTTCCATTTCGGTGACGGCATGATTCCTGATTTTTCGTTCGGTAAGTCGATGCCAGTTTCTTGACCAAAACCAAAGCGTATCATCCAGTCATGCAGACGCTGAATGCCCATCTCATAAGCCAGCTTATAATAGTAAGTATCAACCGACATCACGATGGATTTTTTTAAATCTACCGTACCGTGCCCGCCGCGCTTCCAGTCACGGAAACGATGTGAGTCTCCCGGTAAGCTAAAGTAGCCAGGGTCATAAATCGTGGTATCCCAGTTGCGTAAACCATAATGAATCGCACCTAAGCCTTCAAATGGTTTGATGGTAGAGCCAGGCGGATATGTCCCCTGTAACGCTCTATTGTATAATGGCTGATCGAGATCTTCTCGTAGCGCCCCATAATCTTTAAAAGAGATGCCTGAGATAAAAGGGTTGGGGTCATAGCTTGGGTTGCTGACGAATGCCAACACATCGCCGTTTTTTGGATCGATTGCTACAATCGCGCCGCGGCGTCCATCAAGCTGCTGTTGTGCTATCGTTTGTAAGCCGTAATCCAAGCTCAACGTAATGTCATTGCCTGAGATAGGGGGTTTGGTATCTAATTGCCGCAAAATATTGCCATAAGCATCGGTTTCTACCGATTGGTAACCCGGTTGTCCTAATAGTATGTCTTCATAATAATCTTCGATACCAATCTTACCGATCAGATCGGTTCCAGCGTAGCGATCTTTATCAATGCGTTTGGTTTCTTTGTCATTAATACGACCCACATAACCAATGACGTGTGCAAATAGCTCGTCATAAGGGTAGGCACGCGTTAACTTACTTTGAATGGTCACACCGCGAAAGAAAGGTTTACGCTCACTAAACTGCGCCAATTGCGCCTCCGTTAAATCAATCTTGACAGTCACAGGGTCATTTTTACTTTCACTCAGACGCGCCAAGATATCTGTGATGTCTTCGTCAGTTAACTCAAAAATAGGCGCAAGTAAACGTAATGTGCGTTCGGGATTTTCAACTTCGTCAGGACTTAACATCGCTGTAAAAACCGGCTGATTGTCTGCCAATATGATGCCATTGCGATCGTAAATATAGCCGCGACTGGGTGGGGCAGAGATCAGTTTGATACGATTGTTGTCTGCCTGTGTCGTATATTTATCGTGGGCGTAGACTTGCAAATAACCATAACGCAGTATCAAGCCGCCCAAGCCAATGAATATTATAATCCCAAAGATAATAATACGACTGGTAAAAACACTGTTGACCTGTTCGGTATCGGGAGTTAGCGGTTTATTCATATAAAGTCAGAGCCCAAACGGTCAGTGAGTCAATAAAAAAGGATAAATGGGCGAGTGTGTTCAAAGCGCGGTGAGCATAAAGGATAATACAAAGGATTTCAATCACATAGGTTGATACAATTTAAAATGACAATGCTTTTACCTGCATACCAATATTTGCTGGAATTTTATCGTAAATTATAACAGAACAAATGAGAGGACGCAGTAGTCAGCCATTTATTTTGCCGCTGTTATTCGCCATGGGACTGGCAGGTCATATTACGGTTTTTCTCAGTGAGGATGCATGCTAAAACGTGTCATCTCTAGTCACAACTTGCCTAGGGTCTACATGTGCTAATGACCATCAAGTATGCTAAAATCAGGCGATTTATTTTATAGTTATTTTTTTCATTTTATAGACACAATTATGAGTAGAGCGTGTTTTATGATGCGTTCTCATTTGCTAAGAGCATTCTATTAGCACGACAATCAACCTGTCAGGGACAATATAAGTGATGGATGCAACTTCATTGTGGCAGACGATAGCTGAGCACCCAGAATTTTTTGCCATGCTGACCATTCCACCGGTGACAGCATTCGTCACATGGATACACGTGTGGATGGCGCTCAAAATGCTGTTTTATCCGATTAAGTTTCGGGGTATTCGTATTCCGAATTTCCCGTTTTTTGGGTTACCGGGTATCGGCTGGCAAGGTATCGTCCCACGTAAGGCTGGTAAAATATCCGGCGTTATCGTTGATCAGACGCTATCAAAGCTCGGCTCGCTTGATGAGTTTTTTAAGGCGATGGAGCCTGAGCAAATGGCGATATTCATCACTGATACGGTGGACAAAAACCTTGAGCCACTGATCGATGAAATCATGCTGGATCACTCGCCCGCGCTGTGGGGCAATTTGCCCTATGCGCTAAAACGCCGTATCTACGCCCAGGCGCACCAAGAATTACCCAGTATTATGCAGTCTTTGGTAACTGACTTGACTCATAATGTCGAAAATTTGGTTGATATGCGTAAAATGATTGTCAATACGATGGAAAGTGATCGTCGTTTGATGGTTAATATGTTTTTAAAAGTAGGGCAAAAAGAGATCGATTTTATTTGGCATATCAGTGCTTTGATTGGTTTGATCTTTGGTATTATCCAAATGTTCATATTCTTGCTGGTGCCGCAGCATTGGACAGTGCCATTTTTTGCAGCGATTTGGGGGTTTCTCACCAATTGGATTGCTATTTGGATGGTATTCAACCCAGTAGAACCGCGCTTTATACCGTATTTGAAGTTTTTTACGGTACAGAGCGGCTTTCCTTTTATCAAGCTTCAGCTACCCCATATTGCGCAGTATCGCTTGCAAGGCGGTTTTATGAAGCGGCAGGAGGAAGTATCTGAAGTGTTCGCTGAGATTGTCGTAAAAGATTTGGTGACGCTTGAAAACATCATGAATGAGATGATGTATGGCGACCGTGCTGCACAAACGCGTGATTTGATGAAATCACATTTGTATAAAGTGCTGGAGTCGCCAGTGATTAGTACCACATTGCGTGTCGGTTTAGGTCGCCGTGAGTATGGCCAGCTAAAAAACACCATTATTGATAAGTCGATTGTCGCAACGATGGTGCCATTACGTGATCCTGAACTCAATGAAAGTCGCGCCAGTAAAATATTTGGTCTGTTTCGGGATCGAATTCGGGCGTTGACGCCAAATGAGTTTCAAAACCTATTACGTCCTGCTTTCCGTGAAGATGAAATGACCTTGATTGTTTTGGGTGGTTTAACGGGATTTTTGGCAGGCTGGTTGCATTTGGTTTTGGTGTTTTTTCCAGCAATTCAATAATAAAGACGATTTTGCGCGCTTTATACATACCGCATACAGAGTAGATACAAAAATGTGACAAGTTGACGCTAATGTACCATGCTGTAAGCGTTACCAACTGAGATCGATACTAGTGTGAATCGTAGTAATTACGAATACTGGACTCTTTTGAACATCCTAAAAGTTCAACGTATAAAATAAACAATGACCGTATCAAGGTAAACAAGGTTAGACCGTATGTTAATCACAGAATTGGGTTATTTTGCCTTGCTAGCCGCCTTTATGTTGGCGATTTTGCAGGTGGTATTACCGACCATTGGTGTTATGCGCGATCACGTTGCTTGGCAGCGTCTGGCACCAAGTCTGGCATGGGCACAGTTTGCAGCAATGAGTATATCGTTTGCGGCATTGATGGCGGGCTTTTACTATAATGACTTTAGCCTCGTCTATGTCTCGCAGCACTCCAACACCTTGCTGCCTTGGTATTACAAGTTGTCGGCGACTTGGGGCGGTCATGAAGGGTCATTGTTGCTTTGGATGACCATTATGGCGACTTGGTGTGCGCTGGTTTCTTATTTCAGCCGTGGTTTACCCTTGTCTATGCGTGCACGGGTACTGGTGATTTTAGCTGGCGTGCAAATGATGATGCTGGCGATGCTTATCTTTACCTCATCGCCATTTGATCGTACCTTACCTAATTTGCCTGTAGATGGTGCGGATCTAAATCCTGTTCTGCAAGATTTCGGTTTGATTATTCATCCGCCCATGCTTTATATGGGTTATGTGGGCTTGGTTGTGCCCTTTGCTTTTTGTATGGCCGCCCTATGGGAAGGTCGTTTAGATGCAGTGTGGACACGTTGGTCGCGTCCATGGGCATTGGCTGCTTGGGGCTTCTTGACAGTTGGTATCGCGCTTGGCTCTTGGTGGGCTTATTATGAGCTTGGCTGGGGTGGTTGGTGGTTTTGGGATCCAGTAGAGAACGCTTCACTGATGCCATGGCTGGCGGGTACGGCGCTGCTACATTCGCTTGCGGTCACTGAAAAACGCGGGGTCTTTAAAGCGTGGACGATCATGCTGGCGATTTTTGCTTTTGCACTCAGTTTGCTGGGTACGTTTTTGGTACGTTCAGGTGTTATTACCTCAGTACATTCGTTTGCTGCTGACCCAACGCGTGGTCTGGTCATCCTCATCATTTTGGGTGTGATTATTGGTAGTGGGCTGTTGATGTTTGCAATACGCGGCTGGCGTTTGACGGTCGAGAGTCAGTATCAGTTGATCTCACGTGAGTCGTTTTTAGTCGTTAATAACGTGATTATTTTGATTTCAACGTTGGTGGTACTACTCGGTACGCTCTATCCTGTCATTGCAGATGCCTTTAATTTGGGTCAGGTGTCCGTTGGCCCCCCTTACTTCAATGCGTTGTTTGTCCCATTAACGTGGTTGCTATTAATAGCGATGGGTATGGGTTCGAATATTCGCTGGAAAAAAGACAGTCGTCCGCTATTGGGTGCAGGCATGGTTATTGCCGTAAGCAGCCTTGTATTAGCAGCGATTATCACGTACTTCGTCAGTCCGTCTGCGATGCTCAATATTGGTGTGACTTTGGCGGTCAGTTTTTGGGTGCTGTTATGGATGGTTGTCGATTTTACCGACAAAACCAAAAATGCACCCAGTCGCCTGAAAGGTTTACGTCAGTTACGTCTGAGCTATTGGGGTCAGCAGACCGCCCATATCGGCGTGATTATTGCGGTCATTGGTGTTGCATTTACTACTACGTTGAGCATTGAGCGTGATGTGGCGCTGGGCCCCAATGACAGTGTTAATGTCCAAGGTTATGACTTTGTTGTTAAAGACTTTCGTGAAGTTAAAGGCAGCAATTTTGATGCGACACAAGCGGAAGTTGAAATAAGCAAGGACGGTCAAGTTGTCACTACCTTATACCCTGAAAAACGTAATTATATTATCAGCATGATGCCAATGACAGAAGCGGCGATTGATGCCAGTCTCATGCGTGATGTGTACGTCGCGCTTGGTGAGCCAATTGCCGAAGACAGCAATGAATGGGCGTTTCGTATCTATGTCAAACCGCTGATTCGCTGGATATGGCTTGGTTCGCTTATTATGGCGTTCGGTGCATTGCTGAGCATACTTGATAATCGATATCGTATTAAAAAGACTAAGACGCTTGTACAAATGGTCCCTAAAAAGTCAGGTGTGAGTGCGGCTACCGATTTGGATATGCCAGTATCAAAGATAGGGGGCAAGTGATATGAGTGCATCAAACAATGCCCCTGATCAGAATGACAAGCAAGATAAAATAAGCGGCACGAAGACCATGAACAAAAAGCAGCTTAAGTTGTGGTTTTTAATTCCGCTGATTGTTTTTATTGGCTTGATCATCATGCTATATATGCGGTTGGGCAAGCCAACGGACATCGTGACCAATACGGCGCTTGAGCGTCCAGTACCAGCTTTTGAGCTCCCTTTGTTGTCAGACACCAGCCGTATCATGACCAATGACAATTTGCCTGATAAGCCCTTTTTGATGAACATCTGGGGTTCTTGGTGTCCGACTTGTATCATTGAGCACCCTTTTTTAATGCAGTTAGAAGCGCGCGGTGTTAATTTGGTGGGTGTCAATTACAAAGATGAGATTGGTGATGCCTTGGGATATTTGAACCGAGGCGGTGATCCCTTTTCCATGTCTATTCAGGATTTATCTGGCCAGTTTGCTCTAGACTTAGGTCTGACGGGCGCACCTGAAACCTTCGTTGTTGATGGTGACGGGGTTATTCGTCAGCATATTATTGGTGAGGTTAACGAAAGTAACTGGCAAAGTCGTATTGCGCCTTGCTTGATGGTTCTCAATGAGGCCAGTAATAACAACGTCAGTCCAGATACGAGTCAAGTTGCGGAGGCGTGCCAATGATAGCCAATCAAATAAAAACCTTTACCTTACAGCTAGCAAGCTTAATGATGGCTTGTCTATTGAGTGCGGCAAGTTATGCTGCAATTGATGTCTATGATTTTGACTCTGTACAACAAGAAGCTCAGTATCGTGGTCTTATTGAAGAGCTGCGCTGCCCAAAATGTCAAAATCAGAATCTAGCTGGATCTGATGCTCCAATTGCACAAGATTTAAAGCAAAAAACCTATGATTTGGTAAAAGATGGCCGTAGTGATGGCGAGATTCGTGCTTATATGCAAGAGCGTTATGGCGACTTTATTAGTTATAAGCCACCTGTGCGTCCATCCACGTGGATCTTATGGTTTTTCCCACCATTGTTGCTCATTGTCTTGCTGATAGGATGGTTTTGGCAAAGCAAACGGCGTCAGCTTGTGGCCAGTGGTGAGAGTGGGATAAAAGTAGACAGTAACGCTGCTGCCCTGTCTGTTGCCGAACAAGCGGAACTTGATCGTCTCTTATCACGCGCTGATAATGACACAAAAAATGATCATGACATCACAAGCCTTAAGGACAAAAAATGACCCTATTTTCTACTGCTGGCTTATTTATTGCTCTAAGCTTACTTGTGGCTTTGGTACTTGCTGTTATTACTATCATGCCATGGCTGCGAGCCTCACGCTCGCAGCATAAACCCGTTGACAATCAACTATTAGATATCAATGTTGCTGTGTTCCGCGAGCGTCTAGCAGAGCTAAAAACGGATAAAGACAGTGGTACTATTGATGACAGTCACTACCAAAATCAAAAGCTTGAGCTTGAGCGTCAGCTTTTAGATGCGCAGCGTGAAGTCACGCCTATGGTCACGCCTGGTATTAAAAGTCGATTGATTATCATGGTTTGGGTACCTGTATTGACGGCGATGGCGTATCTGATGGTTGGTGATCGCACACCAGTGTTTGAGCTTTGGGCAGCCGAGGACAAAGTAGGTCAAGTTGCCGATGATTTATTGACAGGTAAGATCGATCAGCCGCCAGCGTGGGCGATCGAAGATGGTACGCAACTGATTAGTGCGATGCAGACCAATGTGTATCGTCATGCCGATGATCCCAATCGCTGGATGCGTCTATCGGAGCTGTTTTTATCGTTAGAAGCGACCGATTCGGCACTAGAAGCCTTATCACGTGCCTATCGTTTGTCGCCAGATAACGAAGAGATTGCAACTACCTATGCACAGATTAGTTTCTTTGCGAATAAAGGTCAGCTAGATGACAGTAGCCGCCGAGTACTACAGGACGTCTTGGCCAAGAACCCACAGCATGAAGGGGCGCAAATGCTCATGGCAATGGGTGAGGCGCGCAGTAATAATTTTGAGCAAGCACAAGGCTGGATCAAGCGCTTACGTGCCAGTATTGCTGCTAAACCTGGTGACCATACTCAAGCATTGACGAGTTTAGATGAGTTAAGTGCCAATGTGACCGCTCAGCAGCAACAAGCGTCTGAAGGCGTTGAGGTGACAGTAAGGATTAATGCCAGTCTACTGCCATTGGTAAAAGCCGATGACGTATTGTTTGTGGCGATACGTGATGTGAATGGCGGCCCACCATTTGCCGCCAAACGCTTACCGATTAGTGTTATTAAGCAAGGCGAAGCAATTATTAGCCTAAGTGATCTTGATGCTATGATGCCTGAGCGTACTATGGCGTCTGCTCGAGCCGATAAAATCCAGTTGGCAGTTATTGCTCGTATTAGCCATAGCGGAACGGCCAGTGCCGAGTCAGGGGATCTGTCTGGTAACCCTGTTGTGATTAACGCTGACCAAAATCAGGTCAATGTGGAAATCAATCAGCAAATTCCATAGTATGGTTATCTATCTCTGTCAGCTTTTAAGGCTTGCGTGCTGTTGCCGGATACACAGCGCGCAACAGCCTTGTATGAACAGCTAAGTCATGGCAACTTAGCACAGCAATAAGGAAAATACTTGAGGTTTGTAGAGCCACAAGATAAGGTGGTTCTGCAATCAACCAATCCCTAAGTTTTATTAATCCCAAAATCCCATTTAATTAAGGAGAGTCGCATAATGATGCGTATTATTTTGCTAGGTCCACCAGGCGCCGGTAAAGGCACTCAAGCCCAGTTTATTTCTAAAGAATTTGATATTCCGCAGATATCAACTGGCGATATGTTGCGTGCAGCCATCAAAGAAGGCAGCGAGCTTGGCAAAAAGGCCAAAGATATCATGAATGCTGGTGGTCTGGTTTCTGATGACCTCATTATTAACCTAGTAAAAGAGCGCATTGCTAAGCCTGATTGTGTCAATGGTTGTATCTTTGATGGTTTTCCACGTACTATCCCGCAAGCGCAAGCGCTGGCAGATGCTGATGTGGCTATTAATCATGTGGTTGAAATCAGTGTCCCTGATGATGAAATTGTGAACCGTTTATCTGGTCGTCGCCAGCATCCAAATTCAGGCCGTGTTTATCATATTCATCACAATCCACCTAAGGTCGATGGGATTGATGATGTGACGGGTGAAGCGCTAATCCAGCGTGAAGATGACAAAGAGTCGACTATCCGTGAGCGTTTAGCTACTTATCATGAGCAAACATCAACCCTAGTTGGCTTTTACCAAGCCAAAGCTGAAGAAGGCGATGACGCGCCTAAATACAACAAGTTTGATGGTACGCAAGGTATTGATGATGTTAAGCAACAAATCTTATCTGTGCTAAAAGGCTAATGATCAATTATAGATAGTCTATTAGATATAAAAAACCCTGTTTATTAGCAGGGTTTTTTATATCTTGGGAGTGAAGGGAAAAATTAAGCAGCTGTCATATTGTTATTTGATATTTATTCAATATAAACGCATTAATTTTTTCAGTACAGTCTAAACTTAATAGTTCATCTTCTTCTGAGGAAGATAACTCGCATACCCCAAAATGCTTTACATAATTCTTAGCATAAGAATAATAATTTGAAGAATATGGCTTACTGGTATTTCTTATGTAATAGTCAAAAACATCTGACTCTAAAATCTTTTTTAGAATTAACAGCTCTCTTTCTGATTTAGAAAAAATAGCATAACCACAATAGATTAGCATCTCCGCATTATTGGTGAAGACGAAATGAGGCCTTTTTGCCATATATGGGAATAATAACTTAAGCCCACTATCAGCAAGAGCTTGTGTCCTTCCAAATGCAAACCACTCTTTGTATTTTCCATTTCCTTTATCACGTTCATTAAGTTGAGTTTTGTAATCTGAAAGATACTTAAAAGCAAAAGGATATTCTTTATTAAAAAAATCTTCTTCTAATAGTTGTAGAACCTCTTTAGTTTTTAAATAAGGGAATATGATCTTTTCCATTGCTGGGTCTATATCATCCTCGGATTTAAGTACATTAGGTTTGATTATATCTTTACATATTAGCTTTTCTACCTGTCTTTCAGCTTTATCTTTAAAGAAGTAGTAATAGTCATTATCCTCTCTTATAGGTTTGAAAATGAAAATATCATTACTTAATGTAGCGATACCATTTTTTATAATATATAACTCATCAAGAGTTGATCCAGTATTCTCGATTTTATTAATATTTGAGACAGTTACAGAGTTGCTTAATAGCCAACCTCTATGATGGTTAAGGTCATCATATTGTAAAATAGAAAAATCTATACATTCCTTGTTTTTAATATCATTACTTGTCGCTCTAGCGTAAGAAATATTGCCTACAATAGCTTTATCAACAAAGAATAAACAAGTATAAGTTAGTCTGTTTTCGAAAATCTGTTCATTCCCGAAATTGATTATATCTATAGAGTATCTCTTTTCAGACAAATAATTTCTTAAACCCCTTGCGTTTACACTTTTAAAAAAAGAATTTACTGTAATATATCCAAGAATTCCATTTTCATTGAGTATGTTAATACCTATCTCAAAAAAAGGAATATATAAGTCTATATTACCTGATGAACCAACTTTAAGGCTCTTAATAATCTCTTTAGATTTTGGATCAAGGTTTTTAGCTCTTACATATGGAGGGTTGCCTACTACTAAATCAAATCCATTATTCTCATATATTTTTTTAACTTTAAACCAGTTATAATCTAGAGAGTTCCCTTGGAAAATATTAAATTCGTAACTATTCTGATCTTCACCTTCTGTAATAGCTAAAATAGATAATAATATTTTAGCCCTTTGCACACTATTTCCACTTATATCAAGACCATAGAGCTGAGGAAATATTTCTTTATATGGCTTACCTGTCTCAAGCTTTAATTTCTTAGCTGCGGAATACAAAAAAGCTCCGCAACCACAAGAAATATCAGCTATTAAGATAGAATCCAGTTTTTCAGAAAACCTGTTGAAGGTATTATCAATTATATATTTTTTTATAAAGCTAGGGGTATATATGGCGCCATTAGTCTGCTTCTCATTTTTGGGAATAGCTATCTCGAAAAGCTCTATTAGTTTTTTAGTGGATAATTCAGAATCCATTTGAGCCAGTAATTCCAATACTAATTTATTAGTTTGAGGTAATAGATAACTTTTAATTAGATCATTATTGACCTCATATATATTGCGTGAATAAAGATATAGTGTTGTAAATAACTGGTCTAAAAAAAGGTTGTCATCTGAATACTCTAGTACTATATGCTCAAATAATTTTTTCATTCTACTTCCGTTGATTTAAAGATTCTACTCTATTGATATTACGTCCTCTTTGATTAAAGAATCTAATTTGCTCATCGCTTAAGTCATACAAGATATAGACTAAGCTATCCAGTTGATTCCATAATTGTTTGAGAATAGATTTTAATATAGTTCTATTATTAGGATTTTTTTATACTGGCATTGTCTTTCTTCAATATTTTTTGAAATTTCTGAAAGTTTTAGTATTAGCTCGGGAGAGTTATTGAAATTTTCTATAGGAAAAGGAATAGGTTCCAGAAATTGTTTATTAAATTTAAAATATCCACCATCTTGAGGGTTTGCAATTGATCGAGCCAAAACAGAAAATATAATAGAGTTTACAATTGCTGCAACCGCATAGAGCTTCTCTTTATTAGAGTCGGGTAACTCAATAAACCACATATTTGCATTATCTGCATATATTCTTTCAGAGTTACTTACAGTAGCAAATGTATCTAGAGCTGTCATCGGAATAAATATTTTTGGAGAAACTTTCGTTAAGTTATTGGGTCGAGTATAGAGGTGCCAAAAGTTTGCGCTGTACTTTTCAGGATGCTTCATAGGCATAGTCTCTACACCTCCAGCTTTACCTTTCGGTCCTTCTAATCTTGCTTTTTGGCCTTTAAGATATGCTCCTGCTAAAGGAAACCTTTTGCAAAACTCATCATAAGGAATATCTCTTTTTTTACCATTCTTAATATCATAAGGAAATATCACATAAGTATTTGTACTAGTTGGTCTGAAAGCATAAAAATTTTCATTACAGAATAACGGTCGGCATGCATCAACTTCAATTTCTATGTTATCTACCCATTGGCTACTACCAATTATTATATCATCTTTAAAATATTTTATTTTGATATGATATGCAGCATTTTTAAGCGCCTGAGGACCACCTTTGATTGTTACATAGTCACCAAACTTTCCATTTAATAGAAGTTTATTTCTAATATCAAAGCAGTCAAATGCCCATTCAGTATCTTTGAAATCATTAGTAGAGATGACTTCATATTCAACAGAGCTTACTTCTGGTATAGGCAAGTTGTTTAGGTATGTTGGGATTGATTTACCGTTTTCTTTTATTAAATGGTAGTAAAATTTTTCGTACCCCGATCTATCTAAGATTAAGGTAGCTATATAAGTCAATTGATCCTTAAAGATCGATGTACTACTGAAATCTATAAAAGAAGATAAATAATGATTATCTACAATAAAATTACGTATTTTACTACCATAATTAGTCTTAAATTGACGCTTCTGTACTATAAATCCTAAACGCCCATTATCATTCAAAACAGATAACCCTTTTTCAATAAAAGGAACTGCAAGGTCTATTTTTCCGTTATCTGCAGTAATATATTTGTCTTTAATAAATGAGTGCATATAAGGCATTTCTTGATTAAAGTGTTTAACTTCAACATAGGGAGGGTTACCAACAATGAAATCAAAACCTTTTTTATTTTTGAACACTTTCATAAACTGAACTTCGTTATTCCAGTTGAAAGCATTGGTTTTGAATAACTGTTCGTCATCATTTAATATTTCAGGATATTCTTTATAGACTAGTTCATTGACAAGGGAATTGCCACATACTATATTAAGACCTACTCCATTTAGTATTTGCTTACCAAAGAGACCGATTCTAGTAGAGTCTTCTGGAGATCCTTCGTTATCAATTACTTTCAAAGCAAGAGACATTCTTGCAACCTCTACCGCTTCAGGATCTATATCTATTCCATAAATACAATTATTTAATATAGCTTGCTTACCTTTTAAGTTTAAGACTAATTTACTTTCTGCTTGAGTAAATAAATAGCTATAACTTTCGCTATACGAATTTTCTTGGATTTCAATTATTATACCTTCCAAGTAATCGTAAAGACCGATCAGGAAAACACCGCTACCACAACAAATATCTAATGCAGATATATTTAAAACTCCTTCAATACCTGAGCGTATTAACTTCTTCTTTAGTAAGGTTCTCTTAATTATATCATCTACTATAAATTGTGGTGTAGTCACAGCTCCTTTTGATTTTATATACTCCGTCTTGAATGTATCTAAAACAACTCCTTCATTTAAGATTAGTTTTTTAGAAAGGAATATTTCGTAAATATCACTAAGTAGTTTTGTAGGTATAACATCAAACCTGTAAGGTGATGGGTAGTACAAGTAAGATAAAAGTCCATTGAAAATGTCGTTGTCGATAATAAGGTTGTTAATAACATCTACACGTTCAAATAGAGGACCATCATAATGGTGATAAAAATCTAAATAAGAAGATTTTTTAAATTCTTCCCAAAAACCTTGTTTTTGGAAATATACAAGCAATTGCTTCTCTTCTAATTTTCTTGCTTCACATACTCTAATAAATAAAATTCTATTTATTATAACTTGAACAATATAGCTCAATAAAGAATTGTTATTTGAAATAGCTTCATTATTATTTTTAAGTATATTCTTAGCTAAATCAAGTCTAAAATTTGAGAGTAATTCAGCAAAAGCAAAGTCAATACTAATTCTTCTAAGGCCATCAATCTGAGTTGCTGAATATAATTTTGCTAATTGCCCATTGTAGATATTAGGCTTGTACAAGTAGTTATCTAATAATTCAAAGTTTTCGATATACTCATCGATTCTAAAAATAGATCTACCAATATTTGCTGCTTGCCCTTTCTCTGGTTGGTAACCACAATCATAAATTGCAAATTGTTCGAAGTTAGATATAAATGCACAAGGTGCTGATATTGACCAACCATATGCTTTGATTTGAAAAGCAGCATTCTTATCAGTATTTAAGTCAACTGTAATATCTTTAGCATCTAAAAAGGTTACTTTCTCTTTACCTATTTTAAATGTATAGTCTGGCTGACTATGTGTTGAGTCAATTGTTTTTAATCTTTCTCTTTCTGCTTTCGTTAATGTTTTTTCCTGCAATATCTGAGATGTATCTTGAACGTCCCATCCAAATATGCCTAACATTTCATTTAGCCAAGTACGAATCGTTTCCTCTGAAGTCAGGTCTAGTCGACCTTCTAATTTATATTGCTTATAGCGACTTACAAGCTCTATTAATGCTATGCGTCTTTGTTCAATATCTCTAATCAAAATTGACTCACCTTATTAAATTTTATATCTTTAAATGTAGTCCGCTCATTACAATACTGATACGATATTAATACAGCTAACCATAATAATATATCGGCTATATTATATATAGCCATAAATAAGTTTTATTTGCTGTCAATTTATAAAAAAACCGCTTACTTATAATAAGTAAACGGTTTCCAAATGCAGTTGTACTAATGCGCTATCAAGTCAGAGCTTATGCATTACCTTGAGCATCAACCTGTGCTTGCTGCTGGCTTTGTGCGTATGCCTGATCAAAGTTTACTGGAGCAAGCAACAATTGCGGGAAGCTACCACGTGTTACGATGTCGCTGATGACTTCACGAGCATATGGGAACAACACATTTGGGCAGTATGCACCCAGAATTTGACCGATTTGATCTTCTGGAATGTCTTTTAATAAGAAAATACCTGCTTGATGAACTTCGGCGATAAATGCCGCTTCGTCAGCGTTTTTAGCGGTAACACTTACGGTTAAGACGATTTGATAATGCTCATCATCCAGCTTTTCAGCGTTGCTAGATAGGTTGATATCAAGCTCTGGGTTCCACTCTTTGGTGAATACGCGCGCGCCTGGGACTTCAAGTGACATGTCTTTTACATAAATGCGTTCTAATGCCAACTGTGGTTGAGCTTGTTCTTCAGCCATGATAATTCCTCTAAAGTTAAATCAAATGATTGGGAAAACTGTTATTTTAATAAAAGTGCATTGTAATATAAATCGAAACAAAATCTTGATGTTCTTATTACTCTCTTTTATCTTTATCGCTGTCTATCATTGCACAGGCAAAGACAGACAGAGACAAAAGGTAGCAGACTAACCAGCCAATAGCTCGTCTAGTTTGCCTTGTTGATTCATTTGGTTAAGCTCGTCAAAACCGCCAACAAAGGTTTCACCAACAAAGATTTGTGGCACAGTGCGGTAGTTATTGGTTTTTTTCATTAATGCTTGGCGCTCTTCGCTGCTCATGTCATGCATGCCGATTTCTTCATAATCAACGCCTTTAGTTTTTAGCAGTTGTTTGGCGTTTGAGCAGTATGGGCAGATAGGGGTCGTGTAAACTTTAACAGATACAGTCATGATAAATCCTTATTTATAGGTGTAGAAGGTAACCGTTTTATTATAAAGAGTATTATAAGCAATCATTGAATAAAAATGATTATAATCCGTTACCAACCAGTAAATTGAAAGTGTATTCGATGATGCTTCCTACTAAAGTGGGGATAAGCGTTGTAAATTCAAGTTGCTTAGCGATAAAAGGTTTGACAGTGTAATAAATGCCCCACAAAAAAAGACACCTAACAAAGAGGTGTCTTTTGGTTCGCCAGTATAAATCAGACATCAATTAATATTGGCTTAACATCGCGTTGAATTACTTGTGCAGACTCGGTTTCGCTTTGCTTTTCTTTTTAGGCGTGGTGTCTTTTAACCCAACCAATGGCATGCCAGCCCCTTGCCAGCCACCAATACCGCCTTCCAAGCGATAAACACTGTCTTTACCAATCATTTGAATGGCAGCGCCTGCTTGTACGCCCATATCACAGATGATAATCACTGGCTGCTCAATCGCACGGATTTCTTCTATGCGGTCTTTGAGTTCAGTGAAAGGTATGTTGCGGCTGCCTTGAATATACCCTGATTCAAATTTCTTTTTGGCGCGAATATCGATAAGCTGCGCATTCTGCGAGTTGACCATCATACCTAAGGTATTAGGTGATATTTTTCTGCCACTACGTTTGTTTTCAATAGTAAAAAATAGCACGGCAAGTACGGCTAATATACCAAATAAAAACGGGTGGTTGCCCACAAATTCCAGCGCACGATCCAAACCATACCTCCAAAAAAATAAGTGTTCTGTTAGCCTGAGAAAACAGCCTAACGATATTGAACAAGGCGCTATTATACCGATTAGACCATCCATAGTAAACGTGCGATGGTCAACCTAGTGCATAACAGTTAATAAGGCAGTGTTTAATGAGGCAATGCTTAGTACGGTTTAGTATCAGCCTCTTCTCTTAGGATGACAAGATTTTCAACACGTCGCTGCAATACCTCACCGTCAGCAACTGCTTGCCATAATGCGCAGCCTTTACTGTTATGAGTATGGCGACAGTCGCGGAATTGGCAGTCACCTGCTAGTGGCGCAAGTTCAACGAAGCCTGAGATAATATCATCAGGGGTCAAATGCCAAATGCCATACTCACGAATACCTGGTGTATCGACGATGCCGCCTTGGGTTAAATCGGCTGGATTGAAGGGTAGCAAACGGCTAGTCGTCGTCGTGTGCTGACCAAGCTTAGAGTTCTCAGAAATGATATTCACACTTTGACCAGATGCTGGCAATAGGGCATTGATTAAACTGCTTTTGCCAACGCCAGACTGACCAGCAAAGATAACCAGCTTTTTGTCTATATAGCGTTTTAGCTCATCCAGACCTTCTTGCTCATCACTATCAGCGATATTTTCGGGACAGTCTACCGAGGTCAGCACGCTCTCATAGCCAAGGGCCGCATATTGTGCCAATAGTTCATTGGTATCAACGCCGTTTTCTTGTGCCAATAAATCGGTTTTATTGAGTACCAATAGCGGCTTTACGCCAGCATGATGACAAACGACCAAGTAACGATCGATCAAGGTAGGGGCAGCAGCAGGCAACGGCGCGAATACAATAGCCAGAATATCGACATTGGCAGCCACAGGTTTGAGCTTATGATAACGATCTGGACGTGAAATGAGAGAGGTGCGTGGTTTGACTGATTCGATACGGCCAAAGCCCGTATTAGAGTCGGCGTTCCAGCGCACTTGATCGCCCGCGGCCAGCATCGGCAAGTTGGTACGCACATGACAACGCCAAATATCGCCCAAGGCTAATGTTTGCCAAAATGGCTCAGGGTCATCGGGCGCAAACTCCGGTTGCATCGGTATGACGGCTGGTAAGCTGGTAACTTGTACTTCTAGTTGCTTGCCATAATGCGCCATGACCACGCCATCCATCAAACTCTCATCGATGCTGTCTTGACTTGCCAGCTGTTGTTTGTCGATGCGACGAATCTGTTGTTTGGTCAGCTTGCGTTGCCGAATTAATGCCATGGGTTTTGACCTATTAAAAAAATATTGCTAAGTGTAGCTTGAAAATTTGCTAACATACAGCCTAAAGCGTCTGTACCAGACAGTGGTTTTGTAATAATTTGGATTTTTAAAGTAAGATAAGCAAGCAGGTGCGTAGTAATATATAGCTAAGCCAATATAAAGGGATACAGCGAGACTGGGATAAATTTTTTGTAGCCTCTGTCTGCAACGGCACAGCAAGCAAGAAAAATTTGTGCCAGTCTCGTATCATAATTTTATATATCTACTTTACTCAGTATCGTTAATTTTAAATAAAAGCAGCTCAACCATTATTAGGATATTTTATGACTACCGGCGATCATCCCAACAAGATCAAAATCAAAAATCAAGGCAAAAAAGGGCTGATATGGATTGACCTAGAAATGACCGGACTTGATACCTTAACTGATGAGATTATCGAGATTGCTACCGTGGTCACTGATGAAGATTTGAACGTACTTGCCGAAGGGCCTGTATTTGCCATTAAGGTATCGGATCAAACGTTAAACAAAATGGATGACTGGAATACCAAGCAGCATGGACAGTCAGGATTGGTGGATCGTGTGCGCCGTAGTACCGTGACGCTGGCAGAGGCGGAAGCTGAGACCATCAAATTTTTGAATAAATGGGTCGATAGTGGCAAGTCGCCAATGTGCGGCAACTCAATCTGTCAAGATCGCCGTTTTATGGCGCGCCAAATGCCAGAACTTGAAAAATTCTTTCATTATCGCAATCTTGATGTGTCGTCAATTAAGGAGCTGTGTTTCCGCTGGCGTCCTGATATCTTGCGAAACTTTGAAAAAGGCGGCAGTCATTTAGCATTAGATGACATTCGTGATTCCATTCGTGAACTTAAGCATTATCGTCAGCATTTCTTTCAATTAATGCCTTAAGGTGAGCCTCTATATTAAAAATAAAAGGGTCTGTTGCATATGCGACAGACCCTTTTTTAATAACACACGCTTCATTAGATCATATTACAAGTAAACTCAACCAAACTAAATTCCGCATCGTCATCGTTTTCAGTCACCGCACCAATCACCGCACTCACTTTTGGTTGACGTTTGTTTTTATCGAGCAATCGCCAATCGCCAAGCACGTAGCGTTTTTTATCAGTGGTAGCTTGATGAATGTCTGGACGATGGGTATGTCCATGCAATAGTGCATCGCTAGCAGTGATTGCTTGACGCACCGCCACATCATTCACATCCATAATATGCGCCGCTTTACTGGCATTATTTTGCTGGCTTTTTTGCCGCATTTTATTAGCGATAGCCAAGCGTTTTTCTAGTGGCTTATTGAGCAAATACCACTGAGTTAGAGGGTTGCGCATGATTCTACGAAAAAACTGATACTTTTTATCATCAGTACATAGTGCATCACCATGTTCTAAGCGATAGTTTTGTTGACCGACCATCAAGTTATATGGCTCATAAATAAGCTCGCCGCCGAATAGATTACAAAACGGCTGACCTAATAAAAAATCACGGTTGCCATGCATGACCAAAATTTCACAGCCCGCCACTCGCAGTTTTTTTAACTTAACGATAAGCGGTGTTAGCCAATGCGCTTGACGCTCAGCTTCTGACCTTTTCTCTTTTAAGAGGGACAGATACATATCATCACCCAGCCATACCTCAAACCAATCGCCTAAGATATACAGACGTTTGAGCGCTGGCAGAGCAAGGCAGTCATCAAGCAGCGCCAAAAAAGCCTGCACTAAGGCAGGCTCTTGCGGCGATAAATGCAAATCACTAATCAATACTTGCCGCACTTCATGAGGGCGGGTCGTCATTAAATGATTAAAACTTTGCATTTATCTTTGTCCTTGTGACTTATAGCGAGCATTGCCTAATAAAATTTATTGAGTAATGCTCACTACTTTACCATTATTCAGAAACGATAGTCGCTGATGTGATAACAACAGGCTCTTTTGGTACATCAGCATGCATACCGAAACGACCTGTTGGTACGCCGCGTATTTTTTCGATAACGTCCATACCGCTTGTTACTTTACCAAATACGGTGTAACCCCAACCTTGCATGTTTTTGCCAGAGTGGTTGAGGAAGTCATTGTCTTTTACGTTAATAAAAAACTGGCTAGTTGCTGAATGTGGATCTTGCGTACGTGCCATAGCAATCGTACCTTTGTCATTTTTCAGACCGTTGTCCGCTTCATTTTCAACTGGGGCATTGGTTGGCTTTTCATTCATCTCAGCGTCCATTCCGCCGCCTTGAATCATGAAACCATCAATGATGCGATGGAAAATCGTACCGTCATATTGACCAGATTTTACGTAGTTCAAAAAGTTCTCTACGGTTTTTGGGGCTTTTTCTTCGTTGAGTTCGATAACGATTGCACCCATATTGGTGTTAAGCTCTACTACTGGTGGCATGTCTACCATGTGATATTCCTTTTTAATTGCAGCGCCTAAAACGACGCTGTTAAGTGGTTGATAAAAAGTTGGTTGATAAAAAGTCATGGGTAGTCTAACGGCTTTTTTATCCCATGTCATGTATCAGGCTGTTAATGCGTTCGCAAAAGCTGATAGAATAACGCAACTTTACCCATTTTTGATAAATTTTGATAATGCGGTCGCACTGTCTGATTTTTTATATTCCGATTTATTTTAATACTTTAGTTTGAATGTTTTGTGATGCGTGATGGCACGCATCATGAACCGACAATTTGCGTTAGGAGCAATGCCCGATGAGTGAGCACTCAAGCAACAATGCACAAAAAAATGAGCAAAAAAACGATTTTATTCGTAATATCATTCGTGACGATGTCAATGCGCAAAAATACCAGCAAATTGTAACGCGTTTTCCACCGGAGCCAAATGGGTACTTGCACTTAGGTCACGTAAAGTCTATCTGCCTAAACTTTGGGGTGGCCAAAGAGTTCGGCGGTGTGTGCAACCTGCGTTTTGATGACACCAACCCAACCGCCGAAAAGCAAGATTTCATTGATAATATTGAAAATGATGTGAAATGGCTCGGTTTTGAGTGGGCAGGAGAGGCGCACCATGCTTCAGGGTACTTTGATCAGCTACATGCATGGGCAATACAGCTGATTGAGCAAGGCGATGCGTATGTCGATTTGCAAACGCCTGAGCAAATTAAAGAAAACCGTGGCTCATTCAATGAGGCAGGCACACCATCTCCGCAGCGTGATGCCAGTGTCGCAGAAAACTTAGCGCTCTTTAACGATATGAAAGCTGGTAAATACGCCGAAGGCAAAGCCGTGTTGCGTGCCAAGATCGATATGGCTAGCCCAAATATGAATCTGCGTGACCCTGTTATCTATCGCGTTATGCATCAAGCCCATCATCAAACTGGTGACAAATGGTGTATCTATCCGATGTATGATTTTGCGCATCCACTCTCTGATGCACTCGAAGGTATTACCCATTCGTTGTGTACGCTGGAGTTTGAAGATCATCGTCCCTTTTATGACTGGGTTATCGAAAAAATTGGCTTTGACGTGCCGCCGCATCAGTATGAGTTTAGCCGTCTAAATGTTGATCACACATTGACTAGCAAGCGTAAGCTCAAGCAGCTGGTAGATGAGGGTATCGTCAGCGGTTGGGATGATCCACGTATGCCGACCGTCGCTGGCATGCGCCGCCGTGGTTATACAGCAGAAGGTTTACGTGATTTTTGTGAGCGTGTGGGTGTGACCAAAGCAGATAGCGTGGTTGATTTTCGCTTATTAGAGTTTAGTGTCCGTCAGTCGTTAGAGACGACAACTGGGCGCGGCATGGCAGTATTAAAGCCGTTAAAAGTGACCATTACTAATTTTGCGGAAGCAGTAAGTAGCTGGGAGTCCCAAAAAGCTGATAGCGTCAATGCACGTTTTGATGATGCCACGCAGACGCTTTGGTTGACTCAGCCGAACCATCCAAACGTCGATATGGGCGAGCGTGAGATTCCATTTACTGAAACCTTGTATATCGATCAAGGTGATTACGAGATTGAACCACCAGCAGGCTACAAGCGTCTATCACCAGAAAAGCCAGAGATTCGTTTGCGTAATACTTATGTGTTGGCGGTAACTGAGCATATTACTGACGATAGTGGCAATGTGGTTGAGCTAAAAGCGACAATCGATCCTGCTACTTTGGGTAACAACCCTGAAGGCCGTAAGGTTAAAGGCGTGATTCATTGGGTATCGGCGAGCCAAGGCGTACCAGCGACGATACGCATGTATGAGCAGCTATTTAGCGTCGAAGACCCAAGTAGCGTTGCTGATGTCCATCAAGCGCTAAACCCTAACTCGTTAACTGAGCTAAACGCAGTGGTCGAGCCATCTTTAGTCAATGCCGATGCTGGCACGCGTTTCCAGTTCGAGCGTGAAGGTTATTTCATCTCTGATGCCACAGATCATACTAGCGACAAGCCAGTGTTTAACCAAATCGTCAGCTTGCGTGATAGCTACAAGCCAGCTTAATACTGGTTCAATATATTAAGGACATCACTGCTAAAGTTGATGTTTTTAAATAATACTGAACAATAGTAGTTTGCAAATAAGCCCATTTCTAGTACGCTAGGGATGGGTTTTTTTGTGAACAATGTTCCGTTCTAGAATAAGTTGGCACATTTAGGACGATGTTATGTCAAACATAGCAAATAAAAGCGTTAATCGCAGTTAAAAACATTACATCTTAGGCTTTAAATTAGCCGTTATTGAAAGTATAGAAAAAGGAGATATGACCTACAAACAAGCACCGTTTAATCCACTTAACAAACGCATAGTCAGTCGGCTCAATATAAAAACCATAATCTGACCTGACATTTAATTACCCAACTCTACCTATTATCAAAGGCTCAAAGGAGAGCATAATGAGTTTGCATTGTTATCACTGTACAGCAGAACCCCTTTTACCTACGAAGTTAGACGACACCTTACCGGCGTTGTCTTGTAAAAAATGTCAGGGCATTTATCTTGATTTGTTGACGTACCGCTCATGGCTAGAGAGCCATGCTGCTCACAAAACAAGCGAGGACAGTGAAGCGGCAGAATCAGATAAACAATCATCAAAGACGTTTGATGCAAGCGAGTTAAAAAACACCGACAACGCACTGGTGTGTCAGCGCTGCCGCAAATTTATGCTCAAGTATCGCATCAATAATGAGCATAAGAACACTATCAACGTCTGCCACACTTGTGATGATGTATGGCTTGATCGCGGTGAATGGCCTCTACTCAAATATTTGAAGATGCAAGATAAGCTGACAGCTGTAATGAGTGAGCCATGGCAGCAGCAATTGCGTAATCAAGACCGTGAGCAAACCTTTAATAAGCTTTATCAGCAAAAACTGGGCGATGATTTTGAGACAGTAGAGCGCTTTGCTTTGTGGCTACAGAATCATCCACAAAAGAGTGAAATTCAGCATTATCTGTCGCAATATAGATCGGTATCTAATAAGTAATTTTATATAATCTCTTGCTGATCGCATTACAATCCGTCACAAGACATTCATAACCAGTTTGTTAAGATAAAGTCAGTTTTTACTGATATGCTTCATAGTGTTTTTAGTAGATAAGTATATCGATGATAATAATAGAGCGCATGAATACCTTTTATATCAGTGCTCATCAACATAGCTAAGGAATACAGCATGGCACATTTACGTTTAGGTGATACTGCACCCGATTTTAATGCCACAACCACAGAAGGCGATATCAATTTCCATGAATGGGCAGGCGATAACTGGGTGGTTTTTTTCTCACATCCGGCAGACTTTACGCCAGTATGTACCACTGAACTTGGTCGAGCCGCGGCACTCAATGGCGAATTCCAAAAGCGTCATGTGAAGCCAATTTGTATCTCTGTCGATGGTTTAGAAGATCATCATGCTTGGGCAAAAGACATCGGTGAGACACAAGGCACTGAAATGAACTTCCCAATCATTGCTGATCCCAATAAAGAAGTCGCGGAACTCTATGACATGATGCACCCAAATGCAGACAGCACGCATACTGTCCGCAGCGTCTTTATCATTGATCCAAACAAAAAGGTGCGTCTAACGCTGACGTATCCTGCTAGCTGTGGCCGTAACTTTGATGAAATTATCCGCGTCATTGACGCGATGCAATTATCAGATGAGTACAACATCGCAACGCCAGTAGATTGGAAAGATGGTGATGACGTGATTATTCCACCCAGTGTCAAAAACGAAGATATCGCCGCTAAGTACCCTAAGGGCCATACAGAAATTAAACCTTATTTACGTACGACACCGGCTCCTAATAAATAAGCGGAACGTATGTAATAGTCACTAAAAATAAAAAGCCCTATAACTAAATGTTATGGGGCTTTTTACTATTCAGCTTTTTATTAGAGCAGCAAGCTCGGTAAGACTTTGCTATGATGAGTAGAGCAGATCGAGCGATCTGACCTAGGGCATGTTATCAATTTATCTCATTTTAATTTTCATAATCTTATAG
This sequence comes from Psychrobacter aquaticus CMS 56, assembly GCF_000471625.1. Classification (GTDB taxonomy): domain Bacteria; phylum Pseudomonadota; class Gammaproteobacteria; order Pseudomonadales; family Moraxellaceae; genus Psychrobacter; species Psychrobacter aquaticus. Next base: position 243,339 of record NZ_AUSW01000015.1, read on the forward strand.
ATGACACGCCCTAGAATAAATATTATGATTTGGTCAAAATCATAAATATCTTTTAGCTATTATAAAATCTGAACAGCGCTGAGTCGCTTTTTAACTCATCTTACAAGGAGTTCGTCATGAAAAAACTATACATAACCCGCACAGCCCCCAATCCACGTAAAGCACTCATTCTATTAGCGTCAAAAGGAATCGATGTCGATGATATGGATGATATCGATGTGGTAGATATTGATTTTGCTGCCAATGAGCAGATGTCGGATGAATTTACCAAAATGAATCCGATGCAGACTGTGCCAGTGTTGAAATTGAGTGATGGCACTATACTTAATGACTCGCAGGCAGTATGCGAATATCTTGATCGTGTGTATGGTGAGCGCTCAGTGATGGGCAACGATGTGATACAACGTGCACAAGTTTGCTCGATGCGACGCATTGCCGAGTTTGAAGTGCTCTATAACTTTATGCTGGCATTTCAACATAGCCATCCGTCTAAAGCGCAACGGGTTGAACAAGTGCCCGAATTTGTCGCGCCGTCAATCGCGCGTGCTGATAAAGCTTTGGCTTATTTTGAAACCGTATTGGAAGGTCATGAATACTTAGTGGGTGACCAGTTAAGTTTTGCTGATATCGTGCTCTATTTGGGTTTGGATTTTGGCAAAATACTGAAAGTAAATCCTAATGAGCAAGGCAAGAATCTTGCCCGTTTTTATCAAATGATGAATGAGCGTTTTAGTATTCAAAATATGGCAAAAGCCAAGCCTACTAGTGAGGAGGAATAAAAAAGTAGATTTTTCGAACATGTAAAAATGCAGTTACTATTAACATATAAAATTAAACACTTTATTACAATAGTAATAAACAGCAGCGCTATAGTGGTCGATTTATTATGCTTCACAAAAGCATATGTAATCACTTTTTTAGAATATGAAAAAAGCGGTAATTTGGAAAAGTGTAACCACAGGGCATGGCTGTTATGACATTATCTGGTAGAGTGTTGTTCGTTAAATTAGGTATACATTCAAGTATGCTATTAGCCGTGCTTGCGTTAAGCGCTTGCCAAGATTCTTTTTCCTTGAACGAATCCAATCCACAACAAGAAGTCGCGAACAGTTTTAGTGCTGAAGCAGATAATAGTGCGATTACGTCCGGTACTGATGCTATAGCTGATGAGGTTAGAGCAGATGATATAAGTTCTGAAGAAGCAATGATTAACGCGCTTTCGCGTTATCGTTGGACGCTGAACGCTGTAACGGATGATAAAACTCAGTCATTAAATAAGCTGACGGCAATTAAAGATCAAGTAACCTTGAGGTTCAATGAGTATCAAGGTGAAAACACCTTAAATTATAGTGTTGGCTGCAATATTATAAGTGCTTTTTATCAATTACAAGAATCGACTTTGACGATTGAAGATAGCATGAGCACCAAAATGTCGTGTGGCGACCTTGATATGGCCGAAAATAGTTTAAGTAAGCTGATGCAAGGTGACAGTCAGTTGGCGTTAGTGGAAAGTAACGCGTTTAAAGATGATAAGCCAATATTGACGCAAGTGACTAATAATCGTAGCACCTTAATTTGGGAAGGTAGGCTCACGGCGCAAGCCAAATATAATAGCAAAGGTGAAACGGTATTTTGGGCAGTAAATGCTGAAATGAAACCATGCTTAGATGACAGATCACAGGCGTGTCTACAAGTTAAGCCTGTGACTTATGATGATCAAGGTATAAAAGTCAGCGAAGGTGATTGGGCACCATTCACAGGTATGATCGAAGGGTATCAACATGATGATAAGCATGAAGAGGTGTTGCGTCTACAGCGTTACCCGTTAGACAACAGTAAAGCGATAGAAGCTGATACCACCGCTGTGTTAGGTGCAGATTATGCGTATGTATTAGATGCCGTAATCGAAAGCTCAGTGGCAGAAGAGAGACGTTAAAATAGCGTCCGTCACATATGCTCTATCATAGTTAAATAGCAATTCCCCTAAACACGCGCAAACAGGCGCGTGTTTTTTATGGCTGTTAAACTTAACGCAAATTACCAAGGTCTTCTTCGGTCAAACGCCAACGACCTTTTTTCTTAGAAGCACCCCGTCCGCGCATGGCGCTGTTAAGTATCAATTTATTCATTGAGTGGCTTGAGTGGGCATGACAAATGGCGCAGGCAAGACCATCGGCAGCATCTTGTTGTGGTACAAAATCTAGTGACAATATCCGACAAACCATTTCTTGTACTTGTTCTTTAGCTGCTGCCCCATAACCGCAAACCGCCTGTTTAATCTGGCGAGCGGTATATTCTGACACCTCTAGATCCAATGCCACCATAGCGGCAATAGCCGCGCCGCGTGCTTGCCCAAGCTTGAGCGCAGAGTCAGGATTTTCTGCCATAAATACTTGTTCAATCGCTGTATAAATTGGCTCATCGGCATATTTTAGATGATGCTGAGTGATGCGCGTCAAGCCATTGAAAATACGCTTCAAGCGTTCTGGCATCTCTTTGGTATCTGTACGAATCGTACCTGCATCGATATAGGTCAGCTTATCACCCGTTTGTTGAACGATGCCATAACCTGTCATACGTGAACCCGGATCAATCCCGATAATAATTGCCATAGTATTCCGTCTTGCTTACATTTTGTTTTATGGCTTAAAAGTTAGCCGTAAGTTTGATAGTATAGCAATCAATCCCCATATACATCATATGTTAGCCATTTTAATTTGCATGGCACTCAATTTATTGATTTTTATTTTATAGGACGACACTTTATGGGTCAGATAGTTGGTATTGCCATTGTTTGGTTTATTATCGAGATGCTGCTGTGGTATTTGCTCGCGCAGTTCATAAGTGGCTGGCTAGTATTTATTTGGTTTATTATCGCTGCTGTCATCGGTATTTCACTCATACGTAAAGGCATGGCGTCACTCAATCCATTGGCTCAGCAAATGAAAGCTGGCGGTATGATGAATCCTGCGATGCGTCCGCAAGAATCGACGATGATTAAAAGTGTGGCAATGGCCGCAGCTGGTATTTTATTACTCATTCCTGGCGTGCTTAGCGATTTAATCGCACTATTGGTCGTACTACCGCCAGTACAAAAGAAACTAAAAGATGTCGCCAATAACTATGTCATGAATAATCAGCAAAAAATGATGGAAATGATGGCTAAGCAGATGGGTGGTGGTCAAAATCCATTCGGCGGCGCTGGTGGTGTAGGAGGGCAAAATCCATTTGGCGGTGCAGGTGGTATGAATGGACAAAACCCATTTGGGCAGCAGCAACGGAATCCTTTCGGTGATGTCTTCAAGCAGCATACAACCGTTGATGGCACTGCCAAAAACATCCCTAAAGATGTCAAAAAGATTACCAAGTCTGCTAATGATGAGTAATTATCAGAGAATTGGTTAGTCAAAAATTAGGTATAAAAAAAGCCCTTCGCGTCATCGACGAGAGGGGCTTTTTAGTAGTCGTAATTAATTTTTTATAAATAATAAGTTATCAATAACTTTACTGAATATAAATAAAGCAATTACTGACCGAATATAACAACCGAAGTGCCGCCGTAAGATGGTGACCCATGAACCGTGAAGTTCAGGGCGGATGCGTCACTATCTCGGCAGGTTTCCTGATACACCGCAGGCGGTGCAGGCATACACAATGAGACAGTAGGTACCACATCCTGGTAAAGCATTATCGGCTCAGGGAATAAACATCTACTAGCCAACACTTCAGAATACATTTATCTTACCCAATGACTAGAACGATTGCAAGTCTGATTTATGATTGATGCGTGGTTTTAATAATCAGTATGAATGGTGTTAGGTTTTTACTCTACTTTTCATAAAACAAAGGCATAAGAACAGTTGATTATTCGCTTAAAAGGTGGGTTTTTCAGCTATTTTAAGATGTGTGTTAATATAGAAGGCTTTCAACATCCTAATAAAGCATTATAAGCGTTCATTCACTTGAGGAGCGGTAATCCATGGCCAATAATAAACAACAATCAGCATTTATCGATAATAATCAGGCTCAATCTCATGATAAGCAGGACGGCGAGAAAAATAAAAAAGTGCCGCATGTTCTAATGATACTAGATGGTTTTGGACATCGGGAAGATGACAAAGACAATGCCATTGCAGCCGCCAATATGCCAAATTTAGATAAAATTTATCAACAATATCCGCATGGACTGATATCCGCTTCAGGAGAGGACGTTGGGTTACCAGATGGTCAGTTTGGTAATTCAGAAGTTGGGCACATGAATTTAGGTGCTGGCCGTGTTCTTTATCAAGATTCAACTCGTATATCCAGCGAATTGGCCAATCGTGATTTTTATAAAAACGAAGCATTAGTGAACGCCGTAAAAGCAGCTAATGAGCTTGGTGGTAACGTACACATTATGGGGCTGCTATCAGATGGTGGCGTGCATTCGCATCAAGACCATATCGAAGCCATGTGTCACTCAGCGTTGGTACATGGTGCCAAAAACGTCTTTGTTCATTGTTTCTTAGATGGACGAGACACACCGCCTAAATCTGCTGATAAATACATCAATCGTTTGCGCGACTACATCAATAAGCTTAACGCTCATTATGAAACTGGTCGAGTACAGATTGCTAGTATTATAGGCCGCTATTATGCGATGGATCGCGATAATCGTTGGGACCGAGTACAAAAAGCTTACGAGTTGATAACTGAAGGCAAAGCTGATCGTTTGTCGACACGAGCTGATGGGGCTGTCCAAGCTGCTTATAAAGCGCGTGAGACCGATGAGTTTGTTAGTCCGACGACTGTAATCGGACGTGATGAGGTACCATATACCGTTGAAGACAATGACGCACTCATTTTTATGAATTTCCGTGCTGACCGTGCTCGTGAGCTTGCCCAAGCGTTTGTCTTACCAGATCATGAGTTTTCTGGGTTTGCACGTCAAAAACAGCCAAAACTTGCAGCGTTTGTTATGTTGACTAAATATTCGGATATTTTGGCTGATAGCCCCAAAACTAGCATTGCTTATTATCCGACATCATTGACTAACACCCTTGGCGAATATTTGCAGAATAAAGGTAAAACTCAGCTGCGTATCGCTGAAACTGAAAAATATGCCCATGTGACATTTTTCTTTAGCGGTGGTCGTGAAGCAGAATATGAGGGTGAGACGCGCATTTTAGTGCCATCTCCAGATGTCGCAACTTATGATCTACAGCCTGAAATGAGCGCTCCTGAAGTGACTGATAAATTGGTCGCTGCTATTGAGTCAGGCAAATACGATGTGCTGGTGGTAAACTATGCCAATGGTGATATGGTTGGACATACAGGTATATTTGATGCCGCTGTGCAAGCCGTAGAAGCGTTAGACGTGTGTGTTGGTCGTGTAGAGTCAGCGGTACGAGCTGCTGGTGGTCATATGCTCATTACAGCCGATCATGGTAATTGTGAGCAGATGCAAGACTATGAAAGTGGGCAGGTACATACTCAGCATACCACTGAACACGTTCCCTTAATTTATATTGGTGAACAAAAACTAAACGTACGCAGTGGCGGTAGATTGAGCGATATCGCTCCGACTATTTTGGCATTGATGAATATTGAAGCGCCCACTGAAATGACAGGCGAAAGCTTATTGGTGCCAGCACCATAAGTCAGCCATAATCTTATCCATCTTACTATTTGAATGAGTTCTCTTATGCCTCCTATCTATTTTACTCGCTCATCTGTGTCTAAACGATTTGGCAAAAGAGCGATAAAAGTGTCAACAGCGCCTAATTTTTTTAGGTGTGCACTGACGACGCTAGGTTTCTTTGGGTTGAGTGCGGTTCTTATTCATGCACAAGCAGCAGAAGTATCTACCAATCGTACTAGCGATAGCCCTACGGCAAGTCTCCAACTTATCAGTCTAAATGCCGATAACATAGCAGCAAACGATATGGATGGTTTAGCGGACGTTGCTGATATGTTAGATGCGGCAGACGAAGCTGATGACTCAATAGACAGCGTTGCAGATGCCAGCGCATTAACTGATGATCCAAGTGAGTTTGATACCAGCATTCCACCTGAGGTCGCTCAAGTCTCATTGAATGCTATCTCTCCAGAGACCCTCAAAACATTTGTCGCCGTCGTAGATTTGGTTCGCCGTGAATATGTTGATACGGTCAATGATGAAGAGCTGTTCAATAATGCGATGAGCGGTATGTTGACCAAGCTTGACAGTCATGCTGAGTTTTTAGATGCGGATGCCTATGAAAACCTGCGCGCTTTTACGGAAGGTGATGTCGGTGATGTCGGTATTAAGGTCACTTACCAGCCAGAAGCTGGCTATTGGGTGGTCACAGAGGTTATGAATGATTCACCTGCGGACAGAAAAGGCATCGATGTGGGAGATTACCTTCATCAAGTCGGTGATTTCAAATTAAGTGGAGATGAAGATAGTAATGATATCGAACAACTATTGACAGGCATTGCTGGTACGCAAGTGGATATTGTGACTTCTACAGCGGGTCGTCGCAAACATACCACCACTTTACAGCGTAATAATAGCCATCCTCAAATCGTCGAGACAAAGCTTGTTAATGGTATGGCTATTATCAAATTACCCGCTTTTCAAAACAACAGTCGCGAAAAGCTCTTAGACGGTTTGATTAATCTCAATGCACCTGTTTCAGGTATTTTGTTGGACATGCGTGATAATCCAGGGGGCGTATTAACATCGGCGGTGAGCGTCGCCAGTTTATTCATGAGCGATACCGATGTGGTACAAGTACAAGCGCGTCAAAATGAATCACGTATATTGCCGACTCATGGTGATGCGATACTCAAATCCTTACCTATAGTTGTTCTACAAAATCGTTATTCGGCATCAGCGGCAGAGGTTTTGGCCAGCAGCTTGCAAGCACAAAAGCGTGCTCTTATCGTGGGTGAAGTCAGCTACGGTAAGGGGTCTGTGCAGTCGGTTATACCGCTGAACGATGAGCAAGCAGTCAAGCTAACCGTGGCTCACTATATGACTGCATCAGGTAAAAAAATAGATGGCATTGGTGTAAAACCAAATGTGACTTTATCTGGTAGTGAAAGTACATGGGAGCAGCAGGCGCTCGATTTACTACAAAAGCGAGCGCTTGATTCGGGCATTCGTTTTGTCCGAAAATCTGTTAAAGAAGATAAGATGATAGACAGCAAGGCGATTAAATAGCAGCGGCTTAACCGCATAATATCGCGTATCCATCTCATTTTATATTAACGATAGTCAGATCAATATTAAAAATATACAGTAGGACTGGTACAAATTTTTTGTAGCCTCTGTCTGCGTAGGCACAGCAAGCAAGGAAAATTTGTACCAGTCTCACGTTATAATATCGCGCGTCCATTTCATTCGGTATCTGTTATATAAAGAAAAAGAACCTTTTGATGTTACGGTTCAGATTGATCTTCATCGATTTCTAATTTTTTCATACGGTAGCGTAAAGAGCGAAAAGTTGTTCCTAACAATTTAGCTGCATGAGTTTTATTCCAGCCAGTTTGCTTCAGTGCAGTAATAATTAACTGTCTTTCTTGTTCTTGTAAGTAGTGCTCTAACCCTCGAGATGGCAATTGACTGTCGGTTAAATTGCTATGATTTACCTTTTCGTTTGCCAGTTGCTGATTAGCCTTACTCATTTCTGAGCCGTCATGAGAGTTTAGGTTGACTGAATCCTCTATACTATTGGCTGCTGGTCGCTGTGTCATTGATGGATAATGCTGAATATGGGTGCGATACGGATGTAAGTTAGTCGTTACTTGTTTAGGTTTTTCAGGCGTTATCTCATTCGTAGTCTGGATAGTAGTTGCTTGACTTTCTATCGATTGAGGGATGATTTGATCCTCTATTTTTTGGTCAGACAGTTGCGCATTATTAATGGCGGTCGGTCTATTTTGATCTTTAAAAAGATTAAGTTCATGATTCGCATCATCTTCAATGTCGGGCAGGCCTAAGTGGTTCACGTCGATGATGGACGTTTCTGCTAAAGTCACAGCGCGCTCCAGTACATTACGTAGCTCACGGACGTTACCAGCGAAGTTATGGTGTTGCAAGCGCTCATAAGCCTCTATAGTTAAGGATGGCGGCGTTTCTAATTGCCATTCACTAGTAATCGTGGACAAAAAATGCTCAGCCAAAACGGGTATGTCGTCACGGCGCGCATTAAGTGTCGGCAGCTTTAGTTCAATTACATTGATACGGTAATAAAGATCTTGTCTGAACGTACCATCTTCCACCAACTGATTCAGGTTTTTATGGGTTGCGGATAAGATACGAATATCAACGGAGGTCTCCTTGGTATCACCAATGGCTCTCACCGTTTTTTCTTGGATAGCACGTAGTAATTTAACTTGCATCGCCAAAGGCAAGTCTGCCACTTCATCTAAAAACAACGTCCCGCCATTGGCCTGTTGAAACAAGCCTTGTTTGTCAGCCACAGCACCAGTAAAGCTGCCTTTTTTATGACCAAAAAACTCTGACTCCATTAGCTCCGAGGGTATCGCACCGCAGTTGACTGGCACAAAGCTACCATCTCTACGCGGACTCAAATCATGAATCAGTCTAGAAACCACTTCCTTACCCGTACCTGAAGCACCTGATAAAAACACGGGTGCTTGTGATCGTGCCAATTTTAAAATAGTGTTTTTAAGAGGATGCATCACGGCTGAATTACCAATCAATCGGCTATTCAACAGTTTTTGCTCAGGGGAGCATTCAGGTGTGGTTTTTGCTTCATTGTCTTGATGAACAACCTTTAGGGCATTTTCTACCAGCTGACGTAGACGTGGTAATTCAAGTGGTTTATTAACAAAATCGAATGCCCCAAGCTTTAGCGCTTCAATAGCCAAATCCATACTACCATGCGCTGTAATAACAGCTATTGGAGTATGAGAGCTATTGCTCACTTCTTTTACCAACTCCAATCCTGATCCATCAGGTAGCTTCAAATCAGTTAAGCAAAAGTCATAATCATTTTTTTGCCAGAATGATCTTGCTTGTGCCAACGTATAAGCCACATCACTTTTTATGCCCATTTTGGTCAAGGTAATTTGCATTAATCGGCATAGATCCACTTCGTCATCAACGACTAGCGCGGTTGTTGTCATACATCATCTCATCGAATTCAATAGCTGTAAAATATCAAAAAATTAGCAGAATTTATTAGTAGAATATTTAATTTAGGGTGAACCTGTTACTTACAAAAAGCGTTCATTAAAGTTGCTTTCTGCCATATTTATACTTGTGTCAGAGTTGACAGCAGGTGCTATCAAGCGAAAGCAAGTTTTTGCATGCTCAGGTATATAGAGCAAACGCGCTTGGTTGGCTTCACAAAAGGCTTGTGATAAATACAATCCTAACCCTGTGCCTGATTGATCCGTTGTAAAAAACGGATTAAACAAATGCTGTAAATCCTCGAAGCCAACACCAGTACCACCGTCTAGAATATCAATTATAACATCGTTATCAGCACAATAAATCTCGATTTCCACATAAGCATGAGGGTGGGCGTAGCTACTATAACGCAAGCCATTGTTAATTAAATTGATTAAGACCTGCTCTAACTGGTGAGTATCGAATGATATGGTAGGTTGTGTTTTTACGTGTAGAAAAACGTCGTGTTCCTTAAAGTAGTTCTCTAAAAATGTTGGCATCCATTCAGCCAAGACAATTGACTGCTGATTTGCGGTTTGCTGGCGAGACAATTTTAAGACGTCTTCAATAATACGGTTTACACGCTTTGTTTGTGAAAATATCATTTTATAAAGTTCATGATTACCTGTCTCATCATTATTTGAAGTGTTCGCCACCATGCTGTCACCCGTCGATTGCTCTATATTGCTTTCTACTACATCTTCCATCAGTAGCTGACTGGCTTGTGAGATGGCTGCCAATGGGTTTCTTATTTCATGAGCGATACTGGCCGTCAATTGCCCCAAAGAGGCCAGTTTTAACTGTTGCGCATTGGCTTGCTCACGGCGTAAATCTTCTAGTAGTATTAATTTACTATTGTCTTTTAATGGAATGATTTGTACACGTAATTTGCCAAATATTGAGGCGTTTGCTACCGCAGGCAAGTCATAAATAAAGGCACGAGATTGACCAGCAGCCACTGACAAGCAAGCTTTGAATAGCTGGGCGTGCTGTTTGCTGAGCTGCTGCTGAAAGTTAGATAGCAGTAGATTGCGGTGGGTACTCTGCGTATCTTCTATATCTACAAAGGTAGGATGCAACGATACTGACGGGTTATGAGAGACGCTGAGTAATTGATGCGCTGCAAGATTTGCTAAGACGATACGTTGTTCATCGATGACGATGACGCCATTGATCATTTGCGTAATGACTTCTTGATTGATCACATTCAGTCGCTCAACTTCTTTGGCATGACTGGCTGCCATCTTTTCAAGTTGTACCAAGCGCTGTGAAATAGACCAGCTCAAGCCACCAATTGCCAAAAAGCTGGCTGACATGAGCAGGGCATCTCCCAAATTGGTCAAGCTCATACTATTGGCGATGGCATAAAAAAATTGCTGGTAAATAACAAAAATAATAGCAAGTAGGGTGATGATTAATGCTTGTGAACCATGCAAAAGCATAAAGCTGGCTGCTACCACGACCATATATAGCATGGTTAGCTGTAAGTCAGGAGCGCCCGCTGTATAAAGAAGTAAACTGAGAATAATGACGTCTAATGCCAAGCCAAAAGCCAGCTGCCGTCGCATCTGTTTAGAGACAACATAAAACAATCCGAGTAAAATTAAACTCAGTAATACATAAAAACTCAGAACCGTTTGTTGCAAAAAGCTCGGTAACGTCGGGCTACTATCAGAGCGAGCGCTAATATAGACTATCAGCATAGAGAACAAGCTGAGGATGAAGCGGTAACTACTATAGATCAGTCCTAATCGACGCAATTGCGGCAGGGCTAAGGTATCATCGCGGCGTAAATAATGAGAAATGGTAACGAGAATGCGAGGAGCAGGCTTCATAAATTGACCGTAATACAAGGAGAGTTGCTAAAAATTTTACGGTTGAATCAAACCATGACGAATCGCCAGATGGGTCAGTTTGACATCACTATCCACACCGACCTTTTCATAAATACGGTAGCGATAAGTATTGATGGTTTTGACACTGACAAATAACTGGTCTGCGATTTGCTGCGGGCTTTGACAATTAACCACCATCATGGCGACTTGTTTTTCGCGATCACTTAATAAATTAAAAGGTGAGCTGGCATTATCTGATAATAAAACATCGGCCAACTGTTCGGCGACATCTTGACTAAAATAACGACTGCCTTGATAGACTTTTTTGACAGCTATGATCATCTCATCAAGCGGAGTCCCTTTAGTGATATAGCCGTTAACACCTGCTTTTATGAGCATTGAGGGATAAGGCTGCGCTGACATACTGCTGACTGCTAATATCTTGATACCCATATCCAGTTGAACCAAGCGTTTGGTGGCTTCAAGTCCGCCAATATTAGGCATATTAACATCCAGTAAAACCACATCAGGACGCAATTGTTTGGCTAGCTTAATGGCCATATCACCGCTGTCTGCTTCGCCAATCACTTCGATGTCAGCACTGTCTGATAACATACGGCTAATACCCATTCGTACTAAATCATGATCGTCTACTACCAATACTTTAATCATAACTAAACTCTTTATTATTTGTCAGAATGAAGGTTTTGCCAACATGATAGGAAAAATACGTCTACATCGCTTAAGTTTTTTTAATTTTCATAAATTTAAAATATTGCTAATATACTATACAGCTATCATGACTTTATATAACAAAAAGCGAATAATGAGTGCTCGTAGAGTTAAGATATATTGCTAAAGTGTGAATTAATGTTTCTGTAATATAAAGTGGTTGTAGCAAAATTTGAATGAGGCCAAAATAAACCATTAAATCAGCTTGATACCTTAGACTTAAATCCAAACCATGATACACTAAAAATATAAAAACTCTATACGAGTACTTACAAACACATCCATAAACGCTACGTACGTTCATGGCGTCAGACAGTACGTCATTGGCGTGATAACGACAGCAGGAGGCATAATGAAGCAACTACCATTAACCAAACAGCAATTGATCGCTGCTATGATTTCATTGAGTTTGGGCAGTGTTGCACAAGCCGCACTTACTATTAATGGTAGCACTGATACTGGCTCTAGTGCTCGTATGAGTTGGGGCGGTGCTGATAGTTTGTCTGAAGCACGCAATATTATGTACAAATCCAATGGCTCTGCTATCAAAAAAGTAGATAGCGGCTATGGCACGACCACCATCACTAATGCCAATAATTTCGGTAGTAGCAGTAACAATAGCAGTAATCGCTATAACACGACTTACCGCGGCGCATTTGGTAGTAGTGATATGATTCCGATCAGTGTGGATTCGCGTAGTGTCGCAGTTATCGATGCCGAAACAGGTGAATCTATTTACGAAAAAGACGCTGATATTGCCCGTCCTATGGCCAGTATTAGCAAAGTAATGACGGCGATGGTTGTGTTGGATGCTGGTCTCGATATGCGTGAAGAGCTTACACTTGATCCAGAGGATTTTGTCGGCCCTAAGCGTGCCAGCTCAAACCTCAAATCAGGCGACCGTCTCAATCGTGCTGAAATGCTGTTAATGGCATTAATGAAGTCAGAAAACCCAGCAGCGAAGAGTCTTGCCCGTAACTATCCAGGTGGCTATAGCGCCTTTATGCGGGCGATGAACCGCAAAGCTCAAGATTTGGGTATGACTACGGCTTTCTTTGGTGATCCAACGGGTCTTGATAAGCGTAACGTGGCTTCATCGAAAGACTTGGTAAAAATGGTACGTGCTGCTGGTAATTACGATGTGATTCGTCGTTTTTCTACCACCAAAAATTATGACTTTTATGTGTCTAATTACTCTAGTGGTAATCGTACTTATAAAGCCAATAACACCAGTAGCCTAGTTCGTGATGGTGCTTATCCAATCGGTATCTCAAAAACAGGTTTCATCAATGAAGCTGGCCGTTGTGTGGTGATGGAAACGCGTGTGAATAATCGCCCAGCTATTATTGTTATATTAGGAGCGAACAGCTCAGCCACGCGTTGGGGCGATGCAAAAAACATTCTTAACAGTTTGGCGACTCGCCGCACAGTGTAAGCTTATTGCCCAAATTTTTATAAAAAGTAGTATTTATAAAAAAGTAAGCATTTATAAAAAGGCTGTTATGTTATATAACAGCCTTTTTATTGTGTTGAAATCAAGGACGCATGATATGATTCAATCACCCACTTCTCCTATGCCGCGACTATATTTACTAACCAATGACGATGAATTTGCACTTCTTTATCAGAAGTTAGAGGCAGCATTGGCAACAGGGTTGATCGCGCTATTACAAGTTCGTCGCAAACAAACACTGACATTGCCTGATGGTGAGTCAATACTTTACGAAGAAGCGCTAAAGATAGTTAATTTGGCCAAAGCTCATAACGTGGCAGTTGTCATAAATGATGACATTGATTTGGCAAAAAAGCTTGGCGTTGGTGTGCATTTGGGTCAAACCGATGGCGATATTAGTGACGCTAAACAGCAATTAGCCTCAGATCAGATCATCGGCCGCACTTGTCACGGTGATATGGATTTGGTTGCTGAGGCGAAAAATGATGGGGCAAGTTACGCGGCAATGGGTGCTGTTTTTACTTCTACAACTAAGCCAAACGCTGATATTGTTTCTCGGTCGCAGCTGATGCAAGGTTGTCAGCAGGGTATAGCGATGTGCGTGATAGGGGGACTGACGGCAGAAAACGTCTCAGAGCTGGTAGGTTTGCCCATTACGTATGTGGCGGTCGTTGGCGATATTATGGATTTGCCAATAGAGCGCATCGCAAATCGCTGTCAGCAATGGCAGCAGGCATTTTCCAATTGGAATAAGCCTGCTTTATAATAGCTAACCTGAATAATAAATACCCTAAAAGTAGTAGGACTGACCGTCATACTATGCCGCATGATCCATACATAAGGTCGCATAAGGAAGTGCTTCTAAGCGTTGCTCTTCGATTTTTTCGCCGCATACTTCACACGCACCATAAGTGCCATTTTCAATGCGGCTTAAGGCATTCTCGACGTGAACTAAGCTTTGACGTGCTTCACCCATAAGATTTTTGCGCATGTCGTTTTGACGATAAGAAATCGCTTGATCCTCCCAGTGCTCATTCAGATCGTCTTGTGGGTTTTGAATATGATCTTCGATTTTGTCGATTCGAGTTTTGTATTCATCTTTCAGTTTTAATAAATTTTGCTTAGCAGCATTTAGATCGATACTCATTGTATTCTCCTAATGATTTTTTATTGTTAACGGTTCTAGTTTAAAGAGGCTAACTGATGAGTACCACCACAAAATGTTACTGATATTTAGGGCGTGTTTGATATTCACAAATAGGCACTGCTGATCGCTAAAACGGTTCCAGACAAGGCGCAAGTCGATGATAATGTGAATACCTTAGCGAGACTTGCAACACCGTATGGGGCAGTTTTAGCATCAGCCCCAATCATAAAAACAGGGGGCAGAACTCTTTTTTGCCGTTTCATTGCTAAAAATAGCCATATAGAATGACTATACTTACTATTTTTACCGTCGAATCGCCTAAAAAATAGTCTCTGTCAGTGCCATGGTCGAATGCTCAACACTCCCTAATTTATCTTCGAATCAGTCCGAAAGTTTTTCGCTTGCAATGTGGTGTTAATCTGTTGCGTTCATTAAATTATGATAGTCAAATCCAGATAGGTTCTCTATGAGCAACTGCCAAAAAGCTGGTAGAATACACCGCCGTTAATTTTTGCTTGCTACGCCTATTGAATACAGTGGATTTAACGTGCAGCAAGACAAATCGATAAAACACCGCCAATAAATAGCAATTGATCGCCATCTTTTTATAACAATTCTTCAGTAATAATAGTAACCGTAAATTAACCAACAGATTGATCCATAGGAGCAGGTAATGAATTTTTTGCGTATGAGTGAGCTGAACTTAACGGATAAAGTAGTATTGATTCGAGAAGATTTAAACGTGCCTATCAAAAACAGTAAGGTTACGAGCGATGCTCGCTTGCAAGCAAGTTTGCCTACCATTAAGCTAGCACTAGAAAAAGGCGCTGCCGTCATCGTTTGCTCGCATTTAGGACGTCCCACTGAGGGAGCGCCTGAAACCGTATATTCGTTGGCACCTGTGGCTGATTATTTGACTGATAAGCTCGGCTCACAACTGTCTACTCCAGTCAATCTCAATCGTGACTATTTGACGCAAGGCGTGTCGATTAAAGCTGGTGAAGTTGTCTTGTTAGAGAACGTACGTTTCAACATCGGCGAAAAGAAAAATGATGCCACTTTATCGAAACTATATGCAGATTTGTGCGATGTGTTTGTAATGGATGCTTTTGGTACAGCACACCGTGCGCAAGCGTCAACTGAAGGCGTCACTCAAGCCATGCGTCAAGCAGGTAAAACGGTATGCGCCGGACCTTTGCTAGCTGCCGAATTGGATGCTTTGAGTTTGGCGCTTGAAACGCCAGCACAGCCCATGTTGGCTATCGTTGGTGGATCGAAAGTATCGACAAAGTTAGAAGTACTTCATAGCTTGGCAGAAGTATGCAGCCAAATTATCGTTGGCGGTGGCATTGCCAATACTTTCTTAGCAGCACAAGGTCATAGTGTGGGTGCTTCCTTATATGAAGTAGACTTGCTTGATACTGCTCGTGAGATTATGAGCAAAACTGAGATTTTATTGCCTGAATATGTTGTCGTAGCAGACAAAAATGACATCAATTTTGACGATTTCATTGGCTCACTACAACAAGCCACTGCGACCATCAAATCTGTTGATACGATTGGCGACAATGACATGATATTAGACATTGCGCCTGAAAGTGCACAGCAGCTTGCTGATGCGGTGAGCCATGCAAAAACCATCTTATGGAATGGGCCGGTAGGTGTTTTCGAAGTAGATACTTTTGGCAGTGGTACGCAAATACTGGCGGCGGCTGTAAAAGATAGTGAAGGTTTCTCGATTGCGGGTGGCGGTGATACCTTGGCGGCAATTGATAAATATCAAGTTGCTGATGGTGTTAGTTATATGTCAACAGGTGGCGGTGCATTCTTGGAGTTTGTAGAAGGTAAGGTTTTGCCTGCAGTCGCTGCGCTACAAATTGATGCTTAAGCAATTAACATTACTCAGCTATTTAGTAACATTAGATGTACATCTAATAGTAATGGTCTAAGGTAGGCTGTGAAAATAGTGCTTTGGCTATTGTTTTATTTATTTATACATTAAATAGTAGTGGCCATCGATTATTATTAAGTGGTAATTATTTGTTTCTAAACTGAAAATTGTTATTGCATGTCTTATTTGCACTCTATAAAATAGCGCAACCATGTATTTTGACATGCTTTATTTACGAGAGGTTTATTATGTTAAAACGTCATTTATTACTTGCTAGCGTACTTGCTGGCACTTTTGCAGTTACTGCATGTAGCCAACAGACAGAAGAGAACACTGAAGCTGCTGTTGAGTCTGCAGGCGATGATGCTGCTGCCAATACTGAAGCCGCTGCTGCTGAAACCGAAGCTGCCGCTGCTGAAGCGGAAGTTGCTGCTCAAAATGCTGGCACTGAAGTTGCCGAAAGCGCTGAAACTGCCGGTGCTGCTACTACCGATGCACTAGCAAATACTGGTGAAGCGGTTGTGGTAGGCGCAAATGAAGCCGTTGCCAATACTGCTGAAGTGGTTGCCGATGGCGCAGCTGCTGTTGAGAATAAAGCCAGTGAAAATGCAGTAGAAGCAGAGCAACAGTACTAATTAGCAGTTTTAATTTTAAGCATTGGTTATAAATACTAATTGCTTTATAAGCCCTCAAAATATTTAAAAAGCTTTGGTAATAGCCAAGGCTTTTTTGTATTTAAAACATTCATCTAGCACAGGCAAATCAAAGACATAAGGTATTTGGTTTATGGGTATTTATAATAAACCTGTATATGAGATAAGTCCTACCAAATAGATTGATAAAAACTGACCGTATTTTTTATAAATTAAGCAAAGAAATAAATAGTCGGCTAAGCGCTACGAAGCGGTGACAATTTTTGCTATAATCACGGCGTAATAATTACGATAAAAAATACCGGTTTTTCGCTGGTCTGGCTATATAAGGCTAGGATTTTAGGGCAATTGTTGCAACATCGTATTTTTAAGAATGATTTCTTAATATCATATTCAAAATTTAATCAGAGAGCGTTTTATGGCCTTAATATCGTTACGTCAACTTCTAGATCACGCCGCTGAGCACAGCTACGGTGTTCCTGCTTTCAACGTCAATAATTTAGAGCAGATGCGTGCAATCATGATGGCGGCTGATGCCTGTGACTCACCTGTCATCGTCCAAGCCAGTGCTGGCGCACGTAGTTATGCAGGCTCGGCATTTTTGCGTCATCTGATTATTGCTGCTATCGAAGAGTGGCCACATATTCCAGTAGTGATGCATCAAGACCATGGTATGTCACCAGCTATTTGCCAGCGCTCCATTCAGCTGGGTTTTTCATCAGTAATGATGGATGGCTCACTTGGTGAAGATGGCAAAACGCCAATGGACTATGATTATAATGCCAGCGTCACTCGCGAAGTTGTCAAAATGGCACATGCGTGCGGTGTTTCTGTAGAAGGCGAGATTGGTTGCTTGGGCAGTCTTGAGACAGGAATGGCAGGCGAAGAAGACGGCTCTGGTGCAGAAGGCGTGCTTGATCACGAGCAACTATTGACCAGTGCTGACGAAGCCGAACAATTCGTAAAAGATACTAATGTCGATGCGTTGGCTATTGCGATTGGCACAAGCCACGGCGCTTATAAATTTACACGTCCACCAACGGGCGATATTTTATCTATTGAGCGGGTAAAAGAGATTCATGCGCGTATTCCGAACACCCACCTTGTAATGCATGGTTCATCATCAGTCCCGCAAGAATGGCTAAAAGTCATCAATGAGAATGGCGGTGATATTGGTGAAACTTATGGTGTGCCAGTTGAGCAGATCGTTGAAGCGATTAAACATGGTGTGCGTAAAGTAAACATCGATACCGATTTGCGTCTAGCGTCGACAGGTGCTATCCGTGAGTTTCTGGTAAAAAACCCAAGTGAATTTGATCCACGTAAATATTTCAAAGCGTCTATGGTCGCGATGTCAGATATCTGTACCAATCGTTTTGAAGCCTTTGGTTCTGCTGGTCAAGCGCATAAGATTCGCCCAATCAGCCTCGAAGGTATGGTTGCTTTTTATCAGTAAATGACGTTGGTATCAATACATGACGTTGGTAAAAGATAGCCGTTAATACGGTCATTAACCCTGAAATGACAGTGGATTGTATTTTTATAATAGCCCTTATAAGAGGTAGTAAGTGATGATTGGATTGATTACCGGACAGGTGCAGTATTTGATGGTGCCGACGGCCTGTATCATGACAGCCTCTGGTGTGGGTTATGATGTTGAGCTGCCACTGCCTTCCTTTTGCCAACTTCACCTTAATGAGCAAGCCAGCATTTGGACACATTTTCAAGTTCGTGAAGATGCGCAGTTGCTATATGGTTTTATTGATCGTAAAGAGCGTGATGTCTTTCGTCAATTGATAAAAATCAACGGTGTAGGGGCAAAAATGGCACTAGCGATGCTGTCAGCGATGTCAGCGGCCGAGCTTAAGATGCATGTTGAGCAAGAGTCAGAAACCGCCTTGACCCGTATTCCGGGTATTGGTAAAAAAACAGCCCAACGTTTATTGATTGAACTAAAAGACAAGCTTAAAAATATCGAAGTTGATAATACGTCTTTAGAATTAACGCATCAGTCCGTAGCCGTATCAGACGAAGGTAATATCATCGCTGAGGTAGAGGGTGCATTGATTAGCTTGGGTTATAAAGAAAAAGAAGCCCAGCAAGCCATCAAGGCGGCGAAAAGTAATGGCGATGTCTTTGCCGATACGCAAGGCTTGTTAAAAGCCACTTTGCAACAGTTTCAAAGTTTTAAGTAGCAGTATTTTTATACAATAATAGCAATTAAGAACAAGCGACATTATATGTCGCTTGTTTTTGTTTTGCCGCAAGCTTTATGATGTTTTGCATGACTTATGCGTGACGTTTGGTTATGCTATTTAGTATTCAATTTTTTAATATAATGATAAAACTTATGATGCAAGATCGTTTAATTAATCCGCTAGAAGGAGCAAGTGATGCGCCAGATGCCAATATCCGACCGGCATTATTAGCAGAATATATTGGTCAGCCAGTTGTGCGTGAGCAGATGGAGGTGTTCATTGGTGCAGCACGCGGCCGTGAGGAAGCGCTGGATCATACCTTGATATTTGGGCCGCCGGGTTTGGGTAAAACGACACTTGCCAATATTATTGCTCGTGAAATGGGTGGTAATCTGCGCTCAACGTCGGGTCCTGTTCTTGAGCGTCCCGGCGATTTGGCAGCGATGCTGACCAATTTAGAAGCGGGAGATGTGCTCTTTATCGATGAAATTCATCGTTTAAGCTCGGTTATTGAAGAGATACTGTATCCAGCCATGGAAGATTTCCAGCTGGATATTATGATTGGTGAAGGGCCTGCCGCGCGTTCTATTAAGCTTGACCTGCCGCCATTTACTTTGGTTGCGGCAACGACAAGGGCAGGGTTACTAACGTCGCCGTTGCGTGATCGTTTTGGTATTGTTCAGCGGCTTGAGTTTTATAATATTGCTGATCTGACCACGATTGTCAGCCGAGCCGCCCGCTTGATGCGGGTACCAATGAGCGAGGACGGTGCGGTGGAGATTGCCCGCCGTGCTCGTGGTACGCCAAGGATTGCCAATCGTTTATTACGCCGTGTACGTGATTATGCCGAAGTCAGAGGTGATGGCAGTATCAACGGTGCAATTGCTGGTAGTGCGTTAGACATGCTGGCAGTCGATAGACGTGGTCTCGATCACTTGGACAGACGCTACATTGAAATACTGCAAGAGCGTTTTGATGGGGGTCCGGCAGGCGTTGAAGCGGTCGCCGCTGCGATGGCCGAAGATCGCGGGACACTTGAAGACGTGATTGAGCCGTATCTTATTCAGCAAGGTTATGTGCTTCGTACGGCTCGCGGTCGTGTATTGACCCAAATGGCGATTGATCAAATGTTATAAATTAGAATGGGCTATTCATGCCCATATTAATGCAGAGGGTATTTTGAAAAAGAGTGTTGCTAAAGGTCGTCAAAGCATGGATTAATCTGGCCATATCTAGAATGTTTTTTAGCGATAAATTTTTTATGTCCCACTTCGTCCTCTGTATGACGGCATACTCTTATAAAAATAGGGCAGCTATAATCATGCTCAGTATGTTAAACCAGAATCCGCCAAACAACGAAAACAATAGCCAATAGATAGAAAATCGGTGCCAGCCATCCGACTTGCGTCGCAATCGCGATGAAGATTGCAAATCCTGCCAGCGCTAGCCAATCACGGCGACGGTCATTGAGCATATCAGCGCGTATTTGTTGTATTTCCCTGAGTTGGCTGTCTTGGCGCGACCCTTGTGAGGCAAGGCTTTGTAATCCTTGATCTAGCAGTTTGGGAATATCGGTAGTTGATAATAAGATCTCTGGCAGTTGTGCCCGTAGCTGCTGCAAATTACGCATAGGATCTAGCTGCTCTTTGATCCAACTACTCAAAATAGGCTTGGCAAGTGACCAAATATCGAGGTCAGGATACAGATCGCGACCTAGTCCTTCGACATGCACTAAGGTTTTAAGCAATAGCATTAATTGCGGTGGAATACTCATATGGTGGCGACGCGCAATATCCAAAATCTGCATCAAGACACCCGCAAAATCGATGTCGTTAATGGATTTTTGAAGCATTGGACCGACTGTGCGTTTCATATCGCGCATCAACGCGTGTTTGTCAGTATTTGGTGGTATCCATCCCGCACGGCTCACAATATCAACCATCGCAGTGAAGTTATTATTCATAACAGCCAAGAGCATGCGCGCTACAATAAGCTGATCGTCTTTAGATAGCGTACCCATGATGGCGCAGTCAAGACCGATATAGCGCGGCTCATAGCCTAAGTCCATCGCTACCATGTCAACATTCAACGTTTTTACAGGGGGCGTCTCTACAAAGACATTGCCCGGATGCATGTCGGCGTGAAAGAAGTTGTCACGAAAGACTTGAGTAAAAAATATCGTTAGCCCTTTTTCTGCCAATGCTGCACGGTCATAGCCAAGTTTATCGAATATCTCCACTTGTGAGATCGGAACGCCTTGAATACGCTCCATCACCATTACGTTCTTGGCCGCATCATAGACTTCCGGTACATACATCAATGCAGAGCCTAAAAAATTGTTGCGCATTTGCGTGGTATTGTCCGCTTCAAGGGTCAAATCCAGCTCATTGAGCATCACTTGGCGATAGTCTTCGACAATATCGATGATGCGTATGGCGCGCGCTGCTTCAATACGAGCAGATGCCCAATTGGCTAACTCACGTAATAGCTCAAAGTCAGCAACGATGGTAGTGCGAATATTGGGACGTACTACCTTTATCACCACTTCACGGCCATCATGAAGGGCTGCGGTGTGCACCTGAGCAATTGAGGCCGCCGCTAAGGGCTTAACATCGAAGCGTGCAAATAACGTACCGATTGACTGACCAAGACCGTGTTTAGGATCTTGTATTTGCGCAATGGCGACATTAGAGTCAAAAGGCTTAACTTTGTCTTGTAGTTGAACCAATTGGGCAATAATTTCAGGTGGTACCAAATCGCGACGCGTAGAGAGCAGTTGTCCCAGTTTCAAAAACAGCGTACCCATGTCCTCGAGTGCATATTTGATGGCGTTTGGTTGATGCTTTTTGCCCCACGCTGCTGGATGCAAGCGGATCATGCGCGCTAAAGGTTGCAGTTGCGGCGCTTCCTCGATAGAGAGGTGCGTGTCAATTCGGTAGGTTGCGGCGATACGCCAAAGCTCAAGTAAACGGGCGCGATGAGATAATAGCATAAGGTCTGGGTACTCTAAATAAAGTCGGACATAGGACAGAGCGGTGCGTATTTATAGATAATTTTACTCGATAATCGATAACCGTTAAAGATTGTTGATTAACGGTTATTGATTAAGCGAGCTTGCTCATCTTTGATAGCAGCCAGTCTGGCTTCTTCACGTTCGATATCAGTGCGAAGTTTTAACAGTTGCTGTTTGAGATCATTAACTTCTGCCGCATCCACAGGGTCGGGTACACTATTACCCGTTACATCATTGGCCCAGTCACTGACGTCGTCAAATGCACGTTTGGCACTGTATCGCCAGCTGCCTTTGAGCTGCAATATGAGTAGATGCAACTGACTCGCCATAGGCTTACCAATCAATGGCTCAAGCTGACCCGCGACATCTGGATCAAAGCCTGCCACCAGTTGTTTAAGTTGCATTAGCACTTTATAGTCACCCGCGATCGGTAAGTTACCTTCCGCGCCGCGTATAAGGTTAAGCAGTTGGGCTGGATTGTCTACAGTGATGACACAGTCTGGACGGCTATGACCAATGCGTGAGCGTTCCATACTGGCTTTTTGGCGCTCATCCATGTGGCCGCTTGGCTCAAATACGCTATCGGTAGTCACCGGCTCAAACCGCAAACGCTCATGGGTGAACAGTATATCCAAGTTCAACTCAGGCATCGCCATATTCAGTCGTAACACTTTGCCTGCGAGTGGTGCAAGACCAGCTTTGGTAATTTCATCACTAGCAATAGCAAAGTTAATCAGCTTTTCGGCACCAGCCAAGAGTAAGACAGTCAGCATAAGGCTCTCGCATATATAGTTGAGCGCCTTTAACAAGCGCATCGTTTATTAGGGACAATGTTTACGACAAATCGGCACTATTGATCTTATATTAGCCTTAAGCTTTAAAACCACGATGTACGGCGACGATACCAGCGGTCAGATTATGATAATCGCAGTTTTCAAAACCCGCTTGTTGCATCATTTGTTTTAGCGTTTGTTGATCTGGGTGCATACGAATCGATTCAGCCAGATATTGATAACTTTCAGCATCATTGGCAATCAGCTTACCCATGATCGGTAATGCGGTAAATGAGTATAAGTCATAAGCTTTCGATAATGGCTCAAAGACAGGTTTTGAGAATTCCAAAATCAACAGACGACCGCCTGGCTTAAGCACACGGTACATGGCTTTTAGGGCCGCATCTTTGTCGGTGACATTACGTAAACCAAAGCTAATGGTGACCAAATCAAAGCTTTCATCATCAAAGGGCGCTAATGTCTCAGCGTTTGCTAATACAAAATCAACGTTATTACAGCCAGCATTGATAAGGCGCTCACGGCCGACTTCTAGCATGGCGGCGTTGATGTCTGATAGCACCACGTGGCCGTTTCTGCCGACTTCACGGCTAAAGACTTTGGCCAAATCCCCTGTGCCACCAGCGATATCGAGCACATGTTGACCAGAACGTACGCCTGATAGACTAATGGCATAGCGTTTCCATAAACGATGAATACCAAAAGACATCAAGTCGTTCATGATGTCGTATTTTTTAGCGACGGATGTAAAAACGTCAGCCACACGTGCTTGTTTTTCAGCTTTGTTGACCGTTTTATAACCGAAATGCGTTTCTTCATTGCCATCCGTGTCCGGCGTATGCGGGTTATTGATGTCATCACGCTGATTGAAAAGGGTCGTTTTTTTGGTCTGTATAGTTGCTTGTCCAGTGGCATTGTGTAAGCTGTTGCTGATGCCATTATTTATATTATTATTTACATTGCTATCTACAGTATTATTGGTGCTATTGGCAGTGTTGTGACTTGTATTGTTAACTGGCATAGTGGTTTGTTGACCTTGTGGCGTTCCAGTGGGTAGATCTTGGACTTGCGTAAAGTCGTTAGTGCGATTACTACTATCTTTTGTTAGTTTCTCGGACACAACTGTATTAGGTATTTGGTTTTGACGCACTTGGGCACTGATATTTTGGCTGTGGGCAATACTATCTTTGACCAATTTATCCTGTAAATGACCGTTGCTAGTAGTCTGTTGGTCGAGATGAGCGTTATTATTATTTGCAGTATCGGTCATAGTATTATCCTATTATTTATTTTTGCGGTTGTCTTTTTGCGACACATAAAGTGGCCGTTGTAGTAGCTAAACAAACCATCAGCCTTATGATACACCAAACGCTACTGGCTTACCGCCATTATCCGTATCATGAACTTGGTCAATAATTTCAAGCTCACGCTCACAAAACGGTTCAATAAAGCTGCTTACACTTTTAAGAGGTTTCATGGCTTTAAAGCCTGCATCAATAAAATCATAAAGAGGCTGAAAGTTATAACGATAGGCGGTGCCTTTAGCTAAACCAAAAGCTTTTTTGAGCATAAATGAGTTTAAGTGTTTGTCAGTGCGATAGCAGACTTCTTTTAGGTTATTAATCTGTACGCGGCGCTCCTCTGCTTCATCAACAGCGAGATAGGCAGCTAGCATGTTTTCTTCATTAACGGGTAAATCTTGAGCAAGTAGCCATTTTGCTAAATGTAAGTCTAGCTCAATCGCTAAAATTGCCGCTTGGATGCCCATACTACCAGCTTCTAAGGCTGATTCTTTAGCGAGACGTTCAAGTTTTTTCGCTTTTGGGAGAATGCGTTCTAACTGTTCGGCCAACACCTTAAACTCTTCACCACCATACAGTTGTGTCAGAAAATAGTCTGCCATCAGCTTATTTTTTGGTTGTTCGAATAAGTCACTATGAGTACGTTTGAGTCGTGATTGTTGCCATGCTTGAACCTCATTGAGTTTGGTGTTTAGTGCAGCATCTTGATGATGTGGTAGCGCCCAAAAACGTATCAAATGCTGTTGTAAATCGGCTAAAGCAGACATGGTAAAAATCCTCTATAAAAGTAAAAGTTGTGACTGAATCAAAAGTCAGCCGACCAAAGTAGTGCTGAGCGTTAGGCTTCTATTTATGTTTAATCATATATCTCAAAGCGTGCCTCTCAGATTGTGAATACCTTAAAAGAAAATAAAGCAGAATACAAACGTCAAACTGTTACATAGCAGCGTTATTTACTCAATGAGGCGAATGCTATGATTGAGCTGGTAAGTTTTCAATTATAAGAGGAGTCCAATGATGAGCAAAAAGAACAATACGACGGAACCAGCAGCCCCGCAAGCAGTCAGTGCACAGTTTAGCCAACACATTATAGATGAGCGATTAACGCCCAATCCTATCAGTCAGTTTTCTATGGACAAAGATGCGCTGAGATTGGCACTGGTCACTGCCCAATATGCGTTGCGCGCCACGCGCCAACAGACGCCGCCCACTACCAACAAACCCACAGGACTGTTGGTGCTCATCAATGGCATGGAGCAGGCAGGCAAGGGCACAGCCGTCAAACAACTGCGTCAATGGGTAGATCCTCGGCTTTTAAAAGTTGAGGCGATCATTGGTGATTGTCCATTGGATTATCAGCCGATTTGGCAAACACATACCAAGGTTATGCCGCGTCATGGTGATGTTATGGTGTACTTTGGCAACTGGTATGCTGATTTGCTTTATAACGTCATGCGTATGGCAACGTTAGATAGTGAAGAAGACAATAAGCCGGCAGAAGATAAACAGTCAAAAAACGACAGTGGTGAAGACGTCAGCAACCTTACTATTGCAACATGGCAAGACTATTTGCAGCAGCAACTTATTAGGCTAAAAGAGTTTGAAAAAGATCTCGTCTCCAATCAAACCAGATTACTAAAATGTTGGTTTCATGTCGATATTGATACACTACAAGCGCGGCTAAATGACAGCGAAGCAGATCCACAGTTTTTGTATCAAATTGATTGGAATAGCAAAAAAGTCATCGAGACATTTAATGACGTGGCAGTGACTCTGCTACGTCAACAGGAAGATTGGATCATCATTAATGGCGAAGACAAGTCGCAAGCTGCCGAACAGTTTTGTCACGAAGTACTGCACGCCATGCAAACCGCGTTAGTGAGTAGTAAAACAACGGCTGATAAATCTGCCAAAAATGAGCCACAGTCTGTGAAATCTGCTATTGATAAATCGCCGGATCAAACAATCGAACTCAAAAAATTCGAAGCTGTCAAAATACCTAAGTGCCTGAAAAATATCGATGATTCAGAGATAGATAAGTCTGACTATTGTACAGCGCTGGCAGAAAAACAAACTCGCCTCGCTGAACTCCTACGTGCACGCCAAGGTCGTCATATTGTTTTCGCATTTGAAGGAATGGATGCTGCTGGCAAGGGCGGCGCGATCAAAAGATTGGTTGCGCCTCTCGACCCACGGGAGTATCAAATTTATAATATCGGCGCGCCGATGTTATACGAAGCGCAGCACCCCTATCTGTGGCGTTTTTGGACAAAATTGCCCAATGAACAAAGAAATCGCGTTAGCCGCATCGCTATTTTTGATCGTACGTGGTATGGGCGGGTGTTGGTTGAGCGTGTTGAAGGATTTGCTGACGATGAGGCATGGCAACGTGCTTATGACGAAATCAATCGCTTTGAAGCGGATCTAACAGCAGCTGGTACAATAGTCATCAAATACTGGCTGGCTATCGACAAAAAAGAACAGCTGAAACGTTTCAAAGCGCGCGAAGAGACCCCGCATAAGCAATTTAAGTTAACTGACGATGATTGGCGCAACCGCGATAAGTGGTCAGATTACGTACAGTCAGCTGCTGACATGCTGGCGCGTACTGACACAAAAGCGGCGCCTTGGTGTGTCATAGCAACCAATGAAAAGCGTCAAGCGCGATTAGATATTTTGGATCATGCGATTGAGCAACTATCAGCAGTATAGGGAAACTAACATATATTGCGCGTTATAATTTTGTCGCTGTTTATACACTCTCATGAACGGCGTTTAAATTTTAGACGACCTATGAAAATAGAGCGCAATCGATGGTTGAGTAACCGTATTATCTGAGTTATATGCTCGCAGTTACAAATCTCGCAATATCATCATGCATTATGCGCTTAGATTTAATATAATAGCGCGTCATAGATTCTGCTGGCATTTAACTGTACCCAGCAAGCAGAGTATTTTGGTTGTCTGATGCACATGTCTTAACCGTTTTGACCAAGATTTTGACAGTACTCATTATTCATATCAAAGATATCACTATAAAAATCTAAGCCGCAAGATGCTGTAATCAGATGATTTGGCAATATTACTTGCGGCTTTGTGATCTATGGAATGATGTTTTACCTTATTTAATATCGTCAAGTAAAGCCAAACGTCAAAGCGATAGGGTAGTGCATCAAAACAGTCATTAGAAAACACGCTATTTATAGAGCACGTTGCGCGTTTTATTCACGTTATCTTAATGTCAAATGCCATAACAAACATTATCGATAGCGACGCAATGCCATCAACCGCATATAATTTCAATCAGCTTACGCAGGACGTATCAACGTATGGGTATTAGCAGCAGTTCTACAGAGCCAACCAAATCAGTTGGCTCTATGAGAATAAATTTATTTTTTGCCATTTTACTGATTGCGATGACCGCCTACTTTTTGTGGTGGGGTCTAGATTACACAATGCGCCAACAGACAACGCTATTTATTGTGGCGACCGCTTTTGGTGTCTTTATGGCATTCAATATTGGTGGTAACGATGTCGCCAACTCTTTTGGTACTTCAGTGGGTGCGGGGACATTAACTATCCCGCAAGCGTTGGGTATAGCGGCGATATTTGAAGTATCTGGCGCAGTGCTGGCAGGCGGTGAGGTGACAGACACTATTCGGAGTGGCATTGTCGATTTAGATGGCCTATCGGTGACACCCAACCAGTTTATTTATGTCATGCTTTCAGCGCTTATTGCGGCCGCATTTTGGTTGCTATTTGCGACCCGTAAGGGTTTACCAGTATCGACCACGCATTCTATTATCGGCGGTGTCGTAGGTAGCTCTATCGTATTGGGTATCACTTTAGGTGGTACTGAAATGGCATTGTCTACCGTCAATTGGGGCACGATTGGCACTATCGCTATTTCTTGGGTATTGTCACCATTACTAGGCGGTGTGTTGGCCTATTTGCTGTATGGACAAATTAAAAAGAATATCATTGAGTATAATGATAAGACAGAGGCGCACCTTGCAAATCTGAAAGGCGACAAAAAAACCCTAAAGCAAAATCACAAAGAGTTTTTAGACGCTATGACAGAGTCAGAACAATTGGCTTATACGTCAGCGATGTTACGCGATCAAGAAATCTATAAGGATGATGATTGCGTCGTTGGAGATTTAGAGACTGATTATTACAAACAGCTTTATGAAATTGAGAACGAGCGTAGTAACCTTGATACGCTAAAAGCACTTAAGCAGTGGGTACCTATTATTGCTGCGGCAGGCGGTGCGGTCATGACCTCTTTGGTTGTCTTTAAAGGCCTTAAAAACGTCAATGGTGGCATGACGACGTTACAAGGCTTTTTAATCATGGGCATGATAGCGGCGCTGGTATGGTTGGCGACGTTTATTTATACCAAGAGTATCCGCGGGAAACATAAAGAAGACTTGACCAAAGCGACGTTTATTATGTTTAGCTGGATGCAGGTATTTACTGCGTCAGCGTTTGCTTTTAGTCATGGTGCAAATGATATCGCCAACGCGGTCGGCCCTTTTGCTGCGATTATGGATGTGATTCGTACCAATAGTATTTCTGCAGAAGCGGCGGTACCCCCTGCTGTGATGCTGACTTTTGGTGTGGCGCTTATCGTCGGTCTTTGGTTCATTGGTAAAGAAGTGATTCAAACTGTCGGTACCAATTTGGCAAAAATGCATCCCGCTTCTGGCTTTTCAGCTGAATTGGCCGCTGCTGCTGTCGTTATGGGTGCATCGACATTGGGTCTGCCTGTATCGAGTACGCATACTTTAGTAGGAGCAGTACTGGGTATCGGTATTGTCAATAGAGATACCAATTGGGCACTTATGAAGCCGATCGGTTTGGCATGGATTATTACACTTCCTGCAGCCGCTGCGATGTCTGCAATCAGCTATATTATATTGGTTAATATTTTTTAAGACTGTTTAATTGTTAAGACAGCTCAAACAGTCACATAGACTGTGCTGTATAATTGAAAACAATAAAAAGCGCTTATCGGTATCATATCGATAAGCGCTTTTTTATATCAAATTAACGTTTAATTCGTGCCAAATTGCTGACGTTTTTTGGCAAAGAAGCGATCTAAGCGATCCATCGCATCTTCTAAGTCATGCAGGTTTGGTAAAAACACCAAGCGAAAATGATCTGGTTTATCCCAATTGAACCCTGTGCCTTGCACCATTAACACGTTCTCTTCAATCAGCAAGTCCATCATAAAGCTCATATCGTCTTCAATAGGGTATACCTCAGGATCTATTTTTGGGAAGCAGTAAAACGCGCCTTGCGGCATAGTGCAAGAAATGCCTTTAATTGCGTTGAGGCGCGATACCGCCATTTCACGCTGCTTATAAAGGCGACCTTTCTGCGATGTCAAATCTTTCATACTTTGGTAGCCACCCATCGCTGTTTGAATGGCATACTGACCTTGGACATTAGAACACAAACGCATGGATGCCAGCATATCCAAGCCTTCAATAAAGTCAGTGGCATGTTGTTTGCGACCAGATACCATCATCCAACCTGCACGAAACCCAGCAATACGGTGCGATTTTGACAGGCCATTGTATGAAAGAACAAGCACATCGTCAGTCAAGGTACTCATTGGCGTGTGTACTGTATCATCATAAAGAATGCGATCATAAATCTCATCGGCCATGATGATTAAATCATGCTCTTTAGCGACATCAATAATTTGTCGTAGCAAGTCATCACTATAAAGTGCGCCTGTCGGGTTATTGGGATTAATCACCACAATGCCCTTCGTTTTACTGGTGATTTTGGATTTGATGTCTTCGATATCAGGGTGCCAGTTGTCTTCTTCATTACAGCGATAATGCACGGCTGTACCGCCAGAGAGATTGGCCGCTGCCGTCCAAAGCGGGTAGTCTGGCATTGGAATCAGAACTTCATCACCATCGTTCATCAACGCCTGCATAGTCATGACAATCAACTCAGAGACACCATTACCAAGATAGACATCACGGACATCGACTGCCGATAACAAACCTTTTGATTGGTAATATTGCAATACCGCCTTGCGCGCTGAAAAAATCCCTTGCGAGTCCGAATATCCTGTAGCCTCAGGCAAGTTCATGGCCACGTCACGCAAAATCTCATGAGGGGCTTCTAGACCAAAAGGTGCGGGATTACCAACGTTAAGCTTTAATATGCGTTTGCCTTCGGCCTCCATTCTATTAGCGGTCTGTAATAGAGGGCCACGAATGTCATAGCAAACGTTTTGTAATTTATCAGATTTTTTTAGTGTCTTCATAGAGTGACCGCTCATCGGGTTGTCTTGTGAGTTTTTGCGACTATCTACAGCTGTCTTTGCAGAGGCTGTGATTGATGTTTTTGGTTGAAGTGAATCTTCATCATGAGTCAGTACATGAGTAGCCGAACCTGCACTTAGATTTTCGTTCTTGTGTGCAGTGTCGTTTATTGAAGTGCTATTTATTGAGAGAGTATAGTCATTGACGTCGTTTTTTAGCTCGCCCCGCAATAGATAGCCTTCGCTACAGCCTAAAATACGCGCTAGTGTGGGTAGTTTGGATGAGACAATGCCATTTGTTCCACGCTCCCAATTAGAGATCGCCCCGCGACTAACCTTTGCACCTGCTGCTGTCATCGCTTGAGCCAGTTGTTCAGCAGTAAAGCCTTTATCACGGCGTAACTGTACCAACCGTTCTGCTTGTGTGCCTTTGCTATTGTCATAGACCATGTTCATCCAAGCCTTTTTGAATCAATTATTTCGTAACAGATAAAGTGCTAATGCAAGATATTATTGCATATGTCAGATTAATTCAAGATGAAATTCAAAATTTTTTGAAACTATAATTAATTGCAAGAATATCTTGCATAATGTAAGTAATAACCTGCCTTTGACCATAGACATTAGTACCATTCTTGTAATATATGGCTTGAATAGTGAGCATATAGCCAACAGATACAGCACATCGTTTTTGTAATAATATGACGATAAATTTTGATAGCTGCTCAAACATTGCCGCTTAGATAATACATAATTAAATAAGGATAAGTCATGCAAGACAACCAACTAAGTAAAGAAGAAATCAGCCAACTTACCGAAGCTGATTGGAAAGAGCGCCTAAGCGCGGATGAATACCATGTG
The DNA here is from genome assembly GCF_000471625.1 of Psychrobacter aquaticus CMS 56. Taxonomy (GTDB): domain Bacteria; phylum Pseudomonadota; class Gammaproteobacteria; order Pseudomonadales; family Moraxellaceae; genus Psychrobacter; species Psychrobacter aquaticus. The sequence goes on from NZ_AUSW01000015.1 coordinate 274,663, forward strand.
ATGCGTGAGAAGGGCACAGAGCGCCCATTTACAGGTGTCTATAACGATGCGACCGATGATGGCGTTTATCGCTGTAAAGGCTGCGGCGCCAGCTTGTTCGATTCAAGCAGTAAATTCGATGCTAGCTGTGGTTGGCCAAGTTTCGATCAAGGAATCGATAACAGTGCTATAGAAGAGCATGTTGATAATTCTTTGGGCATGACGCGGACTGAGGTGACCTGTAGTAACTGCGGCGCACATTTGGGTCATGTCTTCCCTGATGGACCACGTGAAACGACAGGCATGCGCTACTGCATCAACTCCGTATCTATTGATTTGGATAAATCTGAAAAGTAGTTTCGAATATCAGCAGTAGATTACCATAATCAAAAAGTATATAAAGGAAGCACGTGTTGCTTCCTTTTTAATGATGAGTCCTAAAATCAGCACTATTTACCATGTCATTTAAAGAGTAGTGATACCCAAAATAGCACATACCAAATCAATCAATTTAAGGATAAATGATGAGCACTATTTATGATTTTACCGCTGAGCGCATGGACGGCACTGCACAAGAATTCTCTGAGTATAAAGGGAAGGTGTTGCTAATCGTGAATACCGCAAGCAAATGTGGGTTTACGCCACAGTTTGAAGGACTAGAAGCGCTGCATAAACAGTACGAGAGTCAAGAGTTGGTTATCATTGGCTTTCCTTGCAATCAGTTCGGTAGCCAAGACCCTGGTAGCAATGATGAGATTGGTGCGTTTTGCCAAAAGAACTATGGTGTCAGCTTCCCAATGATGGCAAAAATTGATGTCAATGGTGCAGATGCTCACCAAATCTTTAAATGGCTCAAAGACCAAAAGGGCGGCTTGCTGACAGATGGTATCAAATGGAACTTTACCAAGTTTTTAATCGGAAGTGAGGGGCAAGTTATCGATCGTTATGCACCAACCACCAAACCAGAAGCAATAAAAGCTGATATCGAAAAAGCATTAGCCAGTAAGTAAGTGGCCAAGTTAAAATTTATTGATTTTATATAAAGTATAAAATCAATAAAAACATATGGTTGTCAGCATAGCGCATAAAAATATTTAAAATACGTTAAAAAAAAGTAAATACTGTTTGACAGCCATGTGTAAATCTATATAATACACACCCACAGCAAGGGGACTTAATTAAGTTAGCTTCTGTGAAAGTTGATTAAGAGGTGACAATCTTAATTGGCTAGATTTTAAAGAAATTTTCAAGCCAATTAAAGGTGTGAAGTTTCTAGAATTTTCCCTTTAAGGAAAATTCTCTTGCGAAGCTAAAATTGCAATGCAATTTTTATACGCTTCTCAGGGTGATTAGCTCAGTTGGTAGAGCGTCTGCCTTACACGCAGAATGTCGGCGGTTCGAATCCGTCATCACCCACCACTCATTTAGCGAAGTGGGCTTTTAAAGAGCGAAACGCTAAGAACGACCTAAGCAGCGGTAGTTCAGTTGGTTAGAATACCGGCCTGTCACGCCGGGGGTCGCGGGTTCGAGTCCCGTCCGCTGCGCCATATTTAAAACGAATTTAGACTTACGAGTTTAAGCAAGTTTCGCCTCAAACATTAGATTGTTTGGGGTTTTTTTGTGTCTGCAGTTATTCTAGAAGCCTGTGTTTATAAGGGTTGGATGTTTTCCCTATGTTGACCTTTACGAAATGCTCTACTCTTTAACAATGCATGAATGACAAGTTTTCTTGCAAGCACTCTATGCTTTGAAAATCGGTGACCAAGTGCTCGGTGACCAAACGGTGACCATTTTGTGACCAAGGTTGTTAAAATTTGCTGACGGTAACTGATCGCCAATTTTTATGCTTATCGATAAGTTTGGGAGCTTAAAGGATTAGCCTCAAACTAAGTTTAAGATAAAGACGGAAACTTTTCTACCCATTCACTGGTAACCATTTTGCCAGTTTCAATACAAAATGGTATAGCCCACAATCTCAACTCTTCTGCCAAATAAAAGCATTCCAAAGATGTTTCAAATTGATGATGTTTAGGATAAATAAGCATCATGTCCCCACACCCATTCAAATATTTGTGACCATAAGCAAATAGCTGATAAATATCATCCTGTTCTATACTGAAACTATTCTTATTTGAGCTTATTAACTTCCATTTGGTATCGAGTATATGGTAGTTTTTTCTTTCTTTACTGATCAATAGATCAGGATTTAATTGAAAGCGCGATTTTAAATCTCCTCGGTCATTCACCATGTACTTACTAGAAGCTTGTGCTGTTAGTTGCCAAGGCGCCTTGATATCTCGTCGTGAGCAGTTTGCCACATACTTCTCGAACAAAATCTCCATTGGGAATAGCAAGGCAATACCCCGATGCTCTTCCTTTTCAAAGTTTGGATTGAGCTTTTAAAGTATTAATTGGCACCCTGGCTTTATCGCTCGGTAGGATTACAATATTTTGATATCTGACCATTTTAGCCTCAAACATTGGCTTGTTTGAGGTTCTTAACGTTCCATAGTTTAATTAATAATTTACTAGGCATATAGTGGCATAATAAATTGAACAGCCTATGAGAAGTTATATTACCCAAAAGAGGATAACTAGTATGACTACCAAACGCAGAGAATATACTCGAGAATTTAAACTCGAAGCCATTAGCTTAGTAGTTGATCAAAAGCGCAAGATTGTGGAATTAGCAGAGTCGCTAAGGATTGGAGTTTCCACCCTAGATAGGAGGGTACGTAAGTATAAAAAAGAGAAATAAGTTCAGCACTACAGATGGTATACCACACCAGAGTTAAGCGAAATGCTGTTCTATTTCACTCTGTTCAAGGTATACAATACACCAGTAAGACGTTCGCTGAATCCGTGGTTAGTTGTGAGGGTATGATATGACGCAAATTATGAGTCGTCTTGGCAACTGTTGGGGCAATGAGCCCACTGAGCGCTTCTTTAGAAGCTTCAAAACGAAGTAGATTCCAAAGAGTGGCTATGAGGATATTGCTGAGACTTCAAATGCCATAAATGATTATATGTGGGGCTATTATCAAACTGAAAGAGCGTACAGCTTTAATGATTATTCATCACCAGTTGAAACAGAGAAATGTTATTTTAATCAAAACCTCTTATCAGGCGTCTAAAATTAGTTGACCACTACAAAAATATGAAAAGCTATTTCTAATACAGGATTTATAATAAATGGATATTACCAGCCAAAACAAGAATATATATCAATTCTTTCAACAACGTATTGACAGTGGTATAGATTTACCTCTACCAGACAATATGGATTTATTTTTCTGGGGAGACGAAAAAAACATAAATATATATATAGATACCTTGATTTCGTACTCGGCACTTATACAAATTTCAGACTCTGAATATCTTTACAAAAAAATAATTATTATCAATACCAATCTAAATATAGATATCGAAAAAATAGAAACCCACTATAACTCAATACTTAAAGATAAATTAACCCTCGAGTTCATCACTGCTTCTTACTTTAATACTTCAGAACTAGAAAGTATCATAGACAGTATGGAGAACGCATTCGTTATTGTTTTAAATACTGAGAAATACTTACCTTCAGACTATGACCCTAAACTGACTCAGATATTAAACGGCAAAAAGCTAACTGATTTTGAGCTTAGATACTTAAATGTTGCCAATACTGTTCTTAGCTTTGAGAATAGAGGCAGTAGTAACTTTATTGTATTTGACACACAACTGTATATGTTAGATTTAGACTTTATTTCACCACTATACGAGATTGAAGCACTGAGTATTTGCGGGTTCACTAACACAATGAAGAATAAAGAACAAGACATAAAGCTTAAAATTCAAAATATGATTGATGACAATGCTATTGCTGAACTCATTGAATATATAAATAATTTAGAAGGTATTGATGATAAAGATTTTTTAAAATTACAGGTCTACTCACAATTAATGGATGATAGAGGTTTTTTCAAGAAAGAAATTGATTCCCTATTCGAGTCAATTAATAAGAATAACTTGTCATCGCATCATTATCTAAAGTTAGCTGAAATTTCTAAAAACCTCTATACAAAAGAGACAACTATTGGTCTACTGAAACAAGCATTAGCCTTAACTGATGACTACTTTTATCTAGCAAAAATATCTGACTTAAGTGAAGGTCTAAATGATGAGATATATTTTGAAGTTATTAGCAAGATAGTAACTCTATTCCCAGAATCTAATAAAGCTAAGCTATACAAAATTAATGAAATGATTAAAAGTAAGAATTATGAAGATGCGTATAATTTCTCCTTGAACAATAGCTTTGAGCAGGAATTCATAGATTATATGCTCTATCTCAAAGATAATATAAATGAACTAGATACGAACCCCTATGTATTCTTTACTAAAGCTATAGAAAGTATCCATGATAGATACTTAGTTTCATTATTGCATATAACTAAAGAGAAATTGCTATCTGAAGGGAAATATATAGAATTATATCATTTGATATTAAATCATCGTGATTACTTTGATAATATCTTTGTTTATTCACAATTGGTGTCTCTAGCTAAAATACTTCTTTCTAAACCCCATGAAGAAATAGGAGTTGACTCTGATTTACTGTTAGACATACTTGAATATGTCTTTGAATTAACAAATACTGAGAATCAATCAATCACTTATGTTAAGGATAAATTAGCTGAATTAGTTGATTATGCTAGTAACTATGGATATGGCTTTGCTTTTATTGTTAGCTATATCTACAATAAATTTACAAGTGATGGCTTTGTACTAACTGATATTGATGAAATTGATAGATCTAGTATAACAACTGATATAAATACCCTAAAAAAAGAAACAAAATCTATTTGTGATGAGATATTTTCTACTGGTACTTTAATTATAGGAGAATATCATGCGTTTCCACAAAATGTTATTCCAGAGCAAAAGGTTGTAGACGACATAATCAGACGACAATTCTACGGAGTCTTCGATAATTTAAAGCAAAATATAGAGGAAATTAACGAAGAGATTGAAAATGTTAATTACGCGTTTTCATTAATTCATAACTTAGCACGTTTTTCTTCCTTCAAGAATAGCGACTTACATTTTTTAAGAGTTGTTCTTTCAGTTATGACGCTCAAACACGATAGTCAGAAAATCAGAGACTACCTACAATACTTACTCTTTACACCAAAAACATTAGAGCGTAAAAAAATTGGTCTACTGGGTTATGCTGATGTGTCTCATAGAATAAATGATACAGATGAAGCATTAACTTGTCTGGCGCTATCAATGGAAGATGGTGAAATTAGTGTGAACTCATACTACTTAACAGGAATCCTTACGGCACGAATTCTTAGAGATTTAGATTTTAATGATAAAGCGTTAAAAGTGCTTGAGATCGTCGAAAGAAATATTGGTGACTTTAATAGAGATATTCTTGATTCAACTGCGAATGAAATTAAATCTATTCGACTAGCAGTCAAATTTAAGACTTACATACGCCAGGTTGATACCGATATAACGAAACTGATAAGCCTATTACCTGAATTACTTGAATTTTATGAAAATGAATTGAAACTTCATCATGATATAAAACCATCTCTAACTTTAGCTATTCAGTCTTATAAAATGCTTCAAGATAAAGAGGTTGATACTCAAAAATTTGATGACTTCTTTAGGAAATTAGACTCCACTAACTCTAAGCTACCAGACTTTCTATCAGCGTTAATAAATGGTGATTTTAATTTCATATTTAACTTGTATCTTAAACAAGAAGGACGTTATTCTGAAAAGTCTTCAGAAGACTTTACTAAACTAAAAACACTATCACACATGTATTTAAATGATATAAATAATAAAAATGAATATGAAATTCTATTTTGTCTAGAGATTCTCGCAGAGCATGCTATAAGAGATAGATATTCTTATCAAATAGATGCTCCAATAAAGCCTTTTGCTACTATCGATGAATATATAGCTAGCGTAAATAATTTGAGAAGAGATGCGGATATTATTTATTTAGGTCTTAACCAAATTAATCAATTGGTAATTGCTAAAATTAGAGAAAGCATAATTGAGATTGAAAAAAGTAACACTTTTAACCTTGATGCCTTTATTGAATGGAATAAATCATTTCCAAAGCAGTATGGCTATTATGATGCTAACGAAGAACCAAATTTATTTTATGACTCAATAGAACTATTGGGACTGAATATAGAGACAACACGCAGCACAATTTTTATCTTTGATACACAATTACATTCCTTGATACCTAATCTGTTTTTAAATGAGGGTAAATTTATAGGAGCGGAAAACGTCATAACTACTGCTCCCTCTATAACATGGTTAAATTATGTAGTTAACTCAGAGGAGGGTCAGAAAAAATCGTCATTAAAAGCATGGATATCTAATGCTGATACAGAAGGATGGACTTTAAAGACGATTATTGATAGGTATACTGATAATAATACATTTGAAAATTATAATATAGACTTAAATACTAGCCATTATTTGCCAACAAGCTTACAGAATAGTAAATTGGCTTTGATTACTGCTCATGGAGGTACTACTGGAAAAAGTAACTATTTTTCATCAGTTAGCGATGAAGGGGGATTCAAAGTTCATTATCAAAATTTTGCACAAAATTTACGTAATTGTGATGTCGTTATTCTATTTGTCTGTAATGCTGGAAGGTTCAATAACCATCCTTATTTATCAACTACAATCAGCTTACAGAAAGAACTATTGAGAAATGGGTGTGAAACTATTATTGCTTCACCTTGGCCATTAGATGCAATGATGACACCAAACTGGTTTGAATATTTCTTACGAAGATGGGTTGATGATGCTTTAACAGTTGCCGAAGCTGTTTTTCAAACCAACAAGCACTTCTATACTAGAGATTATGAGGCCGATAAATACTTAGCTTTAAGTGTATTTGGAAATCCATTTAAAAAATACTAAGGTATGTGTCATCAATTAGTTTAATGAGATAGGTTGTACAAATATCGTCAACGAATTTTTAGTATAGACTCGGCATGTGCTTCAAAGTTTCGTAGCTGGTTGCTGCTTTTCCAAGTCTGATATTTCATCTTCAATAGCCCTCATAACACTTTCACTTAAGGATCTGAACTCTTCCATAGTTGCGAGCTTACCTCTCAAAGACTCTATTTTATCTTGGTTCGCTTTAGACTCATCTTCATCTGGATAAAGGAATCTAATATTAACAACGGGGTCTTCTAAGGGCTGTGCTATTTCATTAAGCCAGCTCTTGGTATCTTCATCTATAGTTTCTTTAATGGCTTGGTCAATACAAAAATATATAAGGATACGGGCAGTTTTATCTAAAACCTTCGACATTTTAAGCCAATTGTTCAAATCCTTGTCATCCTTATCTGAAGAGAGCTGAGCAAATGGATTAGATAAGTATCTATTGTTTTGATTATTAGGATTTAGCGAAACCAATGTTTCTAAAATGGGTTCAAGATTTTCAAATGGACGTTTACCATCAGGAAATGACGAGTGTCTTTCCCAAAGGCTAAGTATAATGTCAAAGCACTCTTGCTTAGTATCCTCATTATCAGTTTGTTCAGCTAATAATATTTTTTCAGCGATATAGTTACACATCCATGCTGTTATCTCATCAACTTCATTGTCTCTGAAATTATCAATTAAACGCTTACCTAAGTTGATAACGCTTTGTTGTGTCTCTAAGCTTTCCATCTGCAGATAAGAGGAAGGTTTTGCTGTATGGCGGGATGTATCCGAGGTCATCGTCATTACTCCATCTACTGAATGAGTCTTTATATCTTCTTTTAATGTCAACTTGTATGGCAACTTCTACGTTCATTTGCTTGCATATGAGGGTCAATAAATCTAAAGATGCTAACGCTTGATTACCATTTCTTATATAGTCGTCATTATGACTTGGGTTATCCTCGCTCCAATATCTGCTTTGTAAGCATGGCTTAGCATCAAGTTGCCAGTCTTTCATATCACGACTATGAGTACAATCAATTACTTGGGTAATATCAGAATGCAACTTAAATGGCTGTATTCTCCTGACGCCACCAAGGGAGGGATCCTTAGAGCCAACACCGTATTTCTGTCTATCTAACTCAAGTAATTTTACTGCTGTAAATACTTTGTCGTCATGTCCATCATTGATCGAGCAAAAGTCATAGAGAAAGCATCTATGGATATAGTTCTCATGATTGATAGTAGTGTGCAGTAAAGACTGACTAAAACGCTTGGATACTAGTATGCTTTTAAATGAGACGCGTTCGATTCTACTATGTTCAACCTCTTCCCATTCGCCTTCTACATTCAACCAAGTATCATTACCTTGAGTGCTAAGTAGTAAATCAATAAAATCACTCTCTTGTATTTGCCATTGCCATTCTTCACTGTCATCTGCAAACACCCAATCTCTTCTATCGATAGGTATATAGTCTCTGCTTTCTGACAACAACTTAAGATTATCATCTAGTAATAGGTGTCCATCCAACCATTCTAACCAAGACGATTTTTCGTGATAGCTGACCTGAACAACTGGCATGGCTTCAATTAATTTTGAAGCTACCGCAAACATCAAATGATAAGAGATATAAAAACCATAACTATCAATATCGGGGTAGTCACCACCTCTGCCATACATATCGTACTGACGTGAATGGCTATTTAGTTTTTTCCAAAGATTTTGTCTACTGTCATTCGTCCATTTACCATCAAGTACCATCTCCCATTCATTAAATAGAATATCTTTTGCTATATCTTCTACTTGTTTTGTTGAAATACCAAATACGCTTCCGAGAGGTGAAAGCCAAGATTTATCAAAATCATATCCAAAATGGAATTCAGGTAGGGTGACGTTAAACTCCCCATCCTTGTGCCATGGTGAATTTGTACTGTAAGTATATTTGTTGTCGTCAGCTTGAGGTAGTTGAGATACGCATTTCTGCTTGATAGCACTTAAAGCTGTCTCATTGAGACTATCAGGACACTTCTTGTATATTTGCAAGCATATTTGTTTAGCGTAGTATTGAAGTAAGACACCTTGATTGTTATCTAACGTTATAGAGGTGAAAGTTGTCATATATTTAACTAACAGATCTACTTCTATTTGAACACAACGCGTCAATGCAACTAACAGATACAGTTTGGCATGTAGCTCGTAGAAATCATAAGCTGGTGGAATAAAAATATCTAACACTCCATTAGATAGACAATCCATCAGTAAGTCTATTTCCTCATAACATTTCAATTGATATAATCGTATTACTGCATGTACAGCTCGCCAGCGCTCCTCTACAAAAGGCGATCCTAGGTTTGCATAGATATAATTAACTATTGCATGCTCTATACTGGTCGGTAATAGAAACTCATCATTCCATACGCCGTCTGCATATTCTGAATCGATATATTTTTCAAAACGAGAGAGACCGAAGTCTACCAAGTCTTTAGCTTCTGCAATAGTTAGTTGCGATGCATAATAACGCGCAAACTGAAAAAGTGAACCTGCATCCTCAACCAGTCCAGTTTCAGACAATCCTTTGGTTGCTCCTAGACGAATCGCTTCTCTAGAAGTCTCATTAATGATAAAGGAACCTAAGAAGTTTTTCTCGTAACGATTATTATGTGTGAAATTAATAGGAAATCTAGAAGCTAAGTGACTTATCAAGATAGACCAGTGACTCAATAAAGCGGGTCGAGCTTTCCATTGTTCTGGGATAGCTTCGAAGGCGTCCCTTATCTCATGAAAGCTTAATTCTTCTGAATTGACAACTATATCTAAAAAAACTAGTGACTTTCTAGAACTTACCTGCTCAAAGCAACCTTGCCAAAAATAATCATCATACTGTCTAGACCTTCTGTTATCTTTAAAAATAGTAAAAGCCTCTCTAAAGCCATTCTTTGTTAGAATATCTACATGGCCGTAGCGTTTTAGCCAGTTCTGAGTTTTTTCGCTGTTATCTTTCTTTTTAGAGAAATTATCAATAGGTACCATATTAAAATCATTTTTTTCATCCATCTCATTTAATCGTTCTAAATCATTTAATTCATTATTGCTTAAACTGTACTGGCTCGCTATGTCTTCGATGGTGTTCCAATCTCTACCGACACGGCCTTTAACTCTTAAATCTCTAATCACATGATCAAGCATAGTCTGCTGACTCTGATTATCAGGTGTCATAGCAACGATCTTATCAAAAAAATCTACCAAACTATTATTAAAACTGAATGCTGTGAATGCCCATAAGTTAATCGGATTAATCTCTTCAATGTTTAGAACACCATTGACGAGGTTTGAAATACCAATCCATCCAACATTACGCTCTTTCCATCTACTTGCTATTGCCAACGTTGTTAAAGGCGATAACTTTAAGCAAGTAGAGAATATTTGTCTCTCATCCCAATAGTTTTGCCCTGTATCAGAGTCACCGATCAGCTCTGCCACGCGCATGTAACGATGGGCAAGCTTTGGACTATATAGTTTGTCTTCAACGCTACGCTGAGCTATAGCAGATATTGCTTCCCATCTATGGGCTACTTCATTGCCAAAATTTGTGGCTTTTTTTAAGCCCATATCGAAATAAACTGATGCGGCGTCTGTATCGATAGCTAATATTGCTCTAGCAAAACTTATATAACTATCGGAATACGTCTCTGGTGACTCTTCAATATCAAACTTGTTTAAAAGTTTGTGTAAGTCAGACTCAAAGAAATCAACTAATTCTTCAAGCTCCGGATGTTGACAACTAGCACTTAGAAAATAAAAATTATTCTGAAAGCTACGTTTGATTGTGTCTGTCTTAAGTTGTTTGGTAAATATATCTATAAATAAGTCGGATTGTCCAAAGAGTATGATCTCAAACTTTGCTTTAGTTGCTAAATAAGCTTTAGGGTCGTAATCTTGATAATAACTAGAATGCGGCTTGGTAAAAACCTCTTCGTTCTTATTCAAGTTACCTAAGCTTATAATGTTTAATCCACTAAGTACTTTTATCCTTAAAATATACAGTGGTAAAAACTCATTGATTAGAGCACAGCTATCTTTAAACTCCTTTTCTGACTCGTAGTCTTTTTTATCATCCCTTTGAAAGCATTTTTTAATAAATGCCTCACGATCTACCTTAAAGTTATCTTGAAAACTTGCTTGTAAGGATAAAAAACGTAAGAAACTCTCTACTTCGTCCCCATGAGCTCTTATTTCTGAAAGAGCGTATAAATTGGGTAGACTATAGTAATAGTTTAAACCTCTTCTAATATTTTTGATCGGTAGCTTCTCTACCAAACATGCTTCGAAAAAAGATAAGAAAGTATTGTTAGAATAAGAGCTTTTCTCAAAGCTATGCTGATTATGCTTATTAAGTCGTGTTTTAGAGTTAATGATTAGATTAAGACATCGTGTCAAGCATTCTCGTGGCGGTGTTATACCTACTTGCATAAGTGCTTCAGTTACTGCAAGTATAAAATTAGGATCACTCTTACCATGAGCCGCCATTTTACAAACAGTATTTATATCGCCTTTATTAATTAGCCTCTTTACAAATGGTAAAGTGATACGGTAGATACTTTGTAGCGGTCTAAAACGCAAAAAGCAGTCCACACAATATACATAACCATAAATATTGAAACGTGCTGAGGTAAGCTCTACGATATCAATGTCGTCAATCTGTTCATAGAAATGCCCATCCGTATCTTCATTGTGCTTAGCTCTTTTTTCAAAATAGCGGCGTAAAAAGTGTTCAGCAGAACGCAGATAAACTGTAGCCTGTCCTTTTGAATCGGGTAAGCTTGCGAGTAATGACGCCGAATACACTAACTCAGAGCCTTGCCACTTTCCTCTTATGACCTTTTTGTGGGCTAGTTCCGTTATTCTGCCTTCTGATAGATTTTGAGTGACTAAATCAATATTATTTTTGAGTACTTCATTTTGACGCTCGTTACTAGCAATTTCTTCACCCGCTAATAATGCGAGCTTAGTAGCGTCATAAATACGATTAACTTTTAGTGAGGCTTTGAAAGCATACTGTAAACGTGTGATCTTAATTAGGCTCTTATCGTATGGACTGCCTTCAGGTAAATATTCATTAGACAGTGCCAATGCCACTAATTCATCATACTTTTCAGACTTATGAAGTAATATGGGTAGAGCTTCAGCAATATATGGGCTAACGATATCAAGGCGTTTGATAGCATTAATATAGTTTGATATTTGATCTTTGGTTGCACTAAAGTTGTCTTGAAACCATTTTTCGGTAGGTTCGTCCCGAAACTGAACAGCGTGGTCTGTTAGCCATAAAGGACGTCCTAAATCTGCTACAAAGCTTTTTACTAAATCTACTGGAACACTTGCAATAGTAGCTAATACGGATAAAGGAATAAAGGGTGGCAAGGTTGCCAACCCTATACAAATGCTATCGATGTCCTGTCTAAAAGCTGATGGGAAATCGTTTTTCAAATTGTTAATAGCTTCTTCTAATTGTCTTTCTATTAAGTCTTCAACAGTTATAGTTATTGAATTAAAAGATAAAAGCAATTCGTGCAATGACTCATGACTCAAAACCAGTGCATTGGCTTGAACCCGAGGGTTACCATCTGTCAAACTATTAAACTCTTCTGCTTGCGCTGCATTTACATCAGCATAATGTTGTTGAAGATTTTTTAGCGTTTCTTCAATGGTAAAGGGTGATAGCTCTAGTGGTACGATAGAGCTTGGTGGATCAAGTAGCTCCAACCTTTCAGGCCTACAGGTAAAAACCAACCGACAATTATCGGGCACATCTTCCTTTAAAAGCTGATTAGCAAAGCAACTTTCATTGAACTCATCTGCCGCCATCACGGCGTTATCTACAGCATCAAATACGATGACCAGTAATGCTTGAGGATGATCGGCTATTAAGTTGCTACAAGCTTCATTTATCCTGCCTAGAAACTGACGAATCCAATGTTCATCAGGCTCATTTCTAGTAGGGATAATTTGTAGGCAATATCCATCTTTGGCTAATTCATTGATAACCTGCGTCATTGCATTTTTAACAGTATGTCGTTTTTCGCTGGTCTTACGATAGCCTCCGTTACCAAAGCAGTCATAAGCAATCACTATATTAGGTATAGGTAAAATATTAACTAAATTACTGCTTAGAATTGACTTGCCTATACCCCCTGATGCCGTGATGATAGTGTGAGTGTTAGTAGATTGAATACTATTGATTATGGTGTTTTGCTGTTGGCGAGGAACATAGTTGTTTGGAAGGGCTTCAAATTTTGGTGGTGCAGGGAAAAAGTCATTAATATCAGTAATATTAAACGCTTCAAGAATGTCCTCTTTTTTTATCGTGTTACTCTTATTCGGTTCTAAGCGTTCCCAAACTGTTGCTACCAATAAATGTTCCATATCGGTAACGTTCTTTGATATCCAAATTCTAGATAGTTCTTTATGAATATTTTGCTTTTGTACGTTAAGATTGCCTTCGATATCATACAAATTAAGATGTGAACAAAAATCTCTTAAATTTGTTTCATTAAGCTTTGTATATTTTTTTAATGTATTGACAGAACGAGTATCTGCAGTAAGCCCTTTAGCAAGGTTATCGACAGTTATTTTAAATTTAGGGCATATTTTTCTATTGGTTATTATAGTAAATTCAAAATCTGCATAGTCTTTACTATCTTTTGTATCTACAAACCTTTGAGAAAATCCAACAATAGTATCTTTGAGATCGGATATCTTAAAGTCTTCATCGGCTCTAACAGTAGAGTGTTTTAGCTGAAAGTATTCTACTGACTTTTCACCATTAGCTGACTCCCTATACTCGGCTAAATCAACAACATTTTCACCACCTTGATTAAAATCGTCAGAGCCTTCTATCGTAATATGAGTCAAATCAGTATCGAAATCTAATAACTTTAAGCATCTTTTGACAGCCCAGCGATAGTGAAAAATATCACCAGCTCTTGAAAAATTAATGGATGTTGCATTCTGATTCATAGAAAATGATTCGTCCAATATAATAGTTGAAAAAAGCTAGGAAACATTTCATGACTTGCAAATTACTATTTGAATTCAAATATACCAACACCCTACAAAAATTGATAGGTAAAAACTATACTAAACGTCATTAGATGTCGCAATCAACCAAATCAACCCTGAAAAAATATCCAACAATAGCTTAAAGTAGCTCTACCAAAGCAAAAGCTTAAGATATCGTATTACAGATCGATATCTGGTGAGAGCGAGCGGGTTATATGATAAATTACTACTCAGAATATTAAGCACTGAACATGCCAGCCATTTACGACTGAAAATAAAGAAGGAAGTGAGGCGATATGCCTATATTGAATTGGTTGAATAAAGAACAAGCGTTGATCACATCGCGTGACTGTCCGTATCGTCTGTTAGAGTTGGTACCGGAATTATCGTATGGAGAGTCAGATACTGACAATATGCTCATTCAAGGCGATAACCTCGATGCATTGAAGGCGCTCATTCCTACGCATTCAGGGAAGGTAAAGTGCATCTTTATTGATCCGCCTTATAACACCAAAAGTGCTTTTGAACACTATGATGATAATTTAGAGCACAGCAAATGGCTATCCATGATGTATCCACGCTTAGAGCTATTGCATCAGCTACTATCTGAAGATGGCTCTATTTGGATAACTTTGAATGATAACGAGGCGCACTATTTAAAAGTAATGTGCGATGAGATTTTTGGAAGAAATAACTTTATTTCAAATTCAATTTGGCAAAAAAAATATGCTGCATCCAATGATGCAAAGTCTCTAAGTGAAGATCATGATCATGTGATTATTTATGCTAAGTCAAAAACAAACTGGACTCCTAATAAATTAAAAAGAAATCTTGAGTCTAATAAAGCGTATAAAAATCCTGATAATGATTCTAGAGGTTTATGGAGAGCGGATAACTACAAATGTAATAAAAGCTCAAAAGAAAGGCCGAATTTATATTACGCGATCATACAACCCGAAACAGGTAAAGAAATTTGGCCCTCTAAGACTGCTGTTTGGCGTTACAACTATGAAACTCATCAGCGTCATGTGAAAGAAAATTCAATCTGGTGGGGAAAAGATGGTACGAATAGCACTCCAGCTTTTAAAAGATTTCTTAGCACTGTTGATGATACAACGACACCTCAGTCTGTTTGGCTCTGGCAAGAGGTAGGTCATAATCAAGATGCTAAAAGAGAAGTAATGAAGTTAAATCCAGATTCACCGTTTTCCACCCCTAAACCTGAAAAGCTTATTCAACGAATAATTCATATCGCTTCAAACGAAGGGGACTTAGTGCTTGATTCATTTCTTGGGTCTGCTACTACCTCCGCTGTTGCTATGAAAATGAACCGTAGGTTCATCGGCATCGAGCTTGGTGAACATGCAGTTACACACGCTCAACCACGCTTAAAAGAAGTAGCTGATGGTGAGCAAGGTGGTATTTCAGAAGACGTTAATTGGAAAGGTGGTAGTGGCTTCAAATTCTACCGCTTAGGTGAAGTAATATTTAATGAAAATGGTTCCTTAAGAGAAGGTATCAGCTTTGATGCACTTGCTTCGCACATTTGGTATGGCGATACTAGGCAGGCGCTCCAGCAATCATCGAAATCACCGCTACTCGGTGTACATAATGGCGTTGCTTATTACCTACTTTATAACGGTATTTTAGGTGATAAACGTCCTAACAGTGGCAACGTACTCACATCAAAAGTGCTAACCATACTGCCACCTCACCCTGAAGATCCAGAAAATGGTAAAAAAGTCATCTATGGTGAGACGAGCCGAATGGGAGACGCTCGCCTCAAGAGTGAAAATATTATATTTAAGCAAATACCATACGATGTGAAAGGAAGATAAGTGATGTTTGAACTAAAGAGCTATCAGCAAGATGCGCTTGACGCGCTTAAGAGTTTTTTTAAGCGTTGCCGAATGACTGGCGATATTGACACAGCATTTGAGCAAACACTACAAGACAATAACTTTTTAAAAACCCCTTATCGTGCTTACTCTTTCGATGACACGCCTTATGTCTGTATTCGTATACCGACAGGTGGCGGCAAGACGGTACTAGGCGCTTATGCAGTTTCTACAGCAGCGACTCATTATCTATCACAAGATTTCCCCATTGTACTATGGCTCGTACCGACGACCACCATTCAGCAGCAGACCGTTTCAGCGCTCAAGAGCAACCCAGACTATACTGATCATTTAAACCGCGCTTTTGCCAATCAAGTCAGTGTCTACGATATCGCTGACGTCAATCAAATCCGTGCGCAGGATATTGGCAATAAAACCATTATAGTCGTCTCTACGATTGGCAATTTACGAGTAACTAAAACGTCTGATCGCAAGGTCTATCAATATCATGAGGACTTTGAACCGCACTTTGCCAAACTGAGTCGTCAACATCCTTTTTATGACAAGCTTGAAACTGTCAGTGAAGATGATGTTTCTGAAAACGGTTTGACCGTCAATGATATTGGTAAGATAAAGTACTCTTTTGCCAACCTATTAGCGCTGTACAACCCTTTAGTAATCGTCGATGAAGCCCATAATGCTAGGACGTCATTAACATTTGATACCCTAAAGCGCGTGCATCCTGCCGCCATTATTGAATTTACCGCTACTCCTAATACCTCAACGACCAATGGTAGTAATATTTTATATCATGTCTCAGCGGCGCAACTAAAAGCCGAAGAGATGATCAAACTACCTATCATTTTGACCGAGCATATTAATGGCTGGGAAGAAGCGGTACGTGATGCGGTATTAACACGAGATAGATTAGCGCTTAAAGCACAAAAAGATATCGACTATATACGTCCTATCGTCTTACTACAGGCAGAGAACAAGAACGGCAAGGTAACGGTTGAAGTACTCAAAAAGTGTCTGATTGAAGATCATAATATTACTGAGGATAAAATTGCGGTAGCTACGGGAACACAGAGAGAGCTAGATGGTATCGATCTTTTTGACCCTAACTGTCCTATCGAGTACATCATTACTATAGAAGCTTTGAAAGAAGGCTGGGATTGCTCATTTGCCTACGTATTCTGTTCAGTCAAACAAGTCTCTTCTAGCAAAGATGCTGAGCAGTTATTGGGGCGTGTATTGCGGATGCCTTATGCAAAACGCCGCGTGATAGAGGATCTAAATAGAGCTTATGCACATTTGGCAACAACGAGTTTGGCACAAGCGGCAAAAGAGCTGACAGATAAACTTATCTCAATGGGCTTTGAAGAGATGGAGGTAGCCACGTTCCTTCGACAGCAAGATGCCAATCAAGGTAATTTATTTGGTCAAGTAGATAAAGATGACGCTGTAAACTCGAGAGCTAAGTTGACGCCACCTTCTCTGATGGTTGAGGTGCAGGATACGATAGATACTACCGAGTTATCAGAAGAAGAACGTAGTAGCATTAAGATCTCTGAGGTAGATGGTCGCCAAGTAGTTACGGTTACGGGTAAAGTCTCAGAGCCTTTGAAGAAAGCCATTACCAAAGTGGCCGTTGAAGATAAAAAAGAGATTGAGACTTCGGTTGATAGGCATAACCTCAGTGTACATGCAGCTTTATCACCAGCAGAGAACGGAGTGAAGTTTACCCCGCTACCAAGATTGTGTGTCATGGTTCAGGGTGAACTTGAACTGGTTGAGAAAGAAGTATTTTTGGATGTATCAGGTTGGAATCTACTAGATTATCCAGCTAAGCTCGACTATCAGCCTCACGAGGAGACGACAAGCTTCCTAGTCGATGTAGAAGGCAAAAAAGTTAAATACAATCTTGCTCATGAGTCACAAACTTTAAATCTAAACCTTGCTCATACCGAAGTAACCCAAGATGAGCTTATAGGCTGGCTAGACCATGAATGTCGTCAAAGTGATGTCACTCAGCGTGAAATGACAAGTTTCTTAACTAAGGTAGTTAACCAACTATTACAAATACCGTCACTGACCCTCACTACTCTCATACGTAATAAGTATCCACTTTCTCGTTCTATACAGGAGCTGGTATCTGCATATAGACAGCAAGCAATGACTAAAGGATATCAGCAAACTTTATTCGCAAATGATGCTGACGTGCTTACGACTTATGATTTTAGTTACGAGTTTAAAGCAGATAATTATCCAACGCGACCACCTTACTATTCAGGTAGTTATACATTTGACAAACATTATTATCCGCAAATCGAAGACATGAAATCTTCAGGTGAAGAGTTCGACTGTGCTCAAATTATAGACTCATTGACACCAGTCAAACATTGGATCAGAAATCTAGTTCGGCGTGGAGAAGCATCATTTAGTTTGCCACTGGCACATACCAACTTTTATCCTGACTTTATCGTTGAATTGCAGGACGGTCGTATCTTGGTGGTGGAGTATAAAGGCAAGCCTTACGAAACCAATGATGATTCAGCAGAAAAACGTATGGTAGGCGAACTTTGGGCAAGTCATAGTCAGGGTAAATGCTTATTTTTAATGGCGGTCAAGAAAGATGATAAAGGCCAAGATGTGCGGCAGCAGATACTTAATGTTATTGGATAAAGTAGATTATTTATAGTTAAACAAAAAAGAGATACGTTAGTACGTTTCTCTTTTTTTACGGCTATCGCTTTCGAAAGATACTTAAAACGACAACTAATGTCGCGATATAACAAGTATAAGCGGTATCGTAATGTAATTTTAACTATTTTAAGCTACTATTTAGTTAGCGAGGTTTTGCTACCTTGTAACCTATAATTTTGCGAGCTACTTATGACAACTACCGGACTTCAAACAATCATCTTGCATGACTCTTACTTTAGAGGTAAACGTACAAAAATAGCTTGCGCAGGACATACAAATAATACGGGTGATAATGGTATGGGAAAAACTTCTGCCCTTACCTTGATTCCTGTATTTTATGGTTATGAACCAGAGCGGTTGATCAGTAGGTCTGGTAGCAAAAAAAGCTTTGCTGATTATTACCTTCCTCATCCTCAAAGCCTCATAGTATTTGAGTACAGTCGCTATGATGGCGAGTGCTGTGTTTGTCTTTATCGGAAAAACCAAGGTGGTATTGCCTATCGTTTTATTACTGGAAACGCAGATCAGACAATTTTTAGTGAAGAGCTAGCTGATCTATTTGCTGATAAGCAGAGCATTAGTGACATTCTGAAGCGTAGCTTGCCATTTGAGACCAGTAACCAAGTAGACACTATTACAGATTATCGAGCCATAATTCAGAACAATAGGAAGATACTAAGAAGACGAAGTAAAGGACGTCAGAGTTATTTATCTGAAGCTAGTAAATATGCACTTTCTAATACCTCTATAAACCATATTGGCGCATTGACATCAGTGGTATTAAAGCATGATAGATTACTGGCTCAATTTAAGACGATGTTAGTGGATAGTTTCTTGCGAGACCAAATTAGCTTAGAGTCTAAACCTATTGACACTAAAGGTATGGATCTTATTGAAGATTTAAGAAGCGTTAACAGTTTTAATATTAAGGTTGATAAACTGACTGAAGCTTACCAAAACACCCTTCAGCTTTTAGCGGATTGGGCAACTCTTAGTGATACATATGAATATAGTCAAAAATACAATGAAGCTATTACTGCACAGCAGCAGCAGCTTGAAATAGAGTTAACCCAGAAACAAGAATTAAAAAATAAAACCGCTGAAGCATTTAATCAAGAAATCGATAAAATGATAGATTTAGAGTCGTCTACCCAGATTGAACTAAATAACTATAACCAACGCATTAGTAACCTTAATGAACAAAAGCAAGCTTGGGAAGCGCAAGATATTGAGAAGAAAAGACATTTGGTCAGTAACATCGAAGAGTATAAACAGAGAATAGAGGAGCAAACAAAGATTTATAATGCTTTGCAAGAAGATGCCCAAACCATCAAAAATGAACATGAAAAACGTCTTAGAGGTTTAAGTGATGCTTTAACTGACAAGATAAAGAGATTAAATGATAAGAAAGATCAGATAAGAGATGCGGCCACTGTAGATATTAAAGAAGTCGAAGTCTTAATAAATAATCAATCAGAAAAAGATGCACTAAAGCTTGAGGACATCAAAGCTAATAACTCAAGAGCCTACCATACCTTAAAAGAAACTAAACAACCTGTTGAAATTGAAATTGCCAAAGCAAAAGATGGCAGTATAGATGCTGAAAGTCAATTATCAAAAGATAAGCTCAAGGAACATCTTAGCCGAGCCTATACCGAGCTAGCAACTCTTGATACGAACCAAAATCTAGCCCAAGATCATTTAGATAAAGCTAAAGAAGCATTAGGACAGAAGCAAGGTAATGTTGATTTATTAAATAAAAACCTTGAGCGTTTACAGAATAAAGCTGAGTCTATTCATAAGCTACTTTATCCTGCAAAGGACAGTCTGCTTGAGACACTCATGCAGCATCCTGAGCATTCAAAAAATAGTATTATGAAAGTACTTAATCCTGATTTACTACATAGACAAGACTTAGCTCAAGAGTGGTTAATAGGCAGTGCAGATAACTTAACTACGTCTTTATATGGGTTAGACATTAACCTTGCTGCTATTGATATGCCTGATTCTGCCACAGAAAGCTCTAAGCTTAGTCACCAATATGACGCAATTAAGCAAAAAGTACGTGAGACAAAAACTGAACTAGAACAAGCAGGAAAGGAACTAGAAAACGCTAGAAAAGAAGTTCGTGAATCAAGCGCTAAAGTCGTTATTATCAGAAATAAGAAAACGGACCAAAACAAGGAAGTTGAGCAAATTGAGCAACAGCAAAGGCAACTCGCAATTCTGATTCAATCTCGTCAAGAGCAACTTATTGCTGCCAAAGAAACTGAATTAAGCGTTATTGACACACAACTTGACAGCTTATTGAAAGAACAAGAGTCGCAATTCAAAAACTTTGCTGATAGCTCAACTGAACGTTTGCAAACCTATAAAAATAAAATTATTGACTTAGAAAAGCAAAGAGACTCTGAACTTGAAAATGTGGCACTAAGTATTAATGAGGCGGAAAGTAATAAAGAGCGGGATGAGCAAGCGTACCAAGTTCGTTATCTTGAGGTTTTAGCTGATAAAGGGGTAGACACCAATAAGCTAGCTGAGTTACATGAAGAAATCAGCCAACTTAACCATATACTAAGAAAGGCTGAGGGTTTCCAAAAAATAATCATAGAGTATCAGCGCTGGTATCGGGAGGAATGGAGTCATTTTGATACTTATCAGGAAAGAGCTTATGAGTTACAAGAGAGAGTTGATGAGGTCGCACAAAAAACTAAAGACCATCGTAACCTTAAACAGATACGTATTAGTGAGATCGGTATTGAGATTAAACGCTTAACGGATCATCAGAGTAATGTAAAAGCTCAGTTGACTAATATTAATCAATGGCAAGCTCAGGCTGATACGATACGCTCTTACCAACATGAAATTAAGCAGACGCAAGTCTATAAACGACTAAATCAAGCCCTAACTAGCGATGTGCGCTCCCATCAAAATAGTGAACATGATATTTTGCCATCACCTATTGAACCTAACTTACGTGATGCGATTAGTATTGATGCTAATACTGCTGAAATAACTTGGTTAACACAAGCAAAATCTTCTATTAAAAAAAATAAAGAGCAAGTTTTTGAGCTTTCCATAAGTGCACAAACATTTAATCAAGACATATCACACCATTCCGGCAGTAAAATACATAAATACTGGCAATCGAGGCAAAGTGAATATTATTATGAGAAAGTGACCGCTTATGATGTTGAAATAGAAAAGCCAATAACTAAGGAGGTTAGAGAGTTACTAGATATTATCTCTCTATATCAGCTGATGTCAGAAGATTTAAATCAGCTTAAACGCTCCATAAGAAGCCAATTTGACTCTACAGGACTACACTTTAGTAATTATTATCACACGCTTAAAAAACTAAATTCTAGTGTGAAATCAATTGGATCAGATTTGGCTAGGAAAATTAATACCGAGCATAACTTCCCTGCTTTAACGGATATAGAGATCGAGCTAGAATCCAAAATTCATACTTACGATATGTGGTCTGATTTAGCTGAATTTGATACCCATTATCAAGACTGGAAAATAGCTGGTATAGACGTATTACCTAACGAAGTATTTATTTCAAGCTTTGAGCGTCTTTTAAGCTCGCTAGAAAATACTCAAATAACCGAAGATATAGAAAGCTTAGTAGAGCTTAAGATAAGCATTACTGAAAACGGTCGAGTCGTACCAATTTATACCGATCAAGATTTGCAAGATGCTAGTAGCACAGGCTTGTCATTACTGGCAGTGATAGTCGTCTTTTGCGGTATGACCCGTTATTTATGCCCTGATGAAAATGTAACTATTCACTGGCCATTAGATGAAATCGGTAAGCTATCTAATCAGAATACCAAGCTACTCTTTGAACTAATGGAAAAACGCAATGTCTCCTTATTTTGTGCACAGCCGGATGCAAGCCCTTTGTTGAACCAATTTTTTGTAAATAAAAACTGGTTAGATCTAAAGGATGGTGTGCGTACTATACAGGTCATACCAAATAATAAGCCCAATCCCTTATTGCAAAAGCTTCGTAATATTGAGTCTTCTAATCCACAAGTATAGGTAACGACATGACGAGTTATTTTAGTAGAGTTATATTGAAGCTGCTTTCTGGAGAAGTCATCGATAATGTGACCTCAAAGTCCTTAATGGACTGGCTGAATACAGAAGATAATTGGTTTGACGTTAAGGATTACCTAGAAAGGATAGATAGACAGCCTTTATATACCTCAGATAAGGCAGGAGTCTATCTAGGTTTTTTAGATATAAATTCTAGAGATCATCAAAAAGCTATCAGTCAAAGGTTTGAACAGTTTTCAATTAAGTTATATCCGCTTATTTTATGGTTAAGACTTGCCCGTAGCTGTATGAATCTGTCTCGGCCCCTACAAGCCAACGATGTCATTAAGCAAGGCGACCTGCTTACTAGTATAGAAGACTCAAAGCAACTTGAGATTCAATTAGAGGAAATCATTAGCAAACTAGGTAGAACCAGTAAAGAGCCAAAGAAACAAGTAACGAGTTTATTAGACTATCTACAATCAGAAGGTTTTTTACATCCTATGGGATCTACAGGGTCAATGTTTAAAGCTACGGCTAAATGGTCAATGCTCTATGATCAGCTTGAGTATATTAATAAGTATCAAGTGATCGTCATTGATGAGGATGTTCAAGGTGGACTGGATTTGAATTCAGATACGCACAATCTAGCAACCTTTAATGAGTAATATTTAATGAATAACGTTCATACACCAGCATCTAATGAGAGTCTTAGCTATACAGCTGAAGCTAAAAAAACTACTAATGTACTCATTAAACATATTGAACTTATTACTAGAGCATGTATAGAGCAAGGCGGTCTCATTGCGCATCAGTCGGAAAACCAAAAAGCTATCGATGACCTAAAAAAAGTTAGGTTAGGATTTTATATAGATGATATTGATGGATTTCAATTGTCCGGATCGGTAGTTCGTTATGTCAATCATATCACTCAAACCAGTCGCTTAAGAGCCTCTAGCAAGACCTTGTCTGGCCTCATTGAAGAACTTGAGTCCAGTATTGATTTTTACCATCTAGCTAAATCTCATGATGGCCATGACGTTATTCACTACGAGAATGAACTACAAGAAAGTATCATTAATATAATAGCCGAACTTAACAGTATTACACTGCACTTTTCTTATCAGGTTTATAACACACTTAATATCATTGAAGATCTAGATATTAGAATTAAAGAGAACGAAAAATCTCTAAATACTATTAGTCAGCTTAACCAAATCTTCTCTCGTTTAACGGTCAATCAACTTAGCGAATGGGCTAGACAAAGCTCATTCTTACAATCACTGCTATTAAAAGTGATGAAATCAGCCATTGATAATGGCATTAAGGAGTTGATCAACTCAGGCCATCAACTGCGTCAAAATCTTGCAAAACTTCAACAAGATAAACAACATCAAAAACTTAATCATCTAATTGACGGCTTCTATCAGCATTATCTTAAGTACCCAGCATTTAAGCCTGATATCTCCTTACTTAGTCATGACACAAGCTGCTTTAATCAAGCGGGTGTACTAACCCTCACTAGCTTTCCAGATCTCGAAAATCCACTTAATGATGAGTTTATAGGGGAGATAGCCACTACACTGAGCCATAAGCTGATTCAAATCGGTAGCACTGATCAAACTGAGGAGAATAAGGCACCTCATTTTGTAGATGATGTCACGCATTCAGAAGCAATAACTATTGAACAGTCGATATTATATAGTGCAGTTATTCAATACTTCGAGGCTTTGATTATAGAAAATGGTTATACAGCTCTCTCAGCAGTGAATGCTTGGGATTATCTGCTTAAAGATAATTCAGAAGATATTAGCATTGAGGATTGGTTACTTAACGTCATAAGTTATTTTTATATGCATAAAGAGCAGTTCAACCCCCCGCTATCTATTATTGTGAAAGAGGATGATGTTAAAAATTATTCAGGCAATCATATCGTCAGAGACATCGTCATAGCACATACTACTTAATAGTTTATGAATTGGACGGGATAAATATCTATGAGTATAAAACTAAACCTTCACGAGCTTAAAGTACTTCAAAGATTAGTGACTGATAAACGAGAATCCCTAAAGGCTAATAAAACTTTGATGCGACTAGCAGACAACGGTATTGGAAAACAGAGCGGCAAGGATATTGTTTATGATGAAAGTGATTTTGATGCCATCCATGATCTTATCAAATTCAATCAAAGAGCTGACGATTTTATAACGCCATCAAGTCTAGCTAATCTTGATAACAGATTAGAAGTTGGAAAGTACAATAGTGACGAGAAGTTAACTAAAACGCAGGTATTTGGCAGACAAATTCTTGTAGTGGGTTTGAATACACCTATTCCATTACAAGTTAATGGCCAAACATATGAAATGCCTCAAACACCTAAAGGAGTTTTACCTACTATAGGTGAAGGCTACTTAGATATATCTAGGATTAAAAAAATAATTATTATAGAGAATGGTCAATTGCTGACCCACTGGTGGGAGTGGTCTCATTTATTACCTGCTGATTGGCAAGAATCAGTGTTAGTATTCCGAGGTTTTAATGACAACGTTAGAATGGTAAATGACATAGTAAAAAATCTTTCAAATAGTTGCCAAGTAGGATTGTTTTTTGATTATGACCTTGCAGGTGTGCATTTAATGCAGGGCTATATCAAGGCAAATAAACATCAATATTTTGCTTTGATACCTTTAGCTTTAGAGGCCTCCTTAACTTTTGAAGTCGATAATCAAGCATCTATATACAACTTCTTTTATTACAACCAAAAAGAAAAATTTATTGAGCAAAGCTTGAAATATACGAGTGCTGGATTGACTAAGTCACTAAAAGCTATTTTCGCGTCTATTTTCAATCATCAGCTTGCTCTTATGCAGGAACATTTAGTAAGAGATAATAGTATTAATTGGACAATGATTAAACTGTCTTAAATTAATTGACCACTACAGAGCTTATATAAGCAAGAAGCATAAACAAGCTTTCAGTGTGCCATTAGTATGTAGCATTATCGCTTTGGCAGAAGCCGATAAAAGAGCGCAGTATTTAGTAACTAGTAATCAGATGATATGGAATTGATGAATAGGACTGAGGGAGATAGATTTGGGTTCAGTTGTTGGTGACTAATAGGTTGAGTGGCTCAATTTTTATTGAGCCTTTACTAAAAATTATCAAACTATTACTCATGTAAGCAGTCCATTTTCAAGGTGCTTAGAAGCCTGCCTAACTGCATAGCCATCCGACTTTAATAAATCATCCCAAATATCTAAGCATACATTCAAAATATCTTCATCCTCATCATCAACCGCTTCATCATATATTCTTTGCAGTATCTTAGTTAATCTATCCATTTCACTATGAAGACTCTGTTTAGCTTCGGCAGATAAAGTAGCTGTAGCTATTTCAGAGAATAACTGTAATAACACACTTTTATAGCCTTCTAGATTTAAACCATGATTCTCTAAAGCATAAAACAAGTGGTATATCTTTCTGTGTGCTTTTTGGGAGTTCATGTAAATATCTAATAGTTCTTCGGTAACTCCTTTATTCCAAAAGTTCTTCTGTCGAACAGAATGTAGCAATTTATCTCTCACTTTCTGCGAGCTATCATTAATTAAGGATCTGTATACATCCACTAATTTGTGCTCTTGCTCTGCATAATCGTCTACCGTTAGAAATTGAACTAAAACTTCGGCGATACCTAGCTTGACTGAATCATCAGCTGTTAAGATAGATGATAGGTAATTCTCAAATAAACCATTAAAAAAATAGCGTGCAAAAACTTGTATGCCAGCCTGCTTACGAACCTCTTCATACTCAGAAATAAGCATAAGTTTCACTAACTCTACATACTGATATTTAAAATTATCTGTAAAAGCTGAATTAAAAAAGTGATAGGATTGATGAGCACAACTCATTCTTAAGTCGGATTTACATAAGTCCAGAAACTTCTGCAATGCGTAGTTTATGTCGTAATTTAGGAAAGAAGTCAATAATCTGACTGCTACTATTTTTACAGCAGGATGTGGATCATTTATAGCAGAATCAATCAAACTCAGATTATCACGTGCATACTCTTCATTATCCCAAAATATTTTGGCAATACCATCGTATGCAATACCTCTACAACAATTAATTGAATTATGAAGTAGATTTTGAGCTGTGGTTTCCTCTGGATTTTTACCTTCTTTAGGATTATATACGTTAAGTTTTCCGATATCTGGGTCATTAGAGTTTTGAGCAATATCAATAAGTCTGTTAAGTATAGTGGGATGCTTAATAATTTTAGGATTATTAGCTAATAATCTCGTCAAAGAATGACTCTCATTCGAATTGTTGAAGTGCTCGACTACTCTATAGCGTAGTTCTAACGGACAAGGTTGCCATTTCTCTTTAAATTTTTCAGCTAAATTAGATGGATTAGTGGCTGCTAGACCCCAATATATATTATCAATAAATTCCTGATTAATATTTGATGGTAGGGACAAAGCTAGTTTTGCGAATCTTTCTGGTTGATTTTCAACAGCTGTATTTAAGCTTCTCGAAAAGGTGTAAATACTAGACTCTGCAACGACACTAGTATCTATCTGTCGCATTTTAAAAGTACTAAAACGCTCTTCATCTGTGAGTATGAGTTTTGTCCATGCCTTATCAGATAGTATATTTGGTTGTGGTAAAGGAGAAACAACTGCACCACCATATGAAGAATCATATGAATAAAAATAAGTATCACTACAACCTTTAAATCTTCTTTGTAAAATATTATGTAAGTCTATGGATTTTTTGCTGATACGATTATCATCAAGTTTATTAAGTAAGAAGTACTGAGCTTCTCCCCAAAAACTTTTATAGACTTTTCCAAACTGTCTTCGTATATCTAATATGCGTTTTACACTTTCTAAGTCTTTACTAACGCCAATACCTAATACTGCGTATTCCAGACTTTCATAAAGCTCATTTGAACAATGAGGTGAATATTTTTCTATCAAATTTCCTGAAAGCACCCATTTAGGTTCTTCGTAGTCATTCCCACAAGCTAATCTAGTAGTTGGGTTGTCCAGTAACCATTTTATGATTTGATCAGAATACCCAGTAGGTAAATTTAGCAATAGATTTGCAATAATGTATTCGACGACTGGATGCTTATTCGTTAGATATGGGGTTAACAAATGGAATAGTTCATTTGGTCTCTCAAAATATTGCTTACCTGCTTCAAAAAGTATGCTTAACACACCTCTTACTAAAGAATCTCTATGCTCATTAAATAGAAGTCTTCCTCTGTAGAGCCATATTCTTGTATAAGAGCTTTCATCAATCGAGCTACTAATTATTTTAAAAACCTGAGGCATTAACTTTTCAAGAACATCGTGAGGCAAAGCTTCTGCAATGTTTTCTAGGTCTTCGATCTGACCTTCTCTCCATACCTTTCGATGTAGATACTTAACCGACTCTTCAGCTTCTTCTATTTCAAAGCTCGAGTCTGTTAATTCTTTTTTATAACCTTCTAGAATTAGCTGTATTAACTCAATTGCCTTTATTGGATGCTTTTTTGCTAATTCATCCCAATTAATATAATTAATTGCACAACCTAATTGTAAAAGCTTTTTACGTACTGCGAACATCTCTTCTGAATCATCTTGAATGTTCCAATTCAAAGCAGAATGGCATCTATTATTCCACTTCTCAGATACTCCAATGAATGGCTCAATCTCTTTTATAACAATGTCGGGCGCTTTGCCAGCTATAGAACTTAATAATCGAATAGCTAGATCCATTTGCGAGTCAGATCCATTTAGCCATCTAGAAATCACATTTTGTTCTGAAAGCACCTCGACTATTTGCGGGTGTCCAAAACAAGCATGGTCAATAAAAGGCTGATTTAATTCTTCATTGTCTATTAGACTTATTATTAGGTGGCGTAATGGTGCTTTAATAGTTGTAACTTCACCAATCACATTAATAGCTAAGTACTTAATATGAAAACGAATATCAGTACTATTGAGCAAAGCTGAAGCATTTTTACAAAACACTGATTGTTTCGATTGGGCCAATAGCTTCAGAGCATACTTAATGTGCTCTCTACGGGTGAGTGTTTGTTCAGACTTTGAACCAATCTCTTCAAGCAGCGCATCACTTGACCGTTGAGCGGTATCAAAGAGACGTTTTCCTAAGTGATAATCGAATAGTGCTTGATGCTGGAAGCTGATTTGATTCTCATGCTTATGCAGTATACCTACAGAGATTAGTACCTCTAATGCATTAGGGTTAGGATTGCTAAGTAAACTTATAGGTATAGAAAACTGCATGTTTTGGCTTGCTTTTTCTACAAAATTATCAACAATTGAGTTAGCCAAACTCGTATCAATTAATATTTTACTCAGCTGTTTTATTCTATCTTCCCAATATAAGCTAATAAGATCTATCTTACTGGTGAAGTCTGGATTGTCATGATTATCTTTAATAATTCGTAAATATAAACTTAACCATATTGGAATTCTCAGAATAGACTGTTTAATAGGTGATAAAGAGTCATAGTTCTCGTAAGGGTCTAAAATTTCTTTAACTTGCTCAGCAGGTAACTCTGATAATTCTATATGAGCAGCCTTATCATTGAGATCTAATATCCAATGTTGCAACTGTGGATCTTCTTTTAAGTCAAAATCTCTACAGGCAAGTACCAAACAGATATCATGATTACTTGCTCTTAATTGAATAACTTGTCTGGCAATCTCCTGACATACTTGCAACGCATTACTAGAGTGATTCGCTGTCCAACGTATTGCATCCAACTGATCTAAGATAATGACTGCTTTTGTATCACCCGCAAAAGTATTTAAGCAGAATACAGGTGAATGAGTTAATCCTAAATCACGCCCAAATGCGTCTGCGTTTTTTTCAGGACGATTTCTATCTAGCCGTATAGGCAGAGATATGTATTTTTGCTCATTAAGATAATCACAAAGCTGCAGTAGAAAAGCACTTTTACCCATACCGGCTTCTGCTTTGATTAGGGTAATAGGATAGCTATTCATAGATTCAAGGCATTCGTCAAGTTCTGGGCGTTTAATTAAGCTATCATCAATGAGGAAAGGTTTTATAGTTGATTGAAAATCACAATTAATCCTTTTTATCTCGGAAAACACCCTTTCATCATTTTCATAAACTCTTAGATTAAATCCCCGCATCTGCATGTCATTCAGTAGTTGGGATGTAGTGATTGGCAAACGTAGTTTATTAGAGCTTATAGGATAATTTTCTAGAAAATCAATAATATCTTCAGGATTACTACTGAATTCTTTATTAACCTTGTCAATGATATCTCTTCGTGATTCAGAATTAGAAGAAAAGTTAATAACTTCAAAATGCTTTAAAAACTTAATTGCATCTATGATGTTGAAATTTCCGTCACTGTGCAGTATTAATCGTGCGCACAAGTCTTCAAAGAACTTAAGACGTTCTTTGCTTTGATTAATTTGATGTTCTATAAATTCTTCAGGACTATCTGTTGTATTATTGGCGCTCAAACTGAGCTGAGATAATTGTGTAAATGAGAACGGGGATACAGTCTTGAAAACACAACCCGTTCTATAAATTTGTTTATATGCTTTCTCTAATACTCCAGCTTCATCAAGTCTGGATAAGCTCCATACATCGGCATATTTATGGCTAGATTTGCATTGATGAAACTCTCTCTGCCCATCTAAACACTCGACAATTAAATCAACACCTGTCTCATCTTCTCCTAAAGGCTCGATAGTGACAGACCGCACTTCCTCTTCAGCTAGCCTCAATAACTGCTTAGCAACCCAAATTGCTTCGTAGCTATTTCCAAATTTATCTGCAAACCCACCACCTTCTAATGCCATAGCTGAATTACCTTCATTAATATCAGTATATTAAAAATAGTAGCATGAAAGGATGTTTAAAGAAGATAAATATAGAAATCTTCAATCAAAAAAACCAGAGAGCATTAGCAATCTGGTTATTAAATAATCTTTAAATTATCATCTGCTAACTGTAAGCTGCCCGCCAGAAAAACTAATACATGATTCGCAGAACCAAGATGACTGTTTTCTGATATAAGGTATATCCGCTGGTACATCAAGTTGATACGGCCTTCCACAGTACTCACAGTGCACATCATCTAAGTAAGCTTGACACTCTGCTAATACGCCAAACAGAATATGATAATCGATATGGTATTGTCTGCAGAGTATTTCTATATACTCTACATACCGCCCATCATGCCCGTATGCCCAATAGTCTTCACATAGTTGTATGTCGGACTGATCTGCATTAGCGCTGAAAATAAGTTTTAAGCTCATGGTTATCTCCAAACCAAATAATTAACATTAATCACAACGAATAAGGAATCTCGTAATGATTCATAATGGCCAAAAACTTGGTCTCAAGATTCGTTAAGGTATAACGATTCAGCGCTAATCCTTCATTTAGCTCTCGTTGCACCCATATCCTAATCGCCTCATCATTATAAAATATCGGATTGACGCCTAGCATCTTTGCTAACTGTGAACCCTGTTGTATTTGCAGGTTTACCATAAGCTTAGTAGATAGCGATATCGCTTCGGCGCTTAACCAAATTGAAGCATTCAGCGGTTTAATAAATGTGTTCATGTATAATCTCCTATAGATTATTATTTCTCTCTGTTGGTCGTAATGACTTCCTACAGTTGAAATTATACATATATTTTAAGCTATTGCAACTTAAAATAACCTTCTATAGAACATTTTGTTATCGAATAGTTTGTTTAGCATATTTGAGAAACTATAGTATTGCTGCGTATTATTTGGGGTAATGACTGATAAGCGCAGCATTATCTTGGATTCTAAAAGGAAGAACGTTTATTGTTCTTCCCTAACTATTTCATAAAGATCGCCCACTTCAATATCCAAATATAAACATAGCTTCTCTACAACTTCTAGATCTACTCTAGTGGCTTCTTCATTATACATACGTGTGATTGTGCCTCTGTTGATATCCGTATCTTTAGATACGTCAGCAATCTTAAGTCTTTTCTCACCCATAATTCTAGATAAATTACACTTCACCATAACCTCCTCCATAATAAAATAATCTACTGTAGATAAAAATAACTTGCAAAAGATAATTTTTAGTGTAAATTGTGTTCTATAGCAGGTCATAAAGCTATTAGATAATAACACTTTGATCTTTAGTAAGGATTTTACTATGAGTTATACCTATTTAACAACCGAAGAGCTGTCACAACGTATTAAATATGATAGCAAGACAATACGCAATCAACTTAAGGATGCGGTATTTATTGAGGGCGTTCATTACATCAAACCATTTGGAGGTAGAAAAATCCTTTTTATATGGCAAAAGATTGAAGAGTTAATGCTGACAGGCTACGACGATAACATTCCATTTGCAGCGGGAGCGTAATCATGGCGAGTATCAATAGCCGTAATGGCAACCTGTATGTAGATTTCCGATACATAGGTCAACGTTGTAGAGAGCAAACCTTACTGGCAGACACTAAGCCTAATCGAAAGCGTCTAGAAAATTTCGTTAGCAAAATGGAGGCAGACATTCAATTAGGTAGTTTTCGTTATGAAAACTATTTTCCGCAAAGTAAAAAGCTTGAGCAGTTTCAAAGCTTAGAGCTTATGAAGTCAACGAATAGTCATAAGGACTCAAGCTCAGGCTTTGATAGTTTTAGCAAAGTTTGGTTAGAGGAGAAAAAGCCGGAATGGCGGGACTCTCAAATAAGTAATGTGGAAGATATATTTAGAATTTACCTAATTCCTCATTTTGGTAATGTACCGCTAAATACCATTAGCAAAGCCAAAATCATGACTTTTCGAGGCAAGTTAGTTAAAGAGGGTAATAACGGACGACCTTTATCAGCGTCTCGCATTAATCATATCATGACGCCATTACGTATGGTGCTTACCGAAGCCTCTGAGCGTTTTGATTTTGACAGCCCTTGGAAGAATGTAAAACCACTCAGTGAGCCTAAAAGTAATGTCAGTCCTTTTACTCTAGAAGAGGTCATGCTGATTATCAATAACGTGAGAGCAGATTATAAGCCTTACTATATCGTACGATTTTTTACAGGTATGCGTACAGGTGAGATTGATGGTTTGCCTTGGAAAAATATAGATTTTGAGCGCCGACAAATCATCGTTGATCAGGCAGTCGTTAATGGTGTCATAGGCGAAACTAAAACCTCAGGTTCGAATCGTGTTATTCAGATGAACCAACTGGTTTATGATGCGTTGATTGAGCAGCAGATCCTGACTAAACATCAAGGTGAGTTCGTTTTCTGCACAAAGGCAGGTACTCCTTTTAACCATCGCAATGTGACCAAGCGAGTTTGGTATCCGTTACTACGATATTTAGAGCTTGATAAGCGTAATCCTTACCAAAGCAGACATACAGCCGCGACGCTTTGGCTTGCTGCTGGTGAGTCGCCTGAGTGGATTGCTGCGCAAATGGGTCATAGCAACACAAAAATGCTATTCACAGTGTATTCTCGCTATGTACCAAACCTAACTCGTCAAGACGGAAGTGCGCTGGATAAGCTATTGAAAGACCGAGGTATACTACAAAACCTATGAAAAAGCCTATATTTAACAAAAAGACATCCGAATAGATGTCTTTTTTTATTTTATCGCTGGATGCTTTATATAAATGCAGCTATAG